>JAIEPE010000002.1 GCA_019749915.1 Alphaproteobacteria bacterium | reverse complement strand
GTACAAATGGTCCAGGCTACGTTGCCTGCAACACCTCCTTAAAGCGCCTCCCGTCGCAAAACGTATAAGCGCGCTTGTTTCGCTTTTAAAAAAGCTCACCAAGAAGGACTTATCATCCTCAAAAAGAGGAGTATGAGTGTTAAAACGATTCATGATTATCTGAAGTTATATTTAATTATATTTAGCTGTGTTTAGTTATATTGATTAATATCAATAACTTACATTGCAATATAATAACAAATTTGTTACATTAAATCATCCATAAAAATAAAATAAAGGAGATCTCCTCATGGATAGACTACACATCCTGGAAAAAAAGATTCAAAAACTCAGAGAAAAACGAGAGCAAATCCAAACACGGCAGGCTCTTCTTTTCTACAAAGGCGTAGAAAAGATTTTTAAAGACGGATTTTGCCCCAATCTTGTATTGGACATCTTGTCTCAAGCACAAGCAACCGCATCGGCCCTTCAACAGCAGGAGTGGAAAACGCGTGCAGCTTCCTTTCGCCGTTCTCCTTCTCACAGCAACAACAAAAACTCTCAAGTGGTTGAACCAGCAGATCACCAAAGCGGAAGAGAAGCGATACCGAATGATGCACAAACTTGAATTCACCTCTCGTACAGCTAGAAAAGCCAGAACGAGGACTTTAATCGAAGTTGGCTCTCTTTGTGAGAAAGCTGGGGTTCTCAAATCCTTTGGAATTGTTTTAGGAAAGGACCTTCAAAAAGATCCCGAAATGCAAGAGCCAGTGGCCAACTTGTTTAATGAGTTTCTACGGCTAGCAAAAACGAAGTGAAACCTTTTGGAAAATCTAAAATTTGGCCGTAATCTTGGCCGAAGATGTTAAAACAAAAAATTTCCCTTTTAGAATTCAAATGGGCAAAAAAGCATCTCGCGATTTTTACATTTCTTCCTCTTTTATGAGGCAACTAGAGCATTCATTTTTTATCCTTTTTAATATACAAAATGCTTTGTTTCAGACTGAGATTTTATCTAAAAATGACTTGATTGTGACCCTAGAGAATTTGCGCAGCAACTTGCTGCGTAAATTTATAGCCAGGATTAATAGCTATACAAAATTGATTCCTTTAAGAAAGCAGGGTATAAAAGAAAAACTAATTGAATATTAACAAAGCCAATACGTTGAAAATTTTTACCATTCACTGAAATCTAAAAAAACATGAAAAAATTAAATACAAATAACCATCTAAAAAAAAACAATTTACTTGATTCTGCAACAAACAAACCTCTTTTAACTGACTTAAAGAGATTAATTGAAGGTGCTAAAAGCCGAATTATTTATTCTGCTAATTCTGAGCTCGTTCTTCTGTATTGGAAAATTGGTGAACGCATCCAAGAAGAAATCCTCAAAAATACAAGAGCAGATTACGGAGATCGAATCGTTGCGACAGTATCGCAACAATTAACTCAAGAGTATGGAAGAGGTTTTACAAAATCATCCATCAGTAGAATGGTCAAGTTTTACAAGGTGTTTCCAGATCGAGAAATTGTTGCAACGCTGTCGCAACAATTAACGTGGAGCCATTTCATAGAGTTGATTACCTTGAAACCAGACCTCAAGTGTAACTTTTATACGGAAATGTGTAGGATAGAACGTTGGAGCGTTCGGAAACTTCGCGAAAAAATAGATGGAATGCTCTATGAAAGAACGGCAATTGCTAAGAAACCTGCAGAAGTCGCCCGGCTAGAAATTGAAAATCTTAGAAAAGAAGATGTCTTAACTCCTGATTTAGTTCTAAAAGATCCCTATCTCCTAGATTTTTTAGATTTAACAGACGCTTATAATGAAAAAGATCTAGAAAGTGCAATTTTAAGAGAAATTGAAAAATTTATTTTAGAACTTGGCTCAGACTTTAGTTTTCTCTCTCGTCAAAAGAGAATTGTGATTGGAGAAGAAGATTATTACATAGATCTTTTGTTTTATAACAGGGCCTTACGGCGAATTATAGCGATCGAACTCAAAATGGGAAGGTTTAAAGCTGCTGATAAAGGACAAATGGAGCTTTATTTAAGGTGGCTCGATAAAAATGAAAAAAGAGCAGGAGAAGAAAGCCCGCTTGGCATTATACTCTGTACGGATAAAAACCAAGAGCAAGTTGAACTTTTTGAACTGGCACAAAATGGTATCCATATTGCTGAATTCATAACGCAGCTTCCCCCTCAAGAAATTTTTGAAAAGAAACTTCATAAAGCTATAGAATACGCCAAAGCCAAATTGGAAAGATCCATCAGCTAAAGCAAAAAAATTGGAAGACCTTTCAGATATATCCCAGCGTCAATTGCGGCATAGTCTGCGCTGGAAATTCATCCTTCAACTTGGGTCGCATAAAAAAGGGGGAAAGATTAAAAGCTCATACTCCCTCCACCCTTTCTATCACTAAAAAACAAAGATTAACACTCTTCTTCCATTTTTAAGTACAGCCCGAGAACAAAAGTTCCTTAAAGGCTTTAAAATGTTGTGGGAAAGATTGTTATTCCTTGGAATTGCGCTTGTGCTTGTGCTCCAGGCCTTTTTCTTCCAACCACTCATCATAAAGCATTTCAAGGCATCTTAAATTTCCCCGGGCGGATTCAAGTTCCAACCAAGATTTCGAAAGAAGATGACTCGAATTTTTATATTGATACGATATTTCTTGAGAAAGGCGCAGAATTCGCGCTAATGTAGGCTCAGTCATGATGGGTACCTCCCATTGTGATTAGCGACGTATGGGCATTCCAGTGCTTCATGCGTCGCGCGGTTTCACCGTGAAACAGCTAAGCTTAGAATAATGTTTTCTTTTATCTCACGCAAGCAAAAAGCTTTAGCCACAAAGTCATAGGTGAAAAATTTAGGTTTTTAGACTTATTTTCTAAAATCTAAAAGAGTTTAAGTGCTATTGACAAACATATTGTTAATAATTACATATTAATTAGTAAATATTTTTGTAATTAATAGGTTGTGAGGACTCAAAAAAATGACTGATATGCGCAACATTGATACTTTTCTTTATTTTTACAATGAAGCTCATCGAATCACTCCGCCTCAATGGAATGAAAAACAAGAGATCTTTTTGGGTTATGCTGCCCTCAATACGGATGAACATCATATTAAAAATAACAAACCTGTATTTGAAACAACCTTTGCACCTTATTCAGGGATGAAAGTTTATATTTAGGCCCTCAACAGGCCTTATCATTTCGGCTGCTGCAATCCTTCAGCCGCCAACCAATGTTGAGCAGCCTTTACTCTGCGCGTCAACCAATCTTCATCGTAATAGCCTTCCACCTTCTCATAGTGGAGTGTGCTTGAAACACCCATGAAGGCATCTAGATAGGCAATACGCTGGGCTTGGAGGGGTGTTTGCTGCCCATCATATTCCGCAATGGCCAGACGTTCTTCAAAACTCTCATGAAGAGGACCCGACAAACCCGACAACACTGACACATTCGTTTTCAGATTGAATCTGTCGGGTTTGTCAGGTTGTGGCTCAGATAATTTTCTCAGATTTTGTTCCAAAAGTTCTCCAGAAGGACCCGACATTACCGACAATACTGACACATTCGTTTTTGGACTGAATCTGTCGGGTTTGTCGGGTTGGATTTCAGACTTTTTTTCTAAAAATTTTGTTAACCACCTACTCATAACACTCAGCTCCTTTTGTGAGCTTGGGATTGATGGAATAGCACATTTTTGTTTTTCTCCCCTCAGATAGAATTGTTTCTCTGAGCCAACCATTCTCTATAAGAATATAACAAGCTGATTCAACCTCTTCCTTGGTTTTAAGAAGAGCCCATTCTTTTCGATAGATATCTCTCGTATCAAAGTAATTCTTAAATTCTCCTTTCTGGATCTTCCGCGCAAGATGTCTTGCAGCTTGATAGGCAGGATTGATGCCACTTCCGTAAATGCGACGGGCATGGGATTCCAGGTAATCGCACCATCCAGCAGCCCGTTCAACACAATCGGCTGTCACGGCGCCTACGGATTTGTTTGAGACAATGTTGATAAGATGAAAGATTAGAGCCAGGGAGGGCATCAGTTTTCTATATTTTGTGAGATGCTCTATCATGATCGGTTCATCAGGGCTATGGCGTAATTTGTGTTCCAACTCCGTCAGCCATTCGTAGAAAATGGCCTGAGCCTCGTGATCAAAGTGGAAATAAGGAATTTCTGATTTTTCATCCAGATAAGCCCCGTAG
The DNA here is from genome assembly GCA_019749915.1 of Alphaproteobacteria bacterium. Classification (GTDB taxonomy): domain Bacteria; phylum Pseudomonadota; class Alphaproteobacteria; order UBA9655; family UBA9655; genus UBA9655. The sequence continues at coordinate 196,149 of JAIEPE010000002.1, read as the reverse complement.
TGACAAAAATCAAGACGGATAAGTTTCATCATCAAGGCAAAGGCCTGTTCTCGCGCTTGGTCATTCGGTTTTCGATCGATGTTGGTCCACCTCTGCAATTCATCAGGATAAACAAGAAGCTGAAACCTCTGGAGAAGCCCATCATTTTCAATTCCTGAGAGCGACTGTTGAAAATAGGAAAGAAGTTTGCTGGGTTGGGTACTCCCAAGAATAGAAATACAAAGGTTTTTTGTACGGATTGTTCCTCGTCCAATACGATCTGTTGTTTTTGAACCATACCCATTCCAGGCTTCCAGATAAAAGGCTCGGTCCGTTTCATGGCCTTGCTTGTCCCAATTAACCAAAAGTCCCATTAACTCATCACGGAAGAGGAGTAACCCTCGCTCATTCTTCGATAAAAGCTCATGCATTTTTTCAATGGTGACATCGTTGGTGCTATAGCGTTTACAATGGGGTTCCTGAGGCTCTATAAGCTTTCTAAGTTTCTCCCTGGCCATGTCCATTCCTAGCATGTTGGAATCAGTGGCAGCTTTAGCCATGTCTTTTTTAATGACTTCCTTGGAGGCCTTATAGACTTCGCTCTCAACAGAGTAGTTTTTCTGATCCTTCTCATAAAGCTCAAAGGACTCATTTTCTAAAGTTTCCAAGGGCCTTAAAATTTCTTTTAACGCAGGACTCTTCATGGTACTGGGAGCTCCAATAACCCCTCCCCACAGGTTAGGAATAACCGTCCAAGAGTCCAGAGCTTTAGGTCTGATACCGCAGCCTGCCCCGATGAGGGAAGCGGTGACAATCAAAGACCCTACGGCCACATAATCTAAAGGACATTGCATCCGCTCCGCAATATCAACAAGCCAGGGTTGATAAGGCTCTGGAATCAGTTGAGGGGGTAAGGGGATAACAGGAGAAAGTTCATTTTTGATGGCATTAAGGGGTGTGGGCTCGGGCCATTCTGTTTGATGAAGGAGTTTATCAATTTGCCTTTTAACTTCCTCAATGCCTTCCAGTCCATGAAGGTCATTAAAGTCTGTTGGATTTGTTTCTGTGTTTTTAAACGTTGGAAAAACAACAGAGCAGCCCTGCTTTTGAGCGGCTTCTTCTGCTTTCTCTCGTCCAACATTTTTCTCTTTCCACATATCATCATCACCGGCAATGACGAGTGAATTTTTGGGATAAGCTTTTTTCAGTTCTTCGATAACAAGGTCAAGATTTCCTGCATCAAAGGCAATTACGGTTGGTTTTTCCGTTGCCATATAAAGACTAGCTCCTGTGGCATAACCTTCGACAATGAGAATGGGCTTTCCATCTTCCAGTTGTCCGATGGTGTGGAAACACCCTTTTTTTCGTCCTCCCGTAAGGAAACGTTTTGTGCCATCAGGTGAGATATATTGAAGACTCCAGAGTTTTCCCTCCACATCCCTTAAAGGAATAGTAAGCTGATCTCCTTTAAACCGGACTCCAAAGGGCTCAACCTTCTTTCTCTCCAAATAAGGAGAATTCCCTGTCTCTGATCCAGCATTCCATTCATTCAGAGCCAATATAGCGGATTCTTCTTGTTTTCGAGTTCTTTCTTCTTCGGCAGTTTCCTTAACCTTTTTGATTTGCTCAAAAAGCTGTTCCTTGTCCAGCCCTGGCGCCTGAGCATTACTTAAGCTCCAGGTTTTAGAGAGTCCCTGACGCCAATCGCCAAAAGCTCCAGCCAGGCCATAAAAAACATACCATCCATCCTTTTGACTTTTGTTTCCTGTGGAAAAGCGATGAATAGTGCCATCTCCTATAATGGTCTCTTTAAAAGGCACACCGGCTTGACCCATGGCTTCGATAAAGTTTTTGGTATAGTTTCCCGATAAAAAGGGCGTGAAAGAGTGTGAGGGTGCCTGGGGCACCCTCTCTTGATGTAAAGTTTTATCCATGTGTTTCTTTTAACCTCTTGTGGAATTGTCGTTGGCAGCGTCTTCTTTATTCACTGTTCGCCTTTCAATGAAATCCAACAGATCTCCATAACGGTACTTCGCCAGCCTTCCCATTTTTACGACAGGAAGATTATAGCGTTTCGTTGATTTCCAAAGTCCAAGGGTAATCGGGCTTACCCCTAAGAACTTAGCGGCTTCGTCTCTGGTTAAAAGGTGGTTTTTGTTGAGTTCGTCCATAGGTTTATCCTTTCTTCTATGAGTTAAGCATTGGTTGAGATCATTCACAAAAACTCGTAATGAATACGAGTAATGTGAACAAAATCATCCGCGTTAAGACAATTATAGGTAGGAAAATATAAAATAAAAGTTTGGCAATTAATTTACTAAGGTAATGTTTATGAAAGTTGATAAAAGTAGCTTTTTTAAGCTTTAGGTAGCTTTCATACATAATACCTCCGCGATTATTTTGCGGAGGTTAAATAGAAGAAAGCGCTTTTATGACGTTTCCGTTCGAATAGGGGACAAGGATGGGGTAGGCTCTGTAGATTTAGTGTTTGCTCTGTTTCTGAGCATCCGCTGCGGCTTGAAGGCGCGCTAGCTTGTCTTCTTTTGCTTCTTTCGTTGATTGAAAGGGGCCTCTTATCTCTCTTCGGATTTCTTCGACTCTTTCTTCTACTATCTCAATGGGAAGATTAATTTCATCATCTTTGATCCACGAGGGAAGGGAGAGGGGACCTCTGTCTAAGAACAGGGTCTTTTCCCTAATGTTGGGGGTTTCGATGGAAAAAATCCGTTTTCCAAACCACTGAGAAAGTTTCAAAAATCTTTCAATTTTGTCTGTAGGCTGAATGAGATCAAAAAGAAAATTCTTGTTTTGTTTATCCTCTTTTTTTATCCACTCTAAAGCTGCGATAAAATGGAGAATGGTTTTACACTTATGAAAATCTTCCCCAAAGGCTTTCTCGCCATAAAATTCCTCATTACCTTGAGTTGTGACAGCTTTTGTCTTTAAAGGGATGTCCCCTATGATCATTTTAATGGCTTTGTTAAGACTTGCTTCAAATACGCTATAGCATTTGTAATTAGTATAACTCAGGCGAAGGAGAGCCCATACAAGCTGGTTCATATTCTTAAAGCTCTTTTCTTCACTTTTCTCTTTCAACTTTTCTTGAGTTAGCCAAAGAGGGTAAGCTTGCTCATGGTGCTTTCGAAAGGCACTGTCTTCAGGGATTTTTAAAAGACTTTTCATCCCATAAATTATCTCAATATCTTCTTCCCCTTTTAAGACACGATTAAAAAGGGGTGTATTTAATGATCTAACAACCTCTTCTCTTAACTGGGCACATCTACAAGAGTCTTTACAGGCACAATTGGTTGGAAAAAGAAGAAAAGCTTTAACATGGTGGAACACATCATAAAGAACAAGGTCATGATGCTTTTCTAAAAACTCAGGCGAAAGGTTTTCATATTGGTTCCATTGGATCATAAACTTCCCTCTCTTGTCTCACCTTTTTATCGTCTCCAGCATAGCTTGGGTTGCCTTCTCAACCGAATCTCTGACAGGATCAATGTTGAGTCTTGCATAAATGGCTGTCGATTGGGAAGACCTATGACCAAGGGCACGACCAATCATAAAACTATTGGCTCCTGTAGCGGCTTGCCAACTACCCAAGGTTCGCCTTAAATCATGAATTCTTAGATTTGGAGTACTTGCCCTTTTTAATATCCTTGCCCACCCTGCTTTTGGTTCTACCAAGTGACCCGTTTTACCAGTTCCTTCAAAGACCCATTCTCGTCGGCCATATCTATCAAGACGAGCTTTAAGGATATTAATAACAGTGTCAATAAGATGGACGCGTAAAGGATCATCATTTTTTGTATCGGGAAGTAGCCATTCTCGGCGTTCAAGATAAATGTCTTCCCATCTCATAGCTAACACATTTGATTTTCTGACCCCTGTGAAGAGAGAGACATAAATATAGTCTCGAATAGTATCATTTTTTTCTGCATCTAAACTCTCAAAGAAACGAGGAAGTTCATCGGGATGTAAAAATCGATCCCGTGATTTCTCCTTAAACTTCTTCACCCCATGGGCAGGGTTAATCCCCTCCCAGCCCCATTCAATGGCCTTGTTGTAGATAGTATGGACCTTTGATAACAGCCGGTTGGCTTGATAAAAGCCGTTTTCTCTGCCTATCTTCTCATGAAGAGCTTGAACTTCTTGTTTGGTAATGCCAGAGAGCTTCCTCCGAAACCAATGACCTAAAAACCGAGGCACGTCACGTTCATTAGATTTCCAAGTTTTATTATTGGGCTTACTGTGACGGTTCATGAACAGGGTAAACATCTCCCCTAATGAAGTCTCAGCTCGAAGTTTTTTCTTCTCATCATTAGGGTTTTTGCCCTTAATCATCTCGGTAATCACCCGTTGAGCCTCATGGCGAGCTTGCTCAATAGTCATTTCAGGATACTTGCCCAAAGTCACGCGTACCGGCTTATTATTCACCTTCCTGTACACTTTGAAAGACTTTGCACCACTCTCAGTGACCATCATTTCAAGGCCTCTCAACCGTGTATCATAAACATAAAGCCGTTTACCCGCCCCCGGAGAACGTAGAGCATCAAGGCTTTTCTTCGTGAAATTCAAGCTGCTGTCTTGTTTCTTCATCCTATTTCCCTCTTTACCATTTTATTAATCCCCTGATTCCGCTCAGTGGTTTTTCGGTATACCAGGGATACGCCGGGTATACCAGAGAGCGCTATTTTGAGATAAAATAGCATAGACACATAAAGATGCAATCCTCAAAAATACAAGCATTTACATGGTATTACATGATTTGATATAAGATGGTAAAATTTGAACTTTGTGACTTTTAATCAGAGGGTCATGGGTTCGAATCCCGTAGCGCCTACCAGGGATTCCCTGGGGTTTTTGAAGGTAAATGTTAAGAGGAAAAATAACGGGGGAGCACATAGGGAGCAAAATTGAAAAGTGTTACCCATGTGTCCGGTAGTTATTGTTACATATTTATCGGATCAGCCCCTTAATTTGAATTTTGAAGTTGAACTTTCTCTGAATACAGCTTTGAAAGCCCTTTCACCGCTCCCATCCAAATTATCATAATCACAAGAATAAGGCCGCTTAAATAAGGCATAATCATTGTTTGGGTCCCCGCAGTTAGGGTCAAAAGGGTGAGTTGAATAAACCCTCCGCCAGATTTTCCAAGGCGGCTGCCAATCACATCCACGGCGGCCTTTCCTTTCACCTTAAGCTCTTGATTAAGGGGAATATAAGTCATTTCCTTGGTGGGGTCGAAAAGAGAATATTTCATGCCCTTGCCTAGAATATTTTGAGCGGCTCCAATGAAAACGGCCATACAAAGAGAAGTTATGCCAAAGAAAAGAAGGGGTTCTTCAAGGACGTCCTTGAAAAGAATGAAAGAGAAGAAAAGAATGGTTGTGATAAGAAAAATGCTTGGCGTTACCATCGCTCCTGTAAACCACCCAAAGCGGCTGACGATGCCTTTGGAAAAGAAAATAAAGGTCATGGTAGCAACGCCGGTCCAAAAGGAAAATCCAGCCATAAATCTAAAGTAGTCGTTAGCCTCAGGGAAATACTCTTTCAGCTGACTTTTCCAGGTGACATCAATGATGTTGGCTGTAATGCCATAGCTGATAACCAAAAGGGCGATGAATCCTAAATATTTTGAGGAAAGAAGATAGCGTAGGCTCTCGAAAAGAGAGAGCTTTGGTTTGTTATTCTCTTTCTTATTTCCCATACTTTTAGCCGCTTCATAATAGCGAGGATCAGTTAAAACGTAGCGATCCATCCACTTATAGAGCAGAAGAATGCCACATCCCGAAACAATGGAGGCTGTGAGCATGTAGGTAATACTTAAAGTCCATGCTTCTGAGGGAGAAGAGAGTTGGCCATTTAAATTTGCCAGGTATTCCCCAAAGGTTCCTGAGGCAATTAGGGCGATGTTTCCAAGAAATCCAAAAAAGGAGTAAAAACGTTTAGCCTCATTGGTGCGGGTGATTTCGTTCGCAAATTGCCAAAAGAGTAGGCTAATAACAATACTTCCATAAAGATCAGAGAGAATATAAAAGAAAGCAAAGGACCAAATTCCATAAAGGGAAATAAACCACTTTAAGTGAGGACAGCTCTCTCTTAGAATAGAAATGGTTTCTTCTGAAGGATGGAAAAATTCTCGATTGGGATAAATATAAAAGGCAAAGGCTGTAAAGAAAAGAAGGTAAGGAATAAGGCAGGCATAAAAAAGATTGGCTCGGCTTAGGGAGTTACTGAGCTTTGTGTAAAGTAAAAAAAACAAAAAAGCGATGGGCAAATCCCAAAGCTTAATAAAGGGAATGACTTCTGCTCCACAGGAAGGGGCGGTAACAACCAAAGCATCTTTTATATTGCGAAGAAGAGTATAGCTAAAAAGCACTAAAAACATCATTCCCCCTAGGGGAAGAAACTTTTTAAGCTCGGAATTTTGAATAGGCCAAAGAGCTGCGCGAACCTTGGAAAATTTGGGGTCTTCAGGAAAGCTAGACATTTAATCACCAATTTATGGTCGGGGTGAGAGGATTCGAACCTCCGACATCCTGGTCCCAAACCAGGCGCGCTACCAGGCTGCGCTACACCCCGAACACATCTCATATACCCCAACTCCTTCAAGTGAGCAAGGATTTTGACAATAGAAAAAGTATTTTCTAAGATAAGAGAAATGAAAGAAAAATTTTTCCCCCCTTCTGTGGCCCTCTATGCCTTGATATCTTCGCGCGGTGAGTCCGTTATCCTTCATAAATTACGTGAAGAATCGACCCTCTTCTGCTTCCTTTCGTCGATGGGTTGACCTTAGGGATTAAGCGATAAAACGCAAGATCTTGTTATCCCGTGTTTTTTAAGAACTCCCGCTTTGACTTCTAAAACTTGAGCTGTGTTAGCTACTGGACCAATGTTTTGTGTGGAAAAAGGGGGCACATTTTCATGGATCTCAAGGATTTCACCCCTTGAATTTGCAAAAACCATATCCAGAGAAAGGATAGTATTTTTCATCCACATGGCCACGGATTGAGTCTTCGGAAAGACAAACAGCATGCCCCCTTCATCAGGCAAGGTCGTGCGAAACATGAGTCCCTTGGCTCTTTCTTGAGGTGTCTCAGCCGTTTCAACTTGAAACGGTATTGTTCCATGAGGGCAGGTAAGTGTCAGGAAGTCGGCTTTAAGAGCGAGAGGAACTATAAACCAAAGAATGAAGAGGAAATGTTTCATGAGGGATCCTTTCTTAAGTTAGAGAGATTCATATGCTGTTGCAAGGCGGCAAAAGTCCTGAATGGAGAGGGTTTCAGCTCGGTTTTCAGGATTAATATTGGCTTGTTCTAAAAGGATCAGAGGATTTCCCGTAAGACTTTTTAAGCTGGACCGCAACATTTTCCGTCTTTGAGAGAAGGCTGCTTTAACTACTTTTTCAAGGATCTCCCAAGAGATATCTTCCCGAGGAAGGCGAGGAGTCAGTTGAACAACAGTCGAAGTTACTTTAGGCGCTGGAGTAAAAGCTCCCGGGGGAAGGTCAAAGAGTCTTTTGATGTTTGTCCTCCATTGGCACATCACAGAAAGACGTCCATAATCTGGAGTGAATGGGGAGGCGGTCAGCCTTGCTGCGACTTCCTTTTGAAACATAAGGGTTAAACTTTCAAAGTCATCCATATGCTCCATCATTTGGAGAAGGAGAGGGACTGAAACGTTATAGGGTAAATTGGCAATAACCTTGCGCGGCTTATGACCAAGGGTATGAAGAGGAATCCTTAGGGCATCTTGATTTAAAAGAGTAAATGTTGCTTGAAAATGAGCTGCGAGAGGGGCTAAAAAGGAGAGACAACGCTCATCTTGTTCAATAAGGATGAGTTCCCGACAGGGTTGTTTTATAATTTCTCGCGTAAGTCCTCCCGGTCCTGGGCCGACCTCTATCACCGTATGATTTTCAAGAGGACAAGCACTGTCCACAATACGATGGAGAATATGGGGATCGGTCAGAAAATTTTGACCCAAGCTCTTTTTAGCTCTTAAAGCTGCAATTACTTGGCGTAAAGGTTCCATTTACATTCGGATATCAATAAAGGCATGACGCTTTAAATCTCGCAACTCACGCCGTGCAAGGAGATTGTGTTTGCGGGAAACAATATTGGCTCGTGCATCTTCTCGAGTAAATTCAACAGGCTTATATTTATTTCTTTCACAAACCATTAATAAAAGTGCACCCTCTTGGGTGAGAAGAGGAGGGGTTGATTTGTTGACATCAAGAGATGCAACAACTTTTTGAAGTTCCTCAGGGAAAGAAGCTGCCGGCTCCCCGCGAATAAGACGGATAGCAGCTGAAGGATATTTTTGTTTGGCCAGTTTATCAAGGGCAGGGCAGCTGTCCGCTGAACGGGAAATATTTTCTGCGAGTTGCATAATCTCATAAGCACGCTCTTCTGTGGCATTTTCGGGAAAAGGTAGTAGAACTTGATCAATCGTTAAAAGGAGATCCCCTTCTCTGTTCGGGAGTTTGCGCTCAATAAATGCAATTAAAGCATAACCTTGTGATGTCCGAAGGGGGTCTGAAAGTTGACCAGGCATAACATAAGAAAGAGCTTCTTTGACTTCAGGTTCTAGCTGATCTTCTGTAAGCCATCCCATGTCTCCTCCTTGTGCAGATGTGGAAGATTGAGAAAATTGTTGGGCAAGAGCGGCAAAATTAGCTCCTTTATGCAATTCCTGCACAAGATTAATAAGATTTTCTTTTACCTTTGCTTCTTGATCAGGGCTATCGCAGGGTAAGACAATTTCCGCCAAATGATATTGGGTTTTTGTTTCTTTTTCCTCTAACAACTTCAACTCCTGATCAATTTCCCAATCAGCAATTTGAAGAGAGGGGAGACCTTCCATTGATTGTTTCCTCGCTACTTGGTCTTCGAGTGATTTCAAGGGATATTTTTCTTGAATAAAGAGCAGCCAGGTCAGCTGTGCTTTGATTTGGTCTTCAAATGTTTTGAGGGGAATAGAATTTTCCTCTAATATTTTTGCAATTCCTCCCGGCGCCATCCCATTACTTTCCTCAATATCTTTTATAGCTGCATTGATATGCTCTTTTTTAATCTCCAGGCCATAGGTTTTGCCAAGCTCGAGTTGAAGAGTTTCATCGATCATCACGCGCAACATTTGATCTTGGATCTGTTCTAGATTTTCCTTGGTGGGCTCGAGACCCGAGCTAATAGCAGCAAAACGGAGTCGATTCATTAAGTCCCCTTTTGTGATCACATTTTTGTTGACTACAGCCACAATGCGACTTGAAGAAGAGGGTGACGCCGCCTGAAGTGAGGGTGCGAAAATAAAAAGAGTTACTATAAAAATAATTAAACAACGCATACGTCTTTCCCTCTCAGTTTAGAAAGTGGGCTTAATATAACGATTCTTTTTCTTTTAGCAAAGAGAGTCTTTGCATCTTGAAATTTTTTTCGATATGAAGGATTGTCAAGCCAATTCAAAATTAACCCGCGAGTGTTATGCACAAACTTTCTCGTTACATATTTAAACAACTTTTTTTTACTGCGCTTACGGTGGCAGTCGTGCTGACTCTGATTTCGTGGCTCGCTCAGTCTATTCGTTATATTGACTATGTAGCAAATAAGGGGATTTCCCTTCTCTTATATTTTCAAATGATCCTTTACCTTTTGCCAAATTTATTTGTTATTATTGCGCCTATTGCTGTTCTTATTGGAGTTTTATTTGTATACAATAAACTTATAGCTGATCATGAACTTGTTGCTATGCAATCTGCGGGATTAAGCTATTGGCAACTTGCAAAACCTGTCTTTTCAATTGGTATTCTGTTTACTCTTATCATTTATGTTTTTTCTCTTTATGTGATTCCATTGACCTTCAGAAAATATCGAGACATATCAACATCTTTAAGGGAACAGTCCTTTGTAAGCCTCATCCAGGCGGGTCAATTCAATTCCATAGGGAAATATACAGTGTATGCTAGAGGGCAAGATGCACAAGGCAACTTTTTAGGACTTTTACTTTACGATGCCAACGAACCAAGTAACCTTAAAATCTTTATGGCAGAAAAAGGAATTCTTCTTGATAAAGAAGAAGGAAGACGGATTTTTTTGATAAATGGAAATCGCCAAGAAAAGGACGTATCAACTGGAAAACCCTCTATTTTATATTTTGATCGTTATACCATTGAAGAGAAAAAAGAAGAAAAAGAAAATACTCAAGAAGCGCGGTTTCTGAAAGCTTATGAAAGATCACTTGAGGATCTTTTTAATCCCAAAGAAAAATTGAAGCCTTCTACAAAATTAGAATTTTTAGCTGCCGCTCATCAACGTCTTCTCATTCCTCTTTTTGCCCTTGCTTTCGCCTTGCTTGCAGTGTGCTTTATGCTACTTGGACATTTCAATCGGAAGGGAAGATCTATGAGAATTTTTATTTCATGCTTGGGGGCAAGTCTCCTTCAAGTGAGTGTTATGATTTTCTTCCACACACTGAAATATGCTACTTTTATGATACCCTTTGCTTATGGAAGTGTTATCTTGACAATTTTGATATGTCTTTTTCTGCTAACTCCATGGGGAGTTAGGTTTTTTAACGTGTTTAATTTTAGGAAGAACTCATGATTTTTATGAATCTCCTATCGCGCTATGTGAGTCGCTCATTTCTTTTGAGTTTTTTGACCACTTTTTTGTGCTTATTTATCATTATTTTGCTTTTTGATTTTGCTGAACTTCAAAGACGTGCCGGGACAAAGGAAATTGATCTCCTTATGAAACTAAATATGGTTCTTCTTCGCTCACCTCAATTCTTAGAGCAAGTTCTTCCCTTTATTGTTTTAATTGCGGCTCTTTTTATTTTTTGGCGTATGAATAGATCTAATGAGCTTGTAGTTATTCGTTCAAGTGGTGTTTCGCTTTGGCGAATTATTCTTCCCGTGAGCATGACGGCACTTCTTATTGGATTTATTGACTTAGCTGTCCTTAATCCTCTTTCATCAGCTATGCAAGCACGCTTTGAAAAGTTAGAAAAACGCTATCTCTTGAAAAACAAAGAAGATATTAAACTCTCTCCAACGGGTTTGTGGTTTAGCGAGAAAAGAGGGGCTCATCAAGTTATTTATAGAGCAAGTAAAGTCGATCTGAATAAGATGGAATTTCAAGATCTAAATATTATTACAACCTCTCAGCAAAATAAGTTTATTGAGCGCCTTGATGCAAAAACAGGGCGAATTCATGAGGGTCATTTAAATCTTAATGATGGCTGGGATTTGAGTGTTGGGCAAGTAGCAAAACCTTTTGTAGAAAAATCTATTTCCACTTCATTAAATCGAAAGAAAATTGAGCAAATGCAAACAAGTCGTTTAGTCTCTTCGTTTTGGAAATTGCCGGCCTACATTGCTCTTTTAGAAGCGGCTGGGCTGCAAAGTCTTAAGTATCAAATGTCTTGGCAGTCTATGTTCGCAAATGCTTTTTGGTTAGGGTTTATGGTTTTGCTTGCCGCAGCATTTTCTTGTCGTCCCGTTAGGCAAGGAAAATCAGCGCTCTTCATTTTTTTTGGATTGCTTTCTGGTCTTTTTTTGTACTTTTTCAAAGACATGACTTTTGCCATTGGTGCATCTGGAGGGCTTCCTCCCCTTATTGCCGCTTGGCTTCCCCCTCTAATTACGGCTATGGTGGGGGCCGTAATTGTGTTTAGCCAAGAAGATGGTTAAAATGAGTATAAGAAAAATAGCATTTTGTTTGCTTTTAAGTAGTTTATTGTCCTCCTCTCTTTATGGCCAAACAGGGTTTTTGGAAGGGGGTGATCAACCCGTTCTGTATTATGCAGATGCGCAAACTTATGATCGTGATCTGGGGATTATGATTCTGAAAGGTAATGTCGAGTTTCAATATGAGGGGAACATTTTAGAAGCAGATTATGTGACTTATAATGAAAATCTAGATATTGTTACGGCATCAGGAAATGTGAGGTTACGTCGACCAAGTGGGGATATAGACTTTGTTGAATACTTAGAACTTACGGGCGATTTGAAAACTGGTATTATCCTTCACCTTCGAACCCTTTTAGAGGATGATTCTAAATTAGTTGCCGTTGAAGCGCGTAAGTTTGAAGATCGAGAAGAATTAGATAATGCCGTTTATACACCCTGTCAGCTTTGTGGAGATAAGCTTCCAACATGGCAAATCAATGCGCGACGTGCTGTTAAAGATAATGAGGGGAAAAATATTCATTTTACGGATGCCCAATTTCGTTTATTAGATACACCAATTTTATATGTGCCCTATTCAACTCAACCCTTAGAGAGGCGTAGTGGATTTTTGATCCCAATGCCTACATACAACACTACTTTTGGTGCTGGTGTTGAAGTTCCTTATTTTATTGCCCTCTCTGAAGATATTGATATGACTATTGATCCCATCTTTTATTCGAATCAAAATCCCCTTGTTTTTGGTCAATATCGTCAAGCTTTTGGTTTTGGGAGCTTCAAAGCCGAAGGAAGTCTTATCAAGTACAAAAAAACGCATAAGGATATAATTGCTGAAAAGAGAGACCATTTTAAGCTTCCTGAATGGCGCGGGCACGTTTTTGGTGATGGGGAGTTTAACCTAACAGAAGATTGGCGTGTGAGAGCTGAAGGAGGATACGTTAGTGATAAGACTTATTTTAAGAAATTTAATGTTTCAGGCTTTTCAAATAAACCGGCACTGACATCATCGGGAATTTTAGAAGGGTTTGTGAGTCAACGTGATTATGCAACCGCACAGATTTATCATTTTCAAGGGCTTCAAAATTCAGATGTTCAAAAAACCATAGCAGCTCCTCTGCCTATTATAGAGTATAATGCATATTCAGCTGTTGATCCTTTGGGAGGAAGATTTAACTTTAATGGGAATCTATTAAATCTTTATAGACAAGAGGGACTTAATATGCGGCGAGGAATTGGGGAAGTTAGCTGGAAGCGGCCTTGGGTCAATTCTGTTGGTCAAGTGTTCTCTGTTTTTGGATTGCTCCGCGGAGACTTATATGGTTTTAATAATGAAAAGAAGGATCCTCTCACTTCTCTTCAAAGAAGAGGAGGGAGGCGTTTAAATGGCTTTAGCAATGAAAAGGAAGATCCTCTCGCGCCTCGTCAAAGAAGAGGAGGAGGGCGTTTTTTTCCTCAAGCCGCTCTTAACTGGCGGTGGCCTTTTGCCAATTTATTATGTGATCAAAGTTATGTTGTACAACCTGTGGCTGAAGTTATCACGGCTCCAGATAAGCCTATTGGCCTTGAACGGGTTCCTAATGAAGACAGTGCCGACTTTGAATTCAATGACACTAATCTTTTTAGTATGGATCGTTTTCCTGGGTATGATCGTATTGACACCGGAAGTCGAGCTGTTTATGGAGGTGAAATCCTTTCTACAGGTAAGCAATATGGAGATGTAAGTGCATTTTTTGGTCAAAGTTACTCCTTATCCTCTCCAAAACGTTTGGATTTAACTCAGGGATTTGGACGACGTCCGTCTGATTATGTTGGGCGTCTTGCAGCAACTCCTTTTCCTTGGTTGAATCTCAATTATCGATTTCGCTTGGATGAGAAGTCTTTCAAAACGCGGGTATCCGATGCGGTAGGTACAATAGGGCCAGCAATTGCAAAACTTGCAGTTAATTACGTGTTTGTTGATAAGATATCAACGGCTAATGGTATAGAGGTCAACCAAATTGGATTAACGCTTTCTTCGCAAATAACGAAGTATTGGACCTTAGTGGGGCAATTAAGAGAAAACTTAGTGGCAAAAGTCAAGGGGGGAGGACCTCTGGCGCGTGGTGTGGGGGCTGTTTATCGAGATGACTGTTTTGGACTGGGCTTTTCAGTAGTGCGCCAAAATTATAAAGATCGAGATGTAAGGCCTAACACAACTTTTCTTGTCACTCTTTTTCTTAAAAATGTGGGGGATTTTAATCATTCCTTTGGTATTGAGAATAGCGTACTAGGAGAAGAAGTTAACGCTCCTGATACCCCTTAATTTATTTTGAGTAATAAGTTCTTCTCACGCGGTGTGCTTGAGAAGATCGTGATTTTAAGTGCTCTTCCATTTGTTTTAGAGAAGGTTCTGAGCCATTGATCAGTAACTCTTGCCGGCACTTTCTAAGTTTGTTAAGTTCACGAGCATCCTCTCGATCTTGAATGTGAAGACTGCTGACTTTTATTTCTATAAGGTCCAAAAGGATTTCAACAGATTGATGTGATAATGTCATGAATAGGCTCCTTCCTTGTAGATCATGTCTTTATCATATCTCTAAAGGTCTTAAAAATTGGTGAATAAAGATGGCTTTACTCTCATTGAATGAATTTACACAAGTCTCTTTTGAAAAGGGAGGACGTCTTTTAGGCTGTGACGTTGGTGAAAAAACAATAGGTCTTGCCCTTTCAGATGTGAATCACACCATTGCAACTCCCTTTGACGTGATTCGACGCACTCAATGGAAGGTGGATTCAAAAGTTCTTTTAAAAGTTTTTAATGACCATCATATTATAGGTATTGTAGTGGGCCTGCCTTTAAATATGGATGGAAGTGAAGGGCCCCGTTGTCAATCCATTCGTCAGTTTTCTCAAAATGTATTGGCTCTTTCCGATCTCCCCCTTTGCTTGTGGGATGAACGCCTCTCAACGGTGGCCGTTACCAGGACACTTCTTGAAGCTGATGTCTCCCGTGAAAAAAGAAAAAAAGTTATCGATAAAATGGCTGCTTCTTACATCCTTCAAGGATTTTTAGATACTTTAAGAAATCAAAAAAGGCTTTTAAATTAAATACTTTTCCTTGCATCAATTTTATCCTTGTGTAAAGGTTAATGCAATTGAGATTTTTTGTTGAAAAAAATTAATGCACGGGAGAATGAATTAAATGAGTCGGAAAGCTATAAAAGCGATTACCCCTTACATTTCAGCATCAACGCATTTGCCTGAAATTACTGTTAAGGCTGTGATTTTAGGTGCATTACTTGCCATACTTATGGCAGGATCCAATGCTTATCTTGTCTTGAAAGTAGGACTTAGCGTATCTGCTTGTATTCCAGCCGCTGTAATTTCTATGACGGTTTTAAAATTATTTGGAAAGTCGAATATCCTTGAAAACAATGCGGTGCAGACGGCAGCTTCTGCGGGAGAAATTATGGCTGCCGCTGTTGCTTTTACATTGCCAGCAATGGTGATGATTGGATATTGGGATGGTTTTCCTTATCTGATTATGATCAGTTTGACAGCTATGGGGGGACTTTTAGGTGTCTTTTTATCCGTTCCCTTAAGAAGAGCTATGATTATTGAAAGCGATCTTAAATTTCCTGAAGGTGTTGCGACAGCTGAGGTTTTAAAATCTGCTGGTGAAAGTACGGCTGCGAAAGAGATTTTGTTCTCAGGGCTAGCTGCCGCTGCCATTAAATTTTGCCAGAGTGGATTTCAGTTTCTTGCTGACAGCATTAATATTTGGGGACGTGTTGGAAACACTGTCGTAGGGGGCACTGCAGGCTTTTCTTTGGCTTTAGTAGGAGCGGGCTATATCGTTGGTATTGAAATTGCTTTTGCCATGTTTTTGGGGGCTATTTTAGGCTGGTTTATTGGAGTGCCTCTCTTTGGCCTTATTTATGGTCTCCCTTTAGATGTAGAGAGTGCCCATATGGCAGCTGTGGAAATATGGAACTCTAAGATTCGTATCATTGGCGTAGGTATGATGGTTTTTGGCGGGCTATGGATGATTGTTGAACTTATAAAACCTCTTCAGCGCGCCATAAAGGCTTCCCTTGAAGCGGTTCGTAAAATTAAAACGGAGGGTCATTCGAACATCCTCCGGACCGATTTTGATATTCCTATAACCTACGTTGCCTTGGGAGCAGCTCTCCTTATTCTACCAATTTACATGCTTTTCAATTACATTGTGCAACAGAGCGGTCTTCATTTATCTGTGCCTTGGGTGGTTGCTATCAGTTTTTTCATTACGTTAATTACGTTTTTTATGATAGCCCTCGGAAGTGCTATTTCCTCTTATATGTGCGGTATTTTAGGAACTTCAGGCACTCCCATTTCAGGGATCATCTTAATGGCCATACTCGTTGTGTCATTTTTCCTTTTAATATTCTTTAGTTTCATGCCCAACTTTTGGGAGGAATCAAGTGCTACGTTAAGTGCTGCAGGAATTACCATTCTCTTAGGGGCTCTTATTGGTTGTGCCGTCAGTATCGCTGGAGATAATTTGCAAGATTTAAAATCAGGCCAGCTCGTGGGATCTACCCCTTGGAAGCAACAAGTTATGTTGATTTTAGGAGTTTTTGTTTCCGCGGTCGTCTTGGCGCCTATTTTTCAACTTTTATTTGAAGCTTATGGCTTTGGTGAAGTGCTTCCCCGGGAAGGAATGGACCCAACTCAAGCTTTGAGTGCGCCGAAAGCCGCTCTTATGGCAGCTGTATCCCAAGCCATTTTTGATCAATCCATGGATTGGAGTATGATCATTACGGGGGTAATTCTTGGTATTCTTGTTCTCTTCATTGATCGTGCATTGAAGAATGCAGGATCCCGATGGAGATTTCCTGTTGTTGCAGTTGCTGGAGGTATTTATTTGCCCCTAGAAGTTACAGTTCCTTTGTTTGCAGGAGGAATTTTGGCAGCTATGTCACGGAAAGCTCTTCATAAAAGCAAAGGGAACTCTTCTGAAAAAGCGACTGTTGAACGGCGGGGACTTTTGTTTGCTTCAGGGCTTATTGCGGGAGAGGCGATTGTAGGAATTTTAATTGCAATTCCTTTTGTGGTTTACCAAAACACAAGTGTGTTTAAGATTGTTCCCGCAGCTCTAGCCGAGTCGACCGATGTTTTAGGGCTGATTGTCTTTCTTGCCATATTCTATTGGTTTTATAGAGTTTCTAGCACGGTGAAGAAAGGATCTTAAGCCTTGTAAGCGGACCTTTGTTGTTTCCAAGAATTATTCTTTGAAGGTTTTTTCTTACCCGCAATAGCGCCAACGGAAACAAAAGGTCTTACCTTTTTGTCAGAACCAAAAGGTCGCGGCTTTTTATCTGAATCAAAGGGACGTGATTTCTTTTTCCCATCAAAAGAACGTGGTTTTTTATCTGAGTCAAAAGGTCGCGGCTTTTTCTTTCGCTTGTGAGAAGAGGTATCAGTTCTTGGGCCGCTTTTAGCCTCGCCAATATTGTTTATCAAATTATGAATTCGACGCCATTTTATATTGTCTTCCGGAGCAATAAAAGAAAGGGCAAAACCTTCCATTCCTGCACGTCCTGTACGTCCCACACGGTGGATATAATCCTCAGGGCACTGAGGGAGGTCATAGTTAATCACATGCATAATATGAGGAATATCAAGGCCGCGTGCAGCAACATCTGTTGCGACCATGATGCGTGTCTTGAGTTTACGGAAATCTTGAATTACCGAGTCTCTTTTGCGTTGCTTCAGATCACCATGAATGGCAGAGGCGGGGTGTTTTTGCTGACTAAGCTTGACTGCAAGACGATCAGCACCATGCTTTGTTTTAACAAAGATAATGACACTACCTTCCCGTGACCCCAACTCTTCTAGAAGAGTTGGGAATTTCTCATTTGCTGTCGTATGCCGTGTTTCTTGTTTAATTTTTAAGACAGGCTCACGTGTTGAACCTATAGTGATCAGTTGTGGGTTTTTTAAATAGGTAAGGGAGAGCTTTTTGATATCTTCAGCCATTGTGGCGGAAAACATAAAGGTTTGCCGCTCTTTCGCAAGGTGAGGTATAATTGTCTTTAAAGCTTCGCTAAAGCCCATATCTAGCATGCGATCCACTTCATCTAGGACCAAAAAGCTCGCCTCATGGAGCTTAAGAGTTTTTCTATTCAGGTGATCATTAATTCGTCCTGGGGTGCCAATAATAAGTCTTGGGTTTCTTTTTAGGTTAGAAATTTGCTTCATCATGGGGTCACCGCCAATTAAAAGCACGCTTCCTATCTGCCCAGAGACAAGGGAACGAGCCGCTTCTTGAATTTGAGCAGCAAGTTCACGGGTTGGAGCTAAGATAAGGGCTTTCGATTGGGGATCTTTCGTTAAGTTTGTAATAAGTGGAAGAAGATAAGCCATAGTTTTTCCTGTCCCTGTTTGGGCGGAGGCTAAAATATCGTGACCTTTAAGCCCTTCAGGAATTGCTTTTTCTTGAATGGGTGTAGGTGTTGTAAGACCCAAACGTTTAAGGGAATCACTTAAAAATGAGGGGAGTTCAAACGTTGAAAATGATGACATTGAATGACCAGACTTTGTAAATAATTGAAAGAGATAAAATGTATATAAGGTGAAAATACTAAAATAGCTAGCTTTTCTTAAAATATATATTTTTAAATTTCATAATTGATTCCTCTCATTTTTTGTATCGTTGAAAAAGCCCTTCCCTCAAGCGCTTGCTCACCTTAAACTATTGTCAAAAAGATGAAGGTTCAAGGATGGGCGTAAAAATATTTTTTCTCACATTTGGTTTATTGTTCCCAGCGCCTCTTTTGGCGACAGGGGGGAACTTGCCAGGGCAAGCGTTAAGTTTATGGTGGGGGCTTCCTTTTGTGGGGATGCTGTTATCCTTGGCCTTTATACCTCTTCTTGCCGCCCATATTTGGGAAAATCATTATGGTAAAATTGCCCTTCTGTGGTCTTTTATGACCATTTTTGCTCTTGTTAGTTTCTTTGGAATTGACCTCGCCTCGAAGGAAGTCGCCCAGACTTTTTTCCATCATTACTTGCCCTTTATCATTATCATTTCAGCTCTTTATACCATTTCAGGGGGAATTAAAATTGACATTCAGTCACCTGGCACTCCCTTGATGAATACAGCCCTGCTGGGAGTGGGAACGTTTTTGGCAGGCTGGATTGGGACAACAGGAGCCGCCATGCTTCTGGTGAGGCCGCTTTTGCATATTAATGAGCATCGCAAGGCGCGTGTCCATCACATGATCTTTTTTATTTTCCTTGTAGGGAATGTAGGAGGCGCTTTAACCCCTCTTGGAGATCCTCCTTTGTTTCTTGGATTTCTTAATGGGGTGGATTTTTTTTGGCCTCTTGAAAATTTACTATTTGATATCATTTTCATAACCATCCCCCTTCTTCTGATTTTTTATGGAATTGATAGCTACTTTACCTGGAAAGAAGGGCATTCCTTTCGCCATCGGCCTGTGAAGGTAACGCTTAAGGGAAAATATAATGGCCTTCTCTTTATTGGTGTTATTGGGCTTGTCCTGATGAGCGGCATTTGGCAGTCCGCTATTTCCTTGAATGTTGGAGGTGTTTCTATTGAACTTTCTAATCTTCTACGGGATGTGGGACTCATCCTTCTTGCCCTTGCTTCTTGGTTTTTTACCCCTTCAGAAATTCATAAAGAAAATCATTTTTCCTGGGAGCCTTTGAAGGAAGTTAGCAAACTTTTCTTTGGTATCTTTATGACAGTCATTCCCGTAATTGCTATTCTTGCCGCGGGCCATGGAGGCGCGTTAGCCCCTCTTATCTCTCTTGTAGAGATTAATGGAGAGCCCAATAACATGATGTATTTTTGGCTGACGGGAGGACTTTCATCCTTTTTGGATAATGCGCCTACCTATCTTATTTTCTTTCACATGGCAGGGGGAGAAGCGGCGACATTGATGACAACCCTGACCCATACTCTTGAGGCTATTTCCTTAGGCGCTGTCTTTTTAGGAGCCATGACCTATATTGGCAATGCGCCCAACTTTATGGTGAAAGCCATTGCCGAAGGGCGCAAGGTGGTCATGCCCAGCTTTTTTGGCTATATGGCATGGTCTGTTGTGATCCTCTTACCTTTATTTGTGCTGCTGTCTCTGTGGCGGTTTTAAGAAACATTATTCTTAAAGTTTTGTGCTGACTGATTAAATTTCAAGGATAAATTTACAAGGAAATTTTCTTCTAGTTTTTTCCAGTGGATAATTTTTTACTATCAGTCATTCCTTTTAAAAACTGTTCTCTTTATTCTTTTTAAAATTCGTTAAAAAACAATAAGTTGTACTTGATTTGATCCTCTGATTTTTCCATTAATTTCGCCAAAGACCTGTGGATAACTCTGTGGTTCATTTTCATCCCAGATTATCCCATTGAATCCCATAATTCCCCGTGATATACCAGAAATATGTCTCTTTGTCCCCTCAGGATGAGGAGAAGATGTGTAAGAGGAAAAATGAAACTATTTCTGTCCACCTTCATTAATAAGCTTGATAAAAAGGGGCGTGTTTCTGTGCCCGCTTCTTTTCGTCTTGCTTTATCTGGGCAGTCTTTTCAAGGCATCGTTGCTTTTCGCTCTTATAAGCTTTCTGCCGTTGAAGGAATGGGGATTGATCGTATGCAACGGTTGAGTGATAGTGTTGATCAACTGGATCTTTTCTCCGAAACTCAAGATGATTTGACAGCCACCATCTTTGCCGATTCGCAAATGCTGTCTTTGGATGGGGATGGCCGCATTATTCTTCCCGGCTTGCTGCTGGATCATGCCAAAATTAAAGAGGAAGTGGCTTTTGTGGGGCGCGGAGCGACTTTCCAAATATGGAATCCAAAGCTGTTTGAAGAGCATCAAGAAGAAGCGCGCCAGAGGGTTCAAGAAAAGCAAGCCACCTTAAAGCTACGGGGCAGCGATGAGTCATAATCCTGTCATGCTTTCAGAAGTGCTTGCAACCCTTTCTCCTCAAAATAAGGAAACTTATATTGATGCGACTTTTGGGGCAGGAGGTTATACGGGGGCCATTTTAGATAAAGCGGCATGTACGGTAATTGGATGTGATCGTGATCCCGAGGCTTCTATGCGTGCTGAAGATTTTAAAAAAAAATATAAAGACCGCTTCCTTTTTGTTGAAGGAAGATTTGGGGATCTTGCTAGTCTTGTTCCAGAAAAAACCTATGATGGAATTGTTTTTGATTTAGGTGTTTCCTCACCACAAATAGACAATTCAGAACGCGGTTTTTCTTTTAAAACAGATGGTCCCCTCGATATGCGTATGGAAAAAAAGGGACTGAGCGCTGCTGATGTGGTCAATACCTTTGAAGCTAAAGAAATTGCTCACATTTTATGGGTTTATGGAGAAGAGCGCCGCTCTCGTGCCATTGCAAAAGCTATTGTTGAAAGGCGGCCCTTTCACACAACCGGCCAGCTCGCCGAATTGGTACGCTCTATCGTAGGTTTTGAAAGAAAAGGTTTTGATCCTGCAACGCGAACTTTTCAAGCGCTCCGTCTTTATGTGAATGATGAGTTGGGGCAGTTAGAGCGGGGACTTGAGGCTTCTGAAAAATTATTAAAAGGAGGCGGCCGTTTGGTTATCGTAAGCTTTCACTCTCTTGAAGATCGTATTGTAAAATTGTTTTTGAAAAAACGAAGTGGGGGACTTCCTCACGCCTCAAGACATCTTCCCGATGTGCCGCGTCATAAACCTCTCTTTGAAATGAAAGATCGAAAAGCCCTCCTGCCAACAGAGGAGGAAATTAAAGTGAATCCCCGCGCCCGATCCGCCAAATTGCGGTGGGCTATTCGTATAGAAGGGGAGGCTTAAATGTCCCGTTCCACCTCTCTCTTTTTTGTTCTTTCTCTTATCTTAGGATGTATTCTTTTTAAAGTTAAACACGAAGTTGTCGAAATTGAACAAAAAATATCAAAAATTACACAGCAGATTCAACGCGAAAAAGAGAGTATACATATTTTAAAGGCGGAATGGAGTCATTTAAACGAGCCTCAGCGACTTAAAAATCTGGCCCAAAAATTTTTGGACATTACGCCAATGAAGACGAACCAAATCTTAGCCGTTAGCCGCGATCTCGACTTAAAAGATGATTTTGCAAGAACGTTGCTTAGACCTCATCTTGCTACAATGAAGGCAGATGAATGAGCTTAGGTAAGCTTTATATTCCTGAAGAGTTTTATGAAGCAACTTCTTGGCGTGAGGCTAAATCACTCCGTCAAAATTTAGATATGGCAAAAGCGCGTCTCTTAGTTGTGGCGTGTACTTTTATCCTGGCTTTTCTTGTTATTACTTTTCGACTTGTGGATGTCAGTTTAATACGAGGCCTTGGAGAAGGCCATAAATTTGCGCTCTCTCCTCATGGGACCAATTTTCGTGCGGATATTGTGGATCGTAATGGAGAACTCCTTGCCACAAGTTTGACCACATCCTCTCTTTATGCTAATGCCAAGGTGGTGATCGATTCAAAAGAGGCAGCAGAAAAATTGACGCAAGTCTTGCCGGAATTAAATCCTCAAGAAACCATACAAAAGCTTAAATCAGATAAAGCTTTCATCTGGCTTGCTCGGCACCTTACGCCTCAAAAACAGGCAGAGATTATGCGTCTGGGAATTCCCGGCATTTATTTTCGCTCTGATGAAAGGCGGGTTTATCCCCATGGGGAATTATTTTCCCACATTCTGGGGTTTACAAATATTGATAATGCGGGGCTAGGCGGGGTTGAGAGAAAATTTAACCAGTATCTCTTATCTGAGAAAAATCCTCTACAATTAAGTCTTGATAT
Source organism: Alphaproteobacteria bacterium (assembly GCA_019749915.1). GTDB lineage: Bacteria > Pseudomonadota > Alphaproteobacteria > UBA9655 > UBA9655 > UBA9655. The sequence continues at coordinate 173,672 of JAIEPE010000002.1, read as the reverse complement.
TCGTGTGCAGCATGCTTTGCGGGATGAGCTTTTAGCGGGTGTTGAAAAGTTTCGTGCTGAAGGCGCAGCGGGCATCATTATGGATGTACGCTCAGGTGAGATTTTGGCTATGGTCTCCCTTCCTGATTTTGATCCAAATCAGGTGGGAAAAATAGGGTCGCAAAAAGACGCTCTTTTTAATCGAATTACTTTAGGGGCCTATGAGATGGGGTCAAGTTTTAAAATTTTTAACACCGCCCTCTTCTTGGAAAGTAAAATCGCAAGTATTTCAACAGTTTATGACGTACGGGCTCCTATTCATATTGGTCGTTTTAAAATAACAGATTATCCTCATGTTAACCCACCTTTAACCGTGGCTGAGATTTTTACTAAGTCATCCAATATTGGGGCTATAAAAATGGCTATGCAAGTTGGTTCTGAACGTCAACAAGAATTTTTCAAAAAACTGGGCTTTTTTGAAACCCCGTCAATAGAAATTTCTGAAGTTGGCGCTCCCATTTTTCCCAAAAGTTGGAGTGAGGTCACAACTATGACGGCTTCCTATGGATATGGAATTTCCATTAGTCCTTTACAGCTTGTCACAGCCATTGCAGGCATTGTAAATAAAGGTATGATGAATAAACCAACCCTTTTGAAAAAAGAGAATACTCAAAGTGATCAAGGTATTCAGATCGTTTCAAAAGAAACCTCTAAGATAATGTGTCAATTGATGCATAGAGTTGTTGCGGAAGGAACAGGTAAAAAGGCGGAAGTCAAAAATTATGAGGTGGGTGGAAAGTCGGGGACAGCAAATATTCTTTCTGGAAAAGCCTATAAAAAGGGGAGCAATATGACTTCTTTCGTTGGGGTCTTTCCAATGAGTCGCCCACAATATATAGTTTTGATTATGGTGGACCGTCCTCAGGCAATTAAGGAAACCTATGGATTTAATGCAGCTGGGTGGAATGCAGCGCCGATTGCTGGAAAGGTTATTTCGCGAATTGCTCCTTTGCTTCAAGTAATTCCCGTAAATGAAGAAAAGCATGAGTCTGCGGAAAGCCCTCAGTTTATCCATGCTAAGGCTACTCATGACGCAAGGACCTAAGACAATGAACTTATCTGCCTTAATTAATAATGGAATCTTAACTCCTTTAGGCAAGCTTGTTAATGAGCCAACCTCTCTCAGCATCAATTCGCGGACCGTTGAAAAAGGGGGTTTTTTTATCGCCATTCCTGGAACTCAATATAATGGGACAACTTATATTAAAGAAGCTCTTGATCGAGGTGCTGGCGGTATTATTGTGCCTCTTGAGTATAAAGAACAAATCGGATCCGATATAAAAGCCTCTTACCCACATGTTTCTTTTTTTGTCAGTCAAGAAGTACGTAAAATAGCGAGTATGCTTGCTGCAGCCTATTATCCTCTGCAGCCTGAGAATATTGTTGCTGTAACGGGAACGAATGGTAAAACCTCTGTTGTGACATTTATAAGACAAATTTGGGCGCAATTAAATCTACCGGCCGCAAGTTTGGGGACCTTAGGACTTGTCATTGAAGGTCGTCCTTTGCCCCCACCTACAGGAACAGCAGGATTAAATACGCCTGACCCTATTCGACTTCATCAAATACTTCAATCTCTTAAGGAAGAAAAAATAGATCATTTGGCGTTTGAAGCCTCAAGTCATGGTCTTCATCAACATCGTTTAGACTCGGTCAGACTTAAGGCAGCTGTCTTTACTAATTTTACGAATGATCATTTAGACTATCATCAAACCATGGAGGCCTATTTTGACGCAAAATGCCGTCTCTTTGAGGAAATTATGTTCCATGATACCTGTGCGGTTCTTAATACAGATATTCTTGAATATGAAAAGCTAAGAAATCTGTGTCAAAAGCGATCTTTAAAGATAATTAGTTTTGGTAAGGCGGGAGAAACAATACGAATTAACTCAATTGTGCCTCAATCTGGAAGTCAAAATGTTTCTCTTACGTTTGAAGGGAAAAAATATGATTTCAGTGTGTCTCTGGTAGGGGAATTTCAAGTTTATAATGTCGTTGCCGCTCTAGGTGCAGTGATAGCTTGTGGAGAAAGTCCTTCATCCGCAATTGCAGCATGTGGAAACTTGAAGGGCGTTCCTGGGCGTCTTGAGCAAGCCGCAAAAGATATTTATGTTGATTATTCTCACACGCCCGATGGTTTAAAACTAGCTCTCCTCTCCCTACGGCCCCATACCAATGGCAAGCTCACGGTTGTTTTTGGCTGTGGAGGAAACCGAGATACGATGAAAAGAGCTGAGATGGGCTATATCGCCCATCGCTTGGCAGATAAGGTTATTATTACCGATGATAACCCGCGTTATGAAAATCCTGCAGAAATTCGGCAACAAATACTTGCAAAATGTCCTGAAGCAAGCGAGATTGCTTCCCGCTGTGAAGCGATTCAAACGGCTTTAAAAGAGATGGTACCAGGAGATGTTGTTTTGATTGCCGGTAAAGGTCATGAAACTTACCAATTAATTGGAGATAAAGCTCTTCCCTTTAATGATGTCGAAGAGGTTCAAAAATGCATGAACCCGTGAGTATACTTTGGAAGTCTCAGGATGTTGATAAAATAACAGGAGGGGTTTCATCGGACTCATGGATATGTTCCGGGATTTCTATTGATACGCGTACCCTTGAGAAAGGTGATCTTTTTGTAGCACTCAAGGGAGAGCAAGGGGTGGGGGAGCTCTTTCTTGAGAATGCTTGTGAAAAAGGCGCTGTAGCAGCCCTTGTCTCTCACATGTCTGAAGTCCCTCTACCCCAACTTGTAGCGGAAGATACGCTGAGAGCTTTAGAAAAACTAGGGGTAGCGGCAAGAGAACGCTCAAGCGCAAAGCGTATTGCTGTTACGGGGAGTGTTGGGAAAACCAGTACAAAGGATATGCTGAAGATGATCTTGAAAGATCAAGGGCTTACTCATGGTAGCATATCAAGTTATAATAACCATTGGGGTGTTCCTTTAACTTTGGCACGCATGCCTGAAAAAACAGAGTTCGGTGTTTTTGAAGTGGGGATGAATCATCCTGGCGAAATTCGGCCTTTAACCCATATGATAAAGCCGCACATTGCCATCATTACAACTGTCGTTGAAGCCCATGCCGAGTTTTTTGAATCAGAAGAAGATATTGCCCGTGCTAAAGCGGAAGTCTTTGAAGCCATGGAAAAGGGGGCTCCCGTCCTTTTAAATGGAGATAACGCTCACTATTTGCTTCTCTCTCAGTTGGCTCTAGAACAAGGCCTTAAGGTTTATTCTTTTGGTCAATCGGAAAAGGCTGATTTTCGGCTTCTCTCTTGGGAAGGGAAGGAAGAAGAAAGTCAAATTACGGCTGAGCTTCAGGGCGAGTTTCTTTCCTATAGTCTTCCTATGCCTGGACTTCATTGGGCGCTTAATAGCCTGGCAGCTTTAGGAAGTGTCTCATTAGCCGGGGCTGATGTTAAACAAGCGGCGCATTCTCTTGCAGCCTTAAAGCCTCCTTCTGGGCGCGGCCAGTGGTACAAGGGCGACTTTACAGTCATTGATGAAAGCTATAATGCCAATCCTACATCCATGAAAGCGGCTCTTGCTGTTCTAGGTAAAAGTGGCCAAGGGCGAAAAATTGCTGTTATTGGAGATATGCGGGAGTTAGGGAGTCTTTCGCAAAAACGCCATGAAGAGCTCCTGGAATGTCTTTTAGAAAACAAGATCGATCTTGTTTTCTGTTGCGGACCTTATATGGCATCTCTATTTGCTTCTCTTCCAAATTCTCTCAAGGGGGGATATGCACCGACTTCTTTGGAGTTAATGCCTCTTGTCTTAAAAGAAGTACAATCGGGAGATATTGTCACTGTTAAAGCTTCCTTAGGGACCCGTGTCAAACCTATCGTTGAAGCTCTTCTCACGCTTCAAGAAAAGAAAAGGAAAAGGGTGGGCTAAATATGTTTTATTATCTTTACACTCTTTACGGCCATGACATTCTTTTCTTCAATGTGTTTCGGTATATTACCTTTCGTACCGTTTCAGCCCTACTCACTGCCCTTTTTATTAGTTTTTTATGTGGACCGCCCCTCATTAGATGGTTGAAGCGCCACCAACGCCATGGTCAACCCATTCGAGACGATGGGCCTGCCTCCCATCTATTGACAAAGCAAGGCACTCCTACCATGGGAGGAACGTTGATTCTGTTTGGCGTGACATTGAGCACCCTTCTTTGGGCCAATTTAGAGAATAGGTATATTTGGGTCGTTATGTTAGTGACCCTCGGTTTTGGATGCTTGGGAGCTTATGATGATTATTTAAAGCTTACAAAGAATAACTCTAAAGGGTTTTCAGGAAAGAAAAAACTTCTTATCCAAATTATAATTAGCGCAATTGGGGCTTATGCGGTCATGAGCATAGGTGAGCCCGCTCTTTCCACGAGTACGTCTCTTCCTTTTTTCAAAAATATTTTTGTCGATTTAGGCTATTTTTACATTCCTTTTGGGGTTTTTGTGATCGTTGGAGCTTCTAATGCCGTTAATTTGACAGATGGACTTGATGGACTTGCGATTGGGCCAGTCATGAGTGTGGCGACTTGTTTTGTCCTTATTTCTTACTTGGTAGGGAATCACATTTTTGCGAATTATCTTCAGATTGCTTTTATTCCAGGAACAGGGGAGCTTGCTATCTTTGGTGGCGCCTTGATCGGAGCAGGTCTTGGGTTTTTATGGTTTAATGCACCGCCTGCTCTCGTTTTTATGGGTGATACAGGCTCTCTTTCTGCAGGGGCGGCTTTAGGAATGATCTCTATGATTACAAAGCATGAATTCATTTTAGCAATTGCAGGAGGTCTTTTTGTGATGGAGGCTATATCCGTCATTTTGCAAGTAGGTTATTTTAGGGTGTCGGGCGGCAAAAGAATTTTCTTGATGGCTCCTATTCACCATCACTTTGAGAAAAAGGGATGGTCAGAGCCTACGATTGTGTTTAGATTTTGGATTATTTCGATTGTTTTAGCTTTGTTAGCCTTGGCTACTCTTAAATTGCGTTAGAGAGATGATCATTCCAACACACTATAAAAATCAAAAAATTGTGGTTCTCGGGCTGGGGAGATCAGGAAGGTCTGTTGCTCACAGCTTGTGTAAAGCTGGCGCTTATGTTTTTGCTTGGGATGATCAGGAAGAAGCTCGCAAAGCGGCGGAAAAAGAAGGAATTCCATTAAAAGACATTGCAACGATTGAGTGGGAAAATATTGATTATTTCCTTTTAAGTCCAGGAATTCCCCATCAATATCCTGCGCCCCATCCGGCGGTGACACAAGCCCGAATAGCTAATGTTCAGCCCATAAGTGATCTCGAAGTTCTATGGCAAAGTCATCCCCGTGCGCGTTACATTGGCATTACAGGGACAAATGGTAAGTCAACAACAACAACATTAATTGGCCATACACTTAGACAAAGTGGAGTCACCGTTGAGGTGGGTGGAAATCTTGGGATTCCCGTTATGGAATTTTGTCCGATAGATGAGGAGGGCGTCTATGTTTTAGAAGTTTCCTCTTATCAATTGGAAATTTCACCCCATCTTCATTTTGATGTCAGTGTCTTGCTGAATATTACCCCTGATCACTTAGAACGACATGGGGGAATGGAAGGTTATATTGAGGCAAAAAAATTAATTTATAAAAATGGAACTCCTCAAGATACTTTGGTAATTAGTCTAGATGACCTTCCTTGCTTAACAATATATGAAGCTTTGAAGGATTCGGGCTCCATCAAGCTTTTCCCTATTTCAACCTGTAAAACTCTTTCTCAAGGGGTTTATGTGAAAGAGGGTATTCTTTATGAAGATTCTCAAAAAATATTAAATTTGAATATCCTTCCCTTTCTTCAAGGGCAACATAATTGGCAAAACATTGCGGCTGCCTATGGAGCTCTACGGTCTGTAGGGCTAGATCGGGAGACAGTTCTTGAGGGAATTACATCATTTCGCGGGCTTGCGCACCGCCAACAGATCATGGCTGAAAAAGATAATGTGACCTTTATCAATGATAGTAAAGGCACAAATGCTGAGGCTGTTGCGAAAGCATTAACTTGTTTTAAACACAGGCCTATTTATTGGTTATTAGGAGGCCGACCGAAAGAGGGCGGTATCGAGGTTCTTAAACCTTATTTTCCCTTTATTGAGCATGCTTTTTTATTTGGTGAGGCTGCCTCATCTTTTTCCTTGTGTTTAGGTAAAGAAGTGCCTCATACCTTATGTAAGAGTCTTAAAGAAGCAACTGAATTGGCTACATCTCTTGCTTTTAAGGAGGAAAAATCACAAGCGGTAGTGCTCCTCTCTCCTGCTTGTGCAAGTTTTGATCAATTTCGAGATTTCGAGGTCAGGGGAGAAGCTTTTTGCCAATATGTGGATGAGCTAATCAATGGATATGATGATCAAGCAATAAGGAGAGCTGGATGCTCTCTTTAGCTCGGACAAATACAAGTCTCCTAGGACAATGGTGGTGGACAATTGATCGCTGGCTTCTTCTTTCACTTGTGTCTCTTATTCTTTTAGGCATTTTTCTTATTATGGCGGCAAGTCCTGCAGTTGCTGATCAACATCATTGGAGTTCATTCCATTTTATCAAAAAGCACCTTCTCTTTTTAATGCCAACCTTTGCAATGTTAATTGGCGTTTCACTTCTTTCTTTGCAAAACATAAAGTGGTTTGCCCTTGGCATTTTGGTTTTAAGTTTTATAGGACTTGTTTTTACGCTTTTTATGGGCATTGAAATTAAGGGGGCCTCCCGCTGGATTAATTTCGGAGGTATTTCTCTTCAACCTTCAGAATTTGTAAAACCTTCCCTTGTAGTTGTGTGTGCCTGGCTTTTTGCAAATCAAAAAAGTGACGCTTCTTTTCCGGGGAATTTGATTTCCTTGGGACTCTATTTGTGTGTCGTTAGCCTCTTACTCTTGCAGCCGGATCTTGGTATGACGGCTCTCGTTACAGTTGTCTGGTTTGTTCAGTTTTTTCTTGCAGGAATGCCCCTTTTTTGGATTTTTTTTGGCCTTGTCTTTGGTATATGCGGGCTTTTTGGATCTTATTTCCTTTTTTCTCACGTTGCGCGACGGGTGGATCACTTTTTGAATCCTGACGTAGGGGATAAATTTGGTGACCGGTATCAAATCAATCAATCTTTGGAAGCCTTTTTGAATGGAGGGTTTCTTGGAAAAGGTCCAGGAGAAGGAACGGTGAAAAAGTTTCTCCCTGATGCCCATGCGGATTTTATCTTTGCTGTGGCGGGGGAAGAATTTGGCATGGTTTTGTGTGTGGGGCTGGTGCTTATTTTCGCTTTTATTCTGCTGCGTTGTTTTTTCCGACTTTTTGAAGAAAATAACATGTTTGTTGTGCTTGCTTCTTCTGGTTTGCTTATTCAGTTTGGGTTGCAGGCTATTATTAATATGGCCTCAACCCTTAATTTAATTCCTACCAAAGGAATGACTCTTCCCTTTATCAGCTATGGAGGCTCTTCTATGGTTGCTCAAGCGGTGGGCATGGGTATGGTTTTAGGATTAACGCGACGAAGGATTGGTGAGTATGAGTAAGCTCAAAAAATCGATCGTCCTTGCCGCAGGAGGAACAGGAGGCCATGTTTTCCCTGCTCAAGCCCTTGCTCAAGAATTGAGTGCTCAAGGCTATAATGTTTTCTTTTTTACAGATGCACGCGGGCATCAATTTAAGTTGTCGAATGTATCTCTAGTTAAAATTCCCGCAGGTCAACTATCAGGCCCACTGCATAAAAAGGTGCAAGGCGGGGCTATGCTTGTAGCTGGAACGCTCGCAGCCCTTTATCAACTAAAGCGTATAAAACCAGCAGCTGTGATTGGCTTTGGAGGATATGCCTCTTTCCCCACAATGATGGCTGCAATAACCTTGCGTATTCCCACGATTGTTCATCAAGCGGATGCTTATTTTGGAAGGGCAAATCATTTTCTTGCTCCGCTCGTAACACGTATTGCAACGTCCTTTCCCCATGTGGAAAATATTCCAAAGTCATGTCACCATAAGGTCGTTTATACGGGGCTTCCTGTTCGTCCTGAAATTAAGGCTGAGCCGTATATTCTTCCCGAGGAAAATGAGACTTTTCAGATTTTAATCACGGGAGGAAGTCAAGGGGCAAAAATTTTTGGGGAAGTGATTCCGCAGGCCATAAGTCTTTTAAAGCCCTCTCTCCAAAAGCGACTTTGTATTCATCAGCAAGGGCGTCCAGAATATTTAGGCTTAATAAATGCTCTTTATCAGAGAACAGGAGCGCAAGTTGTACTTTCACATTTTTTTAAATCAATGGGAGAAGAATATAAAAAGGCTCACCTTGTGATTTCTCGTGCCGGAGCATCAAGTGTTATGGAAGCAGCTGTCGTTGGAAGGCCTGCGCTCTTTATTCCCTATCCTTATGCCATGGATGATCATCAATTTTATAATGCGCAGCAAGCGGTAAATGTTCAAGGGGGGTGGCTAATGCGGGAAAAAGAGTTTACTCCTGAGTCTGTTGCATTATATATGTCCTCATTAATGGCGTCTCCGAGGAAATTAGAAGAGGCCGCTCTTAATGCAAGAAAATTGGCTGCTCCAGACGCTGTGTTAAGGCTGTCTCACCTTGTAAAAATGATTATAGTATAAGAAAGATAAATGAATGAATCTTGATAATTTGAATGGTAAGCATATTCATTTCATCGGTGTGGGAGGCATCGGTATGAGTGGCATTGCCCAACTGTTGGCTCAGAGCGGTTATGTAGTAAGTGGAAGTGATCTCTCTGCTAATGACAATACTGCACGTCTTCAGAAAGCGGGTGTCTCTCTTTCAATAGGCCATGATCCACATACCCTTAAAGGGAAGGATGTTGTGGTGATTTCCACTGATATTAAGGAAGATAATGTGGAATTAAGGGAAGCGCGTCTTATGGGATTACCCGTGCTTCATCGTTCCGAAATGCTTGCTCTTCTTATGAAAGAGTACCAAGGTATTGCCATCTCTGGAACTCATGGAAAAACGACAACAACAGGCTTGATGGGGTGGGTATTTGAAAAGGCGGGTCTTGATCCGACCATTGTTAATGGTGGGGTGATGAATGCATGGGGTTCCAATGTAAAAGTAGGTCAAGGAGCATGGTGCTTGGCAGAAGCCGATGAATCTGATGGAAGTTTTTTGAAGCTACCACGAAAAATTGCCGTTGTTACAAATATTGACCTTGAACATATGGATTACTACGGGAGTGTTGAAAAACTTTATGAAGCCTTTGAAATTTTTACAACTCATCTGCCGCAAGAAGGACTTGCCATTTTAGGAATCGACCATCCTCAAGTTTATGCGCTTTGGAAACGTATTAAAGGAGAGCAAAAATGCGTTACTTATGGAGTGCATCCTGAAGCCAATATTCGTGCTGAGAATATCCAAATTTCCTCTAAGGGAACCTCTTTTCATTTGGTTAGAAACAATCAATGTTTAGAAATTTCACTTGCCCTTTATGGGCACCACAACGTTCTTAATGCACTCAGTGTTGTTGCAACAGCATTTGAATGTGGTATTCCTGAATCTGTTATTCAAGAAGCATTTGCTTCTTTTCAAGGTATACAGAGGCGCTTTACGCGGGTGGGAGAGTGGCAAGGGGTTACAATTATTGATGATTATGCCCATCACCCCGTTGAAATTAAGGCGACTTTGACCGCTGCAAAAGAGGCCACAAAAGGCCGTGTAATTGCAGTCATTGAACCGCACCGCTATAGCCGTTTGATGCATCATTTTCAGGAATTCACAACGTGCTCGAATGTAGCAGATATTACCATTGTTTTGCCCGTTTATGCCGCAAGAGAAATGCCAAAAAAAGGGGTTAATCATGAAAATTTGGTCAAAGCCATGGGTGGAGAAGCCTATTGTTGTCATACGCCAGAAGAATTGCCTGGCCTTATCGAATCTTTAGCTCGAGAGGGTGATTTTGTCATCTGCTTAGGTGCTGGCTCTATATCGACTTTTGCTCGTAAATTGCCAAATCAATTAAATAACTTAATCTTAGAAACAACTGCGTGAAGAAAAATGTCTTTAACAGAAAAAGAACTTAGAAAATATTTGCCGAAAGTAAGAGGACGTTATCTTTTTAATGTTCCCCTAGGCTCTACGACTTGGTTTGGAGTAGGGGGACCTGCTCAAGTTACCTTTAAACCGGCGGATAGTGAGGATCTTTCCTTTTTTCTCAAGAACCGCCCTACTGATCTTCCTTTGCATGTTATAGGTGTGGGATCAAATCTCTTGGTTAGGGCTGGAGGCATTGAGGGGGTTGTTATACGTTTAGGTCAAGGATTTACAAATGTTTTTGTCAATGAAACCCAAATTGATAGTGGGGCCGCTGTTTTAGATCGAAACGTTGCTGCCTTATCTGTAGAAGCTGAGATTGCTGGCTTTGAATTTTTGTGTGGGATTCCTGGGACAATTGGAGGAGCTCTTCGCATGAATGCAGGGGCTTATGATTCAGAAATTTCCCAGCTTTTGGTTTATGCTCAAGTTATGGATCCTCAAGGTGAAGTTCATCGTTTGTCGCCTCAAGAGTTAGGCTTGAGTTATCGTCATTGTGATTTACCAAAGGATTGGATTTTTATTGGAGCCCGCTTTGAGGGGAAAAAAGGAAATTCAAAAGTTATTGAAGAGAAAATTTCCTCTTATCTTGCAGAAAGAGAACGCACTCAGCCCATAAAATCCCGAACAGGTGGGAGTACTTTTGCAAATCCTCCTCAAGGAAAAGCGTGGGAACTCATTGATCAGGCAGGGTGTCGCGGTTTGAAAAAAGGCGGCGCCATGATGTCGGAGATGCATTGCAATTTTATGATCAATACAGGAGAAGCATCGGCCTCTGATCTTGAAGAGCTCGGCGAGGAAGTGCGTGCCCGCGTCTTGGAAAAAACCGGCGTTGATTTAAGGTGGGAAATTGAGCGAATGGGGGTTATGGAGATGGTTCAAACAGGAGAAAAAGCTGCATGAAAAAGCGCGTTGCCGTTTTAATGGGGGGTTTTTCAGCTGAGAGAGAGGTATCTCTCTCAAGCGCGCAAGGTGTTATCAAGGCCTTGTATGAATTAGGTCATGAAGTCCTTCCCATTGATGTAACGCGTGATATGGCGCAACTTGTTAAAAACTTATCCGATCCAAGACCAGATGTTGTTTTAAATATTCTTCATGGGCGCTGGGGAGAAGACGGGTGTATTCAAGGTCTTTTAGAAATGATGGAGCTTCCTTACTCAAATTCAGGAGTCTTGGGATCAGCCCTTTCCATGAATAAGATTGTTGCTCGTAATACTTGTCAAATGAATGGCATTGCCATTCCTGAAGGAAAGGTTGCGCGTCTTACCGATGTGTGCGCAGGACGCATCATGAAACCCCCTTATGTTATTAAGCCTATTGATGAAGGGTCCAGTGTTGGGGTTTACATTATTATGGATGAAAATTCCCCTCTTCCTTCTCCTCAAGAGTGGCCTTTTGAAGATGAAGTTTTGGTCGAACGTTATATCCCCGGACGTGAGATTCAAGTGGCCGTTTTAGGAGGGAAAGCTTTTGGGGCCATTGAAATTCGCCCCCATTCAGGATTTTATGATTATGAGGCAAAATATACAGAGGGGAAAGCCGTTCATTTAATGCCGGCTCCTATTCATCCCGCAGCTTATGCACAAGTGCTCAATTGGGCTGAGAAAGCTCATGAAGTTCTTGGGTGTCGCGGAGTCTCCCGTTCGGACTTTAGATATGATGATACGAGGGGAGAGCTTGGATCTCTTTATTATCTAGAAACAAATCCTCAACCTGGCTTAACACCATTATCATTGGTGCCTGAAATTGTTGCCCATCAAGGAATGACCTATGCTCAATTGGTACAATGGATGGTGGAGGATGCTTCATGTCGGCGGTGAAGTCCAGAAGCCAACCATCTGGCATAAGGAAAAAGCTTCAACGTGATTCTGGGCGAAAGTTCACTCTTAGACGCCTCGTTTCTGTCAGTGCGGGATTAAGCTTATGTGCCATTCTTCTTTGGATTTATTTTCATGGGGCAGCACTCGTTACTCAAATTTCTCATAGCATAGAAATGACCTTAACTTCTATTGGGTTTCAACTTGACGACGTTATTGTTGAAGGGCGGATTCGCACGGATAAAGAACAAATTCTTAAAACGGCGAGTTTATCTCGCGGGAAATCTTTATTATCCATAGATCTTCTTGAGATTAAAAAAAATTTAGAAGAGATTCCGTGGGTGAATGCAGCTTCAGTTGAAAGGCGTTTTCCGGATACCCTTTTTGTACGTATTTCAGAAAGAGAACCCGTAGCTATTTGGCAAAATAAAGCAAAAACATACCTTGTGGACCGAGAGGGTGAGCTTATAGAAACCGTTGAAGCTCAAAAGTATGGGGGATTGTTGCAAATCAGTGGTCTCAAAGCGCCGCAAAACGTGGGATTTCTTATCTCTCTTCTTGATAAATTTCCTGAAGTTAAAAGTCGTGTGACAACCGCAATTCATTTAAGAGCAACGCGTTGGGATATTCGTTTAGATGGTAAGGTTGACGTAAAATTACCGGAAAAAGGAGCAGAACAAGCCTTAGTCTATCTTTTAGATCTTGAAAAACACCATAATTTGATGCAACGCGAGATTTTAAATATTGATCTTCGTATCCCCGATCAATTGGTTTTGCGTTTGACGCCCGAGACGGCACAAAAGAAAAATAATACGGGTAAAGATGCTTAATTGGGGGCGTGATCATAGGGGACGTCGTAGAGGCCTTATTGCAGGGCTGGATGTAGGATCTACAAAGGTATTTTGCGCAATCGGTCAAGTGAGTGGGAAAGCGGAACTAGAGGTATTAGGTGTAGGGCAGCATTCTTCAGCAGGTGTTAAATCTGGCCTGATTATTGATATGGAAGAATGTATTAATTCGATTGTTAATGCGGTTCATATGGCTGAAAAAATGGCAGGTGTGACCATTCAAGATGTGATTGTCAGTGTTAATGGAAGCCATCTTCAATCCGTTAACCTTTCTGTGGAAATGGGTGTTTCTGGTCATCCTGTTAATAATGGAGATGTCCGTAAAATCCTTATGCAGGCTAAAGCCTCTCAAGAAAGTCAAGCTTTTCAAACTTTGCACATGGTTCCTACAGGCTATGCCTTAGATGAGACGCGGGGTGTGCGTGATCCTCGAGGGATGCATGGAGATAAGTTGAAAGTATCGATTTATACCCTTTTGAGTAAGGCCAGTCCTATCTACAATTTAAGTACTTGTGTTGCGAGAAGTCATCTTGAAGTGTCAAACTTTGTTGCAGCTCCTTATGCTTCAGGACTTGCCTCTTTGGTTGAAGATGAAATGGAGTTAGGTGTGATCCTTGTTGATATGGGCGGGAGTACAACCTCCTTTGCTGTTTTCCATGAAGGTCAGCTGCGTCATGCAGAATGTATTCCTGTCGGTGGACACCATGTGACGATGGATATTGCTCGGGGTTTTTCTACAACCTTGTCTCATGCAGAACGTTTAAAGACTTTATATGGGAGTGCTATATCTTCTGTGGCGGATGATCGTGAAATGATTACCGTACCTCTTGTGGGAGAAAGGCGCGGCGATTCCGTAAATCATATGCCGCGTTCTGCTCTCGTCTCTATCATCAAACCTCGCGTAGAAGAAACCTTTGAATATGTTAAGGGAAGATTGCTCAAAATTGGAGGAAATGTATTTTTAGGGGGGCGGATTGTTTTGACAGGGGGCGCAAGTCAACTGGCAGGGGCACGAGAAATTGCTTCGATGACTTTGGGAAAGAATGTTCGTCTCGGAAAGTCTCTTCATTTAGGGGCTTCAGAGCTTTCTCAAAATCCAGCATTTTCAACTTGTGCAGGCCTCTTGTTTTATGGCCAACAAGAGTGTAAATCCCATCAACAAACTCTTTCCATAAAAAATTCAAAAATGGCTTTACAACAAATAACTTCTTTTCTAAGGAAAATTTGGTGATGATTTTTGAGATAGAGTGTGTGATTATATGAACGAAAAAGAGATTATGGAGATCAAAATGACCCAGTTTGCAACTGAAAACAAGAAAGAACTTAAACCCCGTATTAGCGTTATAGGTGTTGGAGGTGCTGGTGGAAATGCTGTGAACAATATGATTCGGGGTGATCTCCAAGGAGTAAAATTTATTGCTTGTAATACGGATGCTCAGGCTCTCTCTCTGTCTTTGGCGGAATCAAAAATACAGCTTGGATTTGAAGCTACGCAAGGTCTTGGAGCTGGATCCCATCCAGAAGTAGGGCGCATTTCTGCAGAAGAAAGTATTCATGAAGTTGCAACTCACATTGATGAGAGCAACATGCTTTTCGTGACGGCTGGTATGGGTGGTGGCACGGGGACGGGTGCAGCTCCTGTTATTGCAAAAGCAGCACGTGAGAGAGGGATCCTTACGGTTGGTGTTGTCACAAAGCCATTCCATTTTGAGGGTTCAAATCGTATGCGTACTGCTGAAAAAGGTATTGAAGAACTTCAAAAATATGTCGATACCCTCATTATTATTCCTAATCAAAATCTCTTCCGCGTTGCTAATGAAAAAACAACTTTTGCAGATGCCTTTAAAATGGCTGATGATGTTCTCTATTCCGGTGTTCGTAGTATTACAGATTTGATGATGAAACCAGGACTTATCAATCTTGATTTTGCGGACGTTCGTGCCGTAATGGGCGAGATGATGGGCAAAGCCATGATGGGCACTGGTGAGGCTCAAGGTGATGGGCGAGCTATTGAAGCTGCTGAAGCCGCCATCTCAAGTCCATTACTTGATGATGTTTCTATGCGGGGAGCTAAAGCTGTTCTCATTAATATCACTGGTGGTCTTGATATGACTCTCTATGAAGTTGATGAGGCTGCTAACCGTATTCGTGAAGAAATTGATCCAGATGCTCATATTATCTTTGGGTCTACCTTTGATGAAACTCTCGAGGGGCGTATTCGCGTCTCTTGTGTTGCTACAGGTATTGATGCACAAGCAGCAAGCTTATTAAGCAAAGCTCGAATATCTGAGCTTGAAAAAGAAATGCAAGAAACAATTGTAAAAGTTGAAGAAGAGCTTAAGCCTCAATCACCTGTCTTGATAGATAAAGAAGGTGGAAACACAGGTGCTGGGTTTGAAGGAAATGTTATTCAGTTGAATGAAATAACTACTTTTGGCTCTGCTGAAAAGCCAGTTGAACCAAGTATGCATCCTACGCCAGCAGAACGCATGCCAACGCAGCGAGCCCAGATGGCCTTTAGTCTGTTTGATCGTTTGATGGGTCGCAAGGGAGTTAACTCTCGCCCTAAGGAAGTTCCTGAAAAGTCAGTTGCAGAAACAACGGTACAAACAAGATCAGAGCTTTTCCCTGAACATGAGGATGAATCTATGGATATTCCAGCCTTTTTGAGGAGGCAGTCTGGTAATAAACTGACATAAGCCTTGCTTATGTAATAATTCGTTATAATCAGTGATTTGTTCCAAACCAGAGGGCCGTTTATTCTAATTGAATAAACTAATATCATTAAAGGATGCATCGGTGATGAGTCTTCAATCAGTTGCGATTACAAAGAATCAACCCAAGGTTTATACACTTATTCCAACCATTGAACCCCAAGTTCTACACTGTCAAAAAACCATAGAGAGTGTTGTTTCGTGTACGGGAATTGGTGTCCACTCTGGAACGCCTGTGACTGTAACTCTTTATCCCGCCGTTTCAGGGAGTGGGATCATTTTTGTTCGTACCGATTTAGGAGAGGCTGAAATTCTTGCCCATTGGCAAGCGGTTGTGGATACGCGGCAATGTACTACCATTGGGAGCGCCCCCAAGACAACAGTTTCTACAATTGAACATCTTATGGCAGCTCTTGCTGCCAATGGTATTGATAACCTTCGTATTGAAATTAACGGACCTGAACTTCCTATTATGGATGGGAGTGCAAAGCCTTTTATGGATCTTATTGATAAGGCAGGAATTCGTGAACAGCGGGTTTCTCGTCGCATCATTCGCATCCTTAAAACTATCACTGTTGAGGAAGGAGATCGGAGAGCTTCCTTATCGCCCGCACCTAACTATGAAATTGAAGTGGATTTTGATTTTGCGGGACGAACATCACTTGCAGCGCAGAATTATGTTTTTCGTCCTATGGAAGAAGACTTTGCTGAAGATATCGCTTCCGCTCGTACCTTTGGTCTTCTGGAAGATGCTGAAAAAATCTGGGCAGCTGGCCTTGCGAAAGGTGCATCTCTTGAAAATACTCTTGTCTTTGATGACGGGAATGTTCTGAATGAAGAAGGTCTTCGTTATGAGGACGAATGCGTGCGTCACAAGGTTTTGGACGTTTTGGGTGATCTTCATTTAGCAGGTGGCTTAATCCTTGGAAAGTTTCATGGCGTTCGTACAGGTCATGCCCTTCATTTAAAACTTCTCCAAGCTCTTTTTGCCGATGCAGATGCCTACGCAATTGAGTCCCGCTAAAATCAGTTCCTTAACTTCCCCCATTGCTGTAAGACACTAAAGGTCTTATAAAAGAAGTTGAATTGCAAAGGATGGATGAAATGCAAAAGCATTTTCTTAAGTTTGTGGGGGCAGTGTCTCTTTTGGCGATAGCTGCTTGTGGTGAGAAGGAAGCTCCCTATATCGAAAAACCCGCAACAGAGCTTTATTATAAGGGATATGATGAGCTTTTAAATAATGATTACAAAGATGCAGCGGCGGCCTTTGATGAGGTTGAGCGGCAGCACCCTTATTCTGAATGGGCAACACGAGGACAATTGATGTCCGCTTACGCCAACTACCTGAATGGAGATTATGATAAGGCTATTGCTACTTTAGATGCCTTTCTCCAACTCCATCCCGGCTACAAACATATTGATTATGCTTATTATTTACGGGCTCTTTGCTTTTATGACCGCATTTTAGCAGTGACGCGCGACCAAAAAAACACCTATGAGGCGTTGAGTGCCTTAGAGGCTGTGGTTAAAAAATTTCCCGATTCAAAATATGGTCGTGATGCTCATCTAAAAATGGATCTTGTCTATGACCACTTGGCGGGTAAAGAAATGAGCGTGGGTGGTTATTATATGCGAAAGGAACTCTATCTTTCTGCCATTAACCGTTTTCAAACGGTTGTGGATGCCTATCAACGAACAACCCATGTTCCTGAGGCTCTTCACCGTCTTGTGGAGTGTTATATAGCAGTCGGTCTTATGAAAGAAGCTCAAGTTGTAGCAGCTGTGCTTGGGCATAACTTTCCTGGGAGTGAATGGTATGCAGATTGCTTTTTTCTTCTTCAAGGGGAAGACTTGAGGCCTGAGTGGATTAAAATGGAAGATGGTTCATGGGTTGAACGTCTTACAAACATTCAGCTATTCTAGTCTGAATTTTAGAATTTTTGTTGCTTCACAAATTAAAAAGGGTCTTATATGAAAAGGATTGGCATTTTAACGAGCGGGGGGGATTGTGCTGGTCTAAATGCTATTATTCGGGCCGTCACCTTGCGGGCCATTCAAGAATATGGGTGGGAAGTTTATGGTATTTACCAAGGCACTCATGGTTTGTTACGTAGACCTGTGGGTGCCATTAAACTTGATCTTTCTCATTGTACGGGAAGTCTCTTGCGTGAAGGAGGAACGATTTTGGGATCAACCAATAAGGGGGATCCTTTTGCCTATCCTATGCCCGATGGTACTTTTAAGGATATTTCTCATGAGGTTATTGAAGGGTACCATCTTTTAAAACTTGATGCCCTTATTGGAATTGGGGGAGATGGAAGTCAGGACATCCTGAGGCGACTCGCTCAGAAAGGAAATCTTAATTTAATAACCATCCCAAAAACAATTGATGATGATCTAAGCCACACAGAGCACTCAATTGGCTTTATGACAGCCGTTGATGTGGCAACGGAAGCCCTTGATCGCTTGCAACCAACGGCAGCAAGTCATGACCGTGTGATGATCTTAGAAGTCATGGGTCGTGATGCAGGGCATATTGCGCTTGCTGCTGGGATTGCAGGCGGTGCTGATATTATTTTGATTCCCGAAATTTCTTATAAAATTGAAACCATAGCCCATAAAATTAAATCCTTACAAAAACAAGGACGTAATTTTGCTTTGGTCGTTGTTTCTGAAGCTGTGGGCACAGAATTGGGCCAGAAAGCCCATATTACTGATAAGGATGGAAGGTCCCGTTATGGGGGAATTTCTCACTATCTTGCTGATCGTATTACGGAATTAACGGGTGCTGAAACCCGCTTTACTATTTTAGGTCATGTTCAAAGGGGAGGGCAGCCCATTTTTCAAGATAGAATATTAGCTTCTGTTTTTGGGGTTCATGGCATTGATTTAGCTGCTCAAGGCAAGTTTGATCGCATGGTAGCTTGGCAAAATCGCCAGGTTACTGATGTTCCCATTGAGCAAGCTATTGCGGGATATCAAGATGTTGACGTAAAAGGTTCCTTGGTAAAAACGGCTCGGGGGCTAGGAATTTGCTTTGGAGATGAGAAAATTTAAAAATCTTATTTGAGAAAAGCTGAACCTATGGTTCAATAGCTTCAAAATAAGGTTCACATATTAACAAATTTAAGAAAGGTGGGAGCTGAATGAATGCACCCCTCATGCCAAAGGCAACAGCAATTTGGCTTATAGATAATACAACTCTAACTTTTGAGCAAGTTGCTGATTTTTGCCATTTGCACACTTTAGAAGTTCAAGCTATAGCCGATGGAGAAATCATTGTTGGTATGGTAGGTCATGATCCCGTAAGTTCTGGGCAACTGACCATGGATGAAATTGAAAGATGCCAGGCGGACCCGCATGCTCGTCTTCATATGTCATCGAATGTACATGCGCTGAAGGTGAAAAAGGGCTCTAAATATACGCCTGTAGCTTTGCGCCAAGTCAAACCAAACGGTATTGCCTGGCTTTTAAGGGAAATTCCCACCATTAATGATGGGGATATTATTCGTCTCTTAGGAACAACACGGGCTACGATTCAAGCTATTCGGACCAAAACTCATCGAACGATGAGTGAAATCAAGCCGGAAAGTCCAGCTCATTTAGGGCTCTGTACAACTGATGAGCTTAATAAGCTCTTTAAAAAATATGGCCAATGACCATTGAGTTTGTTTTAAAATTCCTGCTTGTCTTTGCTTTGATAGCAACAGCAGGGGCTTTGATTACTGGGCTTTTTCAAATGTTCAAGGAAGGAAAGAAGGTTTCCGAGAAAAGTAATAAAATGATGCGATTGCGCATTCTTTTTCAAGCGCTGGCTATTTTAATTTTTTCAATTCTTCTTTTTTTAAAGGGCCATTGAATGGTTCAACTTACACGCATTTATACCAAGGGAGGAGACAAGGGAAAAACATCTCTTGGGTCTGGAAAGCGCGTGTCAAAAGCCTCTCTCCACGTGGCAGCAGTTGGCGATGTGGATGAGGCAAATTCAGCCATCGGCGTTGCGCGCCTTTATGCTGCAAATGAGATTGATTCTCTCCTCTTTCATATCCAAAATGATCTTTTTGATGTAGGGGCCGACCTCTGTTTGCCCATGACTGAAGATACTAGGGAGGCTCTGCGTCTTTCTACTTCTCAAGTCACTTATTTAGAGGAACAGCTTGATTTTTATAATAAAACTCTACCTTCACTCACTTCCTTTGTTTTACCAGGAGGTTCTCCTCTCTCAGCAACTCTTCATCAAGCCCGAGCTGTAGTAAGGAGGGCGGAAAGATCGATGTGTGCTCTCTATGAGAGTGAAAAAATTAACGAAGTTCTTATCCAGTATGTCAACCGTCTCTCTGATTTGCTTTTTGTCTTGGCTCGTTATGATAATCACTTAAAAAGTGGAGATATTTTATGGGTGCCAGGTGCGAATCGTTAACTGTAATGAAAAATTGATTTATTCAAGTGACTATAGAATCAAATGGTTCTGCGCCCTCCTCAAGAATTCTTAGATAAGTGGTGTAAACGTATACTTTATCACGCTTGTGGCCGCTTATTTCTTCTAAGATTCCCAGTTTCATCATATGATTGAGAGAACTTCTCGCGGTAGGAGGCGTCATATTGAGCTCTGAGCTCAGCAGAGACACAGAAACTTGTGGCAATTTCTTTAAGTATTCAAAGGTTTTTTCACTGGAAAACCTTGCACGTCCAAGAGTGGCTATTTTTGCCATATCTTGATCAAACAGTTTATTAATATTGAGCGCTGTTTTTATAGCTTGTTTTGAGGATTTAAAAATGCCCTCCAAGAAGAATTCAAGCCATGTCTCCCAAGTTCCGCGTGTCCTTATTTCTTGAAGCAAATCATAATATATTTGTCTGTTTTGTTTGAGATAAAAGCTTAAATACAAGACGGGTTCATCAAGTATGCCTCCTTGAAAAAGAAGGAGAGGAATCAGTAAGCGACCAAGTCTACCATTGCCATCCAGAAAAGGGTGAATTGTTTCAAATTGCACATGAGCAAGGCCAGCTTTGATCAAAACAGGCAATGTATCCTCATGTAAAAATTTTTCAAAATCGGATAAACATTGATCCAAATGATCAACAGGAGGAGGAACAAATAAAGCATTTCCAGGTCTCGTTCCCCCAATCCAGTTTTGTGAACGTCTAAACTCTCTTGGTAGTTTTGAAGATCCATGCCCTCCAGAAAGGAGTATGCTATGTATTTCCCGCAGTAACCTTAAGGAGAGAGGGAAACCATCTTTGAGGCGTTTGAGACCATAGGTGATGGCTTTGACGTAATTGGAGACTTCTTCTACATCTTCCAAAGAAACGTTGGGTCTTTGATGGTGTTCAAAAAGCATTAAATCTGAAAAGGAGCTTTGTGTGCCTTCAATTTGGCTGGAAAGTAAGGCTTCTTTACGGACGTACATATAAATAAAAAGAGACGTATTGGGGATGGATTTTTGTATCCCATTCAATTCAGCCAAAGCAAGTGTTGCCTTCTCTATATAAGGATAGAGCTTGGCTAAATCTAAAGGAGGCTTGGGTGGCAATCGAGGGGGAACATAAGCTTTGTAGGGTTCGTTCGAGAGTTTATGTGTAATATACGTCCCAATACGTTGATTCATAGCTATGCTCTTCGCCTTTCAAGTTACGGGTGCGTTGCCCTACGGGATTCGCCCTCTGTCACGTATCCAAATACGCTCATCGGGCTCACCCTTGGGCACCTGCCCGGTAACTTGAAATCCTTTGAGCATATCTTTTCTTAAGAGCAATCACTAAGAAAACTTATATAATTATCTTTTCTTAGTCAAGTTTCAAAAGAAAAGATAGGCTTAGCCACATTCACAGTTTTGTTTTTTTGTGCTAAAAGATTCATATAAGAAAAACAAGGGAACTTTAAAATCGATGAAGGTCTTAGTCGCTGTAAAGCGCGTGATTGATTATAGTGTTAAAGTGCGCCTTAAGCGGGATGGAAGCGGTATTGATTTTTCCGGTGTGAAAATGTCTTTAAATCCTTTCGATGAAATTGCGGTGGAGGAAGCGGTGCGCCTTAAGGAAAGGGGAGCGGCTTCTGAAGTGATTGTCGTCTCCATTGGAGAAAAGGCATGTCAAGAGCCTCTTCGCTCAGCGCTGGCTTTGGGAGCGGATCGAGGGGTTCATGTGGAAACACCATTGGAAACACAACCCCTAGCCGTTGCGAAAACCTTAAAAAAACTTGTTGAGCGAGAAAATCCACAGCTTGTAATATTAGGAAAACAAGCTATTGATGACGATTGCAATCAAACGGGACAAATGCTTGCTGCTCTTTTGAATTGGCCCCAAGGGACTTTCGTATCAAAACTAGATATAAATAAGGATAAGCTTCAAGTGGTCCGGGAAGTTGATGGAGGGCTTGAAACCTTAGAGATGACGTTACCCGCTATTGTAACGACCGACTTACGTTTAAATGAGCCTCGTTACGCAACCCTCCCCAATATTATGAAAGCCAAACAAAAGCCTCTCGAAGAAATTTCTGTGGAGAGTTTAGGGGTTGATTTTACGCCTCATCTGATAACTCTTTCTATTGAAGAACCTTCCAAACGGAAGGCTGGCATTAAGCTTGAAAGCGTTGATGCTCTTTTAGAAAAACTTCAGAAGGAGGCAAAAGTACTCTGATGACCCTTCTTCTTATTGCTGAGCATGATCAAAATGAATTGACGGCAGGCACTTTAGCGACTCTTACGGCAGCTCAACAGCTGTCCTCTGACGTTCACCTTATTCTGTTCGGAGAGAGCCTTGAAAAAGTGGCGAACAATGCTTCTTCCTATGAAGGCCTTAAAAAGATTTTAGTGGTTCAAGATAAATCCTGCTCCCATCAAGTCGCTGAGGTTATGACGCCTACCCTTGTAAAGTTAGCGCAGGACTATGACTATATCCTGGCTCCGGCATCAACTTTTGGAAAAAACTTGCTTCCACGCCTTGCGTCTTTATTGGACGTGGCTCAAATTTCCGATGTGATTGAAATTCAGAATCAAGATACTTTTAAAAGACCGATTTATGCAGGCAATGCCATTGCCACCCTCAAATCAAAGGATGAAAAAAAGTTGCTGACTATTCGTCCGACGGCCTTTGAAAACGCAAAACTTTCAGCTTCTAAGGTACCTATTGAAAGCTATCCCTTTTCTCCCCCTTCGGGGCCGGTTGCGACATTTGTAAAGATGGAGGAAAGCCGCTCGGAACGTCCTGAGCTTACCGCTGCTTCTATCGTTGTTGCAGGAGGGCGAGGTTTTCAGAACAAGGAAAACTTTGCGCTCCTTGAAGAGTTAGCAGATACCCTGGGAGCCGCCATTGGAGCCTCTCGAGCAGCGGTGGATGCGGGTTTTGTGCCCAATGATTACCAAGTGGGGCAAACGGGGAAAGTGGTTGCTCCTGACCTTTATATCGCTATTGGTATTTCAGGGGCTATCCAACACCTTGCTGGGATGAAGGATAGCAAAGTTATCGTGGCTATTAATAAGGACCCCGAGGCGCCTATCTTTCAAGTCGCGGATTATGGGCTTGTGGGGGATCTTTTTGTTTTGTTGCCTGAGTTAATAACAAAAGCCAAAGAAATCTTGAGAAATAAGACCGCACACGATACAGTCAAAAAGTAAACTTTAATAACCCAGGACATTCAGGCAAGTGATTGAAAATATAGGCATTATTGGAGCAGGGCAAATGGGGAGCGGTATTGCTCACGTTTGTTTGCTCGCGGGATATCATGTGGTTTTGAGTGATATTTCAAAAGACGCTCTTAAAAAAGGCGCAGAGAGTATTGATCGCAACATGGAACGGCAAGTGGCTCGCAATAAGCTCACTCTCAAGGAAAAGGAAGAAGCCCTTGCCCGTTTGGAAACCGTTATGGGCGAGGAAGAATTTAAAAAATGTGATTTGGTCATTGAAGCGGTCACTGAAAATGAAGAGATTAAAAAAGACATATTTAAAAAGCTCTGTCCCCATTTGTCTGCGCGTTGCTTACTGGCAACCAACACCTCTTCTATCTCCGTCACAGCATTGGCAAGAAGCACCGATCGACCAGAGAAGTTCATGGGCATGCACTTTATGAACCCAGTTCCTGTGATGCAGCTGGTGGAGTTGATTCGCGGCATTGCCACCTCTAATGGGACGTTTAATGCCATACAAGAGGTAGTAAAACGTCTTGGTAAACAAGCAGCAGTTTCCGAAGACTATCCTGGTTTCATTGTTAATCGCATTCTGATGCCTATGATAAACGAAGCCATCTATGCGCTGTTTGAAGGGGTGGGCACTATCGAAGCCATTGACAAGGGCATGCGTTTGGGGGCAAATCATCCCATGGGCCCGCTGGAGCTTGCAGATTTAATTGGCCTTGATACCTGTGTTTCTATTATGAATGTTCTTTATGAAGGGCGGGGAGAAGGCAAGTATAAACCATGTCCCCTCTTAACAAAGTATGTGGAGGCCGGCTGGCTGGGGCGCAAAACCCAGCGAGGATTTTATGATTATACGGGTGAGCAGCCCATCCCAACCCGATAGGAGAAGCGATGACAACCCTTGAAACCATGAGCTTTGAACAGGCCTTGCAAGAATTGGAAACCATTGTGCGCCGCCTTGAAGAAGGGAAGACAAACCTTGATGAGGCGATTAGTGCCTATGAAAGGGGAGCTGCCTTAAGAGCCCATTGTGAGAAAAAGCTAAAGGATGCCCGTCTTCGTGTTGAACAAATTGTGGTCAAATCTGATGGTACAATTGAAACAAAACCCACATCCTTTGAGGAATGATTTCTTTGAGCAACAGCTAAAGTCGGTTTCATCCGAGCTTGAAGGGGTTCTCAAGGCTACCCTACCTCCGCCTAATACGCGCCTTCATGAGGCTATGGCCTATAGCGTTTTGGGAGGTGGAAAACGCTTGCGTGCATTCTTGACACATGCTTCTGCCGATCTTTTTTCTGTCCCCTCTGAAACTACCTTACGTGTTGCAGCAACGATTGAATTCATTCATGCCTATTCGCTGGTGCACGATGATCTTCCCGCTATGGATAATGCTGCTATGCGTAGGAATAAGCCAAGTTGTCATAGAGCCTATGGAGAGGCGACAGCCATCCTTGTGGGAGATGCTCTGATTCCTCTTGCTTTTCAAACTTTATCTTCACTTCAGGTGTCAAAGGATGTTCAGTTGGAACTTATTCAAGAGCTCTCTCGCGTTATTGGCTCTCACGGGCTTGTTTTAGGACAAATGATGGATTTGAATCAAGAAGGGCCCATATCGACTGAAGAAGATTTATTAACCCTTCAACAGCTTAAAACTGGTATTTTATTTGGTTTTGCACTTGAGGCAGGGGCCATTTTAGGAAATGCCAGCACCAGTGATCGAGAGGCGCTCAAAAATTTTGGACTTCTTTTTGGAAGGATGTTCCAAATGGTGGACGATTGGCTTGATGGTTGCGGAGATGAAAAAGTTACGGGTAAACCATGTCAGCAAGATAGGGATAAGTTAACCTTTCTAACCCTACTGGGGCCACAGGGTCTCTGCAAGAAAGTGAAAGAAACTTTAAAAGAAGCTCTAGAGACCCTCTCCCCTTTTGGAGAAAAAGCAGTCCCTTTAAAAGAGGCTGCCTACTATGTCTGTCAGTGAGGTGGGGATAAACCGTAAATAACCCTCCATAAACAACGCCGTTGCGAACCCGCGCAGTGGGCGCGGCAATGTTTCTTTCATAGCATGGCATGGCGAGCGATGGATGGCCACGTCGCTTTCGCTCCTCGCATGACGACGTGAGGGTATAAATAAAATTTCTATTGACCCACCTCTGATCTCTAGGCAAAGTGCAAATACTTTAAATGACATATATACTGTGCAATGCTGCGTTTTTTAAGCTGGACTTTTACTTTAATTTTTATCCTCGCCGTAATGGGAGCGTTAGGGGCGCTTTCTATTCTTTATTATTTTGGACGAGGCCTGCCTGATTATGAACAATTAGCCCAATATGAACCTCCCGTTGTCAGCCGTTTTTATGCCAGTGATGGCCGTCTTTTTGCTGAGTATGCCACTCAAAAGCGTGTGTTTGTTCCCATTGAAGCCATTCCAAAGCGCGTTATTCAAACTTTTTTGGCTGCTGAAGATAAGAACTTTTTTGAACATTCTGGGATAGATTTTTTTGGAATCATGCGCGCGGCTATCATTAATTTAAGCCACATGGGAACAAATAAACGGCCCAAGGGGGCCTCAACCATTACTCAGCAAGTCGCCAAAAATTTACTTTTGTCGAGTATCTCTACGGAAGCTTCTTATGAGCGGAAGGTAAAAGAAGCCATCCTTGCATTCCGTATTGAAACAGCTTTGAGCAAAAACCGCATTCTTGAAATTTATTTGAATGAAATTTTTCTAGGATCCGGCTCCTATGGCGTTGCAGCAGCAGCTTTGAATTATTTCAATAAATCTTTGGATGAGTTGAGCATTGCTGAAGCCGCCTTTTTGGCAGCTCTTCCCAAGGCCCCGAGTAAGTATAATCCTAAGACTAATTATGAAGCCGCTAAAGTCCGGAGAGATTGGGTTATTACACGGATGTATGAAGAGCGTGTGATCACACGGGAGGAAGCCCTAGAAGCTAAAAGTACACCTATTGAGCTTAAAAAAAGAGATCCAGCACGGGTCATCAAAGCTGACTATTTTGCTGAAGAAGTGCGCCGTCAACTGATTGCCAAGTATGGTGAATCAACTCTTTATCAGGGGGGGCTTACTATTCGGACGACCGTTGATCCCCGCCTTCAAAAAATTGCAGATTGGGCTTTGCGAAAAGGCATCATAACCTATGATCGGCGTCATGGATGGCGGGGCCCTTACCTGCATATTGAGGAGAAGAATATTACCAAAGAAACCTGGCTTGAAAAACTCAATGAAATTCCAACACCTCCTGGTGTTGGATCATGGGAGTTGGCTCTTGTATTAAAAGTAACTGATAAGGCGGCTACCATTGGTCTGAAGTCAGGAGAAGAGGGGACTATTCCTCTTTCTGAGCTTTCCTGGGCAAGACAGCATGTGCCTCTTACGACAGAAGAGGCGCGTACCTCTGAAGTTTTTGTCGGCCCTTCCATTAGCCACCCGAAAGAAGTTCTTAGCGAGGGGGATGTCATTTTGGTGGAAGCTGTGGCGGGCAAAGATAACATTTATAGTCTCCAACAAATTCCTACTGTAAGCGGCGCCTTTATCGTGATGGATCCCCATACAGGGCGTATTTTAGCCATGTCAGGAGGTTTTAGTTTTGAAGCCAGTCAATTTAACCGTGTTTCTCAAGCTTTACGGCAACCTGGTTCAGCTATAAAGCCGTTTGTGTATTTAGCAGCGATGGAGCGAGGCTTTTCGCCCGCGACAATCGTGTCCGACTCTCCCATTTCTATTGCCATGGGCTATGGTCTGGGGATTTATGCTCCTAAAAACGTGACTTCCAATTATTATGGACGGGTTCCTTTGCGGATTGGTCTTCAAAAATCATTAAATATGATGACGATTCGTTTGGTCCATGAGTATGTGGGCATGAAACCGGTTGCTAAGATGATAGAAAAATTTGGGATCATAGATCAAGTGCCCATGCAACTGGCCATGGCTTTAGGGGCAGGAGAGACGACGCTTACACGGATGGCCACAGCTTATTCTATGTTGGCCAATGGAGGAAAGCGTCTTGCACCGACTTTAATTGATCGGATTCAAGATCGTTATGGAAAGACCATTTTTACGGCTGATGCGCGTACTTGTCAGAATTGTAAAGATATTCTTTGGAAAAACCAACAGCCTCCTCTTATTATTGACCACCGAGAACAATTGGCTGATCCCCGCAGTATTTATCAAATCACCTCTATGTGTGAAGGGTCGGTCAGAGCGGGATCCGCGCGACGGGCTCAGGTTTTGAAACGAATCGTGGCCTTTAAAACGGGGACCACCAATGAAGAAAAAGATGCCTGGACCTTTGCCTATACCCCTGATCTTGTAGTGGGAACGTATATTGGTTTTGATAGTCCCCGCCCTCTAGGGCATATGGAGGGAGGGTCTCGTGTAGCCCTCCCGGTGATTATTGATTTCTTGGAGAAAGCTCTTGAAAATGTGCCTAATAAACCCTTTAAAATGCCTCCAGGGATGAAACTTGTCCGGATGCAAGAAATGACCGGTCAGCCTGCTCAAGGGGGAGGTCCAGGTATCATTTATGAAGCTTTGAAAGATAAACAAGCTCTTGTCGTTCCCTCCTCCTATTCTGAGGAGAGATATGAGCCTCAAGAATCCAGCAGAGGAGCTCTTTCTGAACCTTCTCCTTTCCAACGGTCCTATGAAGGTATACCCATTCAAGAAATACGTTCTCAAGAGCCTTCCTCTGTGACGGGTACAGGCGGGTTATATTAAATTAAAGTAAAAGGACGCTTATGTATACGAGGACAACCCATCACATCTGTATCACCGTTGAGCCTGTTTTCTTAGAGGATCAATCCTTACCTTTTGATAACCATTACGTATGGGCTTATCAAATTTGGGTTGAAAACCAAGGGATGGAGACGGTTCAACTTTTAGCTCGCACCTGGTGGATTACGGATGGGAAAGGGATTACGACTGAAGTGAGAGGTGAGGGGGTTGTGGGAGAAAAACCTTGGATTACTCCCGGAACAACCTATCATTATACAAGTGGCGTTCCCTTAACAACGCCTTCTGGTATGATGGAAGGGGTCTATCATATGAGAACAAAATCAGGAGAAGATATTGATGTTTTTATTCCTGCTTTTTCTTTAGATAGTCCTTACGAAAGGGCGGCTCTTCACTAACGTTTTGAATTTTCTCATCCTTCTGGCATACTGAAGAAGAGGGAGAAAAGATCATGGATCCACAGGAAATCTTACAACGTTTTAAACTGTATTCAGATAACGGCTCTCTTCGGGTTGTCTCGCCCATTGATGGGTGTGAGCTTAGCCGTGTTCAAGAAACCTCTCCTCATGAACTGGCACAGATCATTGAAAAAGCGGATAGTGCCTTTAAAAAGTGGCGTCTTGTTCCAGCTCCCAAACGAGGAGAGTTGATCCGTCTTTTTGGAGAAGAGCTTAGAGCTCATAGGGAAGAGCTTGGCGCACTTGTGACTCTAGAATGTGGAAAAATTCTTCAGGAAGGTTTAGGGGAAGTTCAAGAGATGATTGATATCTGTGACTTTGCTGTGGGCCTTTCCCGCCAGCTTTATGGCCTAACTATTGCCTCCGAAAGGCCCGGTCACCGCATGATGGAGACATGGCATCCTCTGGGGCCAGTCCTTGTGATTTCGCCTTTTAATTTTCCTGTAGCCGTGTGGTGTTGGAACTTTGCTCTTGCCATTGTGTGTGGCAATTCTGTGATTTGGAAACCCTCGGAAAAGACACCTTTGACCGCCATTGCGACTTTAAGTTTATTTGAAAAAGCTTTGAAAAAGTTTGATAGCTCTCTTGATCTTCTCCTATTAGTTATAGGAGGCAGTGACTTGGGAAAAACGCTTGTTGAAAGCCCAAAAATCTCTCTTGTCTCAGCGACGGGGAGTGTCCCCATGGGGAAAGCCGTTGCGCAAAGTGTTGCGGCCCGTTTGGGAAAATCTCTCCTTGAGCTTAGCGGAAATAATGCCATGATTCTCACCCCATCAGCCGATTTAGAGCTTGCCACTCGGGCGATTGCGTTCTCGTCTCTTGGAACGGCAGGTCAAAGATGCACCACCTTAAGGCGTCTCATCGTCCATAAGTCTCTTTATGATGAAGTGTTTGAGAGACTCTCACAAATTTATAAGCACGTTCCCGTAGGAAATCCTTTGGAAGCAAAAATCCTTGTAGGGCCTCTTATTGATCAGCGGAGTTTTGATGGAATGCAATCAGCCTTGAAAGAAGCCCATTCTCAGGGTGGCGAGGTTCAAGGGGGGGAGCGAATCTTAGAAGAAAAATATCCAAAGGCTTACTATGTACGACCGGCGCTTGTGGCACTGAAAACCCAAACAGAAATTGTGCGTAAAGAAACTTTTGCGCCCATCCTCTATGTGATTCCTTACGAGGATTTTGAGGAGGCTTTAAAAATGCAGAATGATGTTTCCCAAGGTCTTTCCTCCTGTATTTTTACAAATGATATTTGTGAGGCAGAGACGTTTCTTTCAGCTCGAGGCAGTGATTGTGGTATTGCCAATGTGAATATAGGCCCCAGTGGCGCTGAAATTGGAGGAGCCTTCGGGGGTGAAAAAGAAACAGGCGGTGGCCGTGAATCGGGCAGTGATGCTTGGAAAAATTATATGCGGCGGGCCACTAATACCATTAACTATTCCAAAGAGCTTCCTCTGGCTCAAGGGATTCACTTTGATGTGGGGGAGTGATGAGTCAATTTCAGTGGGACGATCCTTTTCTTTTTGAAATGCAGCTGAATGAGGAAGAAAAGCTCATTCGCGAAACAGCCCACCGCTATGCGCAAGAAAAGTTAATGCCGCGCATTTTGGAGGCTAACCGCTATGAGATCTATGACCTGGCTATTTTTAAAGAGTTAGGGGCTCTCGGCTTTTTAGGGATGACACTTCAGGGCTACGGCTGTGCAGGAAGTTCTTACACGGCCTATGGCCTTGTAGCGCGCGAGCTAGAGCGCGTGGACTCCAGTTACCGATCCCTTCTCAGTGTGCAATCGTCCCTTGTCATGAATGCTATTTTTCAACTGGGAGATGAGGCTCAAAAACAAAAATACATTCCGTTTCTTGCCAAGGGGGAATGGATTGGCTGCTTTGGCCTTACCGAACCTAATCATGGCTCTGATCCAGCAGGTATGGAAACCCATGCCAAAGCTATGGGAGAGGGGTGGATCCTGAATGGTACGAAGACCTGGATTACTCATAGTCCTATTGCGGACGTTTTTATTGTGTGGGCTAAAGAAGGGGGCGAGATCAAGGCTTTTATCCTTGAAAAGGGCATGGAAGGACTTTCAGCACCCAAGATTGAAGGTAAGTTCAGCCTTAGAGCCTCTCCTACAGGAGAGATTGTTATGAACGATGTCTTCGTACCTCAAGAAAACCTGTTGCCAAAGGCGCTTGGTTTAAAGGCAGCTATGAGCTGTCTTAATAATGCCCGTTACGGCATTGCGTGGGGAGCCCTTGGGGCAGCAGAGTTCTGTTGGCATCTGGCACGAAGTTACGTTTTAGAGCGACAGCAATTTGGCAAACCTCTTGCGGCTAATCAATTAATCCAAGTCAAGCTTGTGGATATGCAAACAGATATTACTCTAGGGCTACAGGGGGTATTGCGTATGGGGCGTCTTAAGGATGAAGAGCGCTGTTCTCCTGAATTAATTTCCCTTCTGAAGCGCAATAATGCGAAGCTAGCCCTTGATATTGCTCGAAAAGCCAGGGATATGCTGGGCGCCAATGGGGTGAGCGATGAATATGACGTTATTCGCCATGTCATGAATCTTGAATCCGTCAACACTTACGAAGGCACCCATGATATCCATACCTTGATTTTGGGGAGAGCTCAAACGGGTATGAGTGCTTTTTAAATCCTTTGAGAGATAGCCATGCCTAATATTAAAGTTCTGATAGATGTTCCTCTTGTACACCGGTTGATTGCCAAGCAATTTCCGCAATGGGCTGATCTTCCCATAAAACCTGTTGCTGTTGGAGGGTGGGATAACAGAACATTTCATCTCGGTGAGCAGATGCTTGTTCGCCTGCCGAGTGCTGAAGAGTATGTAATGAAGGTGGAAAAGGAACAACTGTGGTTACCGAAGTTAGCTCCTTTACTGCCCCTTTCTATTCCGACGCCTTTAGCTATGGGAGAACCGGGTGAGGAGTATCCCTGGCGATGGTCTATTTATCGCTGGATTGAGGGAGAAACTGCGTCGATCGAGCATATTGTTGATCTCAGCCAATTTGCGACCGCGCTGGCTGAATTTCTGAGCGCATTGCAACGGATTGATACTACTGGCGGACCCAAGTCAGGGCCGCACAACTTCTATCGGGGTGGACCACTTTCAACGTATGATGCTGAAACTCGACAAGCCATCCTGATTCTTGGCGACAAAATCGATACTGAACTTGTGACGACAATATGGGATACGGCCCTTGCTTCCATATGGACGGCTCCGCCTGTCTGGGTTCATGGAGATATCAGCGCTGGAAACTTACTTGTCCAAAAAGGAAAGTTGAGTGCCGTTATTGACTTTGGAGGGCTGGGTATTGGCGATCCAGCGTGCGATTTGGCAATGACATGGACCTTCTTCAAAGGAGAAAGCCGGAAGGCATTTCGCGCAGCACTTCCCCTTGATGATGATACATGGGCCCGTGGCCGTGGTTGGACCCTTTGGAAAGCCCTGATCGTCTATGCCGGTTTGCCTGGCACAAATCCCCTCGAGAGAGAAAATTCTAAACGGGTCTTTGAAGAAGTCCTAGCTGATTACAAAGCGCGAGCTTGATTTTTTCTACAGTGATAAATCAATTTTTCTTAAAGTCAGTTGGATTAAACACTTCGCTACACTGTTTAATAAATTGATTGAGACGAATTTGAAAGTCTCCTTTTGATGAGCGATATAAGGCTAATATTCTATAACGTGAAGGTGTAGGTTGCCAAGAAACGGGATGCAGCCCAACTCTTTTTGCTAAAAAATCAGGAAGAAAGCCAACGTCTGTTGAACAAGAACAAATATCGGCAATCAGAGACCAACTGGGAATACGGGCTTTGATCTCAAGAGGAGTTTCGTGTGTTTGATTCCATTTTTGTATTAAACGTAAAACTTCTATCTGGTTTTCTGGCAAAAGAACTGACCCCATCGGGGCGTCCGTTATGGATGAATAAAGTTGAAAAGAACCTAACCCTACCTCAACAGATAGGACTCCATCCCAAGGTGCATTATCTGGAACAAGAGCAATATCAGCTTCATCTCTTAAAATTGATCCATAAGCGCTGTCGGGACGCATAAGTTGAAGATCAATGGCTGAAAAAGGTAAAATGGCAGGAATAACAACACGAGCAATGGCATGGGTCGTCGCAAGGCGAATAGGTCGAGGGCTGTCTGTCATAACGGTTTCTCGAAATTGCTTTAACCATTCTTCCGCCCGTGGAACAAGTATAGCTCCTTCATGGGTCAATCGAAATTGTCTTTTTTCATGGGTGCAAAGTGGATATCCAAAAGCAGTTTCGACACGCATGATTGAAGCGCTTGCCGCACTTTGACTTAAATTGTGAATCAATGCCGCTTTGCTTAAATTTTTTAAATGGGCTGTTGTAATAAACAATTCTAAATCTGCAATTCGTAAATGGCGTAAGGCTTGATTCATCTCTTCTCTCAAAAATCAATTATCTAATTTATCGATATATATAATCAATTATATCGTCAATACAAAAATAAAACGATGGAGTAGAGTCTGACAAGAGTGAAAGGAAATGTAAAAAATGTTACAGTTATTGATACGCATATGCAGTTTTAACTTTGGAGAATTCGAGAGAGAAGAGTTTAAAAAATTCTTACGGATGGGGTTGATATTTGCCTTGATTATTGGTGTCTATTGGACTCTTCGACCCTTAAAAGATTCTCTCTTTATTCAGCTCGTTGATAAGATGCATCTTCCTTACGCCAAAACCATATCTGTACTCGCTTTGCTCCCTTTAGTTATATTTTATACAAAGCTATTGGAGAGAACATCTCGAGAAAAAATGCTTTTGATATTACCGTCTTTTTACGGAATTTCTGTTTTATGCTTTGGTGTTCTTATGTTAGCAGCTCAGGGGACTCCAGAAGAAATTGCTGCAAGGACATTGATGCCTTTTATAGCAACAAAAATGTTAGGTTACGTCTGGTATTTATTTGTTGAGAGCTTTGGCTCACTCGTTGTTGCTTTATTTTGGGCTTTTGCAACGGATACGACAGAGCCTTCTTCAGCAAAAAGAGGATTTCCTCTCGTTGTTGCTATTGGCCAGATGGGAGGGATAATTTGTCCTTATGGCATAGGAGGCCTTCCTCATCGTCTCGAACTTAAAACAGATATGCTTTCCATGATGGTTCTTGGTCTACTCATCCTTTCTATTATTCCTCTTGTTCGATATTTTTTAAGAGTGACACCAAGCCATCTCCTCACTGCTTTTCATGGGAAAAATGAAAAAGAGGAGGAGGCTCAACAAGAGCCTGGGTTCTTGGAGGGATTAAAGTTGATGCTCTCTCACAAATATCTTATTGGGATATTTGCGGTAAATTTTATTTATGAATTTGTTGTTACGATTTTTGATTTTAACTTTAAACTCGCTGCGGCTATGCATTATTCAGGAGTCGCACTTAGCAACTATTTGAGCATTTATGGATCGAGTGTTAACATCGTCTCCCTTCTCTGCTTGCTGCTTGGAATTAGCAACATCACCCGTTTTCTAGGGGTTGGTGTGGCGCTTATGGCGATGCCGGTCATTGTGGGACTTGCGCTCTTTAGTTTCTTGACCATTGATTCACTGTCATTTTTATTTATTTTGATGGTAGGATCAAAAGCAATCAACTATGCTTTAAATGGGCCTGCGTTAAAGCAACTTTATATCCCGACAACCACAGACGTTCGCTTCAAGGCTCAAGCTTGGATTGAAACCTTTGGATCTCGATCCTCAAAAGAAGCAGGTTCCGTGTTTAATATGTTACTCAAACCTTTACAGAACGTTTTTGGTGAAATGGTTGGGAAAGCCCATTATCTGACCCTCAGTGGGATCATTGGATTTCCTCTCCTTGCGCTATGGTTTGTTACAGCTTTTTACTTGGGAAAGAAATTTCGTAATGCCATTTCTGAGAAGAGGGTTGTTTGTTAATATAGGCTTCAGATAAGGTTAAAAACTGTGAATCAACCTTGATTTTTTCCAAAATTAAACCTACCTTTATAAGGAACACTGACTATAGGTTTGAACATATCATGAAAATTATCTCTCGATAGCCCTACCTAAAGGGCAGCAGCTCTAAACCCAATTGCGGTTTGAGACTCCTTTTATAAGCCCTAAATTTCGAGAAATTGTTCATGAATCATAAACCTATTTTCTTCCAGAATGTTGGATTATCCTTTCCTCAAAAAGTTTGTTTTGAAGGATTTACCACTCAAATACAGTGCGGCAGCCGTATTGCTATCATTGGTCAAAATGGTAGCGGTAAGTCAACTTTGCTTAAAATGTTGCAAGGCCTTATTGAGCCTTGCCAAGGAGAGATACGTCTTCCGAGTGACATTGTCTTTGGCTACGTCCCACAAGTGATTGAAGGGTTTGCTTCCTTGAGTGGTGGCCAGCGGTTGAATGAATCCCTGATGCGCGCACTTGCTCTTGATCCACAGGTGTTACTTCTTGATGAGCCTACCAATCACCTAGACTTAAGAAATCGCCGCTCATTGATGCGTCTTTTGCGGAGCTATACAGGCACACTTATAATTGTATCCCATGATGTAGAGTTGCTTCGCACGTGTGTGGACACGCTGTGGCATATTGAGAGCGAGAAAATTCATGTTTTCACAGGAAAATATGATGATTATATAAGAGAACTTAGAATGAAGAGGGCTTCTCTTGAGCAGGACCTTTCACAGCTCAATCGCCAGAAAAAGGAGACGCATCAAGCCTTGATGAAAGAGCAAATGCGCGCTGCTAAAAGTTGCAAGCAAGGAGAGAAACATATTAAGCAAAGAAAATGGCCAACGATAGTCTCAGATGAGAAAGCAAGGCGCGCTATAGAAACCACAGGCCGCAAGAAGGCAGCTATTGATTTTAAAAAACAAGACCTGGTTGAGAGGTTATCAGAGATTCGTTTGCCTGAAATTTTAAAGCCGAAATTTTCTCTCACGTTATCTGATATTCGTTCGAAAAACCTTATTTCTGTACAAGATGGCGCTTGTGGCTATGGTACTCCCATTCTTCAAGAGATTCAGTTGTCTGTTGGATCTCAGGAACGATTGGCTCTTCGAGGTGATAATGGTTCTGGCAAAACCACGCTTGTGAGAGCCATTTTGGGTGATCAAACGGTTGTGTCTGGCGAATGGCGCGTTCCCTCCAGAGAAGATATTGGTTATTTGGATCAGCATTATAGCACGCTGGATCCTCAACGGACGGTCTTGGAGACAATTCACGATTTAGATCCGACTGGGTCTCATGCGGATATTAGGCGACATCTCAATGACTTTTTATTCCGTAAAAATGAGGAAATAAATGCCCTTGTCAGTACGCTTTCCGGCGGAGAGAAGGCACGCCTGTCCCTGGCACAAATTGCAGCCAAAACACCGAAATTGTTGATTTTGGATGAGATCACTAATAACCTAGACCTTGAAACGCGAGATCATGTGATCCAAGTCTTAAAAGAATATCCTGGAGCCATGATTGTTATCTCTCATGATGAGGATTTTTTGAAGGCCATTCACGTCAATGTGTTTTATGATATAGAAAACGAAATTTTGAACATGAGATTAGTGTAATAATGAGCCATAAAAACAACATTCATGTTCTCTCTCGGGCGGTTATTTTGGATCAAGACCATATTTTGCTTTGTAAAACCCGCGATCT
Organism: Alphaproteobacteria bacterium; assembly: GCA_019749915.1. Lineage (GTDB taxonomy): Bacteria > Pseudomonadota > Alphaproteobacteria > UBA9655 > UBA9655 > UBA9655. The sequence goes on along the minus strand of JAIEPE010000002.1, from coordinate 137,713 downwards.
TCCTATGAGTTTCTATTTTCTTCCCGGAGGGCATATTGAACACGGAGAAAGCGCCGAAGTGGCAGTACTTCGAGAACTTCTTGAAGAAAGTGGAACTCAATGCAGGATTAAAAGATTTCTGGGGTGTCTTGAACATAGCTTTGAACCTGGCCACAGCAGCATATGCCATAATCATGAATACAATTTCTTTTTTGAAGCTGAATCGGATTTTTTAAAAGTTCAAATCCCCTTAGCCCGTATGGAGGATCATATTGAGCTTATATGGTTTCCCCTTCATGAGATTGATTCCATTGACTTTCGTCCAGAACCCTTAAAAAATCTCCTTCCGGAGTGGTTAAACCGCTCTTCGAGTCTTGCCTTTAGGAGTTTCATGAGATGACTACCCTTGTGAGGTAAACTTTTCTCAACTCCAAACTTGAATTATCCTAAGGGAGCATCTACGATTCTTTATCGTTTATAGAGACTGAAAGGGGTGGAGCCATGTTGTGTGCATTTGATTTTGATGGAACGCTTGCGGATAGCAAATCAGCTTACTATAAAACAGTTCTTCGGTATGCCGCCCAAAATAATTTTCCTGTGCCGTCTCAACAAGAAATGGATATGGCGTTTGGAAATCCAAATCCTCCTCTTTTTAAAGGGTGGGGGAGCTCTGAAGAATTCCTCCAGCATTTGGACAACGTTTTCCTTTTAGTTGACGATGTGTTGTGTGAAGATCCAACATGTATGCCGTTATTTCCAGGAGTCTTTAAACTTTTGGAAGAGCTTAAGAAAGATAACGTGCTGCTTTCGATTGTGACTTCACGGAACTTAAGGCCACTTCTAACTGTCATGGATGCGCATAAAATAACATCCTTTTTTAAGAGCATACGTTCAGCCCAAGATATGATCGATCGTGGCTACCGGGGGAAGCCACATCCTGATAAACTCAACTGCGTTTTAAGGGAGTTTGATTTCTCCTGTGAAAAGGCAGTGATGGTGGGCGATACTTTTATGGATATAAAGATGGCCAAAAACGCAGGTGTTAAGGCCGTGGGTGTCTCGTGGGGATATCATGATGAAACCACTTTAAGAGAGCATGGAGCAGATGAAGTAGCAGATACGCCAGAAAAGCTATATGAAGTGATTCGAGCTTAAATGGATAATTGGAGGATAAGAGAAACATCTCAAGATCAAGTTGAATGCATTAACAATGAAGTTCATCGTCCCGTTGGGCATTGGACTCAACAAGTGCATAAATTTCTTCACTATCTCCGTGATCAGGGGTTTTATGCTGCTCCTAAGCCTTTAGGCTTTGATGAGCAAGGCAGAGAAATTATGAGTTTCATAAAAGGCGAAGTATATCATGACCTCCTTTATCAGAATACAGCATCTCTAAAAGTATTAACATCTGCCGCAAAGCTTTTACGCACCTATCATGATGTCTCACAAAACTTTTTAAATGTTGAGCCGACGTCGAAAGACTGGATGTTGCCTTGTAAAAATCCTCAAGAACTCATTTGTCATGGTGATTTTGCTCCCTATAATCTTGTTCTCGATGGGGAACAGGCCATTGGTATGATTGATTTCGATGCTGCACACCCAGGGCCACGCACCTGGGATATCGCTTATGCTCTTTATCGTTTTGCCCCTTTTACAAATCCAAATAATCAAGATGGCTTTGGAAACATCGAGGATCAAATTTTAAGAGCTCGCTTGTTTTGTAATACTTATGAATTAGCCGAAGAAAAGAGAATGGGAATGGCTGATTTAATGATTGAAAGACTCCAAAATTTGATAGACTTTATGATGAGGTCTGCTCAGGAGGGCAATAAAAAATACGAGCAAAACATCAAGGATGGTCACCACTTAACATATTTGGAAGATATAGAATATATTAAGATGCACAAATCCCGCATAGAGAATGGGATTAAGTAGACTTTTAAAATCCATGCCTGAATTTCGGCTATGGCATTTTTAAAAGTCGATATACTCTTCTCGTGAAGAGAGGGGATAAGAATGATTAAAGCTGAAGAGTATTACCAGGCATTGCTTGATAAAAATCCTGAGTATGAGGGGATTTTTTATGTCGGCGTCAAAACCACCGGTGTATTTTGCCGTCCAACGTGTCCAGCAAGAAAACCTAAACTTGAAAACTGTGAGTTTTTTGAAACGGCTCAAGAGGCTCTTCTGGCTTCTTTTAGGCCATGTAAGCGCTGTCGTCCCTTATCGCATCCCCATCAAGTTTCCGAGCTTGTTGTAACACTTGTGAATGCGGTTGAGGCGAATCCTGAGAAACGGTGGAAGGAGAGGGATTTTCAAGAATTGTCCGTTGATGCGTCAACGGCTCGCCGTCAGTTTAAGAAGCGGTTTGGGATGACATTTGTTGAATATGCAAGGGCTCGACGTATGGGCATCGCAATGAAACAAATCAGAGGAGGAGACAGTGTGATAGAGGCGCAACTTGATGCAGGACATGAATCCAGCAGTGGTTTCAGAGATGCTTTTTCCCGTATTATGGGAGCTGCACCCACACGGCTTGGACACCGTAAAATCCTCAAGGCTTCATGGTTGGATACAAGGCTCGGTCCTATGATTGCCATTGGGGATGAGGAAGCTCTTTACCTTTTAGAATTTGTAGATCGTCGTGGGCTCGAGCGAGAGGTGGAACGGTTAAGGAGGCGCACAAGATCAGCCATTCTTCCAGGAATTACTCAGCCCATTCGTTCCATTGAAAATGAGCTCAACCAATATTTTGAGGGCCATCTAAAGGAGTTTGAAACACCTCTTCATCTTCTAGGATCTCCCTTTCAAAAGCGTGTATGGGAAGAGCTTCAAAAAATTCCTTTTGGAGAAACCCGCTCCTATGCTGAGCTTGCGGCTACCATTGGAAAACCATCGGCTTTTCGAGCTGTTGCGAATGCCAATGGGGCAAACCAATTTGCCATTGTGATTCCCTGCCATCGTGTGATTAACTCAAATGGTGAGTTGGGAGGTTACGGGGGTGGTCTCCCTCGCAAGAAATGGCTTCTGGATCATGAAAGCAAAGGAACTTAAATGCAAGCCCTAGAAATCAATCATAAAATCCGGTGCTTTGGAGGAAAACCCGGCCAAGAATTTTATGCCGACTATCATGATGATGAATGGGGTGTTCCCTCCCATGATGATCAGCATTTGTTTGAGATGCTTATTCTTGAAGGTGCCCAAGCGGGGCTTAGTTGGGAAACCGTCCTGAAAAAACGTGAAGGATACCGAAAAACTTTCCACAATTTTGATCCTGCTAAAGTTGCCATAATGAGTGATGATGAGTTGGAATCTTTGCGCCACAACCCAGAGATTATCCGCAATCGTTTGAAAATCTATGCCGCTCGCCAGAATGCGAGGACCTACCTGCGCATTCAGCAAGAATTTGGCTCTTTTGATCGCTACCTTTGGGAATATGTGGATGGAAGACCCATCATCAACCATTGGAAACAATTTGAAGAGATTCCAAGCCGTACCCCCTTGAGCGATGCAATATCCAAAGACTTGAAAAAGAGTGGCATGACCTTTGTTGGTTCAACCATCATTTATGCCTACCTGCAAGCCGTCGGGATAGTGAATGATCATAAAACGACATGCTGGCGTTATGGGAAATAATTGCATTATATTAAACAAGTTCTTAAACACACTTATCAGGAACCCTTGCAGGCAAGCTTCTTTTGGCAGAAAGTCATTGATAAATGAATCAACTCATAAAACCAAACGAACTGAAGCCCGGTGATAAAATTGCTGTCGTCACTTTATCATGGGGAGGGCCTGGTGCTTTTCCTTATCGTTATGAAGTGGGAAAGCAGCGACTCGAGACTATTTTTGGGCTCGAAGTGGTTCCCTCAAAGCATGCTCTCAAGGATCCAGATTGGATTTATAGAAACCCAAAGGCGCGGGCTGAAGATCTCATGGAGGCCTTCCTTGACTCCAGCATTAAAGGAATTTTTTCAAGTATTGGGGGTGACGATTCGATCAGGTTACTTCCCGACATCGACTTTGATATTATTCGTCAAAATCCCAAGATTTTCTTAGGGTTCTCGGATACGACGGTCAACCATTTTATGTGTCTTAAAGCAGGGCTGTCGAGTTTTTATGGTCCCGCCCTTATGACTGCTTTTGCTGAAAATGTTGAAATGCATGCTTACTCTATTGAAGGTATCAAACGGGTTCTATTTGCAAATGAAGTGATAGGGGATATCCCTCAAAACAAAGAAGGTTGGACAAGGGAATATCTTGATTGGGCGACTCCTTTCAACCAAAATATAAGAAGAAAACTGGCTCCCTCGTTTCCCTGGAAGTTTTTGGGTTCTCTTGAAAAGTCTGCCCAAGGGAGGCTCATTGGGGGATGCATCGAGGCTCTACAATTTATTAATGGAACCTCTCTTTGGCCAGGTTTAGAGATGTGGGAAAATAGCATCTTGTTTCTTGAAACGTCGGAAGAAGGAGTGGGGCCTACGACTCTCGCTCGTTTTTTACGAAACCTGGCCGCTCAAGGAATATTAGAGAAGGTGAGTGGACTTTTATACAGCAAACCCGGAGGCCTTGAAATTACAGCAGATTCCTTTGGTGACTATGATAAGGCGATACTCCAAGTTTTTGAAGAGTACTCTCTTCCCCAAATTCCCATCGTTACAAATATGGACTTTGGCCACACGGATCCTATGTGGATTTTACCCTATGGGTGCTTAACAGAGATTGATCCGCAACGTAAAAGCGTCTCTTTCTTAGAAAGTGGAGTTAGGTAATTAACCCAAAATCTAGGATAATTTATGCAATCAAGGACTCTGAATAGCCAATTCAAAAATTTGACTTGTGTAGAAAATATTTGCAGACTGTTAAATGTAAGCTCAGAGAGATATACATTTTTCTCCAAAATTAAGTTATATGTTGCAATGAAAATAGAACTTATGTAAAATTTTAATTTTAATCAAATTTGTGAATATAGAAGTTTTTTTGTCTTCGTAAACAATAAAAAGAATGAGGAGAAAATTAATGACATTAGAAAATTCCGATAGGTTTCAAGAGTTAAAAAAATGGTTTTTTAAATATCGTCTCCGAAATGGGGTAGAGGGATGTTATCCCATTTCAGGATCAGATAAAGAACGTCTTTGGAACGGACTTCAAAAAACTTGTAAAGAAAAAGGTGTGAACTTCTTTGAATTTGACTCAAAAACTCATCGTATTCTGATGCAAGCTTCGCAGCTGATATTTTTTCAATTTCTTTTTGAACCTATATGCGGTATTACTCACGAAGATTGTAATGATGATGAAGATAATGATTCCTATCCTGTAAAATTTTATTTCACCAATTCTCCCCGTCCTATAATTCTTCAGGTTGAGGAAGATGAGCCTGATCCCGAAGATGAAGGAAATGAGGGAGAAATGAGTAACTTCCTTTTTTCAGCATTACACCTTTGTGAGAAAGGCGAGTTGCTTCATGTAACTGATGAAGATGGAGAAACTGCTTTTTTTCGAGGATCTTCGATAGCTCTTGTTGAAATTCCACTCGAAGTTTTCCAATTTGAAAATGCCTGTACCCATAAGGATAATACCCGAGTTTCAAAGTAAAAGGGAGATCATCTATATCTATCTGTAAGCTATTGGGATAGTGAATGATCATAAAACGACATGCTGGCGTTATGGGAAGTAGTTGAGTTATACTCAACAAGTCCTTAACAAGGAAGCAGAGAACCGAAATCTCAATGACTGAAATGAAACGTATCCTTATTATTGGCAACTCAGGATCAGGGAAAAGCTGGTTAGGAAGGACTTTATCTCAAAAAATGAACATTCCCTTATTTCACATGGATCATATTAGGTGGGATCAAAGTGGATATGAAATTCGTCGTTCGGCCTCGGATATAAACAAGGATCTTGATTCTATTAAAAAGCGGAACCAATGGATTCTGGAAGGCGTTTTTGGAAAGATGGCTGAAGTATGTCTTCCTTTTTCAACCTTGCTGGTTTGGGTGGATTTACCTTGGGAGGAATGTAAGAAAAACCTTCTTTCTCGAGGCCCACAGTTTGAGGATTATTTAAATCCTCGGGAAAAAGAGAAAGCCTTCAAAAAACTTATTGAATGGGCTTCTGAACATGAATCTAGGAGTGATGCGAATTCATGGAGTTTCTTTAACGATCTTTATAATGAATTTGAGCATGAAAAAGTGTGCCTACATAATCGTGAAGAGGAAATGGCGTTTCTTAAAGAGAGATATGAAGAGAATTATTCTTGAGGATCTCACCTTATCATATTCGCTACGCTACTGAGTCCGATGCAGAAGGCATTGCCTTTGTTCATGTTAATTCTTGGAAAACGAGCTATGCAGGTATTATTGATCAAGACTTTCTGGATACTATAAGTTATGAGAAACGTCTTTCTTCATGGAAGGAAATTTTGCAATCAAAAAATACGCAGCAGTTAGTGGTCGTATTTGAAGACAAAATTATCGGTTTTGTGGGCTTTGGTTTCGTACGTTCTGAATCTCGCCCTGAGTTTTTTGAAGATACAGAGACAAAAATGTGGGAAATCTATGCCATTTACCTTTTGGAAGAACACAAAAGAAAAGGTCTTGGAAAGGCCCTATTTACCCAGTGCCGCGTCTGGTTCAATTGTGAAGAGCTTGAGTCGTTTGTGCTTTGGGCATTAGCTGATAACGTTCATGCAAAGCAATTTTACGAAAAGGAAGGCGGTAAATCTATTGGTGAGGTGTCGATAATCATCGGAGATAAAAATTACTCAGAAGTCTGTTATTTATTTAAGACATAACTTTAGTTCTAGGCAGATATCTTAAAAACCCTAGCCGACTTCCATAGAAGTCGGAGGGTTTTTACGACGTTGAGCGAAAGTAGCTCTTCAGATTTAGACTTATCCAGAGCAGCGTGGGTCTGTAGCTTTACATCCGCTTGATTTGGCAACATGTTCTATAGGATTCTTTTGGCTCCCATGTTCATGATGCCCCCCTTCATGGTGTCTAGCGTGTAAAAGCTGTGTTGTTCCGAAAATAAATGATGTCATTATTATAACTACATATCCTATTTTCATCTTTTTTCCCTCCATTTTACTTTTTTCTTTCCATTTTTACTTTTTTTTCTTAAATTAATTCTAAAGTTTTAAGGTTAAAAATTAGTTAACAATCGTGTAAAAGTATGTATAGTTAGGAAATGATATAAGAATAGGGGTGTTGATCATAGAAATAGACACCCCTTTAATTAAAAAAAGGGGAGATAAAATCCATGAGTTTTTCACAGTTTTCTATTAAAAGCCTCTTTTTTCTTTCTTTTTTTACATTGATTCATCTTAACAACTTTTGCGAGGCTCTGAATGACACGGACTCTGAAGACGAACAACCTACCGCTACAACTTATCTCCTCGAGGAAAGAAGAAGTCAGACTCCTTCAAGTTCCACAGACACAGGTGCAGAGCGCTCAGAGCGGCCATATTTTCTCCAAGTGGTAAGAGACCCCTCTTCAGATGAAGAAGGGGGATCTTCTCTTCCGAGGAGGAGAGGTTCAAGTCGTCAACAAGACCCAAATTTCTCTCGAGACATTCCTATTCTTAATATAGATTCTGAAAACCCACAAAGAAGGCAGATTACTCGACTATTTGAACTTCTTAAAGCTAATCCTGGAAACGTTGCTCTTCTTCGTGAAGATATTAGTTATGAAACAGCACTTGTGATTTACAATCTATCTAAAGCCGAAAATCCTCGTCTCGATGATGAGGAAGATCTTTCATTGATAACGCCTGCGCGATGGACGGACACGGCTTATTTCTTAAATGAACTTGATAAGAAGTTTTTTAATCGTTCAATATCTACAAAAACAATAGTGTTAACTGTGCTAGGGGCCATCGAAGGAGGCTTAGCACCTTGGGGTATTAGTCCACTTGTCATGTATTTAGGAGAGAATGTTCTCAACTTTATTCCTGTTGGCGGCGTAGCTTCCGATGGTCTTGTTTATACCATCATTGCGATTACGACTCTCCCTTGCATGATGCAAATCGGCGAGTTTATGAATGACATTGGCAACGCAATTTTCGATAAAAACGGCTTTGATACCAGTAGCGAAGATAAAGGACCCCACATTCAAAAAACAGATGTTGTTGAAATAGAAACAACGAATCAAAGATGTTGTCATTATATTCGTATCCCCACAACGCTTCTCTCTAGGATTTTTTCAGGGACGAGCGCACTTTTTCGTGCCTTGCCTATGGGGCTCCTTTTTTGGGATGCAGAAACACCATTTCCCGAATATCGAAATACTTTTTTAGGTCCTCTTTTGCTTTTCTATCTTGTCAAAACGTACAATGAAAGTATGGATTTCTATGACGTTTTTTCTCATCAACAAGCGACTGAACCCTTACCTATGGTTAAAGAAAAGAAACAAATTTTAAGGGAGCGTCTTAAGACATTGCAGAGATGTGTAAATGCTGAAGCCAGCGATAGGCTTGTTGAGAAACTTTATACCCTTATTCAAGAGGAATTGAGAAAAAAGAATTTTCCTGAAGAGGGAGATTCTAAAGAGCATATTTCTGCTTTTAGTGCACTTTTTGTTAAACTCTCGCAGACTCGAGTGTTTGAAGGCATTCAAGAAGAACTTGATGAACATGTTTCTCAGCACGCATCTTTGCGGCCAGTTGTGGACGAGATTGGAAGTCTTCAAGTGCCTGGGATGGCAAAGCTTATTAGAGACATTGACAACAAGAGAGGAAAGACTGGGGCAAGAACCCTACTTGAAAATTTGTCTACCTTTGATCATGGTGCTGCTACCGCAGGTCGGTTTTTTATTACAAGTTGGGCCATAACTACGGTTTTAATGTATATGGGAGTTGATCCCGCTCTTGCTCTTTACTTGAGCTTTGGCGCAGCAGTCATAGATGTTGTCTCGAGGGCTATTGGCGAATGGTATGTGCAAAAAGAGACTTTTTTAGGCCTTCGTGACACCTGTTCTAGAAAAATGGCTTTTTGGCCTGCCAGATGGACGACAAATACACTTTCTTTTGTGAGTGCAGCTTTTTTCTCAATTCCGGGTCCTGCAATTATTTTTAAAGTGATGAGTGATTGTCCTCTTTATGTGAGATCCGCCGTTGCATTAGCAACACTTCCGTCAGAGTTCAGTTCATTTTATAAATTTTTCCATGATAGATTTGATAGGCTTATTAACACTGTAACAACAACGGCATATGTAAGGACTACGTCTCAAAAAAGGGAATGGTTAAATAGTCACATCGAACAAGCAAAAAAATTCATTCACAGAGCGGATCAAAGCACCATTGAACAGATATATAATCTTACGCAAGAGGGTTTATAAATGTGGTTAAGTCTTACCCTGTGACGAAGAGAAGGCAATTAAAGTTCAAAACTTTCAAGTTCCGGGGGCACTCTCCTGGAGCTTGAAAGGTAAAAGTATCTCTTATTTTAAATGCTTCTTCAGCCAGTTTTTAGCTTCTGGGCTAATTTTATCATCTGCCAGAATGGCTTCATAAACAACCTCTTTGTGGGTGTGGTCATCGCCACATATTTCAGTAAGAATATCATTCCACAACTTCAATACTGTGTCGGATGGTTGGATCTCTACTTGATCCAAAATTGCGTAAATCCGCCTTTTGTGGTATTCACTCGTTGCTTTATCCAACCAAGCGACAACTTTAGCAGGCACATCCGTATAACCACCTTTAAAGCCCTTTTCCCAAAGGGTTGTTCGTAAGGTGACTTGCTCTTTGGGAAATACGGCATTCACCCAATCCATGCACCGTTTACCCATTTCAACGCCTAAATCACTGGTGGGATCTTTGTCTAAATTGGCTTCAACTTCTTTGACCAACTCAAGCCATTTCTTCCGAGAAGTTTCTGCTTCTTCTTTCGTAAATCGAGTTGCGAGACCTTGTTCAAAGCTTGCATATTCTTTGAGCTCAGTAGGGCTAAGAGCCTTAGTTACCCAAGTATTTTTAAGTTCCTGTGTCATTTGATAATCCTCTATCAGTTTAAGTATTGTTTTCCATGGAACAGATTTATTGGAGTTACTTTCACAGAGAATCGCCTCAAGAGTTTGGCTCGCCGTTTTCAAAGATTTTATTTGCTGCTCAAGGAATTGTTGTTGAGCCTGGAAATGATCAAAAACGTTGATTTCTTCCAACATGAGTATTTTGATATGCGATAACGTAAAGCCAAAGAACTTTAAGGCCAAGATCTGTTGTAGCTTCAATAAATCTGCTTCAGAGTAAACACGATAATTGTTTTCCAGCCTTATGGAAGGCTTAAGTAAGCCAATTCGGTCATAATGGTGCAGTGTTCGCACCGAGACTTTTGTTAGTTTACTCAACTCTTTTACATACCACTGGGTCATCGTTTTTTCTCCTTGTTTCCTAAACTAGGAGATGACGTAAGGTCAGGGTCAAGAGGTTTTTTTCAATTTTTTAATGTAGCATGCTGGCGGTATGATAAAATCATATAGCCCTTTTGTAATAAGGATAGCTTTTCCGGAATGAGCCCTAAAATTCATCTCCTCTCTCGAGCAGTCATCATTCATGACGATCATCTTTTGCTTGCCTATGACCCACGGAAAGAGCCAAAACATTATTATGAGCTTGACGTTGCGTTTTATTATTTACCGGGAGGGCACATCGAATTTAATGAATCTGCAGAGGCAGCTGTTTTGCGTGAAATTTATGAAGAAACAGGGCTTGACGCGTACATAGAACGCTTTTTAGGAATCCTTGAACACAGTTGGAGTTTTCCTGGGGATGAGGTGTGTTGTCATACTCACGAGATTAATCTCATTTTTAAGGTCAATTTTAAAGAAGCGAATGGTCTTACTACAATTTTTCAGAAAGAGGATCACGTTGCCTTTCAGTGGATTCCTCTTAAAGAGATTCATGATATAGATTTTAGACCTGAATCCTTAAAAATATTCTTCTTCAGTGGCTTACTGACCACAAATCCAACCTTGATTTATCCTCAAACGAGGCGTAATTGTTTAAGAAATTTAAGGACTTAGTTATGCAGACAATTTTCAAAAATTTAAATTCAACTTCAACTTTCGTTTCTAACATTCGGGATCTTTATGGAGAGGAAGGTGCGACCTGGATTAATGATCTGCCCTCCCATTTGGCTCAGCTTTCAGCAAAATGGAATTTTCGTTTTCTGGATGTAATGCCGGATCTCACCTATAATTTTGTTGGTTTGGTAGAGGTGATACCCACTGGTGAACGCGCTGTTATTAGTATGGGGCTAAGGCGTAAAAATATCGCCACTGCAGTTCAATGGTTGCAGTGTTTTAATAAAGGTGTTCCAAAAATCTACTGGCATGATGACGAACACCATGCCTTCTTGATGGAATATCTTGAACCAGGAAACTCTCTTAAAATGTTAGTTAAAGCAGGTCAGGATGACTCTGCAACAAGAATTCTTTGCCATGTAATAAGGGATTTACAATCCCATCAACACAATAATCTCAATTTTCCTCACATCTCTGAGCTTGCAGGAAGTCTTTCTTCATTGAAAAATCACTTGGATGACAAGGTGTTATCAAAAGCAGAATCATTGTTTCATGAGCTGACTACTGATCGAGTTCAAGATGTACTGCTCCACGGGGACCTGCATCATGATAACGTTCTCTCCAGTGGCGCAACGTGGAAGGTAATTGATCCCCATGGTTATGTTGGAGATCCAGCATTTGAAGTTGGTACAATGATTTATAATCCTCGTGATTGTTTTCCCAAAGAAAAGTCTATTTCACAAATTATCGAAAGACGACTCAAAATACTTGCTGAAGAGCTCCCTTTCGATACTAAGAGAATTACGGCCTGGACTTACTGTCGGACTGTCCTCTCCATAGCCTGGACCTTTGAAGATCATAAGATCCTTCCTGAGTTCGCAATTGAAATAGTTTCTGCCATTGACCAGGCTAAGATTTAAGACTCATAAGAAATAAAATAATTCAACTTTCTAATGATGAATTTTTGAACTGAAAAACCTTAAAATTAGGAAGTTTGAGGGACTCGGTATCTTTCTGTAAGGAATACAATTTACTTATTTTTCAATAGTCTTTCTTTTATTTTCTCAATATCTTCAACTTTACAGGCACGACCTCCTCCCGTCGGGTTTTTCTCTCTTAAATCATTGACAACCCTAATAATTTCATCAGTAGCTTTGTCTATATCTGTCTCAGTTGTAAGGCGTCCGAGACTTAACCGGATAATAGCAGGGGGAATTGTACGTTCATGGTCAATGGCTTGGATAACATATGATACTTCTAAGCTATCAGAACTACAGGCTGAACTTGCTGAAACAGCAATATCTTTAAGATTGGATAAAAGCGGTGCGCTATCAACGCCAGCAAAGCCAAGATTTAAATTCCCAGGAAGTCTCTTCTCAAGGTCACCATTCACTAGGACTCCTCTAAGGTTTTTCTGTAAAGTATTTAGCAGCTTATTACGCAAAGCTAAAAGACGTTTTGATTCGGAAATACGTTCTTGTTCAGCAACTTGTGCAGCTTTTCCTAAGCCAACGCATAAAGGGGTAGGCACGGTTCCGGGTCTTATTTTTCTTTCCTGTCTCCCTCCGTAAACAAGAGGAATTACGGGGGTTCCCTTTTTAATAAAAAGAGCTCCTACCCCTTTGGGACCATAGATTTTATGGCCTGAAATGCTTAAAAGGTCGATGTCATCTTTGGTAACATCAAGAAGAATTTTACCAAATCCTTGGGCAGCGTCCGTATGAAAAAGAGCTCCATGTTTATGGGCCAACTTAGCAATTTCCCGAATAGGCTGAAGAACGCCAATCTCATTATTAACAGCCATTACAGAAACGAGGGCAGTTTTTGAGGATAGGGTTTTTTCGAGATCGCTTATATTTATAATTCCATTTTTTTGGACGGGGAGGAGGGTGACCTTGAACCCCTCTTGTTCAAGGACCTTAAGCGGCTCCAGGACAGCTTTATGCTCTGTTGCCACACTAATAACTTCAGACTTCCCTTGGTTTTTTAAAGCGCGGCTAACCCCTAAAATGGCTATGTTATCTGCTTCTGTTGCTCCCGAGGTAAAGATAATTTCTTGAGGATCTGCGTTTATAACGCTCGCAACTTGCGCTCTGGCTTGCTCAACAGCCTCATGGGCTCGTGTTCCATAAACATGGGTTGTTGAGTGGGGATTGCCAAACTCTTTTGTAAAGTAAGGCAACATCGATTCTAAGACGCGTGGGTCCACAGGTGTTGTTGCTTGGTAATCTAAATAAATAGGATCAGCATTAGCTTTTGTAAAGAGTATCCCTGCAAAGATGTAACAGATAAATTTCCTTTTCATTAAAATTCCTTTTTTAACTTTTAGTCATCCCGAAGCTAACATTTTCAACACATTTTTGCAAATCGACCTTCTTACAACTAACTATTCTATCGCTGTAAGACGTACAAATTTTCTTTGTTTTTATGGTATGTTATACTTCTTCTTTACAGATCCCAAAAAAAAGTTCTTAAATAAGGAAAAATCCACTCAGAGGGGTCTTATGAAAAAATATATCCTTTATTCTTTTCTAACCATTTTTGCTTTTTCCACTGCTAGTTTTGGAGGGGATGAAGATGAGGAAGATAGACATCCCAATGTACTAATAAGAGAGGGAGAGATACCTTGGGATCTTTTGCTTAAGGTGGGAAGGCCAGGTGGCCTGTCGCCACAGACTCATCAAAGTCCAGATAAAGAATATGATCCCCCTAATCCTTTGTGTACTAGGGGAAAAACATTTTACATTCCGGAAAAGAAGTTCCACGAATTATTTTTAAAACCAATTCCCAAAAGCCATTGAGAGAAACCAAATAAATAATTGCTGTGCTTTGTTTTCTCAAGGTTTACCTGACCTTACTCATCAACTGGAGAAGATTCAGCAATTAACGTTTTAGACTCTTCATACTTGAAGATATTTTTTTTTGTTGTATTACTGTGATTCTGGATCAAATGCGCAAAGATATATTCTTGTCAATTTTCCTCGATTCAAACTTAAAATAAATTCCACACAAGGCTTAGAATCAGCATTCCATAAAATAAGCCTATCTTCACTTTTTTGTTACCTTTCAAAAAGATGCTTAAAAGGGTCAATAAAATAATGCTTGGGTAGGAAACCTCTAAAATAGGGCTAAGGATAGCAGCGATGCCTCGAAAATCCATAAGCGAAATGATAAAAGATAGTGCGGTTGTGAGGAAAAGTACCCAAAGAAATTTGTCCTTTTTAAGATTAAATACGGAGCATAAATAGTGGGCATAAATATTATTAAGAGCCACGGCTGTGGTAAGACACGAAAAAACAACGATAATACCAATCAAAAAGACAGCATTTCTTCCCATGAGATAGGAGGCAATCGTTGGTAAAATAAGCTCAGGCGAGACACCTGAGGTAAGAAATTGATAATGGGCACCTAAATAAACAAAACCTAAGTATATCAGTCCCAACAAAAAAGATCCTATGAGGCTGGGTTTTAGAGCCTCTTTTAATACATCCTTATCACTTGTAATCCGCAGTTTAGACTGAATTTGGTTGAAGATGAGGGCTGAAAAAAAGAAAGCTGCGAACAAATCCATGGGAAGATACCCTATCAAAAATCCATTCTGAAAAGCTTTCACAGGAGTTAAGGAGGGAGCTGTAAGGAGGGGAGCATGGGTGGTTCCTAGCCAAATTAGGACCGCAAGGCAAGCTAGTAAAAGAGGTGTCATCCATTTTCCAAGAACCGTAATCATAAAGTGTTCTTTTATGCATATAAAAAAACAAGCGATACAAAAAAAGAAGCTAAAAATGCCTAAGGATATTTCAGGGAAAATATATTCAATCCCCCCATGGGCAACAGTGATACAACGGGGAACAACCCCAAAGGATCCAAGTAGTGAGAGGGTAAATAGAGGAAGTATGAAACGAGCCAAAGAGCCTGCCTCAGCAAAGAAAGCGTTGTAGCTTCCTCGGTGAAGTTTAATAACAAATAAGCCTAAGAAAGGTAGTAAAATCCCTGTTATAAAAAGTCCTAAAAATCCTAAAAGCCAATATTTCCCTGAGTTTTGTCCTATTTGAAGAGGGAACACAAGATTCCCAGAGCCAAAAAACATTGAAAATATGGCAAACCCATAAATAAAGGTATGTGTATAGCGTTTCATTGTCGCATCTCCATGGTGTAATTAAAAATGAAAAAAATATACTCTTCACCTTTCAAGTTCCGGATACGACCCCCAGGGGGGCGCTCTCTGTTACATATCAGAACGCCTGTCCGGCAACTTAAAATTCTTTGAGTGTAATTGGAGGAGAGATTTATAGGGCCGGGAAGGCCACATTCACCACGGAGATAACGACTGAGAAAATTGAGAGTTTTGAAATCAAAGTAAAGGATTTGCCTTCTGTTTTTTGAAGAGGCAAGGAAATCAGGAATTCTAATTTAGCGGCTCGACTTTTCATTTAAAAATGATTTCCATAATATCCTCTATAATTAGGAACATAGGATAATGACAGATGCAACTTAAAAATGAAAAAACTTTCAATTCTCTCCTTGACAAAAATTAAAGCTTCACCACATAGTTTATAGTATAACCGTTGAGGATATTTTTTTGACTATTATTGAACCACATACATTCTCTCCAAAGGCACGTTTCAATAAACGCGGCTAGGCTGCGTATTCCTGATTTTTTCCCTATTTTTACTTTTAACAACTTAATTTCACCTTTTATCAGGAGAGTGTATTATTATGTCTATTGAATCTTTGTTTTATACCTTAGGGGTTATTGAGTCCTTTTATTGGACCTACATTGGCTTTGTTATCGTTGTTGCAGCTGGAATTTATTTTACGATTCGATCTCGATTTTATCAGTTTAAAGTCTTGGCTCATCCTATCCGAACCATCCGGGCTGTTCAAAAATCTTCTGAAGGAGGAGAGGGGATTAGCCCCTTTAAGGTTTACTTTGCCTCTGTAGGCGGCATGGTGGGGCTTGGCAATATTGTTGGCGTTGTGACAGCGGTGATGTTAGGAGGACCTGGCGCTTTGCTTTGGCTTTGGTTGGCATCTCTTTCTGGTATGCTTATTAAATATGCAGAAATCTATTTGGGAATAAAGTTCCGTATTGATGATGGTCGGGGCGGCTATCATGGTGGTCCCATGATCTATTTGCAGAAAGCGTTTAAAAATAGAACTCTCTCGCGGATTGTTCCCATTATATTCTGCTCTCTTTTAGCGATTTATGGCGTTGAAATCTATCAATTTGTCGTTGTGACCGACATTTTGACAGATACAACCGATCTCCCTCCTGTCATTGTTTTAGGAAGTGTTCTGGGGATAACGCTGTATGGTGGATTTGGTGGTATGCGGCGTCTTGCTAATATTGCAACAGCTTTGATGCCTCCCTTTATCGTCGGATATATTGTTTTATGCCTTTATGTGATCTTCAGCCATACTTTTGAGTTACCTGCCATTTTAATGGATATGGTAACGTCCGCCTTTACTGGCCATGCAGCGGTTGGAGGTTTTGCAGGGAGCAGTATGCTTATGGCCATTCAATTAGGGACAGCACGGGCCGTATATTCTGGGGACTTAGGGATTGGGTATGATTCGATTATTCAGAGCGAATCAAAGGCGCGCGATCCTGCGACCCAAGCTTGCCTTTCCATATTTGGCGTTGCAACCGATGCCCTTATTTGCACCTTAAGTATCCTTGTGGTCCTTGTGACAGGTATTTGGAAAACTAATATTGAAGCTTGTCATGCTGTGTCCCATGGGTTTTCGCAATTTTTTCCCCATGCTGGCATTTTTATGGCTATTCTTATCTTTATTGCCGGGTACACGACTTTGATTGCCTATCTCGCAACTGGTGATAGAGCGATGAGGTGGCTTTTCCCAACATGGGGGCATCGCTTCTATTACGTTTTTGCAGCTTGCGCTTTTATAGCCTTTTCCATGATTGAGCAATGTCACGCGATCACAGTGATGAGTCTCTCAGGAGGACTTTTAATGCTCACAAACCTTACGGGGATCTGGAAACTCCGTCATGAAATTTCCTTTGAAAATGAACTCATCGCTCCACATCTGGATGAAAGTGAGGGTTGATGATGAAGAGGCAGACAAATGGAGATAAAGTGCAGAAGAAACTTCCATCATTTTACTTAATCCACTGCTTTGGAGGAAGATCGAGGATCCAGTCATAGAACTGCATACTTAAAGCAAAGGGTAACCCTCCTTCAGCGTTTTGTAAAATTACAATTCCAACTCTTTTCTCTGGGATGAAAGAGATTAAGGAAGTGATCCCCCGAATCCAGCCCCCATGAAAGACCAAATGATGACCGCCAAACGTCATGGTGCGCCACCCTAACCCATAGTGTGTTTCCGTAATACGATCTCGATGGGCGAGGGTGCGTTGCCATTGATCGGGGGTGTGAACAAGGGGTTGGATAAAGGCATCCAGGTCACGGGGGCAGACAACATCAGGGTATGCTCCTAAAATAGCTGCTAATAATAGAGCCATGTCATGAAGGCTGCTGCTACATCCCCCAGCTGCTGGGAAATTGGCATAATCCTGCCGATAGGGCGCTTTCAGGGCATGAACCTGATTATTGCTTGTTTTCCTTTTTTTTCCTTTCTTTTCTTTATCCTTTGAAAAAGTATGAACGGAGACTCGATTGGGTCTAGAGATAAATCCATCCCATGTCGATGATGTCTCGGTCATGTGGAGAGGCTTAAAAAGTCGAGTCTGAAGCGTGTCTTCAAACGAAAGCCCACTTTGACGCTTAATGATTTCTCCAATCAAGCTATAAACTACATTGTGATAAGCAAAATTTTCACCCGGTAGACCATCGGGAGCCGTTGTCTCTACCTTCTTATACACATCAACTGCAGGAACACCCCTTTCAATAAGAGCATTGAATCCAGGAGAGGGAATGCCAGTCGTATGACTCAAGATGTGCCTCACTGTTACCTTAGGAATAATCTCAACAGGGTGGTCAAGGTTGAGGATTTTATCGCGGTTTAAGATTGCAACCAGGACGGATGTTATGGCTTTGGAGGCTGATCCAATTTGAAAAACCGTGTGGGTATCAACAGGCTCTGGACGCCCAACTTCCCGTACTCCAAACCCTTTCATAAAAATAACTTTTCCGTCCATAACAATAGCAACCGCTAAACCAGGCACCTTTTTCTGTTGCATGGCTTGATGGATCAGGGCTTCAAACTTGGGAAGAAAGGAGGTGACTGGAGGAGCAGTCTTTGTCTCAGCAGGCGTTGTTAAAATGAGTATAAGAAATGAAAGAAAGAAACGTAATTTCATCACAGCACTCATATCTTCCTTTACGCCGTATGCAGTTTCGAAACTTTTTTCTTTTTCTTACTGACTGGTTTGAGTGTCGACTTCGATTTCTTTTGAAGACCCTTTTTAGAGCTTTTTTTTATCTTTAGGGAGGATGTTTGTTGATCGAGATCATTCAAAAGATGTCTCACATCCCTATACTTTGTACTTGCTTTTGTTTTTATGATCTTTGGTTTAGATTGAGAGCGATGAACAGCCGTAAGCTTTTTTCCTTTAGAAGACCCCTTTTCTCCTCGAAGGTTTGAGTAAGTTGCCTCAAGCAACTTCACCATTTCCTTATCTCGCGCAATAGCCGATTTCCCCCCCATCACAACAGCGATAATGCGTCGGTTATCCCGAACCACAGAAGCAGCTAAATTAAAGCCTGACGCATTGATAAATCCGGTTTTAATACCATCTAAACCTGGGATTTTTCCTAAGAGACGGTTATGATTTTGATGAACGTGGCCCTTGTAGGCAAATTTTGGTTCTTTAAAAAATTTAAAGTATTCAGGAAAATCTTTATAAAGACGTTGGGACAAGATCGCCATATCACGGGCTGTGGTAATGCTTTGTTGTTTCTCTGGCAATCCATGAGAGTTTTTAAAAACAGTTTTAGACATTCCCAAACGACGGGCTTGCTGTGTCATGAGAGCTGCAAATTGAGATTCTGACTTTGCCAGTTTTTCTGCTACCGCAATCGATGCATCATTGGCTGATTTTGTGACCATGCCCAGGATTGCATCACGAACGGTTATGACAGCTCCTGGTTTTAACCACAATTTGCAGGGGGCGGCAAGGGATGCACGTTTTGAGACGGGAAGTTTTTGTTCAAAGGTAAGTCTTTTTTCTCGTAAGGCCTTAAAGGTTAGATAAAGGGTCATCATTTTTGTAAGAGAGGCAGGAGGGGTGACGGCATCGGCATTATTTTCATGGAGAACCTTACCTGTTTCAGCGCAAATAATGATAGAGGCTTTTTTGACGGCCCATAGAGAGGATGGGTTTATTATACAGAAGATCATTAATAAAAAACAAAATAGTCTTGATTGTGCCTGCAAAGCCCCCATGGATTTGTCCTTTCAAATTTTATAATAACTTTACGTATAACATATCATTTGGCAGCATTTGTCTAGAGAGAGGAGGAAAAGTTTAAAAGCTTATTTGAAAAATCTAGCACAAAAACATTATTGGCTTTAGGGTGAAAGAGCTTAGGAAATCATTCACAAAGGATATACAATGTTTTACATACCCATATCTTTTTTAAAACGCTCTCTGCTTTTTTTATCTTTCTTTATTATTGCTTTTGGAAGTTGCAAATTGGAAACCTGGGGAAAATCTTATGGGGTGAGAGAAAGAAATATTACTATTTCAGGCCTCACTCTCCCGCCGACTTCAGGTAAAAAACCTGATTCAATCGTTGTCCTTTTCCACGGTTATGGCGATTCTGGTGAAAATTTTTTATTTCTGGGAGCTTTGTTAGGACAACTTCTTCCCGATACTCTTTTTGTTGCACCGGATGGTCCCATAAACTGTAAGTCCATCCCTTCTGGAAAACAATGGTTGAGTGCATCTAAAAACAACCGGACTCAACTGTTGAAAGAAATTAAAAATCTTACTCTTCCCTTGAATCAATATTTAGATAATCTGTCAAAAACATATAATGTTCCTCCTGAAAAAATGGCTTTTTTAGGGTTTTCTCAAGGGGCTAGAATCGCACTTCATATTGGCCTCCGACGTCCTGGCTGTGCGGGAATTGTCGCTATGTCAGGATCTTATTTGGACGATTCGTCAGCAGTGAATCTATCTCATTCTCCTATCCTCATTATTCATGGCACCTCCGATCAAAAGGCACCAGTTTCTCTTGCACAAGAATCTTATAAACGACTTGATGCGCTAAAAATGCCTGTCACGCTTATTCTTTTGCCTGGTGTTGGTCATGATGTTGATCCTCAAGGATTGGAAATAGCTGGTGAGTTCTTAAAAGACTGTTTGTCTGGAAAGATGGTTGATCAGCGTTAAGGGGCACATTGAATTCAACCCTTGAAGAATTTTTTCAGATAATGTTATATGTTAAAATTCAAATAACGATTCAAGCAATGAAACTCTTCAACCTCTGGGGGGAAGGGAATTGACTATTTTTTCTAGATACCGCTTAAAGGATTGATCATGAACCTCACCCTCTCCCGCTTTATGCGTGCTATGTTGCGCCCCTATTCTTTTTCCGTTGGTGTGATGCTAGTTGTTGCGGTTATATTTGCCGCTCAAACCTCCATTTTGCCTTATATCCTTAAACTTATGGTGAATCGGCTGATCGCAGAGCCAGAAGTAGATCCGTTTATAGCCCTTACCGGCCTTGTAGTTATGTACTTGGCGACCTCATTTATCATAAGCACAGCCTTTCGTTTTTATGATTACTTCGTGACTTATGTGATGATCCCTTCCTTAAGAAAGAAGATTAGTACCTACTGTATTGAACACCTCTTGAAACTTTCTCATCAGTTTTATCAGAATAATTTTGCAGGAAGCTTGGGAAGTAAGGTAAGCGAGTTGGTGATGGCTGTTCCCGACCTGTTGCAAATCATTATTGATCGTTTTTTTAGTCATGGACTTGCCTTGCTCGTTGCGGTGTTTGCCCTGTGGCAGGTCAATGCACGCTTTGCACTTCTTTTGCTGATATGGGCTGTCATTCTTCTGAGTATTGCCTTGCTAACAAGTCGAAAGCTTACTCGTCTTGCGGCTGAATGGGCTTTTAAAGGACATCGGGTTACCGGACGTATTGTGGATACACTTTCTAATATGCTGACAGTGCGTTTGTTTGCGCGGGGAAAGAATGAGGATGCCTGGCTTACGGCAAGCATTGATGAGGCGAGAAGTGCAGAAAAAGCCTTGGAGTTGTGTTATTTTAAGCTCTGGCTTTTCTATGGCTATAGCTTCTTTTTTGTTCAATGCCTCAATTTTTATTTCCTCCTGCAAGGGCGTGCTGAAGGGTGGGTCACAGTCGGCGACTTTGCTCTTGTTCTTACCTTGAATATAAGTGTTATGGAATTTTTGTGGAAGATGGCCCAGGAATTTTCTAAATTTTCCAAACTTCAAGGGCGGATTCGACAGGATTTAGCTGATCTTATGGTGGCTCCTGAAATTGAAGATAGGGTAGGGGCTAAAGAGCTTTCTCTCACACGAGGTGAAATTACTTTTGATAAAGTTCATTTTCAGTACAAAGGAGCGGAGCCTCTTTTTCAACAGAAGTCAGCGACTATTTATCCTGGGCAAAAGGTAGGGCTTGTGGGGTATTCAGGAAGTGGAAAAACAACCTTCGTTAATCTTATCCTCAGACTTTATGATGTGGGCTCAGGTCGTATTATGATTGATGGTCAGAATATTCAAGAGGTTACTCAAGACTCTCTTCATCGGGTGATTGGGATGATTCCTCAAGATCCCTCCCTTTTTCATCGGAGCTTGATGGAAAACATTCGCTATGGAAGGCCAGAGGCGACGAAAAAAGAGGTTGTAGAGGCGGCAAAAAAAGCTCATGCTCATGGGTTTATTGAAAGCCTTTCTGAAGGCTACGATTCTTTGGTAGGAGAGAGGGGTGTAAAGCTCTCCGGTGGCCAACGGCAGCGTATCGCCATTGCTCGAGCAATCCTTAAAAATGCGCCTATTCTTATTTTAGATGAGGCCACTTCCCAGCTGGACTCGGTGACAGAAAGCTATATTCAAGATTCTCTTTGGGAGTTGATGCAAGAAAAAACAACCATTGTGATTGCCCATCGTCTTTCCACCCTTCTCCATATGGATCGCATCCTTGTGTTTGATAAGGGTAAAATTGTAGAAGACGGGACTCATAATGATTTGTTGGCTAAGGGTGGATTATACAAAACCCTGTGGGATGCCCAAGTGGGAGGGTTCTTGCCGGAGAAACAAAAAGGTTAACTGCAAACCCAAAGACTAAACTTCTGCCCACGTTTTTCCTGCATTGGCCTCCACAATAAGAGGAACGGAAAGAGAGACAATAGCCTCCATGACCTTGATAATTAAAGGTTCAGCACGACTTAAATCTTTTTCAGCAATTTCAAAAACAAGCTCATCATGAACTTGAAGAAGCATATGGGCTTCAAGCTCTTTCTCTTTTAAAAGTCGATGAAGTTTTATCATGGCTTTATTCATAATATCGACATTGCCTCCTTGAAGAGGAGCGTTGATCGCTTGGCGCTCTGCAAAAGAACGTCGATTAGGATCCCTTGAATGAATATCGGGTATAAAACACCGCCGCCCTAAAAGGGTAGTTACATAGCCCTTTTCTCGTGCTTCTTGTTTCATATGCTCCATATAGGCTTGAATGCCAGGGTAGCATTTAAAATAAGTTTGAATATATTCAGAAGCATTTTCTCTACTAATGCCCAGTTGGCGTGCAAGCCCAAAAGGACTAATTCCATAAATAATTCCAAAATTAATGGCTTTGGCGCGCTGCCTTAACTCTGAAGTCATCTCTTGAAGAGGAACGCCAAAAACTTGGGAAGCTGTTTCAGCGTGAATGTCTTTTCCCTCTTTAAAGGCCTGCCGCAATTCAGGCAAATTTGCCATATGGGCCAAAAGACGAAGTTCAATTTGTGAGTAATCTACTGAAAGAAGAACCTTTTCCGGTGCGGCTAGAAAAGCGGAGCGAATTTTTTTCCCATCCTCCGATCGAATTGGAATATTTTGAAGATTGGGATCGGAAGAGGCTAAACGCCCCGTTGAAGTTGACGTCATTGCATAAGAGGTATGAACACGGCCCGTTTTTCCATTAATTTGACGCGCCAGAGTGTCTGTGTAGGTGCTTTTTAGCTTTGAGAGCTGTCGCCATTCTAAAAGAGCATCAGCAATAGTAAATCCTTGTTCAGAAAGACTTTCTAAAACGTCAGCGGCTGTTCCATAGGCTCCCGTTTTCCCTTTCTTCCCTCCCGGAAGCCTTAGTTTTTCAAATAGCATTTCTCCCAGTTGTTTTGGAGAGGCAACATTAAAGGACTCGCCAACTTCTTCTTGTATTTTCTTGCCGATCTCTTCGAGGCGTTTTTCAAAGTCTTGGCTAAGCTTTTTTAAAACGAGGGGATCCACTCTGATACCTCTGTACTCCATATCAATAAGAACAGGAATAAGAGGACGCTCTAAGGTTTCATAAACTGTAGATTGATGCTCCTTAAAGAGTCGTGGTTTTAAAAGAGAATGAAGTTGGTAAGTCACATCCGCATCTTCTGCTGCATAATTAAGAGCTTTTTCTAAGGGAACTTTATCAAACGTTACTTGACTCCGTCCGGCACCGACCACATCTTGAAATTTAATAGTGTCGTGATCAAGATAAAGTTTTGCCAACTCATCCATCCCATGACCATGTTGGGCTCCTTCAAGGACATAGGAAATAACCATGGTGTCGTCAAAAGGGGTAATGTCACATCCATATTTTTTAAGGACAAGGGCATCATACTTAATGTTTTGTCCAATTTTTAAAATTCCTGGATCTTCCAAGACGGGTTTCAAAAGAGTCAACGCGTCTCTCAAATCAATTTGCTTTGGATCTTCTCCCTGATGTAAAAGATCTCGTTCTTCTCCTTTATGACTTAAGGGTACATAGCAAGCGTGAAAGGCAGAGGTTGAAAGGGAAAAACCAACAAGTTCTGCTTCCATCGCGTCAAGAGATGTTGTTTCTGTATCAAAGGCCATATACCCCAAAGAACGAGCTGAGTTTATCCATCTCATAAGATGCTCAATGTCCTGGATAAGTTCATACTGCTTTTTTTGGGAGGAGGGAGGAGCCTGCTCTTTCTCTAAGCGGTTAATAAGGGCGTTAAAATTTTGTTCTCGCAAGAAAGCAAAGGCTTTTTCTTGGGCGAAGGGTTTTACAGAGAAAACCTCGAGGGGCTCTGCCCCAGGTACATCATTTTTAAGGGTAACAAGTTTTTTTGAAAGTCGCGCATTCTCAGCATGAAGAAGAAGGGATTCACGCCGTTTGGGCTGCTTAATTTCATGGGCTCTCTCTAAAAGAGATTCTAAGCTGCCATAGGTTTGAATTAACTCCGCTGCTGTTTTTATCCCAATCCCTGGAACACCAGGGACATTATCCGTTGAATCTCCTGCTAGAGCTTGAACATCAATCACTTGAGAGGGAGGAACGCCAAATTTTTCTTTAACTTCCTCCTCGCCAATAAGTTTATTTTTTATGGGATCAAGCATTTGTACAGAATCACCTACAAGCTGCATCAAATCTTTGTCAGAAGAAACAATGGTAACTTCACCCGGTTGAGAATGAGCGTAAGTCGCAATTAAATCATCAGCTTCATAGCCTTCTTTTTCGATATAAGGTACATCAAAGGCTTCGCAAGCTTGACGAATCAAAGAAAACTGTGGGATGAGCTCCGGGGGCGTTTCTTGACGATTTGCCTTATATTCAGGGTAAATTTGGTTGCGGAAATTTTCTCTCGCCGCGTCAAAAACCACAACTAAATAATCAGGACTCTGTTCCTTTAAGAGTTTAATCAACATATTGGTAAACCCGAGGACGGCTCCAATAGGAGTTCCATCTGGTCGGGTGAGAGGGGGGAGGGCATGAAAGGCTCTAAATATATACCCTGACCCATCGATGAGATAGATCTGAGGGGCCTTTTTTGACATGGATTAAAAACCTTTATAAAAAAGAATAAGGATGACTCTTATTTTCCACGAAGAGTATTCATACGATCGCGTAAATCTTTTCCAGCTTTAAAAAAGGGAACAAATTTTCCTTCGACTTTAACTTTTTCTCCTGTTCTTGGGTTTCTTCCCATACGCCTATCACGATAACGTACAGAAAAAGCTCCAAATCCTCTTAATTCAACGCGATATCCTTTACCTAAGGCTGTGACAATTTCTCCAAAAATGCCATCAATGGCTTTTTCAACTTGCCTTAAAGACATGTCTGGAAAGGTTTGATTGAGCTGATAAACTAACTCTGATTTAGTCATATTTTCCTCATTATTTATCTTGTACCTTAAGTTATATCTCTTTCAGTGATTCTTAACAAGAAAAACTCTTTTCATACGTGTAATCCTCCCTTAATGTTAATCTATGTATTGGATTCATAATTAAACTTTTTTAAAATCTTTTTATAGAACGGAGACCCTTTAAAATGGTTCCTATTTCTCTTATACAGTTCCCTCACGGTGAAGGATTACCTCTTCCTGCCTATGCTACCTCCCAGAGCGCAGGTGTTGATTTAATGGCAGCTATAGAAGAACCCATCCATTTAAATCCCTTTGAGAGAAAACTTCTCCCCACAGGGCTTTCTATAGCGCTTCCTAATGGATATGAAGCTCAAATTAGACCTCGCTCTGGCCTTGCCTTAAAGCATGGGCTTACGGTTTTAAATTCGCCTGGAACAATTGACGCTGATTATCGAGGAGAAATTCAAGTTATCTTGATTAATTTTGGCAAAGACACTTTTATTATTGAAAGAGGTCTTCGAATCGCCCAACTTATTTTAATGCCTGTTGCAAGATTGTATTGGAAAGAGATTGATCACCATGACGATATAGAGCAAAATGATCGCTATGGGGGGTTTGGTTCAACAGGATGATACAACCTATGAAATTTATTTTTTCCCTTGTTTTTTTCTCACTTTTTACGTCCTTAGCCAATGGAGCTGAGAAAACTCTTGTTCCTCGCTTTGTTTCCTTAAAGCCAAATGAAGTTAACGCTAGAGTAGGGCCCGGACCGAATTACCCTATTGAGTGGGTTTATATAAAGGCAGGTCTTCCTGTTGAAGTTATTGTTGAGTTTGATACATGGCGCAAAATTCGTGATATCGATCAGGCTGAGGGTTGGGTTCATCAAAACATGCTTTGTTCTAAAAGACGCGGCATTGTAAGGGAGCCAGAAATTTTATTACATACTGAAAAAAGCAAAATGAGCCCTTCTTTGGTTCGCCTTCAAAAAGGAGTTGTTCTTGATTTACTTAAATGCCAAGACAACTGGTGCCAAGTCCGCATACATGATTTTAAAGGTTGGGTTGAACAGAAAGCTCTTTGGGGTGTGTATCCCACCGAAACTTTAAAATAGTCTTAATTTACATTAGAATTCAGATAGTCTTTGATAAGAACTTCTGCAATTTGAACAGCGTTAAGAGCTGCACCTTTTCGTAAATTATCGCTAACCAGCCAGAAAAGAAGACCATTTTCGACGGATTTATCTTTGCGTATCCGACTAATAAAGACATTGTCTTCTCCTACAACTTCAGCAGGGGTTACATAACCGTCTTCTTGACGAGAGTCCACAATAGAAATCCCAGGGAACTCTCTCCAAAGAGTCCGTGCTTCTCCCACGGATAAAGGACTATCTAATTCGAGGGCTACAGCCATAGAATGACCAATAAAGACAGGGACACGCACACAGGTAATAGCAACTCCCATTTTAATTCCCAGTATTTTTTGAACTTCGTTTGCTACTTTTGTTTCTTCAACGGTTGTTCCGTCGGGAAGAAAAATATCAACTTGAGGAATAATATTAAAAGCAATTTGCTTGGGCAACTCTTCCTTAACTACGGATTGATTCATATAAATTGCTCGTGTTTGGTTGAAAAGCTCATCCATAGCAGCACGTCCTGCGCCAGAGACAGATTGATAGGTTGAAACCACAAGGCGCTTAAGCCCGACTTCATCCATTAAGGGTTTTAAAGCCATTGCGAGAGGAAGGGCCACGCAATTAGGATTGGCTATGATACCGCAACCCTTATACCCCGCTAACGTGATATCACACCCCTTGTACCCTGCTAATGCTTCTGGATTTACTTCGGGAACAATTAAAGGGACCTCTGCCTCTTGACGAAACTGAGAAGAATTATCAATCACAATGCATCCAGCTTCTGCAGCTATAAGGGCAAATTCTGTTGACACCAAGGTGCCAGCTGCAAAAAAGGCAAAATCAACCCCTTTAAAGTCAAATTCTGTGATGGGGATAACGTCTAAAACTTTATCTTCCCCGAAAGAAACACGTTGTCCTCTAGAAGTAGAAGAGGCTACCGCCTGAATTTCATCGATGGGGAATTTTCTTTCCGCAAGGAGATTTAGAATTTCTTGGCCCACATTTCCAGTGGCTCCAACAACAACAACACGATATCCCATTTAGACCTCCCTTTACATACGAATTAAGTTTGAACCCCACGCAAACCCCCCCGCAAAGGCCTCACAAAGAATAAGATCTCCTTGTTGAATTCGCCCATCTCTTATGGCTTGATCAAGAGCTAAAGGGATGGATGCAGCCGAGGTGTTGGCTTGATCAGCGCCCGTATGGATGACTTTCTCATCGGGCAGTCCTAGTTTCTTTGCTGTGGCATCTATGATGCGTTTATTTGCCTGATGTGGAACAAGCCAATCAAGTTCTTCTTGCTTAACATTATATTTTTTTAAAATATCTTCAACAGCTTCTTCTAACCTATGAACAGCATTTCGAAACACTTCGCGCCCATTCATCTGAATTGTCCCTACGGTTTGAGTTGTGCTAGGGCCCCCTGAAACATACAATTCATCATACCCTTGCCCATCCGTACGTAGCAAACTTCCAATGATGCCTCTATCTGTATCAGATTCCGCTTTCAATATAATGGCACCAGCACCATCTCCAAACAAAACTGCCGTCCGGCGATCATTCCAATCTAAAAGGCGACTCATGGTCTCTGAACCGATAACAAGAGCCGTTTCCGCCATACCTTGTTTAATGTAAGCATCAGCTGTTGCAAGTGCGAAAACAAATCCACTACAAACCGCAGCCTGATCAAAAGCAAAAGCCTTTGTATTTCCTAGTTTTGCTTGAATGCGTGTCGCTGTCGCTGGAAAGATATGGTCAGGCGTTGAGGTTGCCAAAATGATCATGTCTAAATCTTTTGGATCTAGCTCTGCGCTTTCTAAAGCCCTTTTAGAGGCCTCAATCGCCATATCAGATGTATATTCATTGGGAGCTGCAATATAGCGCGCACAAATTCCCGTTCTTTCAACAATCCACTCATGGGAAGTTTCAAGATGTTTAGGAAGATCAGAGTTGATAACTCTCTTTTTGGGAAGATAACTTCCTGTTCCTATAATAACTGAACGTCGTGTCATAACTGTACGACCTTTTCAGAGGACTCCTGACTCGAAAACTCTTTACGAAGATGCTCTGTCATTTTAGAGTTCACCATATCAATTGCAAGTTCTAAAGCGTGCGCAAAACCATAGGCATCGGTGCCGCCATGACTTTTAATAGCAATTCCATTCAAACCTAGCCAAATTCCCCCATTATAACGTCTATAATCAAGGCGTAAGGAAAGCTTTTTCAACATGGGCTTTGCAAGCAAATAACCGAGACTGGCTATGAAAGAACTGCGAAAAGCTTCTTTCATTGATTGAAGAGCAAGTTGCATGACACCTTCGCCAGCTTTAAGAACAACATTTCCCGTAAAACCGTCCATGATGATAACATCCACCGTTCCGCGCATAATATCATCACCTTCTACAAAACCATAAAACTCATCTTTAATTGAAGAGTTTCGAATGAGTTCTGCTGCTTCCTTAACTACAGCGTTTCCCTTTATATCTTCTGTCCCTACATTCATAAGGCCTATCTTAGGTTTAGGCAAATGAAGAACATAACGAGCAAACATTTCTCCCATAATGGCGAATTGCTTGAGGTTTTCAGAAGAGCACTCCACGTTAGCCCCTAAGTCTAACAAAACAACTTCTCCATTTAAGCTGGGCGCAAGGCTTGCAAGGGCAGGACGATCAATTCCGGGCATTGTTTTTAAAAGAATCTTAGCAAGAGCCATGTAAGCTCCCGTATTGCCTGCTGAAACGACTCCTTGGGCGCGCCCTTCTACGACCGCTAAAATAGCCTGACGCATGCTTGAATTTGGCAACCCTCTTATAGCGGCGCTGGGTTTCGTTTCTGCTGTGATAATGTCCTGACAAGGAATAAAAGTAACTCTTTCTTCAAGGGGCTTTGGAAGAGAAAGAAGAGATTTTACCTTTTTTTCCTCTCCATAAAGGAGGAAATTTACAAAAGGATAACGCTGGGCGACTATTTTAAGACCCTGAATAATAATTTCAGGGGCCTTGTCGCCACCCATTGCATCAATTGCTATTGTAAAGTTCACTCGAGAATCCCCCATAATGGAAGATTATTAAGCTGTAGGTGAGGATTCTTCAACCGCCCGCCCTAAAACTTGACGTCCTTTGTAATGACCACAAGAAGGGCAAAGGTGATGAGGAAGCTTACGTGCCCCACAATTAATACATTCAATACTCGCAACTGGCGTAAGAGCATGATGTGCCCGACGCATGCGTTGGCGTGAAGGAGATGTTTTCTTCTTAGGAACTGCCATTGTTACTACCTATCGTTCTCATAAATTTGTTTAGATTGCTTGTTTAGCTTAAAAAAAAGATAACAGCAAGTATTTCCTATCATCAAGCAATGTGCTGAGATTCATGTTTATAGAGATTAACTTAAAAACTCAACCTTTTTCGAGAGAAAAATTCCTATGAGAGAATTGTAAAACTCTCCCCTCCCATCCCCGCTTTCAGGAGGATACAGAGGGGGGCTTTTGCAATATGGCAAGATTCAAATTTTCCAAGATTTCTTATAGGCTTCACTCTGGCTTCCAGCTAATGGCAAAATCCCATGAAAAAGCTTATCGGGTGAATTTTCTGGTTTTAATTCAACTACATAAGGCCATTCTCCCCATTCCTTTGACGAAAGATAAGTTTCCGGCAGAAGCTTCATGATGACAAAACCAACCTCTTTCTTCTTTCCAAATTCAACCAGCTTATCATATAAGCCGCGGTAGAATTCTTGAGGTGAAATAATACTGACTTTCGCTTCTTGATCTTTGTTTTTAAAAAAACAAGAAAATGAACACTCCCACACAAATCCCTGAAGAGGAAGGGCCCCAACAAGTTCTCGTACATCTTCCTGAATTTTATAGAGCTCCTTTTTAAGAAGTAGAGCTCCTCCAATAAATTCACTCTCTCTTCCTTCTAGAAGCCATTCAACAAAAATATAATTTTTCAATTCCGAAGGATCTACCTTTGAAGGATTTATATGATGTTCTATTTGCTTAATATACTTGCTTTTGTGATTGCCTTCTTTTGGTTCAATAATATCAAATTTGAGCATACACTCTCCTTTCTACATTTTACTTTAATAGCTCAGCAAAAGGCCTATTATGAAAGACAGAAATGTAAATTTGATACTTTCTCCCTGTATTAAATAGGCCTTTTTAGGTTCTCTATATTTTTTAATAATGCCTTTTCGACGGTTTAATCCGCTCTTATAGAAACGCTTACCTGAGAAAATTAGGGTTATTATCTTCCTCTGTTTTCTCATTTAAGTTAATTATTTTTGATATTTTGTATACAAGAAATTTTGAAAGCGCTAGCTTTTTTTAGTGAATTTAATTTTAGGCTTACCAAAAATATCATTTTATACTAAGATTCAGGAAATTAAATTAGGTATAAGGTTTTATGACATCAGCATTAAAAGAGAAAATCATCGAACGTATGGAAGCAAAAAATCTTTCCATTGCAGAGTTGGAAAGACGCGCTGGCTTAAGTATTCATTCAGTTAGAAATATTCTGAAAGGCCGAATTAAAAAACCAAGCGCTCAATCCCTTCAAGCTATCGCCGAAGCATTAGAATGCTCCATTATTGATCTTATGAGTGCTTCTTCAGTGAGGAATGATGGGTATTCACCAGAACTCCAAGGAAGAATTCGGAAACGGTCGCGTATGGATCATCCAGACCTCATGCTTGATTGTTCAAAGCAAATTTTAGCCTTAATAGAAGAAAAGGAAATCAAAGTTTCTGTTGATGAATTTCTTGATGCCTTAAAGAAGGTCTATTTTTATTCTTCTAGAGAAGAGCCAAGGAAGTTTGATATGCGGTTTGCAGAGTGGCTTATCGAAAGTCAATTCGATGACTATAAAATGCCCTCAAAATAAGCTTTTCTTACCGACAAACAGCCTCCCCTAGTTTTTGAAGATTAACTTGAAGTTCAATGTCTTCTATCCCTTCTATTTGTTTCTCAAGCCAGGCCTTCTCTTCCCTCGTAAGAATTTTGGGAAGAGGGGGCGTTTTTGCTTCTTCCTGAAGTATTAAGCCATGAATCATTCTTAATTTTGAAAGAGCTTTATAACCAAAAAAAATATTTACCCTCTCTAAAATCAAGTCTTGAGCATACTGAAACAAAAGAGCGCCTGAAGAAGTTACATTTAAATGAAGGGTTCCTTCTGATCGACTCCCTTTTGGAAATGTTATTTTTTCAGCAAAGGAGATACGGGCAAACTTTTCCCCCACAATTTGTGGCCAATGGGTGATGATCTTCCCTTCCATTAAACCACGGCTTTTAAATACAGGCTTTACAAGCCTTTGCGTAAAAAGACCTAGGCGCGTTGGTCCAAACTTGCTACTATGTTTCATAGAATTAAAGATATAAGCTTTCTAAAGATTTGAAAAGTGTTCTCAGAAAAACTTCTCACCTGGTATGACCGTTCTCAACGAAATCTCCCTTGGCGGATTCAGAAGAAAAATCCTTACTATACGTGGTTAAGTGAGATTATGTTGCAACAAACAACTGTTGCAACAGTTATTCCCTATTTTAACAGATTTACTCAAAAGTGGCCTGAAATTCAAAACCTGGCTACTGCCTCCTTAGATGAAGTTCTTATTGAGTGGCAAGGCCTAGGTTACTATTCTAGAGCAAGAAACCTTCATAAATGTGCTCACCATTTAGCAAGGTCCTTCCCACAAGAAGAGCATGAACTTATAAATTTACCTGGAATTGGCCCCTATACAGCTGCTGCTATTGCTTCTATCGCTTTTAACAAAAAAGCAGCCGCTGTTGATGGCAACGTTATTCGGGTCTTATGTCGCTATTATGGACTTGATTGTCTGAATCCTTATAAATCCGTACGCACTAAGCTCTTAAAACTCCTCCCTGAGACGCGCTGTGGAGATTTTACAGAAGCTTTGATGGAACTTGGAGCTCTCATTTGTAGGCCTAAAAACCCTTCCTGTGAAAGTTGCCCTCTTCAAAAGACTTGCAAGGGTTATAAATTGGGAAAGCCTGAGTTTTTTCCAAATAAACCGGTCAAAAAGAAGCTACCCACCCGCTATACCACTGCCTTTATAATTCAACGTAAAGATGGGGCAATTTGGTTAAGAAGGAGACCTTCGCAAGGCCTTTTAGGAGGTATGATGGAAGTTCCCTCCACCCCTTGGACAGAAGAAAAAAATATAGGGGAGAAATTGACTGTAAAACATACCTTCACTCACTTTCATCTAAACGCAGCACTTTGCTATATAGACAAACCTATGGAAGGGGAGGGGATATGGGTTCACCCCCATGATTTAAAGAAGTATGCGCTTCCCACCGTTATGAAAAAAATCATTAGCGCGGGCTTGAAAGGGCTCGAATAGGAGCAAAACTTTTACGGTGATGGTGTGTAACTCCATGTTTTTTTAAGGATTCCTGGTGCTCTACAGTTCCATAACCTGAATTGCGCTCCCAGCCATAATGAGGACATTCTCGAGCTAAGACTTCCATATCTTGATCGCGGGTTACTTTTGCTAAGATGGACGCTGCGGCAATAGAAAGACTTTTTCCATCGCCTCCAATAATGGGATAGGCATCAATGTTGTCAAAAGTTGGAATAAACTTTCCATCAATGAGTAAGGTTTGAGGAGTAAAAGGTAAGCACTGCACGGCACGCCGCATGGCTAAAAATGTGGCCTGTAAAATATTATGGAGATCAATCTCGGCAACGGATGCTTTGCCAATAGCAAAGACAAAATCTTCTAATTCATGAAGACTTTTAAAAACACTCTCTCGTTTTATTTTAGAAAGTTTTTTTGAATCTTGTATTGCATCCTCAAACGTCTTAGGGGGAGGTTTTAAAAAAACTGCAACGGCGGCAACAACTGGGCCTGCCCAAGGACCTCTTCCAGCCTCATCTATTCCTCCAACAGGTCCTTGAAATTGAGATTCAATCTGGAAGGTTGGCACGGCGCAATAATCCCTGTTTACACTTTTTATAGACTCGCTGAAAAAAAAGAAATTCTCGGCCAAAAAGAAGATTTAAAAGTTTCATGAAGCTCGTCGCTCTCTTAGGGGCAATATCATGAAGTCTTTTGGCCGTTGCAAGCCAAATAGGGCTTAAAGCCAATGAAAGAACGGTTAAAGAAACAATAAGATTTGTTCCATATTGGGTCACAATTCCAACTTCTTCGCCAACGGTTGCTAAAAGAAAGGAAAACTCTCCTAATTGTCCCAAAACGACTCCCGAAAGAAAAGATTTGGTCCAGGGCTGACGCAAAAGATGGAGAATGCTAATATTCAAAGCCGTTTTTCCCAAGGTAATGAAGATAAGAATCATTAAGACTTTTCCTAGGTTTTCCCAAATAAAGTTAACATTGAGGAGCAGCCCTATAGAGAGGAAAAAAATCATCATCAAGACACTATAAATGGGAGTCATCTTCTCAATAAAGACTTGCCGTTCATAGCTGTTTCCCATAACCAGTCCTGCCAAAAAAGCTCCATAGGCTGCAGAAAGTCCTGAGAGACCTGCAATTGCGGAAGCTCCAAAACAAAAAGCGAGCCCCATTAAAGGAGTAAGGTCCACATGACCCGCAACTTGCGTTAAGAAAGGAAGGCGAATACGCTCTTTCCGACTTAAATACCAGACAAGTACAGCAAGAAGCCCCAAGGAAATCAGGATTTTAAGGAGCATAATTGTTAAATTAAACTCACCTCCTGGTTGAAGCCCTCGAATAATAAGAATCATCGGAACGATAGCCAGGTCTTGCGCAACGAGAACGCCAATCGTCAGGCGTCCTGTCCCTGTTTTAAGCTCTCCAATTGTATCGAGCATTTTGACTGCAACTGCCGTACTGCTGAGGGCAAAAACAAAGGCGAGAAGAAGGGTGAGGTTAAGGGGCCAATGAAAAAAATGAGACAAGGGAAAAGCAATTGCCAGTCCTCCCACAACCTGTAAAGTGACACACCCCACCGCAACTTTCCAAATTGTAACAAAGGGTCTGAGACTTAATTCCATACCTACAACGAAAAGAAGCATTAAGACGCCTAAATCAGCTAAATCATAAATAGCTTCTTTATTTTCAATAAACCCTAAACAGGAAGGACCAAGAAAAACACCCGCTAAGATATATCCTAAAATGGCGGGCTGCTTAAATCTTTCAAGAATAATACCTCCGGTAAGAGCCGCGGTAACAACAATTGCTATTTGTGTGAGAGTGGAATCTATATGCATAACCCACAGAGTAGCATGAGTTTTTTTGTTTTTAAACCCTTCATTCTTCGCTAAGATAAATCCAACTATTGACAGCTCCCTCGGGGATTCTTACTCTGAGGGAAAAAGAAGAGGGTCTTATGTCTGATGATCCTGCATTAGACAATTTAAAAAGAAAAATTCAAGACGCTAAAAAAGAAAGTGCTTCTCAGCCGCAGCAAAAAAAGTCCTCTTATAATCTCGCAGGGAAGTTCTTTAATATAGGCGCTGACCTTGTTGCGGGTGTTTTTGTTGGTGTGGGGTTAGGGCTTCTTGTGGATTGGATTTTTAAAATATCTCCTTGGGGGCTCATCTCTTTCTTTATTCTAGGCTCAGCAGCTGGTATGGTGAATGTATATCGAAGCCTCAAGGATAAAGAGTCAAAGGATAATAAGAAGGATCCCCATGTTTGACCCACTGCACCAATTTGAAATTCATACTCTTATTCCTCTCAATATTAAGGGGGTCGATATCTCTTTCACAAATTCCTCTTTGTTTATGCTTTTGGCTGTCCTGACAGCGACTTTTTTTTTAGTGGGAGGAATTTATCGTTCAAAAACCGTTCCAAATCGTTGGCAGTCTCTAGTTGAGATGACTTATGGATTTGTTGAAAACCTCATGGATGAAACCATAGGCATTAAAGGACGTCCTTATTTGCCATTTATTTTTACCCTCTTTATGTTCATTTTAATGGGCAACCTGATTGGAATGATCCCCTATAATTTTACCTTCACAAGTCAAATCATTGTGACCTTTGGACTAGCTACTATAGCCTTCGGCATTGCGACCATTGTCGGTTTTGTACGTCATGGTTTTCATTATTTTTCCTTATTTGTCCCTCAAGGGGCGCCCGTTTATATGCTTCCCCTCATTGTTCCTATTGAGCTTCTTTCCTATCTTTCTCGTCCTGTAAGTCTTTCCATTCGTCTCTTTGCCAACATGATGGCGGGTCATACTATGCTAAAGGTTTTTGCAGGATTTACGGTTCTTTTAGGCGTTTTTGGTATTGCCCCTCTAACCGTTAATATTCTTCTGACCGCTTTTGAAATTTTGGTTGCTGTGTTACAGGCCTATGTTTTTACAATTTTAACGTGTATTTATTTACATGATGCCATTCATTTACATTAGAAAAGGAGACTAAAATGGAAGTTGAATCAGCACGTATGATAGGCGCAGGCCTTGCAATGTTTGCTCTGGCAGGGGTGGGGCTTGGTATAGGGCTTATCTTTTCCTCTTTAATTAATTCTATCGCTCGCAATCCCTCAGCACGGGAACAGGTTTTCCCAGTAGGCATTTTAGGTTTTGCTCTCACCGAAGCTGTGGCCCTTTTCGCTCTCCTTATCGCATTTTTAATTCTCTTTAAGTAAGTAGGAGTTTAGGAAGTAAGAGCATGCCTCAATTAGACAGCTTAACCTATTCATCTCAACTTTTTTGGCTTGGGATTTTCTTTTTGGCTCTTTATCTCATCTTAGCTTACATTGTTCTTCCTAAAATCACCCGCATTTTTGAAATGCGGGAGGAAACTATTGAGGAAAGGCTAAACAAAGCCAGTACCTATCGAGAGCAGGCAGAAGACCTTCGTGCTGACTACGAAGGCATTCTCGCTCAAGCAAAAGAAAGGGCACGCCAACATTTAAAGTCCACGTCAACAACGATTTCAGCAACCATTGCCAATCAACAAAAGGACTTTCTTGATAAGCTAAGTGATCGTCTTCATGTTGCAGAACAAGAGCTTTATCGATCGCGTCTTGAGAGTAGGAAAGAAATAGAATCCTTAGCGCGTGATGTTGCCAATAGCATTTTCTTAAAATTGACAGGAAAAGCCGGCTCTTTCGAGAAGGATGGGAGACATGTTTGAAACGCCTGAATTTTGGGTTTTGATCTCTTTTATTCTTTTTCTCATCGTCTTTGGAAAAAAGATTATGGGCTTTTTAACTCAATCCTTAGATGAACATAGGAACAAAATTTCTCGCCAACTCGAGGAAGCAAAACGCTTACATGATGAAGCACTCAGTCTTCTCGAGGCCTACAAACAAAAACATGCAGAGGCCCTAAAACAAGCTGCTAAAATTATTGCCTTTGCTGAAGAAGAAGCCCTTGCTTTGAAGAAGGAAAAGGAGCGAGAATTTGACCATTTTGTGAAGCAGCGTGAAAAAGCATTGCTTGAACGCATGGAAAACGAAAAAGAGGAAACAAAAGCAGTCTTTCGAAAGCAAATCCTTGAGGAGGCCATTACTTATGTCGAGCGGTTTCTTGAAGCTCAAAAAGATGAAAAAAAGGAACTCACTGAAAATGCTTTAAAAGAGATTACGAACATCTCCCTATTCCCCAAGGACTTCCTCAAATAAGGAAACTAGTTTTCCTGTCCCAACTCTTTCTTTTTTCTCAAATTTCTGTAAGATAGAATC
This sequence comes from Alphaproteobacteria bacterium, assembly GCA_019749915.1. Lineage (GTDB taxonomy): Bacteria > Pseudomonadota > Alphaproteobacteria > UBA9655 > UBA9655 > UBA9655. The sequence goes on along the minus strand of JAIEPE010000002.1, from coordinate 100,685 downwards.
TATAGGATTGATGAGGATAGGATGAAACGAGAAGGGTATTATCGCAACCCCACGGTTGGGAAAGATCGAATTATTTTTTGTGCAGATGATGATTTATGGCAAGTGTCTCTGTCAGGTGGAAAGGCCGAACGGCTTACAGCGGGCACAGGTGAAACCAACGATCCCGTTTTATCACCTGACGAAAAATGGATTGCTTTTACAAGTACCCATGAAGGCCATGGGGAAGTCTACCTCATGCCATCTGAAGGGGGAGAAGCCCGCAGATTGACCTACATTGCTGAAGGGGCTCTCGTTGTTGGCTGGACGCCCCAAGGCGAAGTTATCTATTCAACCAGTAAAAATCTTCCGTTTCGAACACGTGATCTTTACAAGATGGATCCAAAGTCAGGGATTTCAGAAAAAATTCCCTGTGGACCGGCCAACTTTATTGATTATGATTCTCAAGGTAAAGGCTCCGTCATTCAACGCCATGGTCATGGATACGTTTCTTGGAAACGATATCGCGGCGGTACGGCTGGGGAGCTTTGGATTGATGAATCAGGATCAGGAGATTTTAAAAAATTAATTCATATCAAGGGAAATGCTCTACGTCCCCTTTGGATTGAAGGGCGTATTTATTTTATCAGTGATCACCAAGGCCATGGAAATGTATACTCTTGTACACCCGAGGGTGATGATCTTAAACGTCACACATCCCACGAAGACTTCTTTGTTCGAGGTCTTAACTATAAGGATGGTAACTTCGTTTATACAGCCGGTGGCGATCTTTATACTTTTTCTTTAAAGGACAAGAGTCCTCGCAAAATAGAAGTTGATTTTTTCTCCTCATTTTCCCAGCGCTCAAGAAAATTTGTTGATCCCACAACCTATCTTTCTTCTTATACTTTAAACAAAAACGGCTCCCAGCTTTCTATTGTCACGCGGGGACGACCTTTTTCTTTTGCCAATTGGGAAGGCCCGGTTTTTCAATATGGTGAGCGAGATGGTATACGTTATAAATCTTCTTCATGGCTTTTTGACCAAAAACGTCTTTTGATTGTAAGTGATTGCGACGGCGAAGATCGGCTTGAAATCCACGACCTAGAATCTCTTAAGGAGCCAAGAGTCTTAAAGAAAATGAATTTGGGGCGTATTCTCTCCATCAAACCTTCTCCGACTCAAGATGAAGTCGTTCTTGCAAATCACCGCTGTGAGCTTTTTCATGTCAATTTAAAAACTGAAAAAATCCAGAGAATAGATAAAAGTGATTTTGGCGATATAAGAGGCTTAAACTGGTCTCCCGATGGTAAATGGGTTGCCTATGATTACCCTCTTAATGACCGGTTAAGAGCCATCAAACTTTGTGAGATTAAAAGCTTTAAAACCCACGTCATTACAAAGCCTTTGCTCGAAGATTTTTCGCCAAGCTTTGATCCTGAAGGCAAATATCTCTATTTTCTTTCAAGGCGCACCTATGCCCCTGTTTACGATAATCTCCAGTTCGAAATGGGTTTTCCTAAAGGGACAAAACCATATCTTATTCTCCTTGATAATACCCTTGTCTCTCCCTTCATTCCTCGCCTAAAGGAAGAAGAAAACAAACCTCAGAAAAAAGAGGAAAAGAAGCCAACGGCTCCAAAACCAATTAAAATTGACCTTAAGGGGATTGAAGATCGTCTTCTGGAGTTTCCCGTAGAAGCAGGTGATTACGCTAGCATTCGTGGTCTTCCCGGAAAAGCTCTTTATCTCTCTTTTCCTTTGCATAGCTTGCTTGAAAGCAATGGAGAAGATCCTTCCTCTAGCGGCAATCTGAAATGCTATGATTTTGCAGCTCTGAAAGAAGAAACGCTTATTTCAAAAGTGGGCTCCTATACCCTGTCTGCAAATTATCAATGGCTTTGTTATTATGGCTCTAAAAAGCTGCGTGTTGTTAAAGCTGGAGAAAAGCCCCAAGAGAACGATCCTTCTTACCGTAAGGGCGGGTGGATTGACCTAAGTCGCGTGAAAGTTTCCGTAACGCCTTCTAAGGAATGGGCTCAAATTTTTGACGAAGTTTGGCGATTGCAAAAGGATTTTTTCTGGACAGAAGATATGTCTAAAATCGATTGGGATGGCATTTATAAGCGGTATCAGCCTCTTTTAGGTCGGGTTGCCTCAAGAAGTGAGCTTACGGATCTTATTGCAGAAATGCATGGTGAGCTTGGGACATCTCATGCTTATGTTTTTGGGGGTGATTTCCGCACCCCTCCTTTTTACCCTATAGGGAACTTAGGCGCAGACTTTACTTACGATAAAACACAAAAAGCCTACAAGATTACAAACATTACAAAAGGGGATCTTTGGTCACCTTCCAAGACCTCGCCTCTAACATCACCCGGGCTTGGCATCCAGGAAGGGGATTACGTTCTCGCTATAAACGGTCAAAAATTAGATGAGAAAATCTCTCCTGAAATGTTGCTGATCAATCAAGCCCAGAATACGGTTTCTCTTCTGGTCAAGTCTGGAAAAGGAAAAGCTAAGCAAGCGCTTGTCAAAACTCTTGGAACACAAGTTTCTTCCCGTTACCGGGATTGGGTTGAAAAAAACAGGGCCTATGTTCATGAAAAAACAAAGGGCCGTATTGGGTATATCCATATTCCTGACATGAGTATTCAGGGGTTTTCTGAATTCCACAGAGGATTCCTTGCAGAGCTGAATCGAGAAGGTCTTGTCGTGGATGTTCGTTATAATGGGGGAGGAAATGTTTCTCCCCTGCTGCTCGAAAAACTCGGTCGTAAACGCTTGGGCTACGATCAAACCCGCTGGTATGGATCTATTCCTTACCCTTCCGAATCTCCTATGGGCCCTATGGTTGCTCTTATCAATGAATATGCTGGATCGGATGGAGATATCTTTTCTCATAGCTTTAAAATGCTTAATTTAGGTCCCCTCATTGGAAAACGAACCTGGGGCGGCGTGATTGGTATGTGGCTGCGCCATGGCCTTGTGGATGGTGGTTCAACGACTCAGCCGGAGTTTTCTTTCTGGTTTTATGATGTGGGGTGGACCATTGAAAATTATGGGGTTGATCCAGATATCGAAGTTGAAATTAGCCCTCAGGATTATGAAAAAGGAATTGATCCTCAATTGGATCGTGGCATTAAGGAAGTCTTGGCGATTTTAAAGGCATCACCCCCGCTGAAGCCTTTCTCAACGGAAAAGCCTAACTTAGCTGCTCCCAAGCTGAAGCGAATCTAATTTTTTTGAAAGATCTTTAAATATTCTCTCTCTTTCAACGTTGAACTTTACTCTATTTATTTGTGAGGGGCCTTCGCCTTTCGCTGCGTGAAGTAGATTTCCTTTACGATGAAACTCCACATTCTCTCCGTTTGCGAGGGCTTGTGCCTCACATTCTTTTTTAATCTCTTCAGCCCTTTGTTTTGTAAGTCTGGTGGCTACAACAGAGGCTTTTCCAGATAGCCGATCTTTCTTTGTTACAATATATTGATCCTTACCTTGGTGAATGTCTTCTGGAAAAAGGGCTAGATGTGTTGGTGTTAATGTAACATGGTGAGCTACAAGTTTTTTTCCCTTACGCGTAACAGGATTACGTCCTCGTCTCATTAGCTTAATACTCTTCTCTAAATCAATGAGATCGATATCAAGCCACAGCCCAGTTAAAAACTGAAAGCCATATTTCCTATAAATTTCTTTCATGTCTTTCCTAGAAACAGGACCTTCAGTCGACTTCACAGCTAAGGCGCCAAAAATGGGTGAAAGTTGATCCTTTAAGTTAGTTGTAGGAGAAAATATACTTTCCTCTGGGGGACTTTGAAGCGGCGTAGAAGGTGCTGGAGTAGTTAAAGGAGAAAATATACTTTCCTGTGTGGGACTTCGAAGTGGGGTAGAAAGTGCTTGATCTTCATCAAAAAGCGCAAAACAATTCTGCAAAGAAAAAACCTGCAAAAATGCAACAACAAACAATAACCGCATCAACACCAGTAACTCTCACATATAAACAAATACTCATGAGAATATGACGTTGAGATTTGAGAGAGACAATTATAATTGCGTTATACTAGAGATTCTCTGATATTAAATCAAAAAGAAATAAATTTATTAGAATTTTAATTCTATTTTATTAAAATTTTATCCATTTAAGTGAAAAGCAATGGAAAAAGTCTTTTCTACCCGGCCTTCAGCCAGAATCCAACTTTGAATTGCTTTAAGAGCAGCTTCATCTAAAAGATCGTAGCCAGAGCTTCTTTGCACCTTGGCATCGATAACTTTTCCCTCATTATTTGTTCGAATAAAGATGGCCACAACCCCTTCTTGCCCACGCTTGCGGCAAACCCAGGGGTAGGTTGGTAAAGGTTGATAAGATTTTTTTGGAAGGGATTTTTGACTTACAGGTTTTTCTATAAAAAGATCTCCGGCTTGTTGAAGATTATTTACCTCAATTTTTGGAGGAGCTAATGTCGTCTTAACACTTTTCTTTTTTTCTTGTTTTAGGGGAGTTTGTGAGAGGATTTTTTCGATTTTCTTTTCCATCCAAATCACATGGATTGGATTTTCTTCTTTGGCTCTCTTCTTCCATGAAATCAGGAGTATTCCTCCTAAAAGAAGGCTGTGTAAGCAAAACGAAAAAATTCCAGGGGTGAGATGACCGATCATGTTATTGCCTCAAGGCCTAAATAAAAGGCTCTACCGCGTGCCCCATACCCAAATACTTCTTCATAACGTTTGTTTGTAAGGTTTTCAACGCGTCCAAAAAGAGCTAAGTGTTGAATGATTTTATAAGCTCCTCCTGCATGAATCAATCCGTAAGAGGCAAGAGTTTTCTTGGAGGCACTATCTTTTCGAGAAGATATGCCATAAGCTTGCATAAATACGGAGAGGGATTTCGTCGTTTGCCAATGAACCTCGCCGGCTCCTTTAAAACGGGGAATAAGAGGAGAGAGGGCCTTTTCAGGGTAATCTCGAGCATGATTTATGGTAAAGGATGTCTTGATTTCAAGATCTTTAATGGGTTTAAATCCAAGATAAATTTCTATCCCTTGGGTGACTCGCCTCCCCCCATTATAGCGCTGCCACTTATCATTTATCAAGCGTTTGGAAAGGGTAATTTTATCAATTTGGGTCAAAAAAGCTGTCAGGCTGAACTTACCTTTTTTCTCCCAGAAAACCTGATCAAGGCCGGCATCCACACTTTGACTTTTTTCAGGCTTTAGATTGGGGTTAGGGATTTGCCATAAAAGATTCTGTTGAAACAGATCAGAAAGGGTGGGTGGCTTAAAGTTTGTCCCATAACTCGCTCTTAGAGTGGTTGATGAAAATACTGTATGAACTACCCCTACATTAAAGGTCAATTTTCCTCCCAAAGATTCATATTGATCTCCCCGAATACCGCCTTTTAATGCTGTAGATTCAAAAGGTTTATAGGTGTTAATAAGAAAAATCCCTCCATGGCGGCGAGTGTGTTTTTTTGTCTCTTCTGCTTGTTCCTGTCCAAGATCTAATCCAGGAAGAAGAGTATTTTTTGAATTAATTTTAATCTCGGAGATATAAGCTAAAACAGGGTGAGATCCAATGGTTTTGCTATGAAAATTCGGCATTTTTGTGGCTTGCTCAAAGTGAGGGTAAGATAACTTTAAAGAGTGATCAATGTACTCTCCGCCCCATTTATTCTCAAGACTGGACAGAAATGTTTTCGTATCCGTAAAATTGTTGGCGCGTATGGGAAGGAAAATATTTTTGTCAGGGAAAAACTGAGGTTGATCAAATTGAACTTTCGTCTCTACATAACGAACAATCCCTTCAATTTCCCAATTGTCACTTAAAGCATAGCCCACGCGAGAAGACACAGTTCCATTACGATAGCGGTCACCTTGGGGATTGCCATGAAGAGGGTTAATGAAGGACGCTGGCCCTCTTCCAAAGCCCGCAAGGGTTGCAGAAAATTGAAGGGGGCCTTTTTCTCCCTGACTCGTGATGGTTCCATAGCGCGTTTTAAAGCTACCACCTTCTCCCGTTGCTTTTAAAGAGGGGTTACCATGACCTTTTTTAGGAATAAGTTGAATCACACCCCCTAAGGCTCCTGGGCCATAAACCAAAGCTTGTGGGCCGGGTAGAACTTCAATTTTTTCCATGTCCGCATTCAAAAAATTTGAAAGATCAACACCGCCGCCAGCAGCAGGGTTATTGACATAAATTCCATCCACCAAAACTAAATTTTGGGCCGAACGAGCACCGCGCATGGAAAAATCCACTTCTCGCCCCACAGGACCGCTCGAATTTAACTGAATGCTTGGGGCATAGGGAAGAGATTCTTTAAGGAAAGTCTCTTGAAAATTCTCAATATCTTGTTGAGGTATGATTGTTTCAGTGTTGCCAACAGCTTCTAAGGCTTCAAGAGGACGCAAAGCGGTGACTTCATAGACCTCATCGGCCATGACAGGCAGGACTGGCGTTAAAATGAGAAAGTAAAAAAAGCGACGGTAAAGGATCATAAAGCATCCGCTGTGGTTGTACTGACAATTTCTTACTGTCACCACTAACGGCATTCCGTGACTTTTGACGCACCCCGCGCAAAAGACTGATGACTTGTTCTGGCAGGTCTCCTGACTCGGGCATCCTTGCTTCTCTCCCCCTTCCCAAAGTCAACTTCAGTGGATATATGGAGAAAGCTCTTCCCTTACAGTTACGGGGGTAGCCATGGGATTTCACCATGTTCCCTTTTCGGCATTGCTGCACCACAACTGTGTCAAATCTAATGAGCAGATCTCGTGCTGTCAATCAAGGGAGAAGAAATTTTTGGGACTCTTGCTTCCATCCGTGGTAAGATCTGATCCTTAAGAGGAAGTTAAAGTGATGTGGCCAGACGTTTTAACCATGCGGGACTTTTATGACTCCCATCTTGGATATGTCACGCGGCGTATGATCAGGCGTAAAATTAGAGAACTTTGGCCGAAAGTCAAAGGTCAGAATATGGTTGCTCTGGGATATCCCACTCCCTTTTTAAGATATTATCGAGAAGAAGCCACACGTCTTGTGGCCCTTATGCCAGCTGAGCAAGGGGCTCTCTCCTGGTCTGGAAAAGTACCTAATATTGTTGTATTAACTGAAGAAACAGCCCTGCCACTGGCTAATAAATCCGCTGATCTTGTCCTTCTTGTTCATGCCTTAGAATTTACAGTGGACCCCAATGCTATGATACAAGAGGCTTGGCGCGTTCTCACCGATGGAGGGCATCTGATTGTTGTTGTCCCGAATCGTGCCGGCATTTGGGCACGTACAGAGAAAACTCCCTTTGGCCAAGGTCACCCTTATAGTCTATCTCAGCTCCATCGCTTACTTAAAGAAAACACATTTAACCCCATCAATTCGGAATATGCTCTTTACATTCCTCCCTTTCAATCGCGAGTCCCCTTAAGTACAGCAACAGCCTGGGAGAAAATTGGCTATCGGTGGTTTAAAACCTTGTCGGGGGTTCTTATTGTAGAAGCTGTTAAACAAGTTTATGCAGGCATTCCTGCTCAAGAATTAAGTTGGAAGGCTAAACTTCAAGTTTCAAAGAAGCTGATTCTTCCCCTTAAAATGGGGAAAAAAGACTAAATTATATTTTGACTATGCTCAAAGGATTTCAAGTTACCGGGCAGGCGCCCAAGGGTGAGCCCGATGAGCGTATTTTAATACGTGACAGAGGGCGAATCCCGCTGATGGGCGCGCCCGGAACTTAAGAAGTGAGAAGTATACCATGCCATTTTGATTTCAAACAATGAGCAGGAAAACGAGGCGAGGGGCGCGGAGCGTATTTGGATACGTGAGCACCCCGAGTCTGAAGTTTGACGCCCTCATTGGCAGAAAGCAAATTGGCATAAAAAAACCCCCGCAAATGCGGGGGCCTTTCTAAGGATTTTATTCCTTGTAAGCTTAGACTAGTAAACGAGTTTAGCTGTAAGAGCAAACTTGTTGTACTGTGGCTTGAAGGAACCTCCAGTCGTGAGCGCATTACGTGTAGTAGTAGCAGCTCTTGTTTTTCTATGAAGGTCTTTTTTACCAGCAGATGTACCGGTGTATTCAAAACCAACCACAACATGCTTTGTTGCCAAGAAATCAACACCAAGCTTCCAGAGAAGGGCATTATAGCGTTTGGAGTGACTGTTTCTAAAGCCATCAACAGTTACGCTTTGTTTCCAAGATGAATTATCCCAACCCAATCCAACAAATGGCATAACCATGTTCGCGAGAACATAACCAGCACGTCCATAAAGTTGGAGAGAATTTCTCAACTGAGCTTTATCAGTAGAAAGAAGAGTTGTGTTTGCTACTGGTGGGATATTAGCTTCAACAAATCGATTGGTGCGTTTTCCAGAAGTGCTAGCCCAGTTTGCATCAAAAGCAATGCCAAGAGCCCAATTGCAGAAACGATGGGTATAGCCAAGGCCAATACCACCATCAACGCCATTAAAGCCGAGATTGTTTTTTGAAGCATTGCTGTCTACAAAGGTTCCTGCTGCTGTTGTGTGCCTTAAAAAGGTCTTTTGCTTGCCGTAACCAACGCCGTAACCAATGTTACCACCGAGGTGGAAGCCTTGGAAAGCCTTGGGGCAGTTAGCAGATGACGCTACTGGTGTTTGAGCCATTGCAGCAGGAATGCTAGCGGCTGTTGCAAGAATTGCGAGTAAAGAAACTTTCTTCATTTTCATATCCTTTCTTGAAAGTGTTCAAGGATATGTAATATCATAAGTTGAAAAAGGGTTTTAAAAAAATTAATTGAAATTAACATTATGTTAAAGAAAGTTGCAAAGATACAACAATGACAAAATTACGGTTTGCTCCTTCGCCAACGGGATACTTACATTTAGGCAATATTAGAACCGCCCTGATTAACTGGTTGTATGCCCGGTCGGTGGGGGGCCAATTTACCCTTCGTCTGGATGATACAGATGTTAGGCGTTCCGCGCAACGATTTGCTGATCAGATTGAAGAAGACCTTTCCTGGTTAGGCCTTACCTATGAAGAGAAAGTAAAACAATCAGATCGCTTGGCTCATTATGATAAGGCTGTGGATTTTCTTAAAGCTAAAGGCAGGCTTTATCCCTGTTTTGAAACTCAAGAAGAATTGGAGCTTCAAAGGAAGATTCAACTTTCAGCGGGAAAACCTCCTCTTTACAACCGGGCAGCTCTTTCCTTAACCCCCGCTCAAATTGAAAAGTATAAAGAGGACGGCCGCACGCCTCACTGGCGCTTTAAAATGGAAAAGGGTGAAATTCGTTGGAATGATATGGTTCGAGGAGAGGTTATCTTTCAAGGTGAACTTTTGGGGGATCCTGTTCTTATTCGTGAAGATGGAACGCCCGTTTTTACCCTTGCAACGTCCGTTGATGATTTAGAAATGGGAATCACCCATATTATTCGTGGCGAAGATCATGTCACCAATACAGCGACCCAAATTCAAATCATGGAAGCTCTTTCGGAAGCTCCCAATAAAATCACTTTTGGTCACCTTGCTTTGATTTCAGGTGGAAAGGGAGAGGGCCTCTCTAAAAGAGAGGGAAGCCTCAGTGTTTTTGATCTTCATAAAGAAGGGCTTGAGCCCATGGCTGTCAATAGTCTTCTGGCAAAGCTTGGGACATCGGACCCTATTGCCCCTCACACCAGCTTAGAAGGGGTTCTCAAAGAATTTGATATTCACAAATTCGGAAGGTCCACCCCTAAATTGCATACGGATGATTTATGGCAGATGAATGTCAAAATTCTTCAAATGCTTTCCTTTGATCAAGTTATTTCTCGTTTGGAAAATCAAGGGCTTACGGGGACAACACCTGAATTTTGGGCCCTTGTTCAAAAGAACATTATGAAATTTTATGACGTCAAAGAATGGTGGACCATTTGCTATGGCCACAAAACCTTCTCTGAAGGGAATATTCTCCTTCTTGAGGCGGCTGAACGCTTTCTTCCTCCCGAACCGTGGGATGAAGCCACCTTCAAAATGTGGATGGATCAAGTGAAAGAGGAAACGGGCTTTAAAGGGAAAGATCTCTTTATGCCCATCCGGCGGGCTTTAACGGGCCAGGACCATGGGCCTGAATTAAAAGAGTTAATTCTTTTGATGGGACGTCCAAAAATTCTTCATCAACTTCAAACAGCAAGAGCCTAAAATGCCCCTTATATTACATAACACTCTCACGCGTCAAAAAGAGCCGTTTGTTCCTTTAAATCCAGATCATATCCGTCTTTATGTATGTGGTCCCACCGTTTATGACTTTGCTCACATCGGCAATGGCCGTCCTTATGTGGTTTTTGACGTTTTGAATCGCCTTTTAAGACATCTCTATCCAAAAGTCACTTATGCTCGAAATATTACGGACATTGATGATAAAATCATTATAGCCGCTCAAAAAAACAATGAAGATATTTCTCTTCTTACCCAAAGAACAACTGAACACTTTCAAAACGATATGAGAGCCATTGGAAACATTCCTCCCACCATTGAACCTCATGCCACTGCCCATGTGGGGGAAATGATTGAGATCATTCAAACCCTCATTAAGAAAGAACACGCCTATGAAAAGGACGGCCATGTTCTTTTCTCGGTTAAAAGCTTCCCCGACTATGGTCAGCTTTCCCGCTGTCAACATGATGAAATGATTGCCGGTGCCCGGGTTGAGGTAGCTCCCTACAAGAAGGATCCTGAAGATTTCATTCTCTGGAAACCCTCTGAATCAGGAATTCCTGGATGGGAAAGTCCTTGGGGATATGGGCGTCCTGGCTGGCACATTGAATGTTCTGCCATGTCCTCAAAATATTTAGGGGAAACTTTTGATATCCATGGGGGAGGGCAAGATCTTATTTTCCCTCACCATGAAAATGAGATTGCTCAAAGCCAAGCCTGCTATGGCCTAAAAACCTTTGCGCGAGTATGGCTGCACAATGGGATGTTGACAGTAAATGGCGAAAAAATGTCAAAATCCCTTGGGAACTTTATAACGGTTCATCAGCTTCTAGCAAAGCTTCCTGGAGAAGTTGTTCGTCTTGTTTTACTTTCTTCTCACTATCGCCAACCTTTAGATTGGAATGAGCAAATTGTGATGCAGTGTCGCCAAAATCTCGACCGTTTTTATAATGCTTTAAGAGGTCGTGACCTTTCTCAAGAAAAACCAACCATATGTGAATCAGTAAAAGCAGCTCTTGAGGATGATTTGAATACTCCTCTTGCTCTTTCAGCTCTTCATGATCTTGTTTCGCGTCTTCATAAATCTTCAAGTGAAGAGGAAAAAAATCAATTAGCAGCAACTCTTAAGGTCAGTGGCGAATGGTTGGGGCTTCTTCAGCAAGACCCTGAAATTTGGTTTAAGGGGAAAACAGGGATTGACGAAAATAAAATTCTGGAGCTTATTGAAGCGCGCAAAGAAGCAAGAAAACAAAAAAAATTCCTTGAAGCAGATCACATTCGGGATGAGCTTTTAAAATCAGGGATCCATCTCGAGGATACGCCTGAAGGAACACTTTGGAGACAACAATAATTTGAGGGTTTGTGGACGAAAATATATTAACGGTGGTACTTGTTGAGCCTCAGCTCGGTCAAAACATAGGTGCTGTTGCACGAGCGATGTTAAATTTTGGTCTTACTGACCTAAGAATTGTAAACCCCCGCGATGGATGGCCTAATCCGGAAGCTCTTCCTTCAGCCGCAGGTGCGGATAAAATCCTTGAGAATGCAAAAATTTACGCTTCTACCCTTGAAGCGATTGGGGACTTAAACCGTCTCTTTGCGACCTCAAATCGAACGCCAGATATGATTAAGTCTATCTATACTCCTAACCTTGCCCTTCAGCATTTGGCTTCCACGGCCAGGCAAGGCCAAAAGGTAGGCATTTTATTTGGGGGAGAGAGGTGTGGTCTTCGTAATGAAGATATTTCTCTTTGTGAGGCTCTTATTCGAATCCCAACAAGCGATAACTTTTCTTCTCTTAATCTTGCTCATGCTGTGGTTATCATTGCTCATGAATGGTTTGCCCAAACGGCTTCTTCCCCTTTTGAGTTTTTTAGGACGGGGAGAACCCGCCTTGCTACCCGTGAAGATTTAGGGAGACTTTTTCATCACCTTGAGGAAGAACTTGATCGAACGGGTTTTCTGCGCCATCCAAAAAAGCGTGCCATTATGCTACGCAATATTCGCAATACTTTTCAGCGGGCTCACCTGACGGAACAAGAAGTGCGCACCTTACGAGGAATTATTAAAAGTCTTACAGACGGCCAAGAAAAAATCCAAAGGAAAGCCAGCTAAACGAGAAGAGTTTGTTCTTGGTCGCATTGCTCTTTTCTTGTAATATGGGAAAATAAGGGAGCTGGGATGGAGCATATTTTAAAAAAACTTGAAACCCTTCGCCAAACAGCCTTACAAGGCGGGGGAGAAAAGCGCATTGAAGCTCATCATCACAAGGGGAAGCTCACAGCTCGAGAGCGTCTGGAAGTTCTGCTTGATCCTCATTCTTTTGAAGAATGGGATATGTTTGTCGAACATCGCTGTCATGATTTCCAAATGGAAAATAATAAGATTCCTGGAGATGGTGTTGTGACAGGTTATGGCACCATTCAAGGACGGCAGGTTTTTGTTTTTTCTCAAGACTTTACCGTATTTGGAGGCAGTTTAAGCGAAAGTCATGCGGAAAAAATTGCCAAGATTATGGATAAAGCTCTTCAAGTGGGGGCGCCTGTTATCGGATTGAATGATTCAGGGGGGGCACGTATTCAAGAAGGCGTTGAATCCTTGGCAGGGTATGCTACGATTTTTCAACGTAATGTTCTCGCGTCCGGCGTGATTCCTCAAATTTCAGTCATTATGGGTCCCTGTGCGGGAGGCGCCGTTTATTCACCTGCCATGACCGATTTTATTTTTATGGTGAAACATTCCTCCTATATGTATGTCACCGGACCAGATGTGCTTAAAACCGTCACCCATGAGACTGTTACTCATGAGGATTTGGGGGGTGCCCTAATCCATACACAAAAATCAGGTGTTGCTGATCTCGCCTTTGAAAATGATATTGAAGCGCTTCTCGAAGTTCGTCGCTTTTTTGAATTTTTGCCCCTCTCGAATCGGGAGGCTGCGCCTTTCAAAGAAACCTTCGATAGTCCAGAGCGCGTGGAGCTTTCCTTGGATCGTCTTGTTCCGATGAATTCTTCGAAGGGATATAATATGAAAGATCTTCTGACAAAGATGGTAGACGAGGGAGACTTTTATGAATTACAACCTGACTTTGCCGCCAATATTATCATAGGTTTTGGCCGTATGGCGGGGGAGACGGTGGGATTTGTTGCCAATCAGCCTCTTGTCCTGGCCGGTTGTCTTGACATCGATTCTTCTCGAAAAGCTGCCCGATTTGTAAGGTTTTGCGATTGCTTTAATATCCCGATAATTACCTTCGTCGATGTGCCTGGATTTCTTCCCGGAACGGTGCAAGAAGAAAGTGGCATTATCAAACATGGCTCTAAACTTTTGTTCGCTTTTGCGGAAGCAACAGTGCCTAAAATTACGGTGATAACCCGCAAAGCTTATGGCGGGGCTTATGATGTGATGAGTTCAAAGCATTTGCGGGGAGATGTCAATTTTGCATGGCCCTCTGCAGAAATTGCCGTGATGGGCTCTAGAGGTGCTGTTGAAATTCTTTTTAAAAAAGACCTCAAAAATAAGGAAAAAATTGACGCTTATACCCAAGAATACAGTGAAAAGTTTGCAAATCCCTTTGTGGCAGCCAGTCGCGGCTACATTGATGATATTATTCTGCCCCATACGACTCGGATGAGAATTTGCCGATCTTTAAAAATGCTAAAAAATAAAATAATTGAAAATCCATGGAAAAAACATGATAATATACCTCTATAACAAAGAATAAGGGAGAACAAATTATGAACGAACATCAAGCACAATTACATGTCAAAAAATTGCGTCGTTTTTATACAGATATTCTTATCTATACTGTTGTAAACCTCGGACTTATTCTTATATGGGCCATTTCTGGTGGAGGAACCTTCTGGCCAATTTGGGTCATCGTTGGATGGGGGATTGGTCTTGGAGTTCACGCTTTTTCTTTAGGTCTTCTTCCACAAATTGATGTTATGGTTCCTTTTTTAACGACTGAATGGGAAGAACAAGAAGTTCGTCGTCTTATGAAGGAAGAAAAGAAACCAAAAGAAGAAAAAAAAGCAAAAGCTGCAGAAGTTAAAATCGAAGTGGCCACCATAAAACCCGCTGTAAAAAAGAAGAAAACAGCTTCTTCTCAGAAAAAAGTGGGTGACAAAACAAAATCATAGTCTTGTATAATCAAGGTGTGATTTTGAGTGTTTAAAAAAGTTCTCATCGCTAACCGGGGAGAAATTGCCTGCCGGATTATTCGAACGCTGAGGCGAATGGGAGTCAAAGCTCTTGCCGTTTATTCGGAAGTTGATGAAGGAGCGCTTCATGTGCAAATGGCAGATGAAGCGTTTTTTTTGGGGCCCGCTCCCGCCCAAGAAAGTTATTTAAAGGGAGCGGCTATTATAAAGATAGCGAAAGAACAAGGGGCGGAGGCCGTTCATCCCGGCTATGGGTTCCTTTCTGAAAATTCTGCCTTTGCCACGGCTATTCAACAAGCCGGACTTGTTTTCATTGGGCCGTCTCCAAAAGCCATTGCTGCTATGGGCGATAAGCTAGAAGCTAAAAAACTAGCTCACCTTGCCCGCGTTCCCTGTCTTCCCGGAACGAGCACGCCTCTCACCGACCCTCAAAAGGCCCAAAAAATCGCTGAGGAGATTGGCTATCCCCTTATGATTAAAGCCGCCGCAGGTGGTGGCGGGAAGGGGATGAGGATTGTAAAAAATTCTGATGCCCTCTTAGGCGCGGTTAAAAGTGCTATGAATGAGGCTGAATCAAGCTTTGGAGATAGTCGTATTTTCCTTGAAAAATATATTGAAAAGGCGCGTCATATTGAAATTCAAATTTTAGCAGATACTTTTGGTAATGCTATTCACCTTGGTGAAAGGGAATGTTCTCTTCAAAGACGCCATCAAAAAGTCATTGAGGAAGCTCCGAGTCCCTTCATAACCTTGACTTTACGTGAAGAAATGACAGAAGCCGCCCTTCGTCTTGTCAAAGAAGTCCAGTATCATTCTGCAGGTACCGTTGAGTTTGTGGTGAGTTCCGACAAGACTTTTTATTTTTTGGAGATGAATACCCGTCTTCAAGTGGAACATCCAACAACTGAGATGGTGACGGGCCTTGACCTCGTGGAAGAAATGATTCGCATCGCGGCAAAGGAGCCCCTCCGTTATCAACAAAAAGATATCCATTTTAATGGCCATGCGATTGAAACTCGAATTTATGCCGAAGATTCGGCAAGAGGATTCCTCCCCTCTATAGGTTACCTCTCCTCCTATAGAGAGCCTTCTATGGATAGCGAAGACGTGCGTGTAGATAGCGGGGTTCGTGAAGGGGATGTGATCTCTCCTTATTATGATCCTATGCTTGGCAAACTTTGTGTATATCAACCAGATCGAGAGCGGGCATCTTCAACACTTCTAAATGCCCTTAATGAATTTTATATCCGTGGTGTTTCTACCAACATTTCATTTTTATCTGCCTTGCTTCATACTCCCCTTTTTAAAAAGGCTGCTTTTAATACGGCTACTCTTGATGAGCTCTATGGCAATGGCTTTGCGCCAGAAATGAGTCCTGATCCCCACATTCCCATTGGGGTGGCGGCCGTCATGTCTCTAATCCAACGTCATTTAAGCAAAGCTGATTTTACTGTTTCGATTGATAGAAAGCCCTATCCCGTTAAGATTTCCTTAGAGAAAGACACTTATCTCATTGACAAATTACACATCAAAACCGATTGGAAGCCAGGAAAAGTCCTCTTTAACGGAACGTTTAATGGGAAAAAGATAGCCCTCCAAATTGACAAGAAAGGTCCATTTACACAACTATCATGGGATGGATATACGGCTAAGACCTTGGTTGTCTCCTCACAGATTGCTGATCTTATTACCTATATGCCTCCTTCCCAGTCCTCTGAAACTCCCCGTCTTATTAAGGCGCCGATGCCTGGCCTTATTATCGATATTTTCGTCAAACCAGGAGATATTATTAAGGCGGGTCAACCCCTTGTAGCTATTGAAGCTATGAAAATGGAGAATGCTCTTCAATCAGCCTGTGATGGCATTATTGAGGCGGTATATATCAAAAAAGGAGAGAGGGTAAATTTGGACCAACACCTCATTAAAATTGAGTAAAGCCTTGTCGACTTTAGGAGCCTTATGATAAAGCGGTAGTGTAATTAAAGGATAATCACCAATGCGCACAGAAATTGAAGCTCTTGTTCACGACATTGAGGAGGGTTTAGGACTCCTGAGGAGGCATCTTTGACTGGGATGCTGCTCAAAGTCGCCTGCAAGAACTGGAAGATGAGGTTTTAAATCCTACCTTTTGGGATGATCCAGAACGAGCTCAAAAAATCATGCGTGAGCGCGATCAACTGGCTCTCGCCTCCGAGCGCATCTTGAAAGTAGAGAAGGAACTTCAAGAGGCTATAGAGCTTATTGAACTTGGGGAAGCTGAAGATGATGCCGATATCCTTCAGGCCGGAGAAAAGGATATTGAAAAACTCCACCACCTGCTTCAACGTTTGAGACTCGAAACCCTTCTCTCTGGTGAAGCGGATGCCAATAATTGCTTTATTGAAATTCATGCCGGCGCTGGTGGTACAGAAGCTCAAGACTGGGCTTTAATGCTAACTCGTATGTACACCCGCTGGGCTGAAACAAAGGGCTACAAGATTGAATGGATTGAAGAAAGTCCGGGAGAGGAAGCGGGCCTCAAATCAGCAACCTTTAAAATTTGCGCCCAAAAAGGTGCCGACCATCCCTATGGGTGGCTTAAGGGAGAGAGTGGGATTCATCGCTTAGTACGTATTTCTCCCTTTGATGCGAATGCACGGCGTCACACGAGTTTTGCTTCCGTTTGGGCTTATCCGGAGGTTGATGATAATATTGACATTCAAATCGAAGATAAGGATCTAAGGGTTGATACTTATCGAGCCTCTGGGGCGGGGGGGCAGCACGTTAACAAAACTGATAGCGCTATTCGCATTACCCATCTTCCAACAGGAATTGTCGTTCAGTGTCAAAATGATCGCTCCCAGCACCGCAATCGTGCTCAAGCCATGAGCATGTTAAAAGCGCGCCTTTATGAACATGAGCTTAAAAAGCGAGAAGAAGCTGCCCAAGCATCCGAGGCAAGCAAGGCAGAGATTGGATGGGGTCATCAAATTCGCTCCTATGTCCTTCAGCCCTATCAAATGGTAAAGGACTTAAGAACCCATGTGGAAAAGGGCAATGCCCATGGGGTTCTTGAAGGAGACATTGATGCTTTTCTTGAAGCTACCTTGGCCCAAAAAATTACTTCGTCATAGAGGCTTGAAGCATCCAAGCCGCTTTTTCTAAAAAGGTGGCTTTTTCCGTCATAATGTCTGTGGTTACCTGATCGCCAAAGTCTTCAGCAATAGACCCCGCTTCATGGGCTTTTTTGGCGAGTGCTAGATAATCTTCATGCAAAATTGTCACCATTTTAGGGGCATCCAAGTTAGCGGCTGATTCTTTAAGGGAGGCCATTTTAAGGAGGGCTTCAAGATTAGGAGGCGTCTTTTCTCCCAAGGCTCGAATACGTTCAGCGATTTCGTCGAGGGATTCCCAAATCGTTTCATAAAATTTCTCAAACATGAGGTGAAGGCTGTAAAAATGAGGCCCCTCCACATTCCAATGAAAAGTATGGGTCTTAAAATAAATAAGAGTCGCATCTGCGAGATAGTCTTTAAGGGTGAGAGCTACTTTTTGGTGAGCTTCTGAGGAAAGATAAGTCGTCATTTTGTGTCTCCTGTTTTATGCTTTTTTCTTTTTTTCATCGCGTTGGGCTTGATCCACTTCTCGCCCTAGGAAATAGCTAATAACTGTCCTGATGCCAACGATAGTTGCCAAAATAATCAAGTCTTGTTGGCTGGGTTTAATAAAGGTATGGATGATGTCGCCAGCGATCATAAACTCAAGACCGAAGAGGATATAAGTCCCTAATACAGCGCGAATTTCATTGGCTTCTTTAAGAAAATAAATGGTAGTATGATGATGACGTTTCATGCGAATAAAAGCAATTGCCGCAACAACAAAGCCCCAAAAGACAACCATAATGCCAAAAAGGTTAATCAGCGTTACGGTTGTTTCTAAAATTTGATAAAGAAGCGTTTTGATTTCCATGAAGTTATTTCCCTGTTATTTAAGAACAAATCTATCATTTTTTCTCTGAACCGTCCAGGCAGCTTTCTGTTACAAATGTTAGTGATGCAATTTAAGAAATGTCTTTCTTAATGGTTCTAAATGTGAAAAACTAGAAAAAATAGTTCAAGAATTTACATATCTTTTTTATGACACCTGAAGAGTTAGCAACACGACATCCGTACCTTTATCATGTTACCGAGCCCGGGGCATGGAAGGATATCAAGCAAAATGGTTTGCTATCAACAATGCGACTGCTTGATTTGTTTGAGATCGACAAGGAAAAGCGAACAATAATTGAAACAAAGCGTAGATCATCATCGATTGTGATTGAGCATTCACACTATGGCAGAGCCATTATCAATGATAATTTACCCCTGAATGAGAAATCACTCGCTAAGTGCCTTGATCATGAGTTAACGCCTGCTAATTGGCTGCGTATCCTTAATTCTCGCGTTTTTTTCTGGGCAAGCCAAGATGGATTAGATCGTTTGCTTGGGGCACGATTGAATCGTAATCGTGTCAGAGAAGTGCTTGTTGTTGATACGCTTAGCCTTGCAAAAGCATATGCTGATCAAATGGAGCTTTGTCCCATCAATTCAGGCGCCACTATT
Organism: Alphaproteobacteria bacterium; assembly: GCA_019749915.1. Lineage (GTDB taxonomy): Bacteria > Pseudomonadota > Alphaproteobacteria > UBA9655 > UBA9655 > UBA9655. The sequence goes on along the minus strand of JAIEPE010000002.1, from coordinate 81,807 downwards.
CGTAAGGCCGCTCGACGAGGGCTGAATACATTTTCTCCTCTAGGACAATACAGTTTTAGTGAATGGAGCAGATTACGTGGTCAGCGCGATAACATACGTGAAATTACGGTTCGAGATGCAGTTCCGGATATTGCTAACTATATTCTTGATGTTTCGTCAGTGGGTTAAATTATGCAAGCAAAATTGATCGCCCAGTAGGGCTTGACTAATTCTTATAGGTAAGGATGGCATAACCTGCGGCTTTTAGAGTAAGGAGAAGAATATTTTTATTAAAGAAAAGACTCTCCACATTTAAAAATTGCTTTTTATAAAGTGAAAGAAGCTGATGGGCAACCTTATGTGAAAGGTTGAAATTATCTTTCATTGAAGTAAAGTGATTTGTATATTTAGAAATAATAAAAAGTTTATCGTTTTTTATTGCTTTAAAAATCAAAAGAAGGGGTGAATCAGAAGGTTCAATAAGCAAAAAGATTTTTATTTATTATTGTATATTCCCTTTGTAAGATTAAGATATCTCATTTTCGAGGGATTTTATAATTAAAAAAATTAAATATATTTAATTAAATAATGAAATATTAATGATAATGTTTGATTTTAAAACTTTCTTATCGAGAGAATGCTAGAGTTTTTTAGTAATTTTTATCTTTTAAAATAAAGTACTTGATCGAATGAGCGTCGTGTAATATAGAGGTCTAAGTTACAAAAGAGGAATTGTAAAATGACTGAAAGAAATGAATCTATTGATTTAACATCTCTGGTTGCAGAAGTTGTAGCTGCATACGTTTCAAGAAACCCAATGGAACCGACGGAAATTCCATCCTTTGTTCAAATGATTCACAGAAGTTTAGGGGCTCTCACTTCGGGGAAATCGTATTTGCTTTCCTCACGTTCTGAACCAGCTGTTTCTGTTGAAGATTCGATCCATCCAGATTATATTGTGTGTCTCGAAGATGGACGTAAGTTAAAAATGTTAAAGCGTCACTTGAAGACAGCTTACAACATGACTCCTGAGCAATATAGGGAGCGTTGGAATTTACCAACAAATTACCCAATGGTAGCTCCTAATTATGCAAAGCGTCGTAGTAGCATAGCAAAAGATATTGGTCTAGGAACCCATCCAAAAGGTCATAAAAAAGCAGCTGCATAGTCGCTTAAATAGAGTTACTTTGCTCTCTCTTTAGGTAGAATTTTTGATTCTATAAGGGTGAGAGCAGGGTAAAACTTTGTTAAGGCGTCAATAATTACGAAGTGGTATGTTTCTACTCTCTTTGCTGTTATTTCAGAGGTGCATGAAAGGTAAACTTTTTTCCCGTCTGAGGAAACAGAGGTCAGATTGATTTTCCATAAGTCTCCAAAAGCAATAGGCCCTAAAATGCTTAAGAGCTCTAAGCAAATTTTTTGCCAGAGAGGATCTTCAATTTGCGAAATGCGGCAATGTGCTTCGGACTCACAAGAATCCAACAAACCTTCGGGCAGAGATTCTGCTAAATAAAGAGTAGGGGTCGAGTTGTGAGTGTACGTTGACTGCTCATCAATGGACATAGAGCCTATATACTCTAGGTTTAATGAGGGTAATTGAGAAAAAATATAATTTTCATTTTGTGTTTTAATTTCCATAACTTATATAAAACCTTTGCGAAAAAAAATGGAGAAAGTCATTAGACTTTCTCCTTAGAGATTGGGATGCTAAAAATGAAGCCAAAAAGTTGCTTCGTAAATTCACTGAAACGATACCCCCACAACTGAAATTTAATCACCTTACTAAACAATAAATAAAAAGACGTTTCAGTGAAAGTTCCTGAAAACCACAGCATCGATTGAGAAGGTAGTGAAGGGAGGCGTAAAGTTGTCTCAATCATTTTTTGCTCCGGTTCGTTAAATTTTACTCGCATATAACAAAATTAAAATTTTATTAATATGCAAATTTTACTAGTCTATAAAACAGAAAAAAAATACTTAGAAAAATAAAAACAGAAACAAATATATTTTATTGCAATTATTAAATCCAGAATAAATCTTCAAGATAACAATGTCAAGTTATTTTTTCAAAAAAATTGTTTCGTTGAAAAAAACTTAAGTTTTTGAACAAACTACAGTAGATAATTGAATATTCTTGACGAATTCTAAATTCAATGAATATAGTTAAGTTTGTTTTTAGGGTAGGCTAAAAAGAAAGATAAGCAAATGATAAGGAAGGACATCTGTATTGCTCTTTGGGTGACCATTTTATGGTCAGGAGCCATAATTGCCCAAAAGATAGCCCTCGTTCAGTATTCCATTTTTACATGGAATTTTTTGAGAGTAGCTATGGTTTTCCCTTTTGTTTTCTTTTTTCCCAAACCTCAAAATAATCTCTTGCAATACTGTCTCTGTGGCTTTTTTCTTTTTGCCATATATCCCTTTTTCTTAGGTGTGGGGCTTCAATCTAGTCTAGGGGCGGGGATGACATCTTTTTTACTTCAAACGCAAGTGTTCTTTGTCGTTCTTTGTGGGGTTTGCTTTTTGAAGGAAAAACCAACCTGGTATCAACTTATCGGAATACTTATTTCTTTTGTAGGGATCTATTTCATGAAAGCTACCTCTACAGCCGTAGAAATGCCGCTCCTAGGAGTGCTCTTTCTATTAGCATCAGGTCTTTTTTTTGGAATGGGAGTGGTCCTTTCAAAAAAATATAAGCTTGGCACAAATCTAGCTGATGTTATCTGGCTTTCTTCAACTTCTTTGGGCCCTTTGTTATTGGCGTGTTTCATTGCTGAAGGTCCGCAGGTGACTTTCAAAAATATTATTCATATCTCGCCAACAATATTTCTTTGTTTAATATTCACCTCTTTATTTTCAATAATATGGGCAACTTATTTATGGTTAACTCTTTTGCAAAGAGTGTCTATTACGACAGCAACACCATTTATGCTACTTGTGCCTATTTTTGTAAGTATTCTTTCCATCTTATTTTTGGGTGAAAAACTCTCTTTGCTTCAGATTGGGGCTGGCCTTATCATTATACTAGGCGTTATATTCGCTCAGGGACTTGGTGTTCCTTTATGGATGATGGGATTAAGGTTAAGAAAAAAGTATGATTGATATTGAAAAACTAAGGTCGTTTTACTATGTGATAAAGGAAGGGTCTCTCTTAAAAGCTGCTGCAGTTTTAGAAAAAAATCATACGACTTTAAGTAAGCATCTCACTGATTTGGAAGAAACTTATAATGTGAAGCTTTTTACTCGAAAGCGTAAGAGAATTGAGCTTACTGAGAAAGGTGAAGAGCTTTTCAAAGTCGCCCAAAATACAATACCTAATCTTGAAAATGGAGCTGCTGAAATTCTAGCGCCAAAAGCTCAACCTTTGCGCCTGCGGATTTTAACGACCACTGGTGTTATAGGGGTATGGCTTGTTCGCAAGATTAAAATTTTGTGTGAGGAATTTCCTGATTTACATGTTGCTATTATTACAACGAACATGGACGTTGATTTTGAAGCTTCTAAAGCAGATGTGGGGATTTTACAGAAACAACATTTACCAGGCCTTTCTCAAAAGAAAATTAAAAATTTTCGCCTTTTTTTGTATGCATCACCAGAGTACCTTGAGAAGTACGGAATGCCCAAAACTCTAGATGATTTAAAAAATCACAAGTTAATCAGTTTTTATTCAGATTATGAAGGGAATGTCGGTAATGTCGACTGGCATTTAAAGAGAGGTCTCCCCGACCATAGTCTGCGGGAGAGTTATTTGAGCATCAATTCTGGAATATTTGTTTTTGAAGCAGGTTGTCAGGGGCTTGGGATTATCACAATGTCTGAAGATTTTGATCATCTTAAGGAGTCTAACCTTGTCAAAATTCTCCCCAATGAAGAGGGCCCTTCTTTTGATATTTTCTATGTTTATCGTTCAGATGTAGTGCTCACAAAAATTCAAAAACGCTTTTTTGAGATTCTTTCAAATTAATATTTTTTTAACTTTTTGAAAATATGCTGAAAATTTTTCTTAAATTTTTAGATAAAGTATGTTACTAATTTTTGTGGAGAGGGAATTTAAGAGAAAAAAGCCCTTTCCTGATAATCAAAAAATAAAAAGGAGAGAACAATGATTAAATCTATTGATAAGTCCAGAATTCATAGTACTGAACTGGCTGTAAAAACAACAATTTTCTAAAGTGATTTCTGATAGTTTTAAAGTGTTAGCTTCTGAAGCTCTCCCTATTGTGGGGAGGGCTTTCTCTTTAAGGACTTCTTTTAATCGTTCATTAATAAATAGCCTGCTCTACCTTTTAGATGTGTGTAGTGAAGTGATTCCGGAGACACGCTTTGCGCGTGCAAAGGAAAAAATAGAAAGTCTTAATCCAGAGCTTAAGTTTTCTGGGTTCTTAAACTTGTTGCATATCGACCTTTTAAAGATGGCAGAGAACAATGACATTGAGGGAGTGAATAATATTGTTGAGCGTCTAGGTGTTGAGGATCACTATATTCGAGAACTAAAATTTTTGAATCTTTCCAATTGTGATGAGTATTACGAGCCGCTTATTAAAAATATATTTTCAGAAAGTATTACGCGAGAGATTGAATTTCTTTCTCTTCCCTCTTCAGAATTTGAAGAGGTCAAAGCTTCTTTTTGTCGTGGGCTTAAGATTTTTGAAGAGGCATTTCCAGATTTTTTTATGGAATTTCAGGAACTCGTTGGTGAAATTCTTCTTTTAAAAGGAAAAAATTTGTATCAAGGATCAAGCACGGATCTTTTTGGAATGATTTATAAATCGTCTGATCACAAGTGGGAGAAACTCACGGATCTTTTTGAATTTTTTGTTCATGAAGAAGCTCATCTCTATCTTTTTTTAGTGAATAGAGAGGACCCTATTCTCTTAAACCCTACTGATATTTATTTTTCGCCCATAAGAAAAGAAAAACGCCCTTTGATGGGAATTTATCACGCGAACTTTGTTCTTGCCCGGGTATGCTATGTGGTTGAAAAGGCTTTGGCTCGTAATGTCATTCCTGTGAATGAAAGAGATTATTGTGTGGAGTTTTTAACTACCTATGGAGATTGTTTTTTTGAAGGGCTTGCAACTGTTAAAGCTCATGCGCAAATGACGTCTTTGGGGGAGGCGCTTCTTGAGTCGGCAATACAGCTAGTGAATTCTACGGGCCTTAAATCCACAAAAAAGATAGCATAAGCACTAAAAAACCAATTCCTAAAAAAATCCATCCCCAATTAGACCCCTTGGGTGGAGTATTGTCGTTAGCAACTTTGTGGAGAATGTGAGGGACGAACCTTAGTTTTGCAGGTGATTTTTTTTCTGGAGGGCGCACGAGCATTTAGTCTTTCCGTTGGGACATGGGAGAATAGTGACGTAAGGTATGACCCGTATAAAGTTGACGAGGGCGTCCTATTTTTTGAGAGGGATCTGCTAACATTTCCATCCATTGGGCAATCCAGCCAACGGTCCTAGCCACAGCAAAGAGAACAGTAAACATAGAGGTGGGAATCCCTATGGCTTTAAGGATAAGGCCTGAATAAAAATCAACGTTGGGATAAAGCTTCTTTTCAATAAAGTAGGGATCTTCAAGGGCGATTTGTTCAAGGGCTTTTGCGAGGTCCAAAAGAGGATCATTGTGATTTCCAAGCTCATCTAAGACTTCTTGGCAAATTTTCCTCATGACAGCTGCTCTTGGATCATAGTTTTTATAAACTCGATGACCAAACCCCATAAGACGGAAAGGATCATTTTTGTCTTTTGCACGTTTGATAAATTCAGGAATGCGTTCTTTATAGCCGATTTTTTGAAGCATATTGATGACCGCTTCATTGGCACCTCCATGGGCAGGACCCCATAGGCAAGCAATGCCAGCAGCAACACAAGCAAAAGGATTGGCTCCAGTTGATCCTGCTAAACGAACTGTGGATGTTGAGGCATTTTGTTCATGATCTGCATGAAGGATGAGAATTTTATCAAGAGCATTGGCAATGATGGGATTTACTTTATAAGGCTCTGCCGGCGTTGCAAACATCATATAGATCAGGTTTTCAGCATACCCTAAATTGTTTTGAGGATACATAAAAGGTTGGCCGATGGAATATTTATGAGCCATGGCAGCAATGGTGGGCATTTTAGCAATGAGACGATGAGAAGCTATAAGGCGTTGTCTAGGGTCACGAATATCAAGGCTGTCATAATAAAATGCAGAAAGAGCTCCCACAACACCAACCATAATCGCCATGGGGTGTGCATCTCTACGGAAACCACTATAGAAATTTCGCAGTTGTTCATGAACCATTGTGTGAAGTGTGATACTTTCAACAAAGGTTTCATATTCTTTTTTCTGAGGAAGGTCTCCCTCCATTAAAAGATAGGAGACCTCAAGAAAGTTGCTTTTTTCAGCAAGTTCTTCAATGGGATAACCGCGGTGGAGTAAAATTCCTTGCTCGCCATCAATATAGGTAATTTTGGACTCACAACTGGCAGTTGAGGTGTAGCCGGGATCATAAGTGAAGCAATCGGTCTCTGAATAAAGTTTACGAATATCTAAAACAGAAGGACCCAGGGTGCCGTGAAGAACAGGAAGGTCAATATGTCGTGAGCCCCCAGGCTGACCAGGTGTCACGTCTAGATGGGCGTGTTCATAATCTTCATCGAAAAAACGTTCAGTCATTTGAATAGATTCCTTTTCTCTCACATGGTACCTGCCTGTTTGTTAAGAATCAATTTAACTGTGAAGAAATATTTTTTCTGAGACGCTCTAAACTTTTATCTTTCCCGAGAACATGAAGGATCTCAAAAACGCTTGGAGATACTGTCTTTCCCGTAAGAGCGGCCCGCAAAGGCCCAGCAACTTTCCCTAACTTTAGATTCTTTTCTTCCGCAATTTCCCGGGCATAATCTTCAAGACTTTTTTCCGTCCATTGGACTTCAGGAAGAGAGGCGAGGTGACCTTCCATCAATTGTAAAATGTCTTGCCCGTCTGCTTCTAGAAGCTTTTGAGCTCCTTCCTCTAAGGTGAAAGGGGCGACATAAAAGAGCGCATTTTCAGCTAACTCCTCCAATGTCTTCGCCCTTTGCTTTAATCCGGACATGCCGCGTTTTAAGATGTCGAGGGCTTCTGTATTGAGTGAAATCTCTTTCGCCTCCATAAAGGGGATAAGAAGATTTGCCAAGCGGTCATTACTTGTTTCACGAATGTAGTGACCATTGAGATTCGCTAATTTAACAAAATCAAAGCGTGCGGGAGATTTCCCCACGTGATCAAGATCAAACCATTCAATGGCCTGCTCGGTTGAAATAATTTCCTCATCCCCATGGCTCCATCCCAAACGAAGAAGATAATTGCGAAGAGCTTCGGGGAGGTATCCCATATCCCGATAAGCTTCAACACCCAGGGCGCCGTGGCGTTTTGAAAGTTTGGCCCCATCTGCCCCATGAATCAGGGGAATGTGCGCAAAGTGGGGGATTTTCCAATCCATGGCTTTATAAATTTGAAATTGACGGAACGTATTGGTGAGGTGATCATCGCCGCGGATGACATGAGTAATTCCCATGTCGTGGTCATCCACAACCACAGAAAGGTTATAGGTTGGGGTGCCATCGGCTCTTAAAATGATGAGATCATCTAATTGGGTGTTTGAGACCTGAACTTCCCCTTGGACAAGATCATGAATGACCGTGTTTCCGTCTTGAGGTGCCTTAAAACGAATAACAGGCTTTATGTCAGAAGGGGCTTCTTCAGGAGCTCTGTCCCGCCACCTTCCATCATAGCGGGGAGGTAAATTTTTTGCGCGGGCGTCCTCACGCATGGCGTTTAGTTCTTCTGGCGTGCAATAGCAGGGATAGGCCCAACCCTTTTTTAAGAGTTCTTGAGCCACCTCAACATGGCGAGTCATCCGATCGAATTGATGAACTGGCGTTTCATCCCAATCAATTCCTAACCACTCAAGACCTTTGTAGATGGCCTCTACAGCCTCTTGGGTTGAGCGCGCCCGGTCTGTGTCTTCCACGCGAAGGAGCATTTTTCCTTTATGATGACGGGCAAAAAGCCAGTTGAATAGAGCCGTCCGTGCACTTCCAATGTGCAAGTAGCCTGTGGGGGATGGCGCAAAACGAACAATGACTGACATAAGTTTCCCTTAAATGTATGAGTACTTCTTCCTTGTACCTTATTTCTCTAGTCTTGATAAGGAAAATTGCATATTTTGCTTGAAAAAAATAAAATAATGTCTTTTGATAAAAAGAAAAAATAAATTCATTTCAAATGAACATAAAAAAATTTATTTCTTCTTCCTTTTATGGAGATTTACACCGATGGCCCCTATGGATTCCTGTTTTCTTTGGCTGTGGGATTTCCGTTTATTTTTCCCTCTATGAAGAGCCCTCTCTTTGGTGGGCTTATGGGGGCGTTGTTATTTTTCTTCTTTCACTTACTTTTATTCGCCTTCAGTTTTTTAAAATCCTTTTTTTGGCGATGGGGTTCATAATTTTTGGCTTTTCGGTGGCTTTGTTTCGTAGCAATCTTTTAGGGACGGAGATGCTACATTATTCTTTGCCTCCTCTGATTTTTGAAGGAGAGGTAGTCCAAGTTGAATTAAAACCAACCAAAACCGGGAATTTTTATCAGCGTCTTCTATTAACAAGCTTGAAAGCAAATACGGCCGAAAAGCTTCCTCAAAAAGTACGGATCAGTTTGAAAGGAAAGAGAGAACGCGTATGGCCTGGGCAAGTCATTCGTCTGAGAGCCAAGCTTATGCCCATTGCTGACCCAGGGCTTCCTCAAGGGTTTGATTTCCGCAGACAGGCTTATTTCAATGGTCTTGGGGCAACAGGCTTTGCTCTTTCGCCGCCTGAGATGCTAAGGGAGATCTTCGGATGGCAGAGTCACCTTGCGAAAAAGCGGGAGGAAATTACAGCTTATTTTCTTAAGATAATGCCTCCTCCTTTAGGGGCTATTGCGGCGGCCTTAATCACGGGAGATAAAGCCGCCATTCCTGAAAAGGTCAGAGAGGATTTTATAAATTCAGGCCTGGCCCACATCCTGGCTATCTCGGGGCTGCACTTGACTATTATTGCAGGTGTTGTTTTTGCTGTGTTTCGGCGAGGCGTAGCCTTGATACCTCCCCTTTGCCTTGCTTTTAATAGTAAGAAGTTGGCCGCCGTTGCGACCATCTTTATGACTTTTTTATATTTGATTCTTTCTGGCTTTGGGATTCCTGCCCAGCGGGCCTTCATTATGATTACGGTTGTTATGGGTGCGATTCTTTTGGATCGAACGGCCCTTTCGATGAGGACGGTTGCTCTTGCAGCATTTATCATTTTACTTTTTATGCCAGAATCACTCTTGGGGCCCAGCTTTCAGCTTTCTTTTGCGGCTGTTGTAGCCCTGATTGCAGGCTATGAAACGTGGAGAAATCCCCTCAGTAGTTGGATGGTTCGTGGCGGGATGCTGCGTAAAAAAATTGCCTATTGTGGCGGTCTTATTTTTACATCTCTTCTGGCTACCCTTGCGACCCTTCCCTTTACTATCTATTTGTTTCACCGCTTTAGTGTTCACGCCATTCTTGCAAATCTGGCTGCAGTTCCTCTGACGAGCCTTGTGATTATGCCCTCAGCTCTACTGACCTGTCTTCTCACACCATTTGGCTTGGGAGATTTTCCCCTGTGGGTTTTTGAAAACTCTCTCTCTCTTCTCATTCACATTGCCGAGACGGTTTCTTCTTGGCCAGGAAGCCATATTTTGGTGGCTCATCCTCCTATGTCCGCATTTATTTTAACCGTATTTGGCGGCCTTTGGCTTTGCCTATGGCAGCAGCCTTGGCGAAGGTTGGGGTTTGGTCCACTGACTTTGGGGTGTGTATTGGGCTTTCAAGGAGATCTTCCCCAGGTTCTTATCGATGGGCAAGGAAAGCTTGTGGGAGTATATGAAGGAAATACTCTTTATGTCAGCTCAAGTCGAAAGGGAAAATTTACGGCTGAAACCTGGAAGAAATATTTGGCGGCCAAAGAGACAAAACCCATGGCTTGTGAAGAAGGGGCTTGCCAAGCAGTTCTTCAAGGAATTCCTGTGATTGTATCCTCTGAAAAGAAGAGGCAACCCTGCGTTAAAGAGGCCATTTTAATTCGCTTAGAGCCCAGTGAGCGGGGCTGCCCTGAAGCACACCTTGTTGTAGATTGGTATGATATTTGGAAGGCGGGAGGTTATGCTCTCTGGCTTACAGAAAAATCTCTGCGTATTGAAAAAGTACGTGAAAGCCAAGGGACTCGCCCCTGGACGGGGAGAGCCATTCGCCGACGAGATAGACCCTCTCAATCAGATTTAACATTTAAGTAAAACCGATGTATTTTTGCAACGCTCTGGAAGTTTTTTTCAAAAATTGTAAATTTTTTAGTACGAATCATTAACAATCTTAGCTACAGCTAAAATTTAAATAAAAATTAAGAAAAGAGGCAAAAATGAAAAACTTTTTTTTACTTTCTGTAGCAGTAATCCCCATGATGTGGGGCACTGTAGTTGCTCAAATGGAAGCAAAACCTGTTTGTTGCCAGTGCCCAAAAGCTTTTGAAGGTTTTTATTTGGGTGCTAATATAGGGTACGGCGTGGGAGGAGTTACAACTACAGCTAGAAGAAATGCAGCGACGGCGATAGGGACGACAGCTGTTACTCAAACTGCCCGGGTAAGCAGTCGTGATAATATAAGAGGCGTTGATGGTGGCCTTAGTGTTGGTTACCTCCATCGATTCTGTAATTTGGCTGCAGGTCTTGATTTTACAGCAAATTGGGTTGGATCAAGTGTGTCAGGCAAAGCAGTATCAACAACATCGGCAGCTGGTCCCACTGCAAATGGATCAGTTACGGCCAATACCTCTTATAAAACACGTTTAGAAAATTCACTTCAACTTGCTGCAAAATTAGGTTGGGTTATTGGTAACGCGCTTCCATTTATAAAGCTAGGATGGGATAATTCTCAATGGGACGTTAAGGGTACTGCAAGCTTTACGCCAAACGTTGGGCAAATTTTTGTAGTTCATGGATCAAAACACAAGCGGCTTAATGCTTTCCTTTGGGGAGCTGGAGTGGACTTTCTTGCAGTAAGGAATTTTGCTCTTGGTTTTGAATATACGGGAACAGCTGCGGGAAGTAAAAAGATGATAGGAAAAGATAGAAATTCGATTTCTATTAAGCCACAATATAATAAATTTGCTTTAACAGCTAAGTACATTTTTAACTAGTTAGAGTTCTCAAATTTTCTTAAGAGCTCAATACCCCGTCGGCTTGCCGCGGGGTATTTTGTTATTGTTTATCAAAAAATTTTGATAATAACTAATAATGGTATATTATACATAGAGGTATCCTATATTATAGGAAATGGCAAATGTTAAGCGTACGTACAAAAATTGGAGGGTGATCGGGTCATCATCCCTTTTTCTATGCGTGAAAGAATGCATTTTTCGGTGGGAGATGAAATTGTCCTTCATGTGAAGGATGAGGGATTGTGTATTACAACAGTTGAGCAAGCTTTATCTCAATTGCAACAAAAAGTTAAAGCACGTAATAAAAGTAAAATATCTCTTGTTAATGAGCTTTTAGCAACGCGGCGTAAAGAGGCTGCGGATGAGTGAAAAAGCTATTCTTGATGCTTCAGCTCTTTTGGCGCTTATACAAGAAGAGCCGGATCTGACATTATAAAGCCTCTATTAAAACATTCCGTCATGTCGACTGTAAATGTCGCCGAAACCCTTACAGCCTTGCAAAAGGTGAATATTCTTCTGAGGAAGGAATAGAGTCTATCTCTTTCCTGATTAATGAAATTGTGGATTTTGATATGGATCAAGCTATTGATGCTGCTGATCTCTATCCTAAAGTAAAACATAAAGGACTCTCTTTAGGAGATCGCGCTTGCTTGGCTTTAGGAATAAAATACAAAGCAAAAATCTATACAGCTGATAAGGTATGGAAAGATATACATCCTGAGCTTGATATTAGGTTAATTCGCTAGGGGAAGTTTTTTTATTTCCTCTTCAAAAGACCATGTCTTTTTTTACCGGCGGAAAGCTTCAGAATCACCTCATCTTTAAAGGAGTCGACGGTGACGGTCAGAAGCTCATCTGAAATGGAAACATCATTCAGGCGCGCGCCTCCTCCTTCGATCAGCCGGCGCGTTTCTCCTTTTGAAGTCGTCAGATTCAGACGACAGAAAAGTTCAAGAATAGGAACGCCGGCCTTTAGTTCTTCTTCCGACAAAATCAAGGTGGGGAGGGAGGTATCATCAAGGGAAGCATTGGTCGTTTCAAAAAGTTTTTGCGCAGTTGCCCGAGCTTCTTTGACGGCATTTTCGCCATGAACAAAAGCCGTGGCTTGATCAGCTAAGACTTTCTTCGCCTCATTGATTTCCGCACCCTCGAGTTTCTCAAGGCGCTTGATTTCATCCAGAGGAAGGAGGGTGAAAAAGCGTAAGAAACGCCCCACGTCCGCATCTTCCGTGTTGCGCCAAAACTGCCAGTAATCATAAGAAGAGAGAAGATCTTCATTGAGCCATACAGCGCCGTTGGCCGTCTTTCCCATCTTGCTGCCACTGGAGGTGGTAATAAGTGGCGTTGTTAGGCCGTAAACCGTTTTGTGGGAAACCTTTCTGACCAGCTCAACACCATTGATAATGTTGCCCCATTGGTCGGAGCCCCCGATTTGAAGGAGGCAATTGTATTTCTTATTGAGTTCCAAAAAATCATAGGCCTGAAGGATCATGTAGTTAAATTCAAGGAAGGTCATGGGATGTTCACGATCTAGGCGTTGGCGCACGCTTTCAAAGGTGAGCATGCGATTGACTGTAAAATGGATCCCAAAATCCCTTAGGAAGGAAGGGTAATTTAAGGAATCAATCCAAGCGGCATTATTTAAGAGAACGGCATCCTTCGGGCCAGAGCCAAAGGAGAGAGTCCGCTTGAAGATGGTTGAGAGACTTTCAATATTTTTTTGAATCTCCTGATCATCTAAAAGCTTCCGTGATTCATCTTTTCCTGAGGGGTCGCCAATTTTCGTTGTGCCCCCGCCCATCAGAACGAGCGGACGGTGACCGGTTTGTTGAAGCCAGTACAAAACCATAACCTGAATAAGACTTCCTACATGAAAGCTGCGGGCTGTGGCATCAAAACCAATGTAGGCCGTGATAGATTCTTTGGCCGTGAGGGCGTCAAGGGCATCTAAATCCGTGGACTGGTGAATAAAACCACGGTCTTCTAAGGTTTTTAAAAATTCAGATTGGATGGGCATTTTTTAGCATATCACTTTCTTGAAAAGGTTTTCCTGTAATCATGGTATAGACTGCTTCTGCAATGTTTTGAGATTGATCTCCAATGCGCTCAATGTTTTTTGCAGCGAATAAAAGTTGGGTATAGGCTCCTACATTTTTCGGGTCATTAATCATGGCCTCAAAAATTTTTTGAAGGTAAGCTTTATAATATACATCTACTTCTTGATCCATATGCCAGACTTTAAGCGCCAGGTTAAGGTCGGAGGTTTCAAAAGCAATCAGCGCCGATTGAAACATTTGTTCTGGCATTTTGATAAGGATCGGAAGTTCTTTAATTTTGGGAAAAGAGGGTAGGTCTTTTAAAGCTAAAGTAAATTTAGCAATGTTTGATGCGTAATCGGCAATTCTTTCCACCTGGTTTGAAATCTTAAGGGAGGCTACAACGGTTCTTAAATCATAGGCTACTGGTTGACGAAGAGCCAGGATGCGAACGGCTAGTTCATCAACTTTGGTCTCAAGAAGATTAACTTCTCGATCGCGGGCGATCAGCTCTTGAGCGAGATCCACATCAAACGCCATAACGGATTTAATGGCGTTATTGATTTGGGAGAGGGTCAATTCACCCATATGCCCGATCAGGGCATGGAGGGCTTTAAGCTCATCATCATAGGCTTTAACAATATGTTTAATCATCCGTAGCGTCCTGTAATATATCCTTGTGTACGTTCATCTTTAGGCATTGTAAACAGCTCTCCCGTCTCTCCCGCTTCCACAATGTGTCCACTGTGAAAGAAGGCGGTTTTTTGGGAAACGCGGGCCGCTTGTTGAAGATTATGGGTCACAATAACAATTGTAAATTTTTCCCGCAATTCATCAATTAATTCTTCTATTTTTGCAGTGGCAATAGGATCAAGAGCTGAACAAGGTTCGTCCATCAAAATGACTTCTGGACTGATAGCAATGGCCCTTGCAATACAAAGTCGTTGTTGCTGTCCTCCAGAAAGACGGGTTGCCGGTTGATGAAGGCGATCCTTGATTTCTTCCCAAAGGCCAGCTCGCGTGAGGCTGGTTTCAACAATTTCATCAAGGGCACTTTTATTTTTAAACAGTTTATGGATGCGGGGGCCATAGGCTACGTTTTCGTAAATAGAGCGCGGGAAAGGATTAGGCTTTTGGAAAACCATGCCTACATGGGATCTTAATTCAACCACATCTACTGAGGGAGCATAAATGTCATTCCCATCTAATAAGACTTTTCCGTCAATATGAATGTTAGGAACACTATCATTCATACGATTAAGACAGCGTAAGAAAGAGCTTTTTCCGCATCCCGAAGGGCCGATAAGGGCAGTTGTTTGTAATTTTGGCAATCCCAAGCTGACCTTAAAAAGGGCCTGCTTATCGCCATAAAAGAGGCTTAAATTTTTTACATCAATCTTAAAAGGCATTTTGCAACTCGAATTTTTTACGAATAGTGATAGCAATACTATTCAAGAGAACCAAGACAAAAAGCAATACAAGGATGGCGCCAGATGTGTTTTCAACAAAGCCCATCTCAGGACTTCGGGACCAATTAAAAATTTGAACAGGAAGAACGGTTGTGGGATCGAGAAAAGATGACGGGGGCGTTGCTATAAAGGCCACCATTCCAATCATCAAGAGAGGGGCTGTTTCTCCAAGAGCGCGGGCAAAGCTTAAAATAATGCCCGTCACAATGCCGGGAAGGGCCGCAGGGATCACATGGTGAAAGAGAACTTGAAGGGGCATTGCCCCGAGACCCATCGCGGCTTCTTTAAGGGCATAGGGAACAGCCGCAAGGGACGCCCTTGTGGCGACGACAATCACCGGAAGACTCATCAATCCTAGAGTCAGCCCGCCTACAAGGGCTGAAGGCCTCGGAAGTCCCATAAAGTGGATAAAAGCAACCAGCCCTAAAAGACCAAAGAGGATGGAGGGGACGGCCGCTAAATTATTAATGTTGACTTCGATCAAGTGTACCAATCGATTTTTCGTGGCAAACTCTTCTAAATAAATGGCCGCTCCAATGCCTAAAGGAAAAGCAGTTAAGAAAGTGATGATAAGCGTTAACAGAGAGCCCAAAAGGCCTCCCCAGATTCCTGCGAGTTCAGGTTCTCGCGAATCGGAATGGGTTAAAAAAGCACCATTAAATGCAAGGCGAATTTGGTCATGGGCTTCGAGAGACTGTATGGTTTTAATTTGCTCTGGAGTCAGGTTGCCGGTCTCTCCATTCTTATAGTACAGGCTCACTTCATCAGAGGCCGTTATCCATTTTTTCTCCCCATCAAGTGCATACTGGGCATGGGGATTTAAGAAATCTGAAGGGGCAGCTTCCCTAAGGACTTCTGTTCTGAAAAAAGCAGGGACGCCTGTGATAATAATATTGCCAAAAACAGTGCCCAGAAAAAGAAGAGCGAGGCAGAGGCTGGCAAACCCTA
This sequence comes from Alphaproteobacteria bacterium, assembly GCA_019749915.1. Taxonomy (GTDB): domain Bacteria; phylum Pseudomonadota; class Alphaproteobacteria; order UBA9655; family UBA9655; genus UBA9655. The sequence goes on along the minus strand of JAIEPE010000002.1, from coordinate 66,129 downwards.
AGCCCTTAAAGTATTTCTCTCGGCGGTGGCGTTTTCTTAAGGTTTTTTTCATGTGAGCTTTCTAAAGATGAAATAAACCAGATTAAGCACAATCCCTATAATCAGGACAACACCAGCCACAACGAGAAAGCCGAAGGCAAATAAAAGTCCAACTGCAATGAGAAGAGCAAGAATAAGCCAGTGTTTCCAGGTGAATCGTGGAGATTTTTCTTCCCATTGCCAACTTTCCACCTCGATGTGAATATTCTCTTCCTCTTCCTTTTTGGGAACGGGTTTTTTAGCCATAAATCCTCCTGTGACGTTTGACGCCCTGTAAGGCCAGTATATTCAAGAAAAAGGTTAAAATAAACAAAACAAACCCTAATCCAAAGGCAGCCAGAGTTTTTGCATTGTCAAATTCCTGATCGCCAGTCAAAAGACTGACAATTTGGACTGTCACAGTTGTGACGGCTTCCAAAGGATTAAAGGTTAGGTTGGCGGCAAGGCCTGCAGCCATAACTACAATCATAGTCTCGCCAATGGCTCGGGAGAGAGACAGAAGAAAAGCCGCCATAATGCTAGGGAAGGCAGCAGGAAGGAGAACGCGTATGATTGTTTCTGAGGATGTGGCACCAAGACCAATTGAGCCTTCCCGCAAGCTGTTCGGAAGGCGATGAAGGGCATCTTCGCACAAGGACGACATATAGGGCAAAATCATAATGCCCATGACGATCCCTGCGCTGAGAGCGCTTTCCGTTGAAAGGGAAAGGTGAAATGCTTCTCCAACGTTGCGTAAAAAGGGCGCGAGAGTTGTGATGGCAAAAAAACCATAAACGAGGGTGGGAATCCCCGCTAAGGTTTCAAGAGCAGGCTTGAAAATATTACGCATCCTGGGCGCGGCATATTCGGATAAATAGATGGCGACCATAAGGCCGCAAGGAAGTCCCACCGTCATGGCAATAAGGGTGATTAAAATGGTCCCCGTAAAAAGAGGCACGGCGCCAAAGCCTACGTCTTCTCCTGAAGGAAGAGTGTGGGGCGCCCAGGTGAGGCCAAAAAGAAAATCAATGACGGAAACGCGGGCAAAGAAGCGTAACGCTTCGCCCAGAAGGGCAACGCCAATGCCGATGGAGATCACAACGGCGCCAAGGGCACAAAGGAAGAAGAACAAGCGAACAGTTTTTTCAAGCCAAAGGGATCTCATGCAAGACTCCTTGTTTGGTAGAGTACTTTGCTCCAGATCCTGAGCTCGCCACTCCGTGGCTCCTCAGGATGACAACTCTTTATATTTAAATATAACAGTGATGTCATCCTGAGACCTTGAGCGTAGCGAAAGGGACTCAGGATCTCTTTCAAAAAAATGTCATTAGAGCTCACCTGTAAAAGTCTACGGGCACGTTCATGGATTTCTTTTTGCTCTGGAAGAGGAATCAACCCTTTTTTCTGAAGGTAACCTGTCTCTCCCACTGCATCGGGGGAAGTAAATTCCATAACATAAAGAGCGCGGTTGGCATGGTAAGAAAGGTCGTTAAGTTTGATATACAAATAAAGGGGACGACTAAGAGGATAAATCCCCTCTTGAATGTTTGAAAAGGAAGGCGTTATTCCCTCAACAGGTAACGCTAAAAGATGATTTTTATTTTTTTCATAAAAACTAAAGGTGATAATCCCAACCGCATCAGGGGCGTTTAAAACTTTTTGAATGATTAAATTTTCATTGGCTGGGGCTTCAATATACACCCCATCGTGCCTCAGGGAGGATCCACAAGGTTCCTTAATTTTTTCCGTGAGAACGTCATAGGTTCCGGAAGCGGGAGCTGGCCCCAAAATGTGGAGGGGAACTGCGGGGAAAGAAGGTTGAATTTGATTCCAAGTTTGGTTGGGATTTTTTTTGCAAAGAGAGTCCATAGGAAGATCTTCAGCAATGGCTTTTCTCAAATCCTCAAGAGTGAGAGAAAAATCCTGGGAGCCCTTGCGTTTAATGAGAACAAGGCCATCTTGTCCGATTTTAAATTCCTGGACCTGTACGCCTTGTTGTTCGCACTTTTTCTTTTCACTCTCCGTAAAAGGACGAGAGGTAATGGCGCCATCAGGGCCATTTTGGCTTTCACAAAGGAGCTTAATTCCAGCCCCTGTGCCAATGCTTTCAACTATGGGTGTGGGTTCCTGGGTTTTATAATGGAAATGTTCAGCAACTACAGCTGCAAAGGGGAAAACAGCGGAAGAACCTACAATACGTAACGGGGGTGCGGCTTGAATGGCTTGGGCTCCCATGCAGACAATAAAACACAGAAAGACGCCTCCCCTTTTACTCATAAATTTCCCTACATTTCCCGGTGGAGAGAAAAATGGGCCAACTCCTCCAATGCAGATTTCAGGGAAGTAGGCGGGAACTTTGTCAGACAGGCAAGAGCTTCCTCTACGTAAATTTCAGCCATTTGCTTTGACTCAATCAAAGCATTGGATTCATTTAAGAGAGTAAGCGCCTTTTTAAGGTCATTGTCATCCCGGGTTTCTTTCGCCAACATATCTTCCCAAAAAGAGGTTTCTCTTCCTTTCTGATAGGCAAGAAGGAGGGGCAACGTAACTTTTCCTTCACGAAAATCATCGCCAATGGTCTTTCCTAACTGTCCTTGATTTGCCGTATAATCAAGGATATCATCCGTCAGTTGGAAGGCAATGCCAAGAGCTTGCCCAAACTGTGCTAAAGCTTTCCTTTTCTCGTCAGACGCTTTTGCAACCACGGCTCCCACTTCTGTGGCCGCTGAGAAAAGACGAGCTGTTTTTGATTCAATGATCTTAAGATAAGTTTCTTGGGTTAGCTCTAGAGAATGACTCATGCTTAATTGTAAAACCTCGCCCTCAGAAATGGCTGAAGAGGCCTTGGACAAAATATCGAGAATTTCCAAGGATCCATCGGCTACCATCAGTTCAAAGGCTCTGCTGAAAAGAAAATCACCTACCAGGACGCTAGCCTTATTATTCCATAAGGAATTCGCTGTTTGTCTTCCTCGGCGCAGAGTGCTTTCATCTACCACATCATCGTGAAGAAGAGTTGCCGTGTGGATAAACTCAACACATGCTGCAAGATGAATGTGGCGCTCACCCTTGTATCCGCAAAGCTCAGCCGAAGCGATAGTCAGAAGGGGGCGCAGGCGCTTTCCTCCAAGAGAGATCAGATACCCTGCAACTTCAGGGATAAGGGCCACAGGGCTCTCCATTTTTTGAAGAAGGCAAGTATTCACTGCGCTGAGTTGGTTTTGCAAAAGGGAAAGCAAAGGCTCAAATCCAGAGGAGGGGAGTAGAGAAGGTTTGAGCGAGGGGTGCATGCGGGTTTTTTCCTATCTTGCTTTTCAAGCCTAATCTACCCTAAATTAGGGTTAAGATACCAGTCCTAAAGTTTTTGACGCCCCGCGACGTGATTGCGGGGTCTAGAGAGACCGCACCGTGGACCGCTGTCAAGCAGCGGGACGTCACCTAGGAAAAAAATCTTAAACAAGGATACAATTAAAAAGAGAAAAATTATGACAAATGTCACCATTGTTGGAGGAGGCCTTACAGGCGGTACGTTAGCTTATGCCCTGGCTCAGAAGGGGTTGAAGGTTGCCCTTATCGATCAAATTGACCCAAAAGCTCCCCTCATTTCCGATGGGCGGTCCTTTGCCCTTTCTCGTAGTTCTCACAATATCTTTACAAAACTTGGCATGTGGCCTGAGGCGGCAACACCCATTACCTTCATTCATACCTCCGATGGGGTGCTGCCCCGGTGGGTGGATTATGAGGCTCAGGATGTTAAGGGAGAGCCCTTAGGATATGTTGTGGATAGCGCGCTTTTAAAGAAGAATATCTCTGAAAAAGTTCTCTCCTCCAAGAATATCAAGCTTTATGCGCCTGCCCGAGTCGTGGCCTTTAAGAGAGAAGGCGTTATGACATACATGAAAACAGAAGGGGGGGAGTGCATTGAAAGTCCCCTTTGCATTGCGGCTGATGGGAAATCCTCAGCCTTGCGAAAATGGGCAGATATCCCTCTAACCCGCTGGGCCTATGACCAGGTCGCCATTGTGTGCAATATGACCCATAGCCGACCTCATAACCATCGAGGATTCGAACACTTTTTGCCCTCTGGCCCCTTGGCCTTGGTGCCTCGTCCGGGGAATGAATCGGGTCTTGTGTGGTCCATTCAGGAGGACAAGGCAAAGGTTCTTCTTTCTCTGTCGGAGGCTGCCTTTGCAGAGGAAGTTCAGGCAGCATTTGGAGGGGCATTAGGAAAACTGAAGCTTTCAAGTCAGCGCTTTTCCTATCCCTTGGGGGTGTGTTTGCCAAGGCGCCTCATTGATATGCGCCTTGCTCTTGTGGGAGATGCAGCCCATACCTTTCACCCTGTCGCGGGGCAAGGTTTAAATGTCGGACTTCGGGATGTTGCGACCCTTGTGGATATTCTCACCGAGGCCTTTTCCTTAGGACTAGATCTGGGCTCCCAAACAATTTTGAAACAATACCAGAGACAACGGCGGCTTGATATCTATTTCATGGCTCTTTTGATGGACGGCTTTGTGCGCGTTTTTTCTACACAAAGTCGTTCTATCGCGCGGATGCGTTCCCTTGGCTTTGGAATTGTTAGAAACATCACCCCTTTGAAAAGGCTTATGATTCGCCATGCCATGGGGAGCACGGGCCGTGTTCCCTATTTAGCGCGAGACTGAAACCCTCTCCATAAAAATCCAAAGAGCACAAGGAGGAAAAGGGCAAAGGGAAATCCCCACAAGAAAATTGTTTTTTTGTTGAAGGGGGGACGGAAGAGAATATCATCGCCAAATCTTTGACGCAGCTCTTCCCTTATGGCTTCGGCGGATTTTCCTTTTTTGAGTTCTTCATTAATAAATTCTTTTAAGGCTTTTGCCTCGGGCATGTCAGAGTCGGCAATGGATTGGCCCGCACAGACGGGACAGCGGACTTCCTTGAATATCTCTTGGGAGATTCCGTCATTGCGAGGCCCCAAAGGGGCCGCGGCAATCCATCTTTGGTTTTGTAATGAAGAAATGGATTGCTTCACCTCGCTTTCGCGAGGATTCGCAATGACGCTTGTGGTAAAAGTAAGGAAAAATAAAATAATAAGGTAGGATTCTTTCCTTAACAGAGAAATAAGCGCTCCCGCTGCCATCAAAAAACCACCAATCCAAATCCAAGGCGCAAGCGGAATAAGAGAGGCTCGGAAGAGCCAGCGCTTTTCACCCTGATAGGGCCCCAGAATGACATAGAGGTCAGAGAAGCCATTGGTTAAAATGGCCGTTTCACTGAGGAGTGAATTTTGGGGCTGATAAAGCCGTTTTTCAGGAGTTAAAATATTTTTCCCTGAAACGAGCGTTGCCTTCTCATAAAGATAGGTGGGGGTTTTACCTTCGGTCACGTCCTGAAGAGTGAGGGTTTTACTGCCGATAGTAAGGCTCTCGTTCAGCTCAAGAATTTTCGCTTCATCAACCCGAAGCCCGCTTCCCACACTGATACCCAAGAGGGAAAGGGCTACGCCGATATGAGCAAGGGTGGGGCCCAGGCGAAGGCGACTTTTGAAAAAAGCTTCTAAGGATCCTATCAAAATCCAAATGGCTAATCCACATCCTAGTATTGTTTCCAAAGAAAGAGGATAATAAATGTAGAGTAGGAAAACTATTGCTCCCAGACCCGTCGTTAAGGGAAGAATGAGAAGCTGGAAAAGGGATGTTTCTTCCTCCCTTAAAAGGGCACCCACCGGTATTAAAAGAAGGGCAGGAAGGAGAAGGGGAAGCAAAGTTTGGTTAAAGTAAGGAGCCCCCACGGCAACGGTTTCGTTCCAAAGGCCTTCGCTTAAAAGAGGATAGAGTGTTCCCAAACAAAGGGTGATCAGGCCCACAAAGAGAAAAAGCGAGTTCAAGAAAAGAAGGCCTTTGCGTGAAAAAAAATTCACTGGTGTCATAGTTTGTTTTGACGTCCCGCGGTTTAACCGCGGGATCCATTTTGAATCTTCCTGGACCCCGCGGTCGAGCCGCGGGGCGTCAATTTCTTTTTTAATGTGTTTGAAACGTGGGGAGCGCCACACCCACAGGAAAAGGGAAAAGCCCATAATCCCGCCGATAAGGCTCAGGATAAATATGCCCCGATCCGGATCTTGGGCAAAAGAGTGGACGGATGCAATCAAACCCGACCGCACCAAGAAGGTTCCCAAAAGACTGAATCCAAAGGTGAGAAGACTCAAGAGCAGACTCCACCGATAAAAAGACTGGGTTCTTAAAACATGGAGAAGAGCTGTTCCTGCAAGCCAGGGCATGAGGGACGCATTTTCCACCGGATCCCAAAACCACCAACCACCCCAGCCCAATTCATAATAGGCCCACCAACTGCCAAGGGTGATGCCTATGGTGAGAGCAAACCAGGCAAATAAAACCCAGGGGCGGGTGAGAATAGCCCAGGCTGCACCTTCACTCTTTCCCCAAAGGGCAGCAAGAGCGAGAGAAAAAGGCGCTGAAAATCCGACATATCCAAGATAAAGAAAGGGGGGATGAATCATTAAGCTTTTATCTTGAAGGAGGGGATTTAAAGATTGGCCTTCTGGAAGTGGAAAAGGAAGAAGGATGAAAGGGTTGGAGGTCATCAGTAAAAAGACAAGAAAACAAAAGGTCAAGAGGCCTTGAAAAGTCAGGGTGCGTGCCCGAAAGATAGGATTTTTTAAAAAGAGAGAAAGAGCGACAGCCACCAAAGATAAAATTAAAACAAAAAGAAGAAGAGAGCCTTCATGATTGCCCCAACTCGCTCCGAGGCGATAATACCAAGGAAGCTGGGTGTGATCATTAAGGGCAACCGTGAGGAGAGAAAAATCGCAAAACAAGAAGGCTAACATTAAGGTGATAAAGGCAGCTAGAATGAGGAGGCCTTGCATGTAGGCGGCAGCCGTTCCCAGGATAAGGTAGCGATTGTTTTTCTGTTGCACGCCCCAAAAAGAGGATCCCACTTGCACCGCTGAAAACCCTAAGGCCAAAGCTAAGAAAAGGTTTCCGATCTCACCGATCATCGCGCCATAACCCTTTTTCTTTCAGCTTGTTAGCAACTTCTTTGGGCATATAATTTTCGTCGTGCTTGGCCAGCACAGTTTCGGCTTGAAATAGATCCGGCTCAGAAAGATGACCTTCCACAACCACGCCTTGCCCTTCCCGAAAGAGATCGGGCAAAAGGCCAGTGTAATTAATTTTCAAAATCTTTGCATGATCCGTAATGTGAAAGGTAACTTTTTGACCTTCTCGCTTTAAGGAGTTTTTTTCAACCAGGCCCCCCACCCGAAGGCGCTGCTCAGGATGAATTTTTTTCTGGCTCAAATCAGAGGGAGTGTAAAAGAAAACAAGGTTGTCTCGAAAGGCGATCGAGACAAGAAAGATGGCAATTCCAAGGCCCACAAGTCCCAGAGAAATGATTAGAAAGCGCTGATGCTTTGGCTTCATTTTTTTGAATCCCTATAGCTCCACCATAAAAACGCCATTAAGCTGAAAAGGGTAAATCCATAGGCACTGAGGATATAAAAAAGATAGGGCGTATCCAAGCTCATGAAAGATTCCCCTGAACAAGAAGTTTGCGTTTATTGAGCTCGGTGCGCGCCCTTAGAATGAAGAGTACCAGAAAGTAAAAGCCATACGCTGCGGTCATAAGACCCAGGGGCAGAAGCATACTGGGATGGATCGACGGGCCTCCAAATTTTGTTATACTGGCTGGTTGATGAAGGGTATTCCACCAGTCAACGGATCCCTTAATAATGGGAAGGTTAATCACACCAATGAGGGCTAAAAGAGAGGCGGCTCTTATGCCTTGGGCGGAATGGGCATAGGCTTTATAAAGGGCCCAATAGCCCCCATAAAGAAAAAGAAGAACAAGGACAGAGGTCAGGCGTGCATCCCACACCCAATAGGTTCCCCACATGGGTTTTCCCCAGAGCGATCCCGTGACAAGACTAAGCACTGTAAAAAGAGCGCCGATGGGGGCAACACTGATGGCTAAAATTTCCGCAAACGGATGGCGCCAAACCAACACAAAAAGACTGAATAGCGCCAAAGCACCATAGCAAAAAAGCGCCATCCAAGAGGCCGGTACATGAATGTACATGATACGCATGGCGTCTCCTTGTTGGTAATCGGGGGGAGAGGTCACAAGCGCCGAATAAAGACCTGCTGCAAAACAGAGAGCGCCCAGTACAAGAGCGAGGGGGAATAAAAAATTTGTGATCTTAAAGAAGTAACGGGGTTTGGCCAAAGTGAATTTCATCTTAACGCTCCGCTGCAAAAGGAAGAGCCCAACATCCTGCTGTTACCCCAAGGATCAAGAGAAAGAGAGAGCTTCCCATAAGGAGGCAGAAAGAAGGAAAAGAATCAAGTCCTAATCGCGTCATTTCCATCACCGAAAGCCCAAAAATAAGAAGCGGCAAAGTCAAGGGCAGAATGATAAGAGAAAGAAGAAGCCCGCCGCCTTGGGTGTTGAGGGTCAGCAGACTTCCCAAAATTCCAAGAGCACTCAAAGCAGGAAACCCAATAAGAAGGGTTAAGAGGAGTGAAAGCGTCTCCACTGAAGAAAGGGCGAAAAGAGGGGAAAGGAAAAAACTCATCAAAGCCAAAGGAAGAGCAATAAAAAGGTATTCAGCCATGACTTTGGACAAAAGATAGGTTGACGTCAGAGAAGGGTGCAGAAGGATTTCATCTAAAAGGCCGCATTGTGCTTCCCTTTTTAAAAGAAGGGGGGTGGAGAAGAAGATAGTGAGGATGGCGAGAATCCAAATCAACCCGGGCGCGCTCTGCCTTAAAAGAGTTTCATTGGGACCCAGGGTCAAGGAGACACAAAAAAGGGCGAGGGCAAAAAAAGCAAAGGTGGATAAAAGGCTCCCCTTGTGAAGATAAGCATTATAGAGCTCTCGGGAAATCATAAGCAAATCTCCCGCATTCCCGGCTGCTTTTCATGGCTTGCTAGAATAGCTAGACCATCTCTTTCAAGATGACGGGCGAGAGTATCCTCTAAGATTTTTCGCCCCTCGGCATCGAGACTTGAGTGAGGTTCATCCAGTATCCATAAAGGGCGCGCAAGCGAGTGGAGGCGACTTAAACTGAGGCGTTTTTGCTGTCCTTGAGAAAGGTGTTGGATCTTTTGATTTGCAAAGGGTGCAATCCCCCAGATATGGAGCGCCGCCTCGATAACCTTTTTTTCAACCCGATAGTGATAGTGCCATAGGTTGACTTGATCTTTTAAAAGGGCTTCCGGATGAAGCCCCAGCGAGTGGCCACTATAAAGAAGGCTCTGTTGATAGGCGGAAAGCTGAATTTTTTGGCCTTCCCAAAATAGAGTTCCCGATGAGGGGCGGATGAGCCCTGCCACCATGCGGAGAAGGCTTGATTTTCCCGCTCCATTTGTCCCGCGAATCAAAAGCATCTCTCGTTGTGCAAGAGAAAACGAGAGATCTGAAAAGAGAGAGGGTAATGAAATATTGCGTACATCCAGCATAAGCCAAACCATAAACGTGGCATCGCTGGAAGTCAACGGAAGGAGACTCAGCAACTCCTATTTTGTCTCACTTGTACTGAACTTATTCAGCCCCTAAACTAATAATCCCATTTTGGGTGGCATGAGCTACCAGATGTTGCGACAAGGCTGGCTCTAGGCCCTCGTTAGTTAGATGGTTGGTCCATGTAAGGTCAGGTGTCGCTTGCCATACCCCCTCCTCGGGAGCTTTTTTACTCAAAATGGAAACCCTAAGGTCTAGAGTTAGGTCCGTTCCTCCCAAAGTATTTAATTTTCCCTGCGCGGCAGTTATCCGTTTTAATGCCAAATCTACGAGTACGGGAGAATCCCAACTCGTTCCTGCCCTTATAACTTGGGTCGTGTGTACGAAACCTTCAGGAGTATCTTTCATGACTCCCTCAGGAGTGGGAAAGCGTGCACTCACGCTCGCGGACCAATCTATATACAAGTCGTCTGGCGTATCATTTTGGAAGTATATTGCGTGACATTCATTTTGTAAGGTAGCAAGTACACAAAGACCTGCTCCTAAAGTCAGAACGGATGTTCGGAGAAATTTTTTAAACATGATGATAATCCTTTCTTTAAGTTGGCCACTCCAATATACAGCAGAGGGAGGAGGTGATGCTACTCTTCTGCGGTTTCTTTTGAGTTAATGAGTTTTTTATAAATTTGCCACCCGCTACTTCAGAAAAAACAACGCTTCGTAATAAAAAACATCTCAATATATTAATTGAAATATTGGTATTTATATATTATAAAAATATATTGAAAATGTCAAGTGCTAACATGTTGAGGAAAAACGAAGTTAAAAATTACATGTTAAGCAGGGACTTATTAGTATTTGAATTCTGTACGAATTTTTCCTTCGCAACGGATTGCAAAAAAGGCTTCCTTCCTTTAAGGATAAGGAATATCTTTAAAGCGATGGATTGATTCATGAAAGTATCTCAAAAAGTCAAAAAAATTCTCGCAAATTATGAAAGCGATTGTCCAGGAACCAAAGCTAACCTTGCTCGCATTTTGATGCAGGGCCGTTTGGCGGGAACCGGGAAAATGATTATTCTCCCCGTGGATCAAGGATTTGAGCATGGGCCGGGGCGCAGTTTTTCTATTAATCCGGAAGCCTATGATCCTCTCTATCACTATAAAATGGCGGTGGATGCGGGTCTTTCAGCTTATGCTGCCCCTTTGGGTATGTTGGAAGCCGGAGCGGATAGCTTTGTTGGCGCTATTCCCACTATTTTGAAAATCAACAGTTCCATCAGTCTCTTGCCCGGCGGAGATGAGGCAGGTCAAGCCGTGACCGGATCCGTTCAAGATGCTCTGCGTTTAGGATGTTCGGCCATTGGGTTTACCATCTATCCTGGATCTAATACCATCCTGGAGATGCTTGAAGAATTAAGAGAACTTTCTGAGGAAGCCAAGGCATGTGGGCTGGCTGTGGTTGTATGGTCTTATGCTCGTGGCAATATGTCCAAGGAGGGAGAAACCGCTCTTGATACCATTGCCTATGGCGCTCATATCGCAGCATTAATGGGGGCTCATATCATTAAGGTGAAGCTTCCCACCGACTACTTGGAAAATGCTGAAGCCAAGAAAGAATATATTGCCCACAACGTTGAGCGAGATACTCTGAAGGCCCGGGTCCATCATGTGGTGCAATCCTGCTTTAACGGGCGCCGCCTTGTGGTGTTTTCAGGAGGAATTGCCAAGGATTTGAAGGGGGTGTTTGCCGATGCACGTGCCATCTATGAGGGGGGAGGAAATGGCTCTATCATTGGGCGTAATGCTTTCCGCCGCTCTTATAAGGAAGCTATGGCAATGCTCGATACGCTTGTAAAAATTTATCAAGGAAAACTTTAAGGATTAACATTTATGAAAATTAATGGAAACGCTATTCGGCCAGGAAATATCATTCAGCACAACAACCGTTTGTGGGTTGCTGTCAAAACTCAACACACCCAACCCGGCAAGGGCGGGGCCTATCTTCAAGTGGAATTGAAGGATATTCGTGACGGCACAAAACTGAATGAGCGGTTTCGCTCCAGTGAATCTGTTGAAAGGGTTCGCTTGGATGAGAAAGAGTATCAATATCTTTATGAAGAGGGAGATGCAGTGGCTCTTATGGATCAGGAAACCTTTGAGCAAATTCATCTTCCTAAAGACTTACTCGGAGATTCCCTTCCGTTTCTAAAAGACGGCATGATCATTACTGTGGTGTCCTATGAGGGAGACACTGTGGGAGCTGAGCTTCCTGAGACGGTTATAATGGAAATCGTGGAAGCGGAGCCCGTTGTGAAAGGGCAAACAGCCTCCTCTTCCTACAAACCTGCCATTTTAGAAAATGGTGTTCGTATAATGGTTCCTCCCCACATTGGGTCAGGGACGAAAGTTGTTGTTAACACTGCCGACGGCTCTTATGTAGAGCGGGCTAAGGAATAAATTTCATGGCGCATCAATTGCGGCTTGTGTCGCGTTCTCCCCATTTAAATGTTATGTGTAATGCGGCCTTTAAAGCTGCAAGAGACCTTGTTCGTGATTTTGGAGAGGTTGAGCATCTCCAAGTTTCTCGAAAGGGCCCGGGCGATTTTGTTTCGACTGCGGATAAAAAAGCAGAGGATACCCTTTATAAGGAACTTAAAAAAGCGCGCCCTTCCTATGGGTTTCTGATGGAAGAGAGCGGCAAAAAAGAAGGTGATGAACATACCTGGATCATTGATCCTCTGGATGGTACCACCAATTTCCTTCATGGTATTCCTCACTTTGCTATTTCCATTGGTCTTCAAAAGGGCGATGAGATAATCGCAGGTGTGGTTTATGATCCCATCAAGGATGAAATGTTTTATGCGGAAAAAGGCGGTGGTGCTTTTCTCAATGACAGGCGCCTTCGTGTCTCTGGTCGTCATCATCTGTCAGAAGCTGTTTTTGCTACAGGCATTCCTTTTGCTTTGCATGATGCCAAAACTAAAGTTGAATTTCAAAGATCCATGGAAAGCGTTATGCCCTTGGTCGCAGGTGTGCGCCGTTTCGGAGCTGCCTCTCTAGACCTTGCTTATGTAGCCGCAGGACGGTTCGATGGTTTTTGGGAGCGTCCTCTTAAACCTTGGGATATGGCTGCTGGCATCGTACTGGTGCGCGAAGCGGGAGGGTACACCTGTGATCTTCAAGGCGCTGAAGATATCTTGGGAACAGGTTCAGTTTTGGTGGCCAATCAAGCGCTCTATCAACCTTTGAAGGACCTTCTCTTACCGGTGTATAGTTTAGGATAAGTTCCTATAAAAAGGTGGAGAGGGTGACTAACCCCTCTCCAATGGAGGCCTTAGATTTTTGAGAACCACTAAACTCTTAAAACTCATATTTTGGGCCGTTTGTAGGATAGCGTTAAGGAAATATTTTGTCTACAAAAAAATTTAGTTTTTGAAAACAGATTTCATTTTTTGAATTATTAGGAATTTTATGAACAGAGCAAATCGTTTGAAGCAATGTAGAAATATGCTTAAAAAGACGTTGAAGGAATTAGGAGATACTCATAAAATAAGTATTGGATCTCTTTCAAATTGGGAGTCGGGCACTTCTCCTATCTCAGAAAAAAATGTCCATAAGATTATCAGCCTTTTAGCGACAGAAGGGCTTATTTGTACAAAAGAATGGCTGTTGGAAGGAAGAGGAGATGCTCCCTACCTTTTGACACCTTCCCTATCATTTGACGAAAGAAAAGATGAGCCTTTTGATATAACCAATCAATTTCTTATTTATAAGGAAATTGAATCCTTTAAAAAAGCTCATCCGGAGATGCTTTTAACTTTGATGCGTGATGAGACTATGTCTCCTTTTTTACGCATTGGGGATTACGTAGGGGGACCTATAATCTCTCCGGAAGCCTATCCCAAAGAACAAGGGAATATTTGTATCGTGGAAATGGAGAAAAATCATTTTTTGGTGCGCCAATTTTTCTTGCAAAAGAGTTATATCCTTTTACTTTCGATGAATCAAAGCACAGAAAACCACTTGCTTCTTCTGGAGCATGAGCCTTTAAGCGTTGCTCCGGTTACTTTTATGAGGCGGTTTAGAGAGTAAAAAACCTTAACTGTTATTAAGAACTTCCCAGTGGTGATCCCTGATAGGTTTGAGGAGAGAGGTTAGCTGGAGAATATAATCTACATCCAGTTTATCTGTATTTAAGGTGTCCCAGCCGATAATAAAAGTTTCAAAAAAATTCTCAGGTCTTTTAAAGGAAAAGAAAACGCCATCTTTGACCCTTAATAGTTTTGCCCTCTCTTGCCCGCACTCACTTTGATTTTGACCAATTTCCCAGGAAACGACGGCAAAATTACTCTTTCTTAAAGTTTCATGAACGACCTTTTCCATGGGATCATGGTGTAGATATTTGTTCCAGTATAAATCATGCCAGGTCTCATGGTTACAGAATGTGCTTATTTTGTGCCCTGGCTCGCGATAATTTTTGATGATGTTATGGCCGATATAGCTGACTTCTGTCTCTGATGTAATTTTTTTCAGCTGCTCATCAAAGGTATCATAAAAATCCTTCCTCAAGGTTATTTCCATGCCTGAATTTTTAAAGGTTTTGGGATTGCTCATTTTTGTGACTCCTTACCTATATAATCAAAACAAGTTAGTTTTTTTCCAAACACCTGTAAAAACAAAAAATAGGTAGCTGCTAATAAAAATGTATAGATCGCTGGAGACCATAAAACATCAGTTATTTTAATCAAATAGATTGCAAGGAAAGGTTGGACACCTCCTAAAAAGGCCTGTGCTAAATTATTGCTAAAAGCAGATCCACTATAGCGTTCCTGGGGAGGAAAGGAACTTGCAATTAAGTGGGGGATGCATCCGGCAAAACCACCTGTAGGAAAGGCCAGAAGAAGCAGAGAAAGAAATATTCCTGCAGTATTTCCTGAAGCTAAAAGCCAATGAATCGGAAAAATGGTGACTAAGAGAATAAGCAGAGAAAGTTGGAGTATAGTATATAGGCCAAAACGATCACAAAGCCTCCCAGCAAAACAAACGGCAATCATTCCTATGATTGTTCCTGAAGCTGCACAGGAAAGAGAGAAGGTGGAGGAGAAATTTAAAAATTGGGTAAGGAAAAGATTGACAAATGTAAAGCCCGTATAGGTTAAACAAACAAGAACCCCTGTGCCCAAAAAAGCGTTCATAACGTTGAGTTTTCTGTTTTTCAAAACGTTGATAAGCGGAACGTTTTTCCTAAGGGTTTTCTCAGAAAAATATTGAAGAAAAGCAGGTGATTCATTAATAAAAAATCGAAGATAGAGACCCACAATTCCCAAGCTTCCGCCGAAGAGATAGCAAAATCTCCAGCCTTCTTGTGAGGAAAGATAGGATGTTGCGATTAAGCTTATAAAAAAGGCAACAAGGGCTGCCATGCCGTTTGATGTTGCCAGTAATGCGCCGCGGGTTCCAGGGCGGATACCTTTATAATGCTCGAGGGTAAAAATGCTTGCGCCTTGCTTTTCTCCTCCAAGACATAACCCTTGGATAAGTCTTAAAAATACGAAGAGGATGGGGGACAAAAATAAAATGGCGTTATAGGTGGGGAGAAGCCCAATACCAACGGTTGCAAGGGTCATTCCCGAAATGCTTATAAGAAGCGCGCGTTTGCGGCCGTATCTATCGCCGATATAGCCAAAAAGGATGCCACCAAGTGGCATCATAAGGAAGCCAACTAGAAAGGTCAGAGAGCCAGCTAAGAGGACAGAAATTTTATCCTCCAAGGGGAAGAATAACTGGGAAATATAAGGAAACATCATTCCTGTGATAAGGAAATCATACATCTCTAGCATGTTGCAAATGTAGGCAGATAAAAAAACTTTAGACGTTGGATCTTTCGAGATTGTACCTTGTAGTTTTTGATTAATGGCAATGGTTGTCATTGATTACGCTCCCAAAAAGGTAAAAAATAAGATGCAATAAAATAACTTATTCTTCCATTATATATTTATTATCTTATTTAGTTAAAAGCAGTGGTGAAAAATGTCAACATCAGAGAATCAATATAAAACAAGAAGATAAGATATTTAGCTCTTTAAAAGAAGTCCTTCATGAAGAATCAGGGTGCGGTCCATGCGTTTAGCCAGGTCCATGTTATGGGTGGCAATAAGGGCTACAAGGTTTTCTTTACGCACTAGCTCAATCAGCTTTTCAAAAACAGCGGCGGCCGTCGTTTCATCCAGGTTTCCTGTGGGCTCATCGGCGAGGAGTATCTTAGGCCGGTTGGCTAGCGCTCTTACGATGGCTACTCGCTGCTGCTCACCGCCAGAAAGACGGGCAGGGCGGTGGGAGGCCCTGTTCACAAGGCCCACTTCTTTCAGCAAGCCATTGGCGCGCTCCCGAGCGTTGGAAAAAGATTTGCCCGCAATCATTTGGGGGAGAATAATATTTTCCTCAGCACTGAATTCAGGCAAAAGATGGTGAAATTGATAGACAAAACCCAGCACATCTCGGCGGATTTGGGTGCGGTCCCGATCATTAAGGTGGGCGCATTTCTTATCCTCAATAATGACATTCCCCCCATCCGCTTTTTCGAGAAGGCCCGCCGTTTGCAACAAGGTGGATTTTCCTGATCCAGAAGGACCTACAAGGGCGACGATTTCCCCGGGATAAAGGTCGAGATCAACACCTTTCAGAATGTGCAAGGATTGGGTTCCTTGGTGGAAGGTACGCTTCAATGACTTCAGAGAAAGAAGGGGGGGGTTATTCATAGCGCAAAGCCTCCACAGGATCGAGGCGGGACGCTCGCCATGCAGGGTAGAGTGAAGCAAGGAAAGTTAAGAGCAGGGCAATAAATAGAACCAGGGCCACTTCTTTAGGATCGACTCGAGCCGGTAATTTTGAGAGGAAATAAATTTCAGCTCGAAAAAGTTCCGTCCCTAAAAGGAATTCAACACCTCTTTTAATAGTATCTATATTCCAGGAAAACAAAAGGCCCGCTGTGGCGCCAATCAAGGCACCAACCGTACCAATGGTGGATCCAGCAATAAAGAAAACGCGCATCATCATGCCTTGTGTTGCGCCCATGGTGCGTAAAATCGCAATGTCACGCCCCTTATCTTTCACCAGCATAATCAGGGTAGAAATCACATTAAAGGAGGCCACAATGATGATAAGCGTTAGAATAATAAACATCACATTGCGCTCCACATTGATAGTGCTGAAAAACTCTTTGTTGGATTGTTGCCAGTCAAAAAGGTGAAGGTTTTTTCCTATCATCAACGGTTGGAGTTCTTGCTTGTAACGAGCAACATTTTCAGGGTTTTCTGTGAAGATTTCAATTCGAGTGACTCCCTCACCAAGTTGATAAAATTTTTGTGCTGATTCCAGAGGAATGAAAACGAAAGTAGAATCGTATTGAATCATGCCTGCATCAAAAATACCGACAATTTCAAAGGTTCGGCTGCGCGGCATGGTGCCGAAGGCGGTAGCATTGCCTTCAGGGGAGACAAGGGTGATTTTATCGCCGAGAATAAGGCCTAGCTTTTCAGCGAGTCGTTTGCCAATAAGTGCACTATTCGGGCGATCAAAAAACCTGAGCTGACCGCGGATAAGATTGTCAGCTATAGTTTTGCGCGACTCTAAATCAGCAGCGGTTATACCATGAATTACAACTCCAGTGGCATTTCCGTGGGCGGTGGCCAAGGCTTGTTCTTCCACAATGGGATTGGCGCCCGTAATGCCAGGTTGTAGTTTTATCTTTGCAGTCAAAGCATCATAATCAGTCAAGGACTTTGAGGGGCTATAAACGGCTAAATGTCCATTCATGCCAATAATGCGGGTTAGGAGTTCGTGGCGAAAGCCATTCATCACCGACATGACAATAATCAGGGCTGCAACTCCAAGGGCAATCCCTAGAAAAGAAAACCAGGCCGTCACTGAAATAAACCCTTCTTGGCGACGGGCTCTTAAATAGCGGAAGGCAACAAATCTTTCAAAGGCTGAAAACACTCGAGCGTACTCTCCATTTCATTTCGGGAGATCATAGTCCTTTGTTGGCTTTATATCAACTGGGGGAATGGACACATGTAAATTTTAACCATACTCCATAAATGTCTGTCATTTATGGAGTGTGGTCAACGAATTCTTTTTTATATTTTAAATCAGTTGTTTATCGCGCAAAGAGGTGTGCCCAAATTTCCCGATAATAATATGGTCTAAGACATTAATATCCAGCTCTTTGGCAGCCTTGATAACCCGTTTGGTAATATCAATGTCCGCTTTGGAAGGGGTGGAGTCGCCGCTGGGATGGTTATGCACCATAATCAGGCTGGAGGCGCCAAGCTCAAGAGTACGTTTGACCACTTCGCGAGGAAATACAGGGGTTGTATTAACGGTGCCTTGCTGTTGAACTTCATCGGCAATAATCTTATTTTTCTGGTCAAGGAACAGCAAGCGAAATTGCTCTATAGTTAAGTGTGACATACGAGCCCGGCAATACTCAATGACGGTGTGCCATGTGTCAAAAATAGGGTTTTGGCTGACTTCTTCTCGTACCAGTCGGCAGCTGGCTTCATGAACGGCTTTAAGGGTTGCGATGGTAGCGTCTCCCACACCGGGAATAGACTTTAATTTTTGAGGATCTGCTTGAAGTACCCCTGAAAGACTTCCACATTCTTTTAAAAGAGTTTTGGCAAGAGGTTTGACATCTCCCCGTGGGATGACGCCGAAAAGAAGGAGTTCAATAATTTCATAATCAGGACTCGTCTTTTCTCCCCCTTTTAGAAAGCGCTCTCGTAATCGGCTGCGATGTCCATTATGGTCTGTCATAGGGTGAAGATCTCATAGCCTGTTGAGGTAACACCAATACTGTGTTCAAATTGAGCAGAAAGGGATTTGTCTCTGGTGACGGCTGTCCAACCATCGCCTAAAACCTTGATGTCATATTTGCCTGCATTAATCATGGGTTCAACGGTGAAAAACATCCCTTCTTGAAGTTCAAGCCCCGTGTGTGGTTTTCCATAGTGCAGAACGTTAGGAGCGGTATGAAATACTTTTCCTAATCCATGGCCACAAAAGTCCCTCACGATGGAAAACCCTTTTGACTCTGCAAAACTTTGAATGGCATGGCCAATGTCTCCCAGATGAGCGCCTGGACGAACTATCTCAATGCCGCGCATCAAGGCTTCATACGTTGTATCGATAAGCTTTTGCGCGAGGACAGAGATTTTTCCAATGGCATACATTCGGCTTGTATCCCCATACCAGCCATCCAAAATGACCGTAACATCAACATTGAGGATATCTCCTTTTTCAAGCTTTTTAGGCCCGGGAATACCATGGCAGACGACATGGTTTACGGAAGTACAAATTGACTTGGGAAAACCTTTGTAGTTCAAGGGAGCTGGGATGGCATTGTGAGAGATGATAAACTCATGACACAAGTCATTCAACTCTTGGGTCGTAATTCCTTCCTTGATGTGGGGTTCAATAAAATCAAGGGTTCGCGCTGCCAAATGACCTGCTTTTCGCATGCTTTCAAAATCGCTGGAGGAGTGAATCTTTATATTACTCAAATCGTCATACATAGTTATTCATAGTTAAAAGTTAAGGAATGGGTAAGTGTAATCCCTTTAGGGGAAACATCGCAAGCATATACAAGAGGTTTTACCCCTTTTTCAAAGGCTTTGAGGGTTTCTTTTTGATAAAGAGGATCAATATCCCCTGCAATTTCAAAGGTGCTGCAATCATTTCGTTGGACCACATAAACAATATAGGCCTGATGGCCAGCCTCCACCATGTCAACCAGCTCGCGCATATGTTTAGCTCCACGCGCAGTGACAGAGCTGGGAAAGGCGGCCTTATTGTCTCTTTTAAGATGAACATTTTTGACTTCAACGTAAGTTAGCTGCCTCGAGGAATGGGTCAGTAAAATATCAATCCGAGAATTCTTTCCATAGGAAACCTCTCGCTTTAATTCACTAAAGCCTTGGAGTTCGGGAATAAGATCTGACTGCAGGGCTTCGGTGACAAGAAAATTAGGATGAGACGTATTAGTTCCCACATAGGTAGAATTTACTTCCGCCATTTCCCAGGTGTAGGGGAGTTTTCGGGTTGGATTTGATGAGTGGGACACCCAAACAAGCGTTCCAGGATCGCTGAGACCCTGCATAGCGCCAGAGTTAGGGCAGTGGGCTGTGATAAGAGCGCCACCTTCAAGTTCGATATCCGCCAGAAACCGTTTGTAGCGTTTGATGAGATGTCCACGAATAAGAGGGGTTTTAAATTCCATCTAAGTCACTTCTTTATGGGCCCATGTAATCCAGGGCAAGAGAGCTTTTATATCGGAAGATTCAACAGTGGGTCCTCCCCATAAGCGAAGATGGGGGACAGAACCTATATGCCCTAAAATATCAAATGCAACGCCTTCTTTTTCTAAAAGAGCTGCGATAGCTTTAGGAAATTCCCAATCATCAGGAGCTTCAATAAAACGCAAACAGATGGAAGTTGAAGACCGTGTTCTGGGGTCTTGGGCCAAAAACTCGATCCAGGGTGTTTCTGCGACCCATTCTTCAACAACCTGTAAATTATAGCGTGATCGAGCAATAAGGGAGGGAAGACCGCCGAGACTCATCCCCCAAGAAAGGGCATCGATACAATCTTCAATGCAGAGCATGGAAGGGGTGTTAATGGTATAACCTTGGAAGATATTTTGAGAAAATTTCCCCTCTTTTGTAAGACGAAAGACCCGCGGCATGGGCCAGGATGGCGTGTGCGAATTTAGACGCTCAATGGCCTTTGGACTTAAAACAAGCATGCCATGGGCGGCTTCTCCTCCTAATCCTTTTTGCCAAGAAAAAGCAACCGCATCCATTTTTTCCCAAGGAAAGGACATGGCAAAAACAGCTGAAATAGCATCGCAAAGGACAAGCCCTTCTCTTTGGGGATGTATCCAATTACTATGAGGAATAGCAACGCCTGCTGCTGTGCCATTCCAGGTAAAAACCAGGTCATGAGTGGGGTGAACTTTAGAAAGATCAGGGAGATGCCCGACAGGCGCTTCTAGGACATGGGTGTTTTGAAGTTTTAGCTCATGGAGTATGTCATAAGCCCAAAGGTTTCCAAAGACATCAAAGGTCACAATGTCCACGGGTCGAGGGCCTAAAAGGGACCATAGTGCCGCTTCCATCGCAGCAGAACAGGATCCTGGAATAATGGCGATTTGATAATTTTCTGGAATTTCCAAAAGATGACGCATCAGACCCGTCAAATGATGAATTCTCTCAAGGCAATAGGACGAGCGGTGAGAGCGTCCTAAGGAGGCGATATTTAAGGTTTGACTGGACCAGCCGGGCCTTTTTTTCGTGGGGCCCGATGAAAAACGGGGATCTTTTGGTTTGTCTGTGGGGCGCATTTTAACCTCTTAGAAGGATTTTTTCCCCTTACTCATCACTATACTTAAAATATCAATTAGTTTTTGACGCACCTCTTTTCGCGGAGTGACCATATCCACCATTCCATGGTCCAATTGAAATTGGGCACTTTGAAAGCCTGGAGGTAATTCCTGACGAATAGTTTCTTGAAGAACGCGCGCGCCTGTAAATCCAATGACTGCATCAGGTTCAGCAATCGCAATATCACCTAGCATGGCAAAGGAGGCTGCAACACCCCCTGTTGTGGGATTAACTAAAAGAGGAATATAGGGAAGGCCAGCTTCCTTTACCCGTTCAACGGCAATAACTGAACGGGGCATTTGCATGAGAGAAAGAATACCTTCTTGCATACGTGCGCCCCCTGAAGAGGGAATTGTGACGTAGGCAGCTTTCAGCTCAATTGCGCGCTCGGCGCCTTTGACAAGACCTTCTCCCACGGCCATTCCCATCGATCCTCCAATAAAGGAAAAGTCAAAAGCTGCAACAACGAGGGGATGGCCCCCAATGGTTCCTTCGGCAACAAGGATTCCATCCTCTTCACCTGTTGTAGTGCGGGCTGCTTTTAAACGATCCGTATATTTTTTTGAATCTTTAAATTTAAGGGGATCAAGGGGGACAGAGGGAACAGAAACGCGCGTATACTCTCCCCCATCAAAAAGACATTCAAGGCGCATTTTTACAGGCATGCGCATATGATAATTGCAATGGTGGCAAACATATAAATTATTGATCAACTCCCTGTGGAAGATCATTTGCTCACAGTGGGTACACTTATCCCAAAGATTATCAGGGGTGTCCTTCTTTGGCATAAGAGCATTAATTTTTGGTCGTACAAAGGTGGTAAACCAACTCATAGTGACTCCTTAATCTGTTAAGTTCTCCCTACCAGAAGTTGATGAATCTGGCAAGAAGTCCTGAAGAATTGAGAGATAGATGTCTTTCAAGCGGTGAATATCCTTAAGGGAAACATGTTCATCCACTTGATGCATGGTTTTTTCAAGGAGGCCGCACTCAATGACGGGGCAATACGCACTTATGAAGCGTCCATCAGTGGTGCCGCCTGTGGTACTTAGGGCAGGGAGGGCGCCGGTTACTTTTTCAATGGCCTTTTGAACGCGATGAATTTTTTCGTTGTCTTCTGTAAGATAAGCATTTCCATGAATAGTAAGTTTGAGTTCATGTTTTCCGCCTGTTTTTAGACAAAGGGAGTTTATCTTTTCAGCAAGTTCTTCTGCTTTTTGAAGGGTGTTGAGTCGAATACCAAATCGTGCCTCCACTTTTTGAGGAATGATATTGGTGGCTAAATTACCGACGTCTATGGAAGTTGTTTCAAAGCGGGTGGGCTCGAACACCTCTGTTCCTTCATCAAAAGGATAAGCGTAGAGTTCTTGAAGGCAAGTTAGGAGGCGCGGAATAGGGTTATCCGTATTTTGAGGGTAGGCAATATGACCTTGCTTACCAAAACATGTGAGCTGTCCTGTGATGCTTCCTCGTCGTCCAATTTTTATGGTATCCCCAACTTCATTTAAAGCGGTTGGCTCTCCAATCAGGCAAAGGTCGGGAATAAGGCTGCGCTCGGCTAATAGGGGAAGTAGGCGCTGTGTTCCGTGAAGGGCCTCTCCTTCCTCATCGCCTGTAAT
The DNA here is from genome assembly GCA_019749915.1 of Alphaproteobacteria bacterium. Lineage (GTDB taxonomy): Bacteria > Pseudomonadota > Alphaproteobacteria > UBA9655 > UBA9655 > UBA9655. The sequence continues at coordinate 43,583 of JAIEPE010000002.1, read as the reverse complement.
CAAAAGGCTAACGGGAAGCTCTGTTTTAAAATCAGAAAGAGCGGAAAGGAAAGCAGCTATAGCACATTTCATGTCCGCAGCACCTCGGCCCCAGAGCTGCTCATCCTTAATCGTTCCCTCAAAAGGACTTTCGGTCCAAAGATTTTCAGCTCCCACAGGGACTACATCCGTGTGCCCTGCAAAACAAAGTCGTGGACGTCCGGCTCCTTTTTGAGCATAAAGGTTCGCAATGCCTTCAAAATCAAGTCGCTCACAAGTAAAGCCAAGAGAGGCCAAGTGTTTTTCCACAATTTCAAGGGCGCCAGCATTGAGGGGGGTGATGCTGGGACAACGAATGAGATCTTGGCTGAGTTTAATAGGATCCATTAGCGGAGTAACTCATTGATAGTGGTTTTTGAACGGGTTTTTTCATCCACATGTTTGAGTATCACCGCACATTGCAGGGAGGGTCTCAATGGGTTTTCATCGGGTAAAACACCTGGAACCACAACGGAATAAGGAGGAATACGGCCGTAGGTGATTTCTCCTGTATCTCTGTCAACTATTTTTGTTGAAGCGGTTAACAAAACGCCGGCGCCCAGAACGCTGCCTTTCCCTACAAAAACTCCCTCAACAATTTCACAGCAGGCTCCAATGAAACAGTTGTCTTCAATAATAACGGGATTTGCCTGAAGGGGCTCTAAAACCCCTCCCACCCCCGCATTGTCGGAGAGATGACAGTTCTTTCCTATCTGAGCACATGAGCCAACGCGGACAGCAGAATCAATCATGGTACCCTCATCGATATAGGCTCCCACATTGATAAAGGAGGGCATAATGACGGCACCAGGTGCAATATAAGCGGAATAACGCACGATCCCCCCGGGAACGAGACGAAATCCCGAGAGTCGAAATTGCTCTTCCGTCCATTCTTCAAACTTTAAAGGAACTTTGTCGTAAGCCGGACAATAGGCGTGGTTCATGAGAAAGGAGTCATTCAAACGAAAGGAGAGGAGAATGGCTTTTTTTACCCATTCATTAACTCTCCACCCCAATTGTGTTTTTTCAGCAACCCGTAGTTCTCCACCATCTAATTCAAAGAGGATTTCGCGTACAGCTTCAGGTATTTCCCCCGTCGTTGCGGGCGAAAGAGCATCCCTTTCATTCCATGCTTTTTCAATGATTTCCTTAAGGTGTGATTTATCCTTGAACATTTTTTTCTCCATAAATTTAGAGAATGTTAGAGAATAATCCGCTTAATGGCTATTCCTTTATTATATTTTCTTTAAAAGAAAACTAACAAAAAAGTAGGATACACTCACATGCAGTCTCGATGAACTCTTTCCTTTTTTAAAAGCTAAAAAAACTGTTCTCTTAAGAACTACTGCTGCTACTTATTGATTGGGTGTCGCCGGATCCAAGTTGAATTTGCGAATGAGGGAGCCCTAGAAAGTAGGATTCCATATCAATCTTAAATTTAGAAAAGGTCTCCTTAACTTGAGCTAAGGTGTAGATAGGTTCTGATGCGTTCATAGCATTTACGACAATCTTGTTGAACTCTCTGACAGGAGGAGGAAATTTGATATCTTCTCTCAATTCAAATCTTTTTCTCTCTTTTTTACGAAAAGGAGCAAGGCCAAGAAAATAATGAAAAAAAGTGAGGCTTTCGTGGATAATCCTTGCCTCAGGAGGAGTTGGGGTACATGCTGTTTGGTCAACGAAGACAATTTGCGAATCTTCAGTAACCAAGATGTTTTGAGGGGCCCCATCTGAGCAGGTTCCTTTACGAGAACAATACTCAAACTCATCAAGAAAGGTTTGCATAAGATGAACATTAAGGTTCCAATTATTGTATATGATCTCTTTTTCCTCAGTAAGTGTAACGCCCAATAAAGTCTTCACACGCTCTTGAGATGGATAAGATGTATATGGCAATACGTTTCTCCCCGTGATCAGGGGCATACACAAAGACATTGTTGTATTTTCAACATAACACCCATATAGCCGCTCAAGATTTTTGAGAGCAAGATATTCAAGATCATTTTCAGCTTCGCCATAAACTGTTGTCATTTTTATAGCTGCGTATACCCCTGACGGGATGTGTTGAGCTAAATAAACATTTCCTTCGTCTCCACTGCCAATTCTTAATGTTGTTCTGAAATTAAAATTGCCTATTTTTTTGATTTTGTGTTTTTCTGCACTCATTTCAGTATTCATATTTATTGCTTCATGAAATTCGTCTTCATTTAAGTAATGGGTTCTATTGGTTTCATAGAGTTGTTTCTTGAATTCAGGCGATAATGTTTTGATAGGATGAGCCTTCCAAGGATCATCTGAGGCTGGGGAAAAATCTTCCTTTTCATAAATTGTATACGGGTCTGCAACGCTCTTGCAAGCCGAGAAAAAAGTAAGATAAACAATAATTAAAAATAGATATCGAGTGCCCATAAAAAACCTTAAAAATAAAAAGTAGCTCCCTACCCGTTGATTGAGAAGTAAAAAGAAATAAGTTTATATTTTGCAATTAATTTCTGCAAAAAGAAGGATTACAAAATGAAAAAACTAAACCCACTCCTTAAGAAATTATCAATGCACTTTTTACTTCATTTGTCAAGAAAGAGAACGTTACTCTTCATGGTTTTTGGACTTTTATGTGGTAAAACATCCATCAGCAAAGTCTCGCCCTTTATGTGGAAATATCCTAATTCCATAGCTGATTATATTTGATAGGTGGGTTGAGGTGTCTTGGTTACCGCAAATGTTCTCTATAAGGGCTATGATTGTGGCTTTGTCAGCAATTGTTATCCCCTTTATCCATAAAAACGTGACAATAGAACTTGCCAGATTCTATTTCAAAAGTTATGACTTGTTTAAATGTAATTGCTTAAAACTTTAAAAAAATTGAGTTGAGGCTCACCTATGAAACAGAAAGCTTATAAAATCTCTTTTTTTGCTTTTCCTAACTTTGCCTTTTTATCTTCCACAATGACGGTGGCTTTTATTTGTTTGGGGGGAGAGCGCGCCAAAGGTGACGATCCGCAAGTTCCTGGGTTAGCCATCGCTCGTTATGCACTCCCTTCAATTGCTGCGGATGTAGAACCTGTTAATCCCACAGGGACTTCTGTAGGAGCAAAGGTTGCTGAACTTAAGAAAGCGCTTCAGGGTGTTGAAATAAAATCGGCTTCTTTGACTCAATCAACGCGTGAACTTTACGAAAAGGCTATTGCTGAAATAAACAGGTATTATACAGCCACAGGTGAGATTGAAGCTAAACTTCAGCCGGGAACTACCCCTGCCAACCCAAAGTTGGTGGAGATTCGTAATCGGGCTTTACAACAGCTTGATCAAATCGCTCATACAATTGGAACCATGAATGGCTTGATTACGGGTTTTTCAGAAGCTTCTCAACAAGTTAAAGCTGTAAGTTCTAATATCCAAACCACTCTTCAGCTTCCAGGAGCTGTAGATGAAGACCATGCCAACCTTCTATTAATGTCAGGAGTGTTGAAGCAACTTGAAGGAACTATTTCTCAAATATTAAGTATTATCAATACGAACACTCAACGACAAAATGAGTGGCTGACGGCAGAGCGCGTTCGGTTCGCAACCCTTTCTTCTGCTATTGATAAAGGGCATCTTACTTTACCTTCGCAGGGCTTGGTCATAGAATCTGTTTTCCCTAAGCCAGAATCCCTTCCTGTGTTCCCTCCTCATGAAGAAGGACACCCTCACCACAAACATTCGCAAAAGCATCCTTCTCGCTTAAAATCAGCACATGGGAAACCACAACCGAAAAATAGACTTCATTCAGAGGAGTCGGTATTAAATTCTGAGCCTTTGCAGCCTTCTGCCCCACCTTCTGAAAAGGCGGTCGCCCAACCTCCCCTGAAAAAAGAACTCGAATCAAAACCCGAGTCATTACCTCCTTTGCCTCAACCCCAACCTCAGACTCAGCCAACACCTCTGTTAGAACCTTCCTCAAAGAAAGCCCCTTCCCCATCGGTTGCTCCAAGTACTCATGAGGATAAGCCTCTTCCTAAAGTAACCGTTCCGTCTCGTCCAAAAGTTCAACCTTTACCTGAAGAAGGGACGCCTCCTTTAGGGGAAGAAGAAAAAACCCCCCTTCCTTTACGGGATCACGAAAAAAATGAAACTGTGTCTTCCAGTGATGCAGACGTTATTAATAACCGATCCCCCTTAGGGGTTTTAGAGCCTAACCAAGATGCGAGACGTCAAAAGTGGACTCTTTTCTCGGCAGCAAAAAGAGGGCTCAGACAGCCAACGGATGTCATTGAAATAATAAGTGTTGGTGACGCGGAAAAAGGGCAAGATGTCAAAAATCTTCTGGTTGAAATGGGCATAAACCCAGAACAAATAAAAGTGCTTTCTACAAAAGCTGAAGAAGGCCAAACAGGTAAGGTTTTTATTTTTGGGAAATAGTATGAGGTGTTCCTCACCACCTGACGAATTTTTACACACTAAGGAAAATCACGTTTTTTCGTCATTGCGAGAAGGGTCGAAGACCCGACGAAGCAATCCATATTTCCAATGAATCCATGGATTGCAGCGCCCACTGCGTGGGCTCGTAATGACGACGAAAAAATTTGTCAGGTGCTAAGGAGGTGTTCTTCCTAATTTCTTCTGAATTCCGATGAATTTTTTCACTTTTTAGCTTAGGAAGAGTTGCCTACTACACTGTATAGCTCAGGACGTTCCTTGGGAATTACTACTACTTGTTGTGGGGGTAGGACTCGCTTGAGGGGAGAGAGTGGCTTCGTCTTCGCTTGAGCTTGTGCTGGTGATTGTACTAATAGAGTGGCTTATTGATGGGGTGCTGGTGGATCCAAGATGAGTTTGTGAAGGAGTATACCTCTGTCGCCAAAAAAAAGTAGTGCTCTTGGATTTTGATGCCCGTGGAAGAGGTGTTGTACCTGAAAGTGAAGTTAGCTCACGCTCCTTAAGATCATGAGCCAAGAGTCTAAAGTCATTTCTGATTTGTTCAAGCTGTTTCCCAACTTCAACAAATGAACTGGGATCAAAATGTGGTCCTTCGACTATAATATTTTGAAAATTGGGAATAGCCAGAGGACTTTCGGTAGCTTTGAGCGTTCCAACAAGCGAATAAAGTCTCGTTATTCTTTCACGATAAGCTTCTGCAAAACAGGAGTAATTTCCTTCAATAAATACTCTCACATTTTCAATAACGTTGGGTGTTGATTCGATAGAGAGAATAGCTGTTGGTTTAAAATGTGAATTACTACTTGATAACCTTAAGGCAAGGAGTTTTCCTTGATAGGTGCTTACACACTCCTTAAGTTGAGTATTGATAGCTTGTAAAATGCTGACTTGTTGGCTGAGCATTTTAAGATCAAATTGAACGATCTTTTCAAAACTTTTGTCAACTTGCTGTTTAAGCTTTGCGAGGGAGGGGGGAGAAAGCCATTTTTCAGGTTCAGTAACAGCTTTGTATCGCTGCGTCCAAGAGTCTTTTAACCTAATATAATCTTCGAGCAAACTTCTCAGAGGAAGCTTCTCGAAATCAATATGACGGTCAGGTGTTGGTCTTAGAATGACAGCGTTTTCCATCAGATATTTAAGACCAGCTAAAAATTCTGTGTAGGATTGCTCTTTGTTTACTAATCCCTCATAGAGATTTTTGTAATAAAGGCAATAAGGGGCAAGGGCTTCTCTTGACTCAGTTGAGAATTTGAAAGGCCTTATTTCATGATGCGCTGCCACTTCGAATGAATCAGCACAAGCAATAAAAATAGCATCTTTTAGACGCTCAGAGCGAGAAATCCTAAGTTTGATTTCACGAGGTAAACACCTATCCGAGGCCTCAGCATAAGATAAAGCAAGCAGGAGTAAGTCTTTTTTTATTTCAATCCGAGGAAAAGGTGAAGTTGTGTTTGTAAGATGGTCATAAAGCACTAAGTGATTTTCATCAGCCGCAATGGGAGAGTAGCAATCAGGCAAAAATTTCAGAGCAGCTTTGGGAGCACAAGAGAGAATCATTTTAGAGGCTTCTAAACATTTCTCTCCTAAAGCCAATAGGATGGCGTGAAGATAAATTTTTGGATTATCGCTTATAATTAGCGGGTCTTCCGCAAGCTCAGATGCAAGATCACCATGCCGAGTAGCGTATCGCGAAGGAATATGGTGCTTTACAGCTACTATGGGGCTCTCCTTGTCACCTGCGAATGCATTACAAAAATGTGGAAAATAAAATAGGCAAATTACTAAAAAAATAAGTTTCTGGACCATTATATACTCTTTCTTTAAACTGCTTAGAGTTAGTATATATGATAAAATTATCTTAAGAGAAGTATAAAAAATTGATAAACTTCCATTCTTAAAAAAAAGAACAAAGGAATGGTCAGAATCTTGAGGAGACAGAAAGCTTAAGCCCGCAAATGTTTCAAAAATTTATTCAGGCGTGCGCCATAAAAAGGCTCTTAATTCAATGGCTTTTACAAAATCTTCTTTGCCCCAACTGTATTTTTCCATATCATCAGGAGCGTCGGCAATTAACTTCTTTTTCAGGTCAGAGTAAGCCTTTGCATCTTCAGAATGGGTGCGCATATGATTACGGAATCTAAGGTGGCGTTCGATATCAGGATGCCCTTCTTGGAACACATGGACGTTAAAATATCGTTTCCCATCCTTAGTTTTTATGAAAAAACGGCGTCCCGGCATGCCAAATTCGCCTCTTACGGTATACCCTAACTTTTCAAAAGCAGGGGTGAGTTTGTCCACATCCTCGATTTTTTCCACAACAGGAAGGATATCGATGATGGGTTTGGCCACAGTGCCTGGAATGGCAGTACTGCCAATGTGGTGAATTTCAAGCAGGTTCTTTCCAAAAATCTCTTTTAGAGCCTTGGCTTCATCCTGAAAACTTTTTTCCCACTCAGGTTTGTAGGGATGAAGTTCAATGGTTTCTTTCTCACGCTCTCTTATAAAGGGTGTAAAATCGGGATGAAAGCGGGAGGGATCAAAGCCAATGATTTCATAGGTAGCAAGATCATGAATCTTAAAAGGATCTTCTTTCAAGAGCTGTTCAAAGTTGCCTCTGCGGGTTAAGGGAGAAAGGATAACGCCTCCCTTACCATTAAACATTTTTCCTGAGACAATAAAATCGCCTCTTTCATACCCTTTTTTTAAAAAATCAATGTGATCTGAACGGTAGCGTTCAATTTCTCCCTCAGGGACTTTATAGCGTAGGATGGCAAGATACATGTCCTAGACGGATTTAACCCAATCAATAAGAGCGGCTTTCGATTGCACACCTACTTTTGTTCCTACCATTTTTCCATCCTTAAATATCATAAGAGTAGGGATGGAACGAACGCCCAAAAGGGCGGGTGTTTCAGGGTTTTCATCAATGTTCAATTTGGAAATAACAGCCGTGTCTCCTAATTCTTCCGCGACTTCTTCTAAAATAGGAGCAATCATCCGGCAGGGGCCACACCACTCTGCCCAAAAGTCAACGAGAACAGGCTTGTCAGATTTCATAACATCTGAATTAAAGCTTTGGTCGGTAATTTTTAAAATACCCATGGTTTGAGTTCCTTACGTTTGAGTGTTATTCTTATAAGTGTAAGACTTTGTTTGAGGATCGTCAATTCACCTCTTTGACTTTCAAATTTTGGGAATGTTAACTTTTCTTATTTAATCGAGAATTTGTGAAGTCAAACAAAAAACCCCGCAACTGCGGGGTTCTTTATCGAAACCTTCAGCTATTATTTGTTTTCTGGAGCTGGCTCTACAGGAGCTGGTGCTGATTCAGGAGCAGGAGCTGGCTCAACAGGAGCTGGTGTTGGTTCAGGTGCAGGAGCTGGTGCTGCCTCTGGAGCAGGAGCTGATTCATGAGCAGGTGCTGCCTCTGGAGCCGGAGCTTCTTCTTTTTTTGGTCCGCAAGCTGTCAAGGTGAATGCACATGCTGCTACAGCAAGGGTTGTGTATAATGTTGACTTCATTTTTATTCCTCATAATTTAGAGTTGCCGGATACTCTTTCATCGTTATCTGTTAGTAGGTTTTAACCGGACAGGCTTGATTTTGCCATAAAATTTAACGAATTGCAATTAGGGAAAGATTATCCGCCTTTATTTCTTGAATGCCTTCGGCTATAAATCGCCGCCGACTTGAAAAGTTTCCACTGAATGTATCACATTTTATATCATGAAAAGAGGCAAGGCCTTCTCTCAACAATTGCTGATGGATGTAATAAGGAAGGTTAAAATAATGATGTCCTTTCTTTTCAGAAGGATAGAAATATTCTTCATACACTTCATTAATTAAGTCCGGAAACTCTGGTCCAACCTCGTAATATTGTTGTTGAATAGTAGGGCCAAGGCTGGCATGGATGTGCTCACGTTTGGCGCCAAGGTTTTCCATTTCATTTATTGTCGCTTGAAGGATGCCAGCTCTTGCTCCGCGCCAGCCTGCATGACAGGCTCCTATAACTTGCGCTTCCGGATCATAGAAGAGGACAGGACCACAATCGGCTGTCATAATTCCAAGATGGAGTCCTTTGACATTTGTCACCAGGCCATCGCCTTCAAATTTTTTGATGCTTGCTTCCATTACAGAATGGACTTTTGTTCCATGCACTTGCTTAAGAATGGCTATTGGAGATGGATAATCTTCAGTTATCTTGGTAAAGCTGTGCTTGAGAGAAGAAAACTTGGAAAGATGGGGGCATTTTAAAGGCATAGGTCAAATCCAGAAGGGTGAGGGGTAAGGGGTGAAAAAAAGGCACTGACTTTGAAAAGTGTACCCATTTGTTGCGGATGAGTCAAACGGGTAAGGGCCGCGTTTAAGGAGGCGCTCTGTGAAGGGTTTTTATTTTTTAGGAATTCTATTCTTAAATCAACCCCCAGGTTTTTTAAAAACTGTCCTTGAGGACAAGGGCCTAAAACACCAAGGTTATAAGAAAGAGCTATTTCGTTGAGTTTAGAAAAGTTCACATGACACGTCAAATCAGATTGTCCGATATGGTGGAGAGGGGAAGAAGGCTCAGCTTTATAGAGAGCTTGGAATGTATCTCCACTGCCGCCTTCATATCCATAATCAATGCAGAGGAAAACGCCTCCACAAACTTGAAGGCGTTTACATATGGTATGGAAGAGTGCTTCTGCTTGGGGGCTTTCTTCCCATGTTTCATCTGGCCCAACTTCTTTTCGCCTTTCAATGTCTTGAAATACAAGCTTGCCGTCCTCGTACGTGATGCAACGTTCAAAGACAACATTTTCTTTTCGTTTGAGAAAGTCTGTGGGAAGAGCATCAAAAAACTCATTGGCAATAATGATTAAAGGATTTTTATTTTTTGGAAGTTCTTCAAAGTTTTTAATCCATGAAAAAGGAAAGGAAATAGAGCTTTTTTGTTGATTTTTTAAGGGAAGGCTTGTTTCCACAAGATATATTTCCAAAGCCTGATAAAAGGAGGGCTCTAATTTAGCTATCCTTAAGAAATCAGCTAAAAGAGTCCCTTTTCCAGGTCCCAATTCAACTAAGGTCAGGTTTTGTGGGTTTTTGATCTGGAGAAAGTAATCAAGAGCCCAGGCACCGATGAGCTCGCCAAAGACTTGGCTGATTTCAGGAGAGGTTGTGAAATCTCGGCCTACAGTTTCCTGGCATTGATAATAACCATACCTTGGATGTTGCAAAGCCAATTCCATAAACTGGCTTTGGGAAAGAGGCCCTTTTTCTTGAATGATTTGAATAAGGTGGGAGTTAAGCATTCTCTTTCCGGAGAAGAGCACGCACGATTAAGAAAACTCCACAAATAAGAACTGGGAAGGACAGAAGTTGGCCCATGGTGAGACCTCCTTGGAAATATCCAATGAAGGCATCAGCTTCACGGTAGCACTCAGCTATAATGCGCCCTACGCCATAACCTGCAAGAAAAATTCCCGTGAGAAGTCCTCGACACTGAGGCCAACGTGTATAGAAGGCTCCATAAGCAAGGAGAAGGAAAAGCATAATGCCTTCTAAAAAGGCCTCATAAAGTTGGCTGGGATAGCGTGGGAGAGGGCCACCATTGGGAAAAATCATTCCCCAAGGAGAATCTGTTATACGGCCATAGAGCTCTCCGTTAATGAAATTGGCCAGGCGTCCAAAGAAAAGGCCAATGGGCACGCCACAACAGGCGAGATCTGAGAAATTAAGAAAATAAATCCTGCGTCGATAGGTATAAATAGCAGTTGCCACTATAACCCCTAAAAGACCGCCATGAAACGCCATACCCCCCTTCCAAACTTCAAAGATCTCTAAAGGGTTGGCGAGGTATTTTCCTGGATTGTAGAAGAAAACATAGCCCAGGCGTCCCCCTAAAATAACACCAACAATGGCCCAGACGAGAAAATCATCGATCATTTTTTTATCAACCAAGGGAAATTTCTTGGTTAATAACAGGCTGTACTGCCACCATCCAAGTATGCCTGCAACATAAGCCAGTCCATACCAATGAACGGCCAAGGGACCAAGGTGAAAGGCGACGGGATCAATCTGTGGAAAGGGCATGAGGTATTTTCTCTAAGCTATTTATAATTTAGAAACTTTAATTGTTTTGAAAACATCCTTTTCCACCCAAGAAATAGCGTTTTCTATGAGAATATGAGTGCCTTCATTAAAGGCGGTTATGATTCCCTCCATGGTGACGGCGCAAAGAGGGACTTTTTCTTCAAACACGTGTGAGGCGATCACTTTGCGTTCTCTTAAATTGACCAACTTAAACCTTACCTTTATGATGGTTTCAGCTTGAGTTGTTCCCATGTTGTGGACTGAAAAATCTTGTATTTCCGTATGAAGAACGTACCTTGCTTGAAGGCCCGTTTTGAGGCGGTTGACGTAAATCCCTCCCCATCTTTGGCTGAGTCCCTCAAGAAGAGCTTCCTGAAGTATATTAGGAAGGCGATCGGGCCAACTGGCGTCGGCAAAGTATTCCCTTTGATAAGGAGAAGGCGTAAGGGCAATACGATTCGTATTCAAGCTGGCTTCAGATAAGGGCATATCAATAGCGATCGACTCAGTGAAGAGATTTGACTGTTCAAAGGAACCGTTTTGAAGGGTATATAAAGGAAGAGGCTCAGACGTCTCTAAAAGAGTGCAAGAGGTGAGGGCAAAGCTCAAAAAAATTAGACTTACATATTTCATGAGTTGAAATTACCAGAAAACTAAAATGTCGTCGAGAGGTCATTACAGAAAACAAACTCAAGGAGTTTGCATACTTCGTCTCTGTAGAAAATATAATACATGCGTTTTTACTTGTTATCTGTGCTTAAGAATTGTAAGACAAAGGTATGAGTAAGAATGAAAATTCAAATACTATATCAGATTTAAAGATTTCAAGGCGTAAATTTTTGATAACCGCCTCTTCCTTTGTTGCTGTTGCAGCGACCCCTACTTTTGTTGCGTCTAGCTTATCCACAGTTCGTCCTCAGTTTTCCTCAAGGAAGCTCTCTCTCTATAATATCCATACGGGTGAAGATTTTGAAGGGATGTATTGGCGAGAGGGTCAGTATGATGCAGAAGCCCTTAAACGGCTGACTTATCTTTTAAGAGACCGGCGCAATAATTTAGAGCATCCTATGGATGCCAAATTATTTGATCTTATGCATAAGCTTCAATCAACCCTTGGCGTTCAAGAGCCTTACAAAGTGATTTGTGGGTACCGCTCTCAGCAAACTAATGCAACTCTTCACAGGAAAAGTAAAGGCGTTGCAAAAAATAGTTTGCATATGCAAGGTAAGGCGATTGATGTTTGTCTGGAGCATACATCCTTAAAAGAACTTTGCCAGGCAGCCCGTTCCTTAAAGGCTGGGGGTGTGGGATATTATCCTAAATCAAACTTTGTTCACTTAGATATTCGGCCAAAACCTGCCTTCTGGACCTGAATGCATCAAAAATATTTATCATAAATGTAAAATTTTGATAAAACTGTTGAAAGTTTTTTGAAACCGATATAGTTTTATAGGGCTAGACTCATAAGTCTTTAAATAACAACACATAAATAAATTATCAGAGGAGTATTTTATGAAATCAGCTGTATCTCCTTTTTCCCCTCAGAAAAAAAATCTTTCTGATCCTTTAAGGGTTCAACTTGCTGCGGCCTATCGTATTTTAGCGATGTTAAAAATGGATGATCTTACCTATACCCATCTTTCCGTACGGCATCCTGGAGAAGAAGTTTATTATATTTATCCCTTTGGCCTTTTGTTTGAAGAAGTAACGGCCTCTAGCCTTTTGCGTGTTTCTCTCGATGGTCAGGTTATCGAAGGAAGCGAAAGTGATTATAACAGAACAGGCTATGTGATTCATGGAAGTATTTATAAAAGTCGCCCTGATGTAAATGCTATTTTTCATCTTCATACAACAGCCGGGATAGCGGTGTCTGCCATGAATTGTGGTCTTTTGCCTTTGAGCCAGTTTTCTCTCCATTTTTACAACAGGATGGCCTATCATGCTTATGATTCCTTGGCCTTGACTGCACAGCGGCAGGGAGCCAATATGATCAAGGATTTGGGGCAGAAAAAAGCTATGATTCTGCAAAATCATGGAACTCTTACCTGCGGGGCCACCCTTCATGAAGCCTTTCTTTACGCTTATTTTTTAGAGGAAGCTTGTAAAGTTCAATGTACGGCCCTTGCGGGAGGGCAAAAAGTATTTGTTCCCCATAAGAAAGTATGTGAGCAAGCGGCTCAAGATTTGCGTGATTTTGAGCCCGATTTTGGGATACGTGATTGGACGGCTCTTCTGAGAAAATTGGAACGGACAGATCCTTCCTATAAGGACTAAGGGTTGTTCAATCCTCGGAGGGCCTTGATACTTTCTCCATAAAGGGAGGCTTCTCCCAGACCAAAGATAGCATTTCCTGCCACTAAAATATCAGCGCCTGCTTTAATTACGTGAGGCGCTGTTGAAGGAGAAATGCCCCCATCCACTTCAAGGAGAATCTTTCGTCCTGATTCATCAATAAGAAGGCGCACGTCAAAGATTTTACTTAATTGACTTTCAATGAAACTTTGGCCTCCAAAGCCTGGGTTCACAGTCATGACAAGGATAAGATCCACGATAGGGATGAGAGGTTTAATAAGGTCAAGTGATGTGCCTGGGTTTACCGCAACGCCAGCCTTACAGCCCGCATCCTTAATAGTTTGTAAAGTGCGATAGACATCGGGTGTGGCTTCAGGATGAACAGTCAGGATATTGGCGCCAGCTTTGGCAAAGGCATTAATAAAAGAATCAACAGATGAAATCATCAAGTGCACATCAAAGGGAAGGGAGGTCCAAGGACGCAGTTTTTCGATGACGGGAGGGCCAATTGTAATATTCGGCACAAAATGACCATCCATAACATCCAAATGGATCATGTCCGCATAGGGCTCGACGGCCTTAATTTCTTCTCCCAGTCTTGCAAAATCTGCAGAAAGCAGGGAAGGAGAGATTTGAATTTTGCTCATGGTGGGCCTATTACCTGATTTTGTGTTCATGTTATTATAACTTGAAGCTTATGCATTAGCATAACCTGAGTTGGATAAGAATTTTTTTTGATCGTCATTGCGAACCTTGCGAAGCAAGGTGTGGCAATCCATTTTTGTTAATTGCTGCTTAACTTAATAATTAATCACTATAGCGTCTCCCTTATTTCTTATAGTGGATTGCCGCGGAGCAAAGCTCCTCGCAATGACGTAATTTGTTGTTTTTAAATGATAAAACAAGAAGTTTATCCAAAGCTCAGATTAGTATAACATGAATTCTCTGTAGGGGGAAAAGTGGATTTTCAAATTTTAATCAAGACTACGACTGACGCACTTTCTCTGCAACGCTATTCAAAATGCCATTTACAAAAGCGACTTCGGAGGCATCAAAAAAATTGTGGGTGATGTTTAGGTATTCATCAATGATGACAGGGGAAGGGGTTTTGCTTTCAAGAAGCTCATAAAAGGAGGCTCTCAAAATGGCGTGGGTCACAGGTTCGATACGATCAAGAGTCCAGCCAGCTTTCAGGTGGCTGCTTATAATTTCATCGCTTTTTAAATGAAGTTTCCAAGCCCCTTCCGTTAGCTTTGCAAAAAAAGAACGATCTGCTTTTAAAAGTCCGCTTTCCCCATCCTTGAAACGGCGATCGAGGAATTCAAGAATAACTGTTGAGGCCGTTCCTTTTGATTGTTCGATCTGAAAAAGGGCTTGTACAGCCGCAAGACGACTTAAACTGCGACCTTTAAAAGCATGCTTAGGTGATAATGGTTTACTCATGATTTTGGTTTATAGCTTGTTTTGAAAAGAAAATCTATTAAATGTTGCAGCAATTACCGCTTAAAATTGAAGAAAACCTCTCATAATTTTATTAAAATTTTTATGAGATATATGTTTTCTGATAAGCTCACGGCCTCGCGGGAGTGACCGCGAGGCATCAAAGAATTACTAATAAACTTTCTGACCTTCGATGAAGATGCTCTTACCCACCTTGTCAAAGAAGTCTTGGTAAAAACGTTGATCTTCAATAGTGCTGACCTGATCCACGTTACCCATATTATTCAAGACTTTTTCTTGAAAGGTAGCACGAACTTTTGTCTTGTGGCCTTGAGTCTTCACATTTGCAGTAGCTTCAATCGTTGAGGTTTTCCCCCAGCGTGCATGTGCCCCAAAGAAAAATCGTTGCATAAAGGCTTCGTTTGAATTTTCAACATCTACATCGCGGACTGCGGAGACGAGCCCGACCTCAGGCACAACGTTTTTAACCATGAATCCTTGGTCTTGGAAGGCTTCGACAACGGCTGAAAGGACTTCGTTTGTTTTTCCCGTCTCAAAGGATCGAGTTTGAAATTCACGAACCTGAAGCTGTGTTTTCATAGGAGCTTGATTATTTTGGGTGGCACAGGCGGAAAGTAATAGGGCCATGCCGAGTAAAGTTGTTTTCTTCATAGTACTTATTCCTAGAACTTACTTTGATGATAATTTACAGTTTGAACGCGTTTTCGATTGTCAAACTTAATCATGACCGTCAGCGTTTTTTGGGTAGCTTCATAGGCACTTGCCTTTGACGCAGCGCCAAAAAGGATCAAAGATCCGCCACCAGCGGAGGAAGCACGAGCTCCTTCCGTTGAAATCTTGTCATAGACCCAGGTTTCATTTCCATGATCATCATTGGTTACGATATTAGGAGCGCCAAGGGTGGATAAAACTTGCTCCTGACTTGTTCCTTTATGAATTGAGGATTGCACTTGTCCTAAAGAAAAGGTTGAGAGACCTTGTCCTGCAGTAACTTCTTCACGAAGCTCTTGTGCTGACTTACAGCCCGTAAGAAGGGCGCCCGTGAGGACGATGGTGAGTAAATTTCTATAATTCATCTTGATTCTCCACATTTAATTTGCCATGACATTGTTTATAGCGCTTGCCCGAACCGCAAGGGCAAGGGGCGTTACGTGGTGTGTTGGTCCAATCTTCGGGCCCGACGAGAACCTTATCTCCTGTTTCTCCTGGATCATTAGGATCCGTATGATAATTTAAGGTCATTTCTTGATTGATTTCCGGCTCAAAAACATCTTCAATAACTTGTTGGGGAGTTGCTTGCTCTCCCAATTGAACATGGGCAAGTGCTCCAGTAACATTCTCACGCAGACGGCCCAGCATGTCTTGGAATAATTCAAAGGCTTCGCCTTTGTATTCATTCAAGGGATCCCGTTGGGCATAGGCACGAAGATTAATGCCTTGTCGCAAATGGTCTAAGGACAAAAGGTGATCCTTCCATTGTTGATCAAGAATTCGCAAAAGGAGCGACTTTTCTGCAAGGCGCATCATCTCGACCCCATAATCCTTTTCTTTCCGCATCATCAAATCATCAACAGCGTGTTGAAAACGGGTTTGAATTTCAGCGTCTGCAATGCCTTCCTCATCTGCCCACTCTTTAAAGGGAAGATTAAGGCCGAAAATACGCAGACATTCTTCATGGAGGGCGTTTATATCCCATTGATCTGCATAGGCTTTTTCGGGAATAAAGCGTGCTACCAGGTCTTCAACGACTTCAACGCGCATGCCATCTACGTAATCATGGACATCACTGACTTCCATAATTTCGCGGCGCTGCTCATAAATAACCTTCCGTTGGTCATTCATCACATCATCATACTTAAGAAGTTGTTTACGAATATCGAAGTTACGAGCTTCAACCTTTTGCTGAGCTTTTTCAAGGGCGCGGTTGATCCAAGGGTGAATAATGGCTTCTCCTTCCTTAAGACCCAACTTCTGTAGCCAGCTATCCAGCCTTTCAGAGCCGAAAATACGCATCAAATCATCTTCAAGAGAGAGGAAGAACTTGGAGGCTCCCGGGTCACCCTGGCGCCCTGAACGACCTCGTAGCTGGTTATCGATGCGGCGGCTTTCGTGCCTTTCCGTACCGACAACAAAAAGGCCGCCAGCATCTTTGGCAATTTTGGCATTTACTTTAATTTCAGCTGCAATTTCCTTAGCGCGAGCCTCGGCTTTTGTTACATCTTGGATAGAGGCCGTTTCTTCCTCAACACGCATTTCAAGGTTACCGCCCAACTTGATATCTGTTCCACGACCTGCCATGTTGGTCGCAATGGTAATAGCTCCTGGAACGCCCGCTTCTGCAATGATTTTAGCTTCTTGTTCATGAAATTTAGCATTAAGAACGTTGTGGGGAATTTTCTTTTGCTTCAAAAGATGGGATAAAAGTTCTGACTTTTCAATGCTGACTGTTCCCACCAAAACCGGCTGCTTGCGCGCATGGCAGTCTTCAATCAGTTTGATAATAGCTTCATATTTTTCCTTTGCCGTTCGGTAAACTTCATCATCCATATCTTTACGAGATACTGGAACGTTTGTCGGCACTTCAAGCACTTCAAGTTTATAGATGTCAGCAAATTCGGCAGCTTCAGTTATGGCTGTTCCGGTCATACCGGCAAGTTTGGGATAAAGACGGAAATAATTTTGATAGGTAATGGAAGCCAGTGTTTGATTTTCTTGTTGAATTTCAACTTTTTCTTTGGCTTCTAAAGCTTGATGAAGCCCTTCAGAATAACGGCGCCCTTCCATCGCGCGTCCCGTAAATTCATCAATGATCATCACTTTACCATCTTTGATCATGTAATCTACATCGAGAGTGAAAAGTTTATGGGCCCGCAAGGCTTGGTTCACATGATGTACGATAGGAACGTTTTGAATATCGTAGAGAGAAGATCCATTTAATAAACCAACATTCCTCAACAATTCCTCAATGTGCTCAATGCCTTGCTCCGTCAAGGTAACAGCACGAGCCTTTTCATCTTTTTCAAAATCTTCAGGGAGAAGGCTTGGCATCAACTGATCGATACGCACGTAAAGATCTGATGAATCTTCTGCAGCTCCTGAAATAATCAGGGGGGTTCGGGCTTCGTCCACCAAGATGCTGTCTACTTCGTCCACAATGGCGAAATTGAAAGGACGTTGTACAATTTCTTGCAAACGAAACTTCATGTTGTCCCTAAGATAGTCGAACCCTAGTTCGTTGTTGGTGCCATAGGTGATGTCGCATTTATAAGCAATTTGCCGCTCTAAATCATCGAGTTCATGGACAATGCAGTCAACCGTAAGGCCTAAGAATCGGTAGATCGTGCCCATCCATTCTGAGTCACGCTTGGCCAGGTAATCATTGACCGTGACCACATGAACGCCTTTGCCTTCAAGAGCATTCAGGTAAACAGGAAGGGTTGCGACTAAGGTTTTACCTTCACCCGTCTTCATTTCCGTAATCATGCCGCGATGAAGAATAATACCACCTTTGAGCTGCACATTAAAATGACGCATGCCAAGGGTGCGTTTGGAGGCTTCCCTGACAACCGCAAAGGCTTCAACGAGGAGGCTATCTACAGTCTCTCCTTTCCTCAGGCGTTCCCGAAATTCTTCCGTCTTCTGGCGTAAGGCATCATCAGAAAGCCTTTCCATATCTCCTTCAAGGGCATTAATTTTCTCAACAATTTTACCCAGACTTTTAATGTAGCGGTCATTCGCTGAGCCAAAAACTTTCTTAAAAACTGTCGTAAACATGGATCCTCGTCCTATTATTAAATTAAATCCATCATATACCGAGAGAGGGGGAGAAGGCTAGAGGTTTCCTGAGATGAATATGGGGTTGGAATAATTATTGGTAATGGCACTGACACAACTGACAACACTGACAAATTTAAATCGTAAATAACCAAGCATAAGCCACATTCATCATCACGAGCCCACGCCGTGAGCGTGGTGATCCATTTTTGATTAAGCAATGGATTGCCGCACCTTGCTTTGCAAGGTTCGCAATGACGATGGAGGGTAGAGTTCTTATTGTTAACGCCATATTGTCATATTGTTTTTAATTATCTATTAATTTTTCCTTACTTTCTCCGCTTCTTCTCCTTTTTCTTTGGAGAGTTTCCTTGGACAGGGGTGAGGGTAATCGTATTCGTCAGCATATCCACATCTTTTAAAAGGACCACAAGGGGATCGCCTAAGGTATAGGTGCGTCGATTGCGCCGACCGATGAGGCGGTGCTTGCGCTCCTCGAAGATATAATAATCATCGTTGAGATAGGCGAGGGGGATTAGGCCATCAGCACCGGAATGCTCGAGGGTCACAAAGAGACCAAAGGAGGTTACCCCACTGATACGACCTTCAAAGGTTTCTCTCACTTTGTCTTGGAGATATATGGCTATATATCGCTCAAGAGCGGCGCGCTCAGCAGCTGCAGCCCTGCGTTCCGTTGCGGAGACTTGCTCGCCAATGACAATGAGATTTGCGTCTTTAGGAAGACCATCGTCGCCAAGTTTAAGAGCTTCGATCAAGCTGCGGTGCACGATGATATCCGGATAGCGCCGAATGGGAGAGGTAAAATGACTGTACTTTTTCAAGCTTAACCCAAAGTGGCCAATGTTTTCCGAATGGTAGAGAGCTTGAGCTTGAGTTCTTAGGGTCAGCTGACTCACAAGGGCTTGATGAGGGGTGCCATGGGCAGCTCTTAAAAGATGAAGGAAAGCTTTTGGAGTGATCGCTTGGGATTTGGGAAAGGAAAAGCCCAGGCCTTCCACAAGTTCACGGAAGATGAAAAGTTTTGAGGGGTCGGGCTCATCATGGATACGATAGATGCAAGGAGCCTTAAGGGCTTCCAACTGCTGGGCAGCAGCTACATTGGCAAGGATCATAAACTCTTCAATAAGGCGGTGGCTATCAAGTCTGGGGCGGGGATGAATATCTTCAATATGGCCGTTTTCTCCTAAAATGACTTGCCGCTCTGGGAGTTCTAAATCAAGGGTGCCGCGAAACTCCCGGGCCTTTTTCAACAGGTCATAAGCTTCATAGAGCGGCTCAATGACTTCCTTGAGGAGAGGTTTTGTTTGGGCATCAGGACTCCCATCCTTTGCTAGTTGAACTTGGGCGTAGGTAAGACGCTCAATGGATTGCATGATGCCGCGAACGAATTGATATTTTTTCAAGCGTCCTTTTGAATCAAGCCAGAGGTGAGCTGCAAAGCAAGCCTTGTCCTCCTTAGGCCTTAAGGAACACAAGTCATTAGAGAGGGTTTCGGGAAGCATGGGCACGACTCGATCAGGAAAATAAACTGAGTTGCCGCGAAGATAGGCTTCCTTATCAAGGGCACTGCCGGGTTTCACATAATGGGCTACATCTGCAATGGCCACCATCAGGTGCCAGCCGTCCTCTTCCTTGCGTGCCCAGACTGCATCGTCAAAGTCCCGGGCATCGTCTCCATCAATGGTGACAAAGGGGATGGAACGCAGATCCTCTCGACCCTCTAGAGAAAGGGTACGCACCGCTTCCGCTTCCTTGAGGACAGCTTCAGGAAACTCATGAGGAATGCCTTCTTGGTAAATGGAGATGAGGCTGATGGTGCGCGGGTCATTCAGGGATCCTAGGACTTTAAGGATTTTAGCTTTTAGGGGGCGTTGATTGCGGAGAAGCTCGGCCATCACCAATTCTCCTTCCCTGGCTTCTTTGGGATCGGTGAGAAGGGCAATGTCATCTTGACGCTTGCGGTCAGAAGGTTGGAAGTATAAGGCGCCACGGCTTTTGATAATAGCACCCACCATGGTTTTTGGCTTTTCCTCAATACGCTTGAGAAGGCGCGCTAGATAATACCCATCCGGGTGGCGTTTGAGGCGTACCAAGAGCTTGTCGCCGGCTTTAACTCGTGCTATGCCACCTTCCCTTAAAATGATGGGGGGGAATTCACCGGTGTTTTCCGTGGGCGTTAACAGAACTTCTCCGTCTTCAGAAAGGGCCGGAGCCACTTCCACAAGGAGAACGGGCGGCAATGATTTTGAAGAGTGGACAGCGCGTTTATGACCTCGTTGAATCAGGCCTGTCTCTCCCATTGTCTTAAGGGTTTCCTTGAGCCAAACCCGTTGTTGTCCCTTAAGGTTAAAGGCGCGGGCAATTTCTCGTTTGCCAACCTTTTTCTCCGAGGATTGGATGAATTCAAGGATTTCCTCAGGAGTGGGAAGGCGCTTATCCTTTTTTGCCACGGCTTGCTTTAGCTTTCCTTGGAGGGGCATTTTTCTTGGCTTCAATGAGCTCGAGGGCTCGTGTCAGATCGATGGTTAGAGGATCGTCAGTCTTTTTAAGGGACGCAAAGATTTTGCCCAATTTCACATAAGGACCAAAGCGGCCAATGGCAGCGGTAATGGTTTCCTTTGTCTCTGGATCAACGCCAACAGTGCGGGGAAGAGCGCCCAATCCAATGGCATCTTCAAGGGTAATCTCATCGGGGTTCATGCCTGGGGTGAGAGAGGCCCGTTTTGGCTTTTCCTTTTTAGTGGTAGCTTCGCCCCACTGGATGTAAAACCCATAAGGTCCGCGTTTAACCTTAACATTAACCCCTAAGCTTGGATCGACACCGAGATCTCTTTCATAGGGTTCTTCTTGAGCTTGATCAGCACCTTCTTCTCCCAGAACTAGGGGACGGGTGTACTTACACTCAGGATAATTGGAACAACCAATGAAGGAGCCAAATTTGCTCAAGCGCAGGCCCAACTGACCCTTCTTACAGCGGGGACAAAGATGAGGGTCTGTTTGATCCTCCGTAGGAGGAAAAAGAAATCCATCCAGGTCCTTTTGAAGCTGTTCCAAAACTTGTTGGATTTTGAGCTTTTGCGCCTCATCAATGGCCCCATGGAAAGGCTTCCAGAATTTCTCTAATACATCTTTCCAGAAAAGATCTCCGTTTGAGATTTCATCCAGCTGCTCTTCCAAATGAGCTGTGAAATCATATTCTACATAGGTCCTGAAGTAGTTCAACAAAAAGGCGGTGACAATGCGGCCTCGATCTTGAGGATAGAGAACGCGCTTTTCATTTCTTACATAATCTCGTTCTTGGAGAACTTGGATGGTGCGTGCATAGGTTGAAGGGCGCCCAATACCCAGCTCTTCCATTTTCTTCACAAGGCTTGCTTCTGAATAGCGGGGAGGGGGCTGAGTGAAATGTTGTTCGGGAAGAATGGTTTTCTTCTCTACATTTTCCTTTTCACGAAGGGGCGGTAGAATTTTATTATCATCATCCTCACTTTGATCTTCATCAAGGCTTTCCCGGTAAAGGGTCAAGAAGCCATCAAAAACAAGGATGGAGCCGGTGGCGCGAAGGACAATGTCTTTTTTTGGGTCGGCAACGTCAACACTGGTTTGATCCAGTTCAGCACTGGCCATTTGAGAAGCCATCATCCGTTTCCAAATAAGCTCATAAAGACGAAGGAGATCATCGTCTAAGAATTTGGCCATATCTTTGGGACTGCGCTTGGCATCGGTGGGGCGAATAGCTTCGTGGGCTTCCTGAGCATTCTTGGCTTTGGTTTTATACTGGCGTGGGCTTGCAGGAAGATATTTATTGCCAAAGGTCTTTTCAATCACGGCTCGACAGTTAGCAATGGCCGAGCCTTCTACTTGGGTGCTGTCCGTACGCATATAGGTAATAAGACCTACGGCTTCAGAGCCAATGGAGACACCTTCATAAAGTTTTTGGGCCAATTGCATTGTTTTGCGTGGGCTAAAGCCCAACTTCCGGGAAGCTTCTTGTTGGAGGGTTGAGGTAATAAAGGGTGGCCTTGGGTGACGCTGAACGCGCTTTTTCTCAATGGAGGCAATGTGGAAATCTTGAGCTTTAATTTTCTTTTCTGCGTCCCGCGCCAAAGCTTCCGTGCCAAGAGAAAACTTATCTAATTTTTTTCCTTCTAAATGGGTCAGGCGTGCTTTAAAGAGCTTCTTATCTTCGGTTAGGAACTCAACGTCAAGGGTCCAATATTCTTGAGATTTGAAGGCTTCGATTTCATTTTCTCGATCAACCACAAGGCGCAGGGCGACTGATTGTACACGGCCTGCAGAACGGCTTCCAGGGAGCTTTCTCCAGAGGATGGGTGAGAGTGTGAATCCGACGAGATAATCGAGGCTCAGGCGCGCTAAGTAAGCCTCCACGAGTTGTTTATCAACTTCCCGAGGATGAGCAAGGGCTTCTGCAACTGTTTCCTTGGTGATGGCGTTAAAGGCAATGCGTTCAGGAGTAATATTTTTTAAAACCCCTTTTTGCGCTAGGATTTCTTGAATGTGCCAGGAAATGGCTTCCCCTTCCCGATCAGGGTCGGTGGCAAGATAGAGGTGGTCAGCGCCTTTAAGGGCTTTGGCAATGGCATCAATATGCTTTTTAGCACGGTCGTCTACTTGCCAGGTCATGGCAAAATCTTCATCAGGCTTTACAGAGCCGTCCTTTGAGACCAAATCACGGACATGCCCATAGCTTGCGAGGACCGTATAATCCTTGCCTAAATACTTCTCAATGGTTTTTGCCTTTGACGGAGACTCAACGACAACAACTTTCATATGCTTTTCCATTCCTCTTTGAGAGCGACCTTCCCGCCAGGAAAGCGTTCAATACGCCCTGCAATTTCCATTTCCAATAAGACAATCCATAGGTCTGATGGTGACAACTGACATTCTCGGATCAATTCGTCAATACTTATCGGAACAAGACTTAAATTTTCGTTAATAATTTGTCGGCTTTTTTGTAAAGAATGAGGAGAAGAAGAGGATTTTATTTGAGTGGTTTCCTCCTTAAATTCAAGAGGAGCATTAAGAGAAATTTCCCCCAAGATATCTTCAATGGTTTCAATAAGGATGGCGCCATTCTTAATCAAATGATTGCATCCCCGTGCCCGCGGGTCCAGAGGATGGCCGGGGATAGCAAAGACTTCTCGTCCTTGCTCTAAAGCATTACGTGCCGTAATAAGAGAGCCGGATTTTAAGGCAGCTTCAACAATTAAGAGAGCGCGGGACAAGCCAGAAATGATGCGGTTGCGGCGTGGAAATAAGGTGGATTGAGGTTGAACTCCAAAGGGGGATTCGGCCACAAGAACGCCTTCTTCAGCAATTTGATGATAGAGAGCTTCATTTTCAGGAGGATAAATTTGATCAATCCCGCCAGCCAGGACAGCAATTGTCCCTGTTTTAAGGCTTCCCTGGTGAGCGGCTCCATCAATGCCGCGAGCAAGACCAGAGACAATACCCCAGCCTTCTTTTCCTAGCTTCTCAGCAAAGCTACGCGCCATCTTCTTTCCCATAGCGGAAGCATTTCGAGCGCCTACAACTGCAAAAAGGGGTTTTTGGAGAAGTTCGACCCTTCCTTTGACAGCTAAAAGGGGTGGCGCTGAATCAATGTGACGGAGGAGGGGAGGATATGAAGGGCTATTGAAGGTGATAAGCTGGGCGCCAAATTTGGTAAGGGACGTTAATTCCTTTTCAATTTCAGCTCTTGAGACAAGATGTAAGGATCTTTTTAACCCTCCTTGAGCCGCGAGTTCTGGAAGAGCTTTTAATGCTTCCTCTGGGTTTCCGTAATGGTCAAGAAGTTGGTGAAAAGTGATAGGTCCCACGTTCTCACAGCGAGCCAGTTGAAGCCAACTTGTGAGGTCATCATTTTCTTGTAGAAGATGTGTGAGAGGTTGCGCCAATTTTCGTCTCTTTTCCTTTGCGTAAACGTTGAATGTTATGACGATGAGTCCAAAAAACAAGGACCGTCAAAATGAGACATGTCTCAATCAGATGAGTTGCCCCCATAAAATAGGCATAGACTGAGCTTAAAAGGAAGGTTGTCAGCGATGCAAGAGAAGAATAACGGGTCGTAATGGCAAGGATAATCCAAGTCACAAGACATGCCATGGCTAAAAGCAAGTTGAGGATCAGCATAACTCCCAATGCGGTGGCGACTCCCTTGCCGCCACGGAACATAAGCCAAATGGGCCAGATGTGGCCTACTACGGCCATAATGCCTGCAAATTGGGCAACGGAGGGCACAGAAATGAGGGCAAAAATAACTGCGAGGCTTCCTTTGAGCACATCAAAAAACAGAGTGAGAAGAGCCGCTCCCTTATTACCAAGGCGCAGCATGTTGGTTGCTCCAATGTTGCCCGAGCCGATGGTGCGGGGGTCAGGAAGCTTGTATAGCCAACTAACCAGGATACCTGAGGGAATAGAGCCTAAAAGGTAGGCCACTACAAGAACAATTATTTCTGGAAAGGTGTTAAGGGTGATCATTCAGACCTTTTTGTTTTTATGTGTTGTGGGTATACTTTAAACGAAAAGACAGAAAAAATGCTAGTCATTTTAAAGAGGAAAAGGACGGAATGAAAAAAAGGATCAAAGTAGGGCTTGTGTCCGTTTTATACCTTCTCCCTTTTCCCGTAGAGGCGGAGGACGAGGAACCCCAGGTCTTTACGATTCCCCTTGAAGTCCGGGAAGAGAGTCCAAGCGTTCTCGATCGCCATCTCAAAGGAGAGTGGGGATTTTCTAATGACAGGGGCGACACCACAACTGGTGGCTGTTCGTCTTGTGGATCTTAATGGCGTCCTTGACAACCAGTCCGAAAATTCTTAAATAAAAAATATGATATGCAGCAAATTCACCAAAAGTGCTTTTCTTTATAAGCGATAACTCCTTCTTTAAATAAGGCAAGACTATATAAAAAGTCGTCATTGCGAGCCTTGCGCACGCAAGGCGCGGCAATCCATTTTTCTAATCCATGTGGAT
Source organism: Alphaproteobacteria bacterium (assembly GCA_019749915.1). Taxonomy (GTDB): domain Bacteria; phylum Pseudomonadota; class Alphaproteobacteria; order UBA9655; family UBA9655; genus UBA9655. Next base: position 18,538 of record JAIEPE010000002.1, on the reverse strand, counting down.
CGCCACGTCCACTTTGTGGACTCGCGATGACGAGTTTGTTTAATTTATTTATGAAGGAGAACTAACGATGCAGATTACTTACAATGATTTCGAAAAAGTAAACATTTGCTCAGGCACAGTAGTGAAGGCAGAGCCTTTTCCACGGGCCCACAAGCCTGCTTTTAAGGTGTGGGTTGACTTTGGCCCTGAGCTGGGGGTGCTTCAAACCTCGGCCCAAGTGACGGTCCACTATACGCTGGAAAGCTTAATTGGCCGGCAAGTCTTAGGCGCTGTTAACCTGGGGACTAAGAACATTGCAGGTTTTGAATCCCAATTTTTGTTACTAGGATGTCCAGACAAGCAAGGTGCGATTTGCCTTGCGACCCTTGATCCCCAGGTTGAAAACGGTCAAAAGCTATTTTGAAGGTGTGCTGGACATCTTTCTCAAATCGCCGTATCATAAAAGAATAAGATAACACATTAAATAGGAGAGGTGGTTTCATGCAAACGCAAGTTACAGGAAAAAAGATTGAAGTCAGTGCAGCGCTGCGTCAGCAAGCGGAAGACAAGGTTCAAGACGTATGTAAAAAATATGAGTTAAATCCGCTTGAGACGTCCGTTACGTTTTCACGCAGTGCTTCCAAGGTCAGATCCATGGTTCGCTGCGATATAGAAATGCATTTAGGACGCGGGGTTTTTGTCAGGGCTTATTATGATACGGATGAGGCTTACGTTTGTCTTGAACAAGCCATAGAAACTTTTGAAAAGCGTCTGCGCCGCTATAAAAAGAAACTTATTGATCATACGAAAAAGCGAGATGTGGATTACAAAAAAGCAGCAGGTTATCAGTATGTGATCCATAGTGAAACTGATAAGGAATCGACGGAAGATCATCCTCTCATTATTGCAGAGACGAAAACTGAAATTCCTAGCCTTACGGTGAGTGAGGCCGTGATGCATTTGGATCTTTCCGATGTTCAAGCCGTACTCTTTAACAATGTGGCCCATGATCAGCTGAATGTGGTTTATCGACGGGAAGATGGGAATATTGGCTGGATTTCTCCTTCGCAAAATGGAAAATCATAGGAAAATAAGTTATGAATAAAACAATCGCTTTTATAATAGCGGTTTGTTGCGGGGGAGCTTCTTTTGCAACGACAGAAACAAAAGATCTTTATATTCAAACAGATAAGCCGCCACCGCCTTCCGCAGAAGAGATAACGCCTCAACATCCTTTCTTTGCAGAGCCAACTCCGGCCAATGAAGTATTTGAAAGCGTTGAAGCTCAACAAAATCAAATACAAAAGCTGGAAGAGCGAGTAAAGCGCCTTGAAGTTGAGGTTGCGGGCTTGAAACAACCTGCTGCTGGTACAAATAAATAACTTTGTAGTGAGCCAAATTGCAGAATTCATAATACTTTGTCAGGGGATGACATCGTCGGAGAGCTGGGAAAGTTAAACAAAATATGCAATAAACCTTTGTTCTTGGGTCACGAAGTGATACAAGAACAGGGGTAAATGTAGAGTGTTTGGATAATGAAATTAACCCTATCCAAGATCATTTTCACTAGAGCAGGAAACACGGAGACCCATCATAATGTTTCCTGGATCAACTATGTTATTGAATAGATCCTGAGCTCGCCCTAAAGGGCTCCTCAGGATGACAGCGCTTTGTTTTTGTTAGAAAAAACATGTCATCCTGAGACCCCGAGTTATACGAGGGGGACTCAGGATCTTGTGGTTTAATCGCGAATCTAAGGTGCTGTTCTCCTAGATCCCGCTGTCAAGCAGCGGGATGTCAAGAGTTGTTTAAAACCACGCACACACCATAGACGCCCCGTGGATTTACCGCGGGGCCCAGAGAACAATACTTTGGATCTCCTCCTTCGAGGGGATTGACAATCATAGGATAAGTGCCTTTTGTATAACCACTTTTAGTGGTCCAAGCAAAGCGTTACAGACCTCCACCTCTGGTGGAGATATTGATATTCACCTAAGATGGATTGCTTCGCCGGGTCTTCGACCTTTCTCGCAATGACGAAAAAACGTGGTTTTCCTTGGTGTATAAAAATCCGCCCGGTGATGAGCCTTTGTGCTCAAGGTCTTGAAATCAGAACTTTCTGATTACTCTTTTTTTCCTGTGCACTCTCGTTCAAAGTTTTCACGAATGAGGGTGCAGAGGTTTTCGTTTCGTAAGGCAAAGGCGAGGGCCGCGCCTAAGATGACGTTATCAGGGATACATTCGCCTTGAATCTGAGGGAGTGACGCTTCAAAAGATCCATCTTGTTTAAGAACGATCGCCGCATCCCATTTGGTGAGGGTAAGAGTACTTGAGGGCATACACTTTTTATTTCCTTCTCTGCTTATCTTGTTCTTTTGCGACAAACTTATTTTTACCTTATATAGAGTCTATGAAGAGAGATCAAGTAGCTCAGAAAATTCCACCCATTCTCGTTTGCTCATGCCACTTTCTTCCTGGCTAACCTTTTGACCTTTAAGTAATTTTTTGGCAGTTTCTAATCCATTTTTTGAAAGGCGGGCGCCCTCTTTACGATACTGTGTATAGGCCTCATAGGTATACGGGACCCAACGTTCGAGAAGTTTCAACATTACATCTGCATAGACGCGAATTTCATATTGGGCATGAGAATCTGCGCGCAAAGTTAAGAAATGCATTAAGTTATGTAAATCAATTTTCCAGTACATTTGAGTGTAAAAATTAAGGGGCAAATTCATACGCGCCAGTTCCCGTGCCAAGCTTTCCTTTTCAGGATCCAAGATGTTACCTTCCGCATCCTCATTCAATAATTCTTCATAATGAGAATAGCAGAGCTCAGCATCTTGTCGTAAAAGATCCCGAACTTTCTGAGAATATTCAGAAGATAAAGTCTCACCGCGGCCTTGTTTATTGATGGAGGATTGGCTTGCGAGGTGTTCTGTTGAGGGAATGTAAAATTCTTTATCCAAGATAGAATATCGGGCGGAATACTCATTAACGTTGGCCGTGCGATGGCGAAGCCATTGACGGGCCACAAAAAAGGGAAGTTTGATGTGAAATTTAATCTCACACATCTCAAAAGGCGTTGTATGGGCGTGACGTAATAGATAATGAATCAGACCCCGATCTTCGTTGAGTTTTTTTGTACCCTTGCCGTAAGAAACGCGAGCAGCTTGCACAATGGCGTTGTCATTTCCCATGTAATCTATGACACGCACAAAACCGTGATCCAGCACGGGAAAGGCTTCATAAAGTACTTCTTCGAGTCCTGAGGAAACGTCTCGTTGAGTAGGCTCTGTTTGCCCTTTTAGCTCCTGAATCTCCTGTTTTTGTGATTGGGATAATGTCATTTTTTACCTCTTTCTCTTAACAAGCAGTAGAGCATTTGGCAGGGGGGCTCAAGAGGGAAAATGAGGTTTTTAGAAATGGTGGGCGCAGCTGGGATTGAACCAGCGACCCCTACGATGTCACCGTAGTGCTCTCCCGCTGAGCTATGCGCCCACTTCTAAGGGTTGTATACACAAGATCTTTTTTTGGCGCAAGTCTTTGAAGAATGGAAAATCCCCTCTTGTGCAAAAGGGGAAATTCCCTTAAAGGTAAAAAGCGGTGAAAAAACCATAGTGTAACCTTAACATCGCGAGATCCCCATGAAGCCATTATCTAGTGAATCTATTTTTGCTCTTATGAAAGAGCAGGACGTATCTTTTATTGATTTTCGTTTTACTGATCCCCGTGGCGTTTGGCATCATATGACTTTTCATAAGGATGCGGTAGATAAAGACGTTTTGGAAGATGGTGTTATGTTTGATGGCTCTTCCATTGCCGGTTGGAAGACGATTGATGATTCGGATATGCAAATGAAGCCGGACCTTTCAACAGCTGTGATGGACCCCTTCGCAGCTCAAGCTACGCTGGTAATTAACTGCGATATTCTCGAACCACTGACAAAAAAATCCTACTCTCGTGATCCTCGAGGAGTGGCAAAGCGTGCTGAAGCTTATCTTCATGACCTCGGATTTGCGGATATAGCTTATTTTGGTCCTGAAGCTGAGTTTTTTATCTTTGATGATGTGCGTTATGATGTGGCGATGCAGCATAACTATTATTTTGTGGACTCTGATGAAGGGGACTACAATTCTGGAAAGCTTGATCCTCAAGGGAACTTGGCTCACAGGCCAGGTATTAAGGGGGGCTATGTCCCTGTAAATCCTGTGGACCAACTTGTAGATATGAGGGCCGAGATGCTTTCAACCCTTAAAGAAATGGGAATTGAAGTTGAAAAGCATCACCATGAAGTCGCGCCCAGCCAGCATGAACTCGGTTTTAAGTTTAGTACCCTTACCCGGACAGCGGATAACCTGCAGATTTATAAGTATGTCATCAAAAACGTCGCCCGTATGTACGGCAAGACCGTCACATTCATGCCAAAGCCAATCCACCAGGATAATGGGTCGGGAATGCATGTGCATCAATCTTTGTGGTATAAAGGAAAATCTCTTTTTGCAGGGAATACTTATGCAAATCTTTCTCAAGAAGCTCTTTATTATATAGGGGGAATTATCAAGCATGCTCATGCTTTGAACGCGTTTACGAATCCGACAACCAATAGTTATAAACGGTTGATCCCCGGCTATGAAGCACCCGTTATGTTAACCTATTCTGCCCGTAATCGGTCGGCTTCCATTCGTATCCCTCATACGCCTTCCATGAACTCTAAGCGAATTGAAACGCGTTTTCCTGATGCTGCGGCCAATCCTTACTTGGCTTTTTCAGCCATGCTCATGGCGGGTCTTGATGGAATTCGCAATAAAATTCATCCTGGTGAAGCCCATGAAGGAAACCTCTATGATCCTGAAATTGCACGTGGCATTCCGCAAGTCGCTGGTTCATTGCAGCAAGCTCTTGATGCTCTTGATCAGGATCGTGAATTCTTGAAAGAGGGGGGAGTTTTCTCTGATGATCTTATTGATGGCTTCATTGATTTAAAGCGGGAAGAAGTGATTGCCCTTGATCATACGCCTCAGCCTATTGAATTTAAGATGTATTATGGAGTATAATATCTTGAAATGTAATTAGGAGAGATTATCAATGAAAAAGGTAAGGGGATTAGTTCTATTTCTGAGTCTAGGAAGTGCGGTAGTGGCAGATGTTCCGGATGAGGGTGAGATTCAATCTTCAAGACTGCCCTCTCGCCCTGATGATGACGCCATAAAATTAATCTCTTCTACCGCTCTTGAATCTATTACCCCAGAAGGGGATACGCCTATGAGGCCTGATGAGGCTTCTCCTGGAGCCGATCAACGTGTTCTTGATTCTTCTTATATGGAAAAGGTTAAAGTTGTTTATCCCGAGAAACAACCTTCTTGGTGGGAGTGTGTTTATAATTACCTTTTTTGTGATTAGATATCAGTAATTATTTTCCCACAGCCCGTGGTTTCCGCTTCTCATCAATAGCAACAAAGGTGAAAAGACCTTCGGTCACTTTGTGAATTTCTTCCCCTCTGGCTCGACGCACCCATGCTTCTACACTGATTTGCATCGACGTTGTCCCGATTTTGAGAAGTCTTCCATAGTAACTGACCTCATCTCCTACAAACACAGGGCGAATGAAGGCCATCTTATCAATGGCAGCTGTAACAACCCGCCCTTTTGACGTATGAGTTGCGACGATGCCGCCAGCCATGTCCATGTTAGAGACAAGCCAGCCGCCAAAAATATCGCCTGATGGATTGGTATCCCGCGGCATGGCAATAACGCGCAAGCAGAGCTCTTCAATGGGAGGAGGGGAGTTTGTCATGTTCAATCCTTATCATTTATCTTGTAATTATAGTGAAGACTCAGAAAAATTGATAGGTTCTCTATGGCTTTCTTCTCTTTTCCTTGATAAATTTGCACAAAATAAAGGACTAAAGAGCCATTTCGTGAACAGAAGAGTCATAATCCTTACCCTATTAAGTTCGGCTCTTTGGAGTCAGAAAGCGGGGGCTACGGAATTTTTTACCGATACTCCTGTGCCAGCGGCCTATGAAGAAGTTTATTTGAATCTCCATGCCCAAACAAGTCATACCAAAAATGGTACAACATCGCGCCTTCCTGCGGTTGAAGCTCTCGTGGGAGTTTATCCGGATGTTCAATTAACTACTCGAACTCCTGTTATTCTTGCTGAGCCAAAAAACAAACCATCCCTTTATTATTATGGAGATGTGGGGGTTGGTGTAAAATATCGCTTTATTCACGAGACGAAAACATTGCCTCAAGTTGCCTTCTATCCGAAGTTTACCTTTCCTTCTGGTGATGTCGATGCGATAACAGGGAATAGAACGATAACAGCTACCGTTCCCTTCTGGCTTCAAAAAAACTGGGGTCCTTGGAAGCTGTCAGGGGGAGGAGGGTATTTATTTAACCCTGCAAAGAATAAATTTAATTTTCCCTTTGGAGGAATTTTACTTCAAAAGGAAATCTCAGAGTATTTGACCCTTGGGAATGAGCTGTATGCCGAAGGAGCGAAGGACAGAAACTTTGGCGCAAGACTTCTCTATAATGCTGGTGGAACTTATTACTTTACGGATAGCACTTATACGCTTTTTAGCATCGGTCATAGCATCGCTGGTGAAAAGTCCTTTGTTGCCTTTTTCGGCGTAGGAGTGGAGTGGGGACCTCATGTGAAAATTAAGGAGAAGGATAAATCACCTCTGACCGTCCCATGATATAATTCATAACCATGCCAAGCCATTCTCGAGAACTTGCTGCCCAGCCATCCAAGTTCAACTGAAGACCTAAGAAAAACCAGGGCTCATATTCGCCTGTTGTGTGATAATCTACGGGGAAAGGGATGATATTAAATCCCGCCTTTTGAAAGAGGGCGACACTACGAGGCATATGATAGGCAGAGGTGATCAAAACCCATTTTTCATCAGGTTTTGGCTGAAGAAGACGAGCGCTTTGTGCTGCATTTTCCTTGGTGTTTGTAGAATTATTCTCAAAAATGACGTGGGAGGGATCTAAGCCCAGGCCTTTAAGTACAATTTTTGTTGTATCTGCTTCAAGAGGTGTTCCCGTAAAAGCTAAAGTAAGATGAGGATTCGTCTTTGCGAGTTCTACAAAGCGAATAAGTTTTCCTGCAGTGAGGTTGTAGCTCGGCTCATTGCGGGCTTGTGTGGTCATAATATCAAAGCTACCTCCCAGTAAAATCATCCCTCTGGTATCACTTGGAATCTGTTCTAGTTTGGGAAAACGATTTTCAAGATTTACGACTGTCCAAAGCCCTACAGGCACAATGCCAAAAAAAGCAAAACCAAAGCAGGCTATTGTTATAAATTTTCTGCCCCAGCGCTGCTTGTCGAAAAAAAGAAATCCTGCTCCTATTAACAAGAGTGCGAGAAAGAAGCTATCTATGTTGATAATCCACCAGCCAAAAAAACGATAAATCGTCTCAAAAGTATCCATGGGTTCACCACTTGTTCTTATTAATGCGCATTATAATCTAATCTTCAATTAACCGTCCAGAAAAAGAGTGTTTTGGTCCAATACCTGACAATTTTTGGGTGAACTCTGTTATTAAAGAGGTCCTGAGTCCCTTTCGCTACGCTTAAGGTCTCAGGATGACAACAATTTGTATTTATTAAGGAAATGTCATCTTGAGGAGTACGTAGAGAGAGCTCAGCAACTGTCTTTTATATGAAGTAAGAAGGGGCCGCAAAGCCCCTTCTACTTCTAAGTGTTTTTATTCTTCAGCTACAGCTAAAACTCCAGGTCTTGCTGCTCTGAACATGCTTACCCGAAAATCATATGATATAAATTGCTGAGCAATCCTCTTTCTTCTGTAGTTAAAGTTTGCGGGGTCGCTTCTGAAGAAGCAGTTGATGTTGTGGGCGACGAGAATATATCCCCAACTTCTTCAAGTTTTCCTGTGTCCGGAGATTGTGCGAGTTGCAAGAGTCGTTGCAATTGTGCACGATCTAGATTGACGCTTTGTGTTACAAATTCAAGCTCCGTTGGAGGAGTAGGTGTTTGAAACTGGGCCTCTCTAAATGATATGCCAAGTACTCTTTGATCAGCATTAATCCCTAATTCAAAAGGACTTTTCGCATGGGGGATTGTAAATTTAATTTCTGCTGGGCCAGCTTCAGGCAGAGAGATCTCAATTGTCTGATTATTATTGCCGAGTGTATAAACATAACTACCAGCTTCCTCTCCATTCACATTTACGATTAGATTTTGTGAGTGACTAGCAGTTACAAGGCCTTTCGTATTAAAAAAAGAAACGCGAGAGGGGCGGGGTTCCATCTCTTCTAAAGGAAGAGTTATTATAGCATTATCTCCTGCAGTCCATCTATGGGTGCCCTCAAAAGCAGAAAATCCACTTGTTAGGTAGGGATTAAATTCTTCCATATTAAGAGAAGTATCTAATTGTATAGCAGTCTTAACAGTAGCAACTGAAGTTGAACTTTCTTCAGCAAAAGTGCTTGGTAGTGTAGGTGCTCCCTCTTTGCTTCCCTCTTCAACAGGAGGAGTTGAGCGAGAAAACCACCCCCAAAACCAGTGACCATTACTTTGACCAGAAGCAGCCTTTGTTGCAACAGAAGGAGTAGCATGAGGCTGATTATCTTTGTCAGCTGCTTCAATTTTAACAGGGGGACCTGCAAGAGGGTTAGGATCTGTGGGATCATCTCCCATAGCAACAACAGCCGTTGAGGTCATTAAAAAAGTAATCATCGCAAGACTTGTAAGTGTTTTCTTTTCCATTTTCATCTCCCTTATTTATGGATTTACAGTATAGCAGATAGAAGTTAAAAAGGGATTAAAAAATGCCAGACTCAAGGTCTTTCAGCTGCTTGATCTCTGCAAGAATATCTTTCGCGTGAGTTTCATTGACGAGATCACCCTTGAGAAAATGAAGACTACGCTTTGCTTGTTGTTCCGCTGTTTTTAGATCTCCCACTTCAAGGGACATTTCTGCGAGTGAAAGGGCAGCAAGGCCTGTTTTTCCAGATTTTCCATAATAAACAGCTAAAAGTCGGTGGATAAAAGGATTATCAGCTTCATCTGTTTTGGCACGGGAGAGCTCTCCAAACGCCTGCTCTTCTTTGGTGGGGTCGTTACTTTCGATTAAGGCATGGGCAAAGCTTACCCGTAAAAGAGGGATGTCGGGTCGTAAATGAACGGCTTTCTCAAAAGCGACAAGGCTTTCTTTTATTTTTCCTGACTCAAACAAAATTTGGCCTTTGAGATCCCAGAAGAAAGCGTCTTCCGGGTATTCTCTTAAAAGAAAATCGACTTCCTTCAGCGCTTCAGGAATTTGAGAGGCTTGAAAATAAGCAATGGCTCTTCCATAGCGAGCTAAGAGAGAGGTATCCGTCGGATCGAGTTGAGAGAGCGTTTTTGCAGGACTTTGGGTAAAAGCCGCAATTTTAACCTGAATACGCTTGAAATTATCCTCAAATTCCTGAGGAAGTTTGGCATTGGCATGAGGTGATTTGCTGACGTGTGAACGGAAAAAATCAAGACGTTCTGAAACAAGAGGGTGGGTCAAAACATAAGGATCTATATATTGCTCCGAGAGCAAGTCTTCTTTGCGCAAAATTTCCATGAATTCAAGGGCTCCCCTTGAAGAATAGCCAAGACTATCTAAAAATCGTGCCGCTCCTTGATCTGCAGATCCTTCTTGGGTTCGAGAGAACTTTAATAGCCCTTTTTCCGCCATATTTTGTGAGCCCATCATGATTGCAGCGCCTGCATCAGGTCTTCCTGCAGCGGCGGCTACAACGCCGCCTAACATGGTTCCAAGCAAATTTTGCCAAAGGGCTTTTTCATAGGCATCAATACCTCGAAGAATATGTCTATCAGCAATGTGCGCTGTCTCGTGGGCGAAAACACCGATAACTTGAAGGGCTGAGTTGGCTTTTAAAATAAGACCTGTGTTCATAGCGATGCGTCCACCCACCATGGCAAAAGCATTCACTTCATTTGAATTAATAATATAGAGATGCAGCGACTTTGGATCGAGTCCAGCGACCTTAAAAATAGGTTCGACATAGGATTTAAGTACATCTTCAATTTCTGCATCTCGAATTAAAGCATCCTTTGCAGGAGAACTTGCAAAATTTAAAGAAGGCCATAAGAATATTATAAAACAAAATAAAAACTTTAAATGCATATCTATTTTCATGTTGCCATATGATTAAAGAAACCTTATACCAAAATCTATTATAAAGAAATGGAGTTTTTTATTTTGATTAAAAGGGAATCATACGAAAACATAGGAATTCTTTTATTTTCTCTTGTTTTCGCTATTGCAAGCGTTTATTCAACTAAATTCTTTTCGATTTTGTTACCTTTTTTAGCGTGTACCCTTTTTATCACGCAAAAAGATTGGCAAAATTTTAAATTCGATTTGCCTTTTTTGGCCATTTTTTTTGTTTTATTTTTAAGTCTTAGTGGTCTTAGTATTCTGACGGCAGTCAATAAAAATGCTGCTCTGCAATCATTTTATTCTTTAAGCGTGACTTTAGTGTTTTCCTATATATTTCTTGTTTCTATTTTAAATGTTAAATCGGCTGTCATTTTACGGGCGTATAAAGCTCTCATCATGATAGGTCTTCTTCTGGCTGTTTTGCATATATTTCAATCAATTATGGATAAATTTCAGTTTAATCTCTTTACGCGGCATATCTGCGTGTTAAAATCCACAGGGTCGGTTTTGGGTCTTTTTGGTTTTGTCACCTGTGCCTTTATGTGGACTAAAGATAGAAAAGTGATGGCTCTCTTTTCTTTTATTCTTCTAGGGCTTCTTATTAAGTTAACAGCGTGTCAAACAGCGATCTATGCTTTTATTCTTGCAAGTGCTTTCTTTGGTATAAGCTATTTGGCTCCTTTTTGGACTACTCGCATTTCTATGGTTACATCTTTTGCCATATTACTTATAAGTCCTATTTTACATGCTTATATTATTCGTCCAATGGAAATAATAAATGTTAGTTATTATTCTTGGTTTCTAAATAACACTTTTTTTGAGCGTCTTCTTATTTGGGAGTATTTTTCTCACAAGTTTTTTGAAAAACCTTTTTTGGGGTGGGGTTTAAACTCATCACGTTATCTCGTTGATGAGGGAGCCATTAGCGGACTTCCTAAGGTGATGCATCCCCACAAAAGTGTTTTGCAAGCTTATGTTGAATTAGGGCTTTTTGGAGGTGTATTATTTAGTTTCTTTGTAGCCTTCCTCTTTTGGGCTGTGGAAAAGTATGTAAAAGATCGTCTTTCTGTTGCTGTGTGTAATGCTACAATTCTTTTTGGGCTCGTGCTTGCAGATATGACCCACAACTTATATCGGAACTATTACTTATCCTTGTGTGCTATTACGGCAGGTATACTTATCCTTTTTATCAAGGATCGCGAGGGGCTGCAGCACGTTGCAATCGATCGTTTAAAGCAAGCCCCAGTCCCTGCATAGGAATAGGCGCTACGGCGATTCCTTTAAATTCCATTTGATCCAGAAGGCGCAGCATTTTAAATAAGTTTGCGGCGGCTTCTCGTAGTTCTCCCGTTGCACTTAAATTCAAGTCACTTTGTGCAGTAGGCCCAAAGGCAAGAAAAGCTTCTCCTGGCTGGGGCTCTAAAGCATTCAGCCTTAACGGCAAGTGAGGGGCATAATGACTTTTCATCATTCCAGGAGCTTTAATTGTGCTGCTGTCGTGCATTTGAATCGGTCCAATGATCTCTTCCAGCTCTTCCCGTGAAATGCCTCCAGGACGTAAAATAAGGGGGGTGGCTGAGGTTAAATCGAGAATGGTCGACTCAAGGCCAATTGTTGTCGCTCCCCCATTTAAAATAAAAAGATTCGGAAAGTCTTCAGCGACATGTTCTGCCGTTGTAGGGCTCACTTTCCCAGAGCGATTGGCACTAGGGGCGGCAAGAGGTTTTCCAAATTTCTTCAGAAGATCTAGGGCAACCGGATGATGAGGAACGCGTACAGCTAAAGTTTCAAGGCCAGCACTGGCAAGGAGAGAAATGGATGAGGTCAATTTGCGTGGCAGGACAAGAGTGAGGGGGCCAGGCCAAAAGGTATCTGCCAGTATTTGGGCCCGTTCATTCCATTCCACATGTTCTTGAAAGATGGTTTGAGTGGCGCCATGAATAATCAAAGGGTTGAGTGAAGGTCTATTTTTTTGCTCAAATATTTTGGCAACCGCTAGGTCTTGAGTTGCATCAGAGGCAAGTCCATAAACGGTTTCCGTTGGGAGGCCAATAAGGTCACCCGCATGAAGGAGCTGAAGGGCTTCCTCAAGGGCTTCTGGTGTGGGAGAGACGATCATGGCTTCTGACCCAAGACCTTAAAGCCTGGGTTTTTAAGGTTGGGTTTACCGTAGAGAAAAGGAGTTCCCTCAAGGGTTTCCATGCTACCTCCCGCAGCTTCAACGAGAATTTGACCTGCAGCCGTGTCCCATTCTTTGCAGGGAACAAAACGTAAATAAATGTCAGCTGCGCCTTCTGCAATACGGCAGAACTTGATGGCGCTGTGAAGTGGTTTAAGGATAGGGTGGGGGAAGTCTTTTATATATTTTTCCCATTTCTCTTTACATTTAAGATCATGATTGCTGAGGAGAAGGGTTGATCCTTCAGGAGGGCGACGCCTTGTATGGATAGATGTGCTTTGTCCAGAGATATGTTTTACAGCCGTGTTTCCATAACCATAAAAAGTTTCTCTAGTGAGAGGAAGGTGGATAAGGCCCAGGATGGCCTTGTTATCCTCCATTAAAGCAATATTGATGCAAAATTGTCCATCCCGCCCAATGAATCCTCTGGTGCCATCAAGGGGGTCGATTAACCAATAAAAAGGATTTTTGATATTCCAAGACTCTTCATCTTCTTCAGAAATAACGGGGATATGAGGGGTGAGTTCTTTTAAGCCTTGTGCAAGAAGATGGTGGCTTTGATGATCGGCTTCCGTCACAGGGGAGCCATCTCCTTTTCTGATAATCTCAAGGCCTTCTGCTTTTTTATAAAGGTGAGCGATAAGAGCTCCCGCTTGTTCAGAGAGGGCGATAAGTTTTGGAATAATATTTTCGAAAGAGGGATTAACATTTTCCATGAGCGGAGTATGCTCAGGAAAGGAGAAAAAGAAAAGGAATTTTTAAAGAAAGATGATGTTATGATCCCTTCAACCTTGTTGAATCGGCCCTTTTTACCTGTTGCCACAGAAAGATTGACCTTACGTCCTTTAAGGGTAGAGGATGCGGTGCTTATACAACACTTACTTAACGATAAGGATATTGCGGAAAAGTTGCGACGTGTCCCCCATCCTTATACGTTTCAGGATGCTGAAACATTTGTTGCTTTTGCTCAGCGTTCTATGGCGGAAGGAAAATGTGTAATCCTAGCCATTGTCAGGCGTTCTGATCAGCAGTTTATGGGCGTTATTTCTTCTGAGGGAGAACTCGGATTGTGGCTCGGGAAACCCTACTGGGGACAGGGTTATGGGACCGAAGCTATGGGGGCCCTTGTGCATTTTTGTTTTCATGTGTTGAAACAAAAAGAGCTCAAAGCAAGTGCTTTAAAAACCAATGCGGCTTCTCGCCGTATTTTTGAGAAGCTTAAGTTTCGTGAAGTGGGTACAACGGAAGCCTCTTCTAAGGCCTTTGAAGGAACGCAGGAAGCTGTGTGTTACGCCTCTTCTTTCCATGATTTTATCACGCGATATCATGGCATGAAGCGCCCCTTGGTGTGGGTGGTGGCTGCCATTCTGATCAATGAAAAGGGGGAAATGCTTATTTCGGAGCGATCTCAAGGAAAAGCCTTACCAGGCGTGTGGGAGCTTCCTGGAGGGAAGATGGAGTCCGGTGAAACCCCTGAGATATCCTTGATTCGGGAATTGCAGGAAGAGCTGGGGATCCAAGTACGAGAGGAAGACCTTGAACCTTTAACCTTTGCTTCCTACCGTTATGATACCTTTCATATGATTATGCCCCTTTATCTTTGTCACAAATGGGAAGGTTCTCCTCATGGTGCGGAAGGCCAAAACTTGGCGTGGGTGACCTATCCGGATTTAGCTTTAATACCTCTGCCAGCTGCGGATATTCTCCCAGCCCATCGTCTCGCCGATGTGCTCAAGGAGCGGAGAATTTGGTCGTTTTGATAGGGTAATTTCTAGCTTGTATCGAAGAAACATTAACTTTGAGAGAAAGAACGTATGAAGACGTTCTTTCTCTGGAGGCCTTAAAAAACACCATCAACAACAAGAATTACAAGCTACTTTAAGCTCTGAGAAAAAATATTTTTGAATTCTTTCTCTTCAAAAAAAGAATATGTTCTCTTTTTTTAAAAAGCAATATATTTTTTGCAGCTCAATAAAATTAGGTTTTTTCTTAAATCTCTATATAGACTTTTTATGTCTATTAACTTATTTTCCCTGAAGAATAACTACAGGCTAAAAAACAATAATAGAGATGCGCCTATTAATTAAAAAGACTTTTAGAAAATGTATTTAGGTATGTATGATTAACGATGAAATCAGAAAAGATTGCGGTAAGCGAGTAAGAATAGCGATTACGTTATGTGGTATGAAGTTACCTGCATTTGGAAAAAAATATAGAATTTCCTTCTCTCATTTATATGCCATTGAAAAAGGAGAAAGGCCTTTAAATCAGAAAACAGCAGAAAGAATCGCAAATGGTGTCCGGCAAGAAGGGTACTCTTGTACCCTTAAATGGCTTCTTAAAGGCGAAGGTACTCCTCCTTTAAAAGGAGAAACTGAAACGAATGAATTAGAAGATAGTGAAGCCCTATTATCTGCGTTATCACCAGAATTAAAAATAATGAAAGAAGCTTCTTTTTTTCAGCAATTATATAGCAATAGTATTGTGAGTTGTGTGTTAGATAATGGGATGGAGCCTTTTTATGCTATTGGAGATTACGTTGGGGGATTGTTCTCTGAAAATTTAAAAGAGGCAATTGGTAAAGATTGCATCATCATTACTCAAAAGGGAGAACAGCTTGTTCGTAGACTTTTAAAGGGAACCAAGATGGGATGCTATACATTGGTATGTATGAATCCACTGACAAAAGTATCTCCTCCTATTTTATTTGATTATACTATAAAAACAGTGGCACCTATCGTATGGCATCGACGCCGTCATTACTAGATACTCTTCACGTTTCAAGTTCTGGGTGCGTTCCCCTGCGGGATTCGCCCTCTGTCACACATCAGAATACGCTCATCAGGCTCACTCTTGGGCGCCTGCCCGATAACTTGAAATGCTTTGGGTATAATAACGCATATGTTCTTTCCTAAACATTAATAAATTTTCAATAAGGACACGCGAATTTTTACTGAAAAAATGAGTAATATCATGCTTTTTTGAATCTGTTCCAAAAACAAACGTTTCATGAAACTCTTTGTTTTTTATAGAGATCAAGAGCCCGGTTTTAGAACAAAACTCACGCTTTCTCTCCTCTATTACGGGTCTTTGCTCCTTATTAGAGGGGATATATTCCCAAGGGATAATCTTGAAATTTGTTTTTAGGGCGCAGGCCCTGATGGGGTCTCTGCTTACAAGATCTTCATCATCATATCTCTCCGCCCATTCTTTGCAGGAAAAAAATGCGGTTGGTTTTAAAGAGCCTACGATGAGGCCGTGCCCTATATGAGTGACGCCTAGTTCTCGTAAGTTATTTGTGAGAGCTAAAAGATTTTTTTCTATATCTGAAGGAAGAGAGGTTAGAATTTTTCCTGCCATTTTTTTTCTCCCATCATTATTGTAAGTTTAAGATATTCTCATATTTCAATGAGTCTTCGTCAAGAGTATTTAACAGAAGATTTAGCAAAAATGTTTAACAAAAAAATAAATCTTTTCTTTTAGCTCACATTATAGTAAAAAAAGATATGCTTAAAATTTTAAACAAAAATCCACTTCTTGTGCTTATTGGAAATCTCCTAGAATTTTATGATTTAGGACTCTTTGGTTTTTTATCCGTTATCATTACTCCTCTCTATTTTTGTTGTGATGATGGTATTTCTTCCTTGCTTGCAAGTGCGAGTGTCTTTGCAATTGGATTTATTATGAGGCCTATAGGGGCATTAGCCTTTGGCTACATAGGAGACACGGTCGGGCGAAAAGTATGTTTAAGTCGGACCATTTTGTTGATGGCTGTTCCCACAACATGCATTAGCTTCTTACCAACCTATGATCAAATCGGGCTTGTGGCTCCCATCATGCTGGTTCTCTGTCGCCTGCTCCAGGGATTTTGTACAGGCGGAGAATATAATAATGCAGCTATTTATCTTTTAGAAAATGTAAATACTCCTAAAAAAGGACTGATTAGCGGCGTCATGATTGCGTCTTCAATTGTAGGATTTTTCCTGGCCTCCATGGTTGCAGCGCTTGTGATTGCTTTTCCTCAATATTCTCATTGGTCTTGGCGACTTGCTTTTCTTTTAGGGGCTTTGATAGGAGTGATTGGCTTTTACTTGCGTAAGAGTCAAATAAAAGAGGCAAATTTTTCTGCCATACAAAAGCAGAGTGACACATACAAAGGATTTTATGCGAACTGGAAAAACATCGGCGTTACAGTATGCATTGGTTGGTTGGCAGGAACACTGTCTCTTTCTCTTGTAGGCTATATGACATCTTATCTAACCTCTGCGCTGCATCTTTCCCTTTCCCAAGCCTCCTTGATTAATAATGTCGGGTTGGGGGTTTATATTGTCTTCCTTCCTGTGTTTGGACTTCTTTCCGATCGATGCGGTCATCGGGAGGTGATGCAGTGGGGTGCCCTCTCAACGATTTTTCTATCCTACCCATTTTTTTACTTATTATCTTCTGGATTTTTCTACTCTGGCCAAATTGGTTTAGCTCTATTGGCTGCTCTCTTTTTAGGTCCTATGCATGCTTATATGTTAAAATTATTTCCTTCCTCCTTTAGGTGTCGAGGAATATCAACAGCTTTTGCAATTGGTGTTGGGGTTTTTGGAGGCACGGCCCCCTTTATCTCCACCCTTTTATTGAAAATGAGTGAAATGAACGAAGCCCCCGCACTTTACTACATAGTTAGTGGCATTTTTGGGTTGATTGCACTGAAACTTTCCCGTCCTGTAAATTTTGATGCTCAATTTAATGAGGAAGATCTCTCTTCTCAGAATGCGCAAGCCTATGCATAACCAGGCCTATACTCTTCGTCTTTCAAGTTCCGGGTGCGTTGCCCAGCAGGATTCGCCCTCTGTCACGTATTAAAATACGCTCATCGGGCTCACCTTTGAGCGCCTGCCCGGTAACTTGAAATCCTTTGAGTTACGCATAAGGCTTGGTTGCTACAAGTCCGACACTTTCTCTGCCGTCGTGTCTGACTTCCAGAGGAAAATCGGTGCGGTTAATGTAAGCACATTCTTCAACTATAAGCCCACAGTTTTTAGAAATTCGCCTCATAATATCCGTGTCAAAAAAGTTCAGAAGGCGAGGAATATTATTATACCGCATAGATTTATAAGATGTTGTGTCTTCAATCAAGCCGGGCCAAGGGTGACCTTGTTTTTTTCTTTCTTCATAGGTGAGGATGAATGCAGAATAGCAAGCACCAAGATAAGGACTTTCAACCACTAAGAATATTTTTCCTCCCTCTTTAAGCCAATTAAAAAATTTGCTCATACAAATTTCAACTTCTTCACCCGTCAAAAAATGCATCATTCTTGATGAATAAATGACATCAAATGAATCCTTCGGAAAATCAAGGTCGTGGGGGAGCATACCAGGAGATAGTTTAAGGGCAGAGCGAAATTCTTGAGGGGTATGTTCATACAATAAGTCAAGGTGCCTTGGATCACCATCATTTGCAGTGACGATAGCGCCTCTTTTTAGGGCAAGGTGTGTTGCAATTCCATAGGCAGCTCCTCCTTCAAAAACATGCACACCTGAATGACTTTCACAATAGTCTAAGAACTTTTGTGTAAATGGGTCTATACTCAATGTCATATAGCCTCTATCATTTAAAGTGCTTACCCATTTTTCACATTCAACGTGCTGCATTTTCTACCTTTTGTTCTGTTACAATGCGATTGTAGCTCAAGTTTGTGGGAGAACAAGTGACGATTAAAATTAATCGCTCTAAAGAATTATTTTCAAGTTGATGTACGATGCCAGGATGGATTGTAAAAAAGTCTCCACTTGTAACTTCTCTGCATTGATCCCACCTTACGGGCTGATCTGCGGTGACAGAGCCAATCTTCATCAAACCTTTGCCTGCTAATATCTGATAGATTTCGATCCCTTTTGGATGATAATGGGCTGCAACGCAAGCGCCGACAGGAATCTCAGCGACATAGGATGTAAACAAATCATCTCCTGCTAAAGGTGCAAGACTAATCCCGACGGCTTTGTCTGGGATGGCATTACTGAGCTCATGGGCCCAATGAGAGACCTTAAGATCGTTTTTCATCTAGAACTCCTAGAAAAATATCCTCATTTAAAAAGTATATTACATCCCCTTCTCATTTACCATCACGGTAAACGCATCTAAATTATAGAGAAGACCTTAAGGAAGTAATCAGGCTTATTCCATAATTTGAGCTGTTTTC
>JAIEPE010000009.1 GCA_019749915.1 Alphaproteobacteria bacterium | reverse complement strand
GAGGCTGCAGCGGTTCGTCGAGCTGAGGAAGAAGCCCAAGCAGCCGCAACACGACGTGCAGAGGAAGAAGCAACAGCGCGTCAAGAAGCGGAGGCAGCGGCAGCACGTCAAGCAGAAGCAGAGCGTCAGGCAGCAGAATTAAGACGTCAAGCTGAGGAAGAGGCTGCAGCGGCTCGTCAAGCTGAAGAAAAAGCACAAGCAGCCGCAACACGACGTGCAGAGGAAGAAGCAACAGCGCGTCAAGTAGAAGCAGAGCGTCAGGCAGCAGAATTAAGACGTCAAGCTGCGGAGGAGGCTGCAGCGGCTCGTCGAGCTGAAGAAGAAGCCCAAGCAGCCGCATTGCGACATGCAGAGGAAGAAGCAACAGCGCGTCAAGAAGCGGAGGCAGCGGCAGCACGTCAAGCAGAAGCAGAGCGTCAGGCAGCAGAATTAAGACGTCAAGCTGCAGAGGAGGCTGCAGCGGCTCGTCGAGCTGAAGAAGAAGCCCAAGCAGCCGCAACACGACGTGCAGAGGAAGAAGCAACAGCGCGTCAAGTAGAAATCGAGCCTCAGACAGTAGAAACAACCAGTGCTTCTAATGATGATGGCGAGGGCAAAACAGCAATATCAGCAGTCTCTGATTTTCTTGACACTCATGTAATTTCTCCTATGAGTGTAGTTTTTGGATTAAATCCTTCTAACGAGGTTGCTGCGAATAATGATGATCAAGGGTTTGAACAAGTTGACCTTCATCCAGCTACCTCTGAGTTGGGTGAGTCAGTATCGGCGCCGATTCCTGAACCAGTTGCAGTTCGTGCAGATGCTCCTGAAAATGAAGTTTTTGATCCAACTGCTGAAGGTGAACATGATGTGAGATTAGGCTTATCTTCATCCTTTACTGCTCATGCAGATGGTCTTGACGGGAAAAAACATGTGCTAACTGATGGTGAGAATTTCACTGATACATTGATAGATGATGGTATACTTTCTTTATACGATTATGATGAGAAACCAAGTTCTCTCAAGAGTCATGAAGATTCCTTATATCAACTTTCATCTCTACTTTCAGAAAAAGAGTCAACATCTGAAGCTGAAAACCCTTTCCTGCAAGAGAGTGACGATCTAAGCTCTGCTCAAGTTGCAGAAGCTCTTGCCGCTTCTGAAAATGCTTTGTCTACTTCTCAAGATGAATTAAGCTCACTCCATCTCACAACGGACTACTCTCATATAGATATGACTCCTCAAGAGACTTTCTATCAACTTTCAGCCTTACTTTCAGGGAAAAAGCCAATATATGCAGATGAGTTAACATATCGAGAAACTTCGGTGCCGGTGATAAGAGTTGATGTTCTTAATCCAGTTCTGGTTGATATACAGGATAAAACGCGTGCTCTATCCAACTTCACAGGCCTTTATTATCAACTGCATCCAAGTGAGTTTGAGAAAGAGAGCAAAAAACTGCAAGATTCTCAAAAGAAAGTAGCTGCGTTAACCAAAAGTTTAGTTGATAAGGAAGCTCAGGCAAATGGAGATCAAAATTTCTTGGATCAAATGGAGCAAGTGAAAAAGGGTTTGCAAGTTAAAGCACAGCAACTTGTCGATTTGCAGAAAAGAATGGATTATGTTCAAAGCACTGGTCAACTTGAAGTGAACGGGAAGAACTTTGAAGAATTTTCAAGCTCCCTCACTAATCTTGCTAGCTCACTCAAGAAAATCTCATCAAATACATTGAGTGCGTCAGAAAATCATGGAGATAGCTCATTAAGCGCCATTCAGATGAGAGTATTTGCGAGAACAGTAAAACTGCTTCAAAATGATTTTTATAAGAAAGTATTGACTCTAGGTCTCCGCGATACCTTCACATTCAATAGGATTGGGGAAGGTATAGGGCTAAGCTATGATGTAGCGTACTCTGCTCTTCCTAAACTTCTTGATTTTGCACGTTCCATTAAGACTGATACTGTAATTGATTTTGGGAATGATTTGAACTCTCCTACTAATTATATGAAAGTATTATCTTCTATTTTTAATGCTTCTGTTAAAAATGAAGAGCAAAAACAAAGCTCTGCTCAAATTGATGGGTCCCCTGTGGAAGTAGCAACGGATGATGATTCTTCGATCCCTTCTGCAGCTCTTTTTTCTGAACAAACAGAAACAGGTGAGATGACAAGTCAGCATCCTTCCCCTGTTATGGAGCTTCCTTTTGTAACTGAAGCGGATGAGATGGCAAGTCATCATCCTATAATCCCTTCTGCAGCTCTTGTTTCTGAGCAAACAGAAACAGGTGAGATGACAAGTCATCATCCTTCTCCTGTTACGGACCTTCCTTTTGAGATTGAAGTGGGTGGGACTGGAAGTTATGATCCTATAATTCCTTCTGCCACTCTTGTCTCTGAAGAAACGGAAGTAAATGGGCCGACAAGTTCATCAACTCCACCCTCTTCTGTAAGTTTTGTGGAGAACAGTAAGTTTGGAGAATTTTCAATCAATCTCGCTGCTCTTAAGGGCTTATTTGAAGGAAACTTAGCTCGATTAGGGACGCTTGAAGACATCCAAAAAGACTCAAGGAAAGGTCGATTAACTGCTAGAGTCGTCAAATCGCTTCAAAATAACTTCTATGATCAAACACAAACTCTAGAGCTAGCGTTCCAACCTTCTTTTGAAAGATTTGAAGACGCAAGAGTGCTGAGTTATGATGAAGCGCTTTCTGCTCTTCCTCAGTTGGTTGAGTTTGCAAGCAAGATTGAGCATGATACTGGAATTAATTTGTATCTGCCTACTTTTCATCTAGGATTATTAAATACTTATTTTGGTCAATTTGTTAAAATTCTGGAGGAAAAGCAAACACTAAGTTCTGCTCAAATTGAAGGGTCCTCTGTGGAAACAGCAACGGGTGATGAATTATCGATCCCTTCTGCAGCTCTTGTTTCTGAGAAAGCGGAAACAGATGCGATGACAAGTTCGAGCACTTCTATTCATTCTGCAAGTTCTACTCCTGAGGTGCATCAGAACTTTGAAGAGCTAGTAAGCTCGATCACTACTTCTCTTACTCGCTTAGGTGAAGCATCCTCTGTGGGAACGGCAACGGATGTGATGACAAGTTCAAGTACTTCTATTCCTTCTGCGAGTCCGACTCCGGAGATGAAAGAGGACTTTGGAAAGTTTGCAAGCTCTGCCGCTGCTCTTACTAGCTTTGTTAAAGGAAACTCAGATAGATTGAGTGCGCTTGCAGACAGCGAGTCAATATCCGTTAATAAGAAAAGAGTTACTGATGCGGTTACAATGCTTCAAAATAATCTTTATGATAAAGCCCAAGCTCTAAAATTAGGAGTTCCTTTCACAAGGATTGGGAAAGAGAATGAGCTAAGTTATAGTGAAGCGCTTTTTGTTCTTCCTCAACTGCTTTCGTGTGCAACCAACATTAAGTTTTGGACAATCTTCGCTGGCATAAAGGCTGATTGGCAAGCTACTAACATTTATATAACAGCATTATCTCGTTTCTTGAATCATCTTATTGGATCTTCGAGTAGTGATCAAGCTCAATAGTTAACTCCATGAAAGTTAAGAAACTTGGCTCGGAAAATTCCGAGCCTATTTTTTTTTATTCCTTTGATGTTATAAGAGAGGGAGTTGCAAAATTTGCTTCATTATGTGCACTTGGCTCAAAGTTATGAATTAATGAAAGAAAGGAAAAAAGTATGCCCACACTCATAGAGTCTCTTGGCCTTGCAGCTGGAATGCTCACAACCTTTTCTTTCTTGCCCCAGGTCATTAAAATATGGCGGACACGGGATGTAAGTGCCATCTCTCTCATGATGTACTCAGCTTTTTGTTTGGGGGTTTTTCTTTGGCTCCTTTTTGGAATTGGGATTGGATCCATCTCTATGATTTTAACAAATAGTGTTACCTTTCTCTTTGCGGCCAGCATTCTTTATCTTAAAATCACTATGGAGTGATATAGATAGCTTAATCTTTTCGCCAACCCGTAAGATAAATGATCTCAAAAGTCGCGGGGAGAAGGCCGCTCGCATTATATTTCTTAAAGTAAATATCCTCAGCTTTTTCAAACAAACGGCGAGAGGTCATTCCTTTGGGGCGTTCAAATAGTTTATTAGTTTCCCCCATGCCGCGGAGATCTTTCATCAAATGAGTGAGGCAAGGGTAGGTGACCGTAATTGTCTCTCTGTCCACCACAGGCATAAAAAAAGAAGATTGAGACAAGAGATTGGGAGCATCTGCGGGATGCAGCATAGGGGAAATGCGAGCTGTAGCCCCTCCTTTCAGTTCGACTTCCGCTTGTAGAAGACTTTCTCGCAACTCAATAAGGGTATTGCCACCGAAAAGGGCCCCTAGAAAAAGACCTTCATTTTTAAGGGCAGAGTAGATTCCTTTTAAAAAGCCAGGAAGATTATTAATCCAATGGGCTTGCAGGCAGCTAATAATAAGATCAAAAGAGTCCTCGGGGAAGTGAAAGGATTTCTCAAAAAATGAGGCGTTTTCTTGAGTGATGTTTAAAGGATAGGCGGAAAGGCCTAAGGCTATTTGGAATTGTTTGCGAAAATCTTGAAGGCGCGTGGCCAACTCTTTTTCCACATAGGCATAAAGAAAGTTGTGAGCATGAAAGGTTTTCTTAGCCCTTTGGTGATGAAGATGATATGCTTTGCTATCAAAGAGATTCATGAGCATTAGGTAGCATAGATTGGGATGGGAATGAAGACAAATAGAACAGAAGAGTTGGCCCAGAAGGTTGTCTCTGGGGAAGAAGGTGGGGCTCGCCTTGATCGTTGTCTTCGCCTTTGGATTCCTCATCTGCCCCAAAGCCTTATTGAAAAAGCAGCGCGCAAGGGAACTCTTAAGGTTGAGGAGAAAAAAGCACTTCCTAAAACACGCGTTGAGGAGGGGCAAACTGTCTCGTTCCCGAAAACTTTTTTGGCCCTTGATGAAGAGGCAAAACCGAAGGAGGTACAACCTCTTACTCAAGCTGAACGCAAGTGGATCAAAGGGCTTGTTCTTTATGAAGATGACGACCTTCTTGTTCTGAACAAGCCTGCAGGTATTGCGGTTCAAAGTGGAACAAAACAAAGAAAATCCTTGGATTCTATGTTGGTACGTTATTATGAAGATATCAAACCGCGTCTTGTGCATCGCTTGGATAAGGATACCTCAGGGGTTCTTGTGATTGCGAAAACCTTACCCATGGCGCGCTGGCTTACCCAAGCCTTTAAGGAGAGGGGAGTTCAGAAAACCTATTGGGCGGTTGTTTGTGGGATGCCAAAAAGGCCCGAGGGGGTGATCAGTCTTGCTTTATCTAAAAAAGCAGATTCTGTGGGCGAAAAGGTTCGTGTTGATGCCCGGGAAGGGGCGCATGCGACGACCCATTATCGCACTTTAGACACTCTTAGCACCAAGGTAGCTTTGCTGGAGCTGACCCCTAAAACAGGTCGCATGCACCAATTGCGGGTCCATTGTGCTGAGGGTCTGAAAACGCCGATTTTGGGGGATGGAAAGTATGGAGGTACGGAGGCCTTTCCCTTGGGGCGTAGGGAATTACACCTTCATGCGCGTGCTATCACTATCCCTTTGCCAAAAGGTAAGCCTAAAACCTTTGAGGCTCCGGTGCCTTCCTATTTCCAAGAAACATGTAATGAGCTAGGCTTAGAAAATGTTTGATATTTACATTAAAAATAAATTTCTAAAAACGCCGGAAGGCAATCCCTTTGAAGTGCCAACCCTGGCATTGGCACGGGCTATTGAAGAAGAATGGGAGAAAGATCCCTCGCCCCATTACGGCCAAAAGCCGCTGACCTCTCTTGCCGCCACAACCCTTGATCGGATTGCGGAGGCACGGGAAAGCTATATTAGCTATATTGTTCAATCAGTTCCGAGAGACGTAATTTTGTTTTGGTCGCCCGAGCCGGTAGCTCTTATGAAGCTTCAGGAAAAAGAATGGCAGCCTCTTATTTATAAGATTAATCAGGCCTTAGGTCTTCATCTCGTCTCAACCCCATTGCTTTCCTTGCCGGCTTTGAATCCCCTTGAAGAAGAAAAAGTCCGAACTTTTCTTTATCACCTGACGACCTTTCAACTTTCTGGTTTTGTACACCTTTTAACTCTTACCTCTTCCTTTGCCATTTCGTACCTCCTTTTTAAAGATGAACTAAAATCTGACGCTGCCTGGGATTTGGCTCATTTGCATGAGCATGAGCAACAGCGGGTCTGGGGAAAGGACGCGGAGGCCGTAACCCATGAAAAAGCAGCTAAGGAAGAATTCCTTGAGACTTTGCGGTATTTGGCGTTGGTGCGTGAGTAGGGATTATTCCGCTGGTATAATCATGCTTCTCTTTTTTTAAGATATCCGGGGAGCCTGTCGCTACAATTTCGCCCTTGCTTAAAAGGATTACTCGGTCCGCTTTTTTGATGGTGGAAGTGCGGTGGGCGATGATAAGGGTAGTGCGGTTACTTTTAAGGACTTTGAGAGCTTTTTGGACCATCTCTTCACTTTCTGAATCCAACGCACTTGTGGCTTCATCAAGGAGTAGAAGAGTAGGATTCTTAAGGATGGCACGAGCAATAGCAATGCGTTGTTTTTGACCCCCGGAAAGGGCGACCCCTTTTTGTCCCAAATGGGTGTAGTAGCTATTGGGAAGTGATTCAATAAATTCGTCGGCATAAGCCGCTTTTGCAGCTTCTTGGATTTCCTCGTGACTGGCATCCAGCCTTCCAAAGCGAATGTTTTCATAGAAGTTACCACTAAACAAAACCGGATCTTGAGGGACAAGGCCAATTTGTTCCCGAAGGGTATGAATATCAAGCTTATTAGTGGGAAGCCCGTCGAGAAGAATGACCCCTTCGGAAGGGTCATAAAAGCGCAGGAGAAGGTTGAAGATCGTTGTTTTTCCAACGCCCGAGGGGCCAACAAGAGCAACAGTTTCTCCGCGCTTGGCCTCAAAAGAGATATTCTTGAGGATTTTTTTGTCCGGACGGGAGGGATAGGTAAAAGAAACATTTTGAAATTCAATGCGTCCTTGATGGGGTGAGGGGAGGGGTAGAGGGGATGACACCTGCTTCAGAGAAGGTTTTATGGACAGAAATTCGAAAATTCTCTCAACGGCCCCTGCGGCCCTTAGAATATCTCCATGAATTTCACTGAGAGAGCCGGCCGCGCCGCCAACAGCTGCTGCATAGAAGAGGAAGGCTGATAGCTCTCCAGGGGTCATATCTCCTCGAAGAACGTGCTGACCGCCCATCCAAAGGACTATTCCAATCCCCCCAAAAACAAGAGCCATCACAAGGGCTGTGAGGCGTGCACGGGCTCTGATGCGCTTAAGGGAGGCTCGATAGGTTTGATCTACTTCCTCTGCAAAAAGGCTGTTCATATAGGCTTCTTGAGAAAAGGCAAAAACTGTGCGAATAGCGCTTAAGGTTTCCTCTAATTGAGCAGAGACCTTTGCCGTTTTCTCTTGAGCCAGGCGCGAGTAATGATGCACTTTTTTGCTATAAGCAAGAACGGGGATAAGCACAAGCGGTGTGATAACCGCAATAATTCCCGTCAGAGATATACTGGTTAAAAGCAACATTCCAAGGCCGCCGATAATAATAAGGATATTGCGAATAGCGATAGGGATGGAAGTTCCTAAGATAATATGCAGAAGAGTTGTATCAGTTGTGAGGCGTGATTGAACTTCCCCTACAGGGGTGTTTTCATAAAAGGGAATATCTAAATTAAGGAGATGGTGGAAAAGATCTTTACGCAGATCAACGATCGCTTTTTCGCTTAACTGAGATACCCATAAGAGGCGCCCATAACTTGAAAATGACATAACGCAAACAATAATAAAGAGAAGAAGCAAAGCATGAGTCAGGCCAAAAGAAGAGGTGCTTGAAAAGCCATAATCCACAAAGTAACGAAGTCCGGTACCAACAGCAAGAACGGTGAGAGAGGCGATCACAACCGCAAAGAGAGATTTTGCGATAAGCCACGGATAGCGCAGGATATAAGGCAAAATTTTTGATAGAACGCTTAAGGTTTTGCCTTCAATGCGGATTTCTTTGATTTCAGCATCAAGATAGCTGGGTTCACGAAGCATGGGTGTTTTTTTCATGTTGGAGGAAAACTTCAAGGAGCTCATCCGTACGGGTGCTCACCCAAAAGTTGTTTTTAAACGTAAAATGATGGGCTCCCGTAAAGGGAGATGATACCCAAAGCTGACGGGTCACCCCATGCTTATTGATGAGGTACTGACGTTTTTCGGAAAGGTTGACCATCAGGCTGTCTTCAAAAAGATCTACGTCTGCTTCAGGCCAGAATTCTTCAAAAAAATGCGAGAGCTCTTCAAGCTTTCGATTTGCTGCGCTATCAAAGTTGTCCATGGAGTACCTTTTGATTTTACTTGTTGAAAAACACTATAAGGCGTTGTCTTCTTTAGAATCAATGAAAAAAAGAAAAATGAAGTTTGGCGTTGGAAAGTCAAAATTTCTCATTTTGCTGAGTCGTGTCTTCCCCACTTCTCGTGATGGCGAAAAATCGTGATTTTCCGTGGTATGTAAAAAATTGTCAGATAATGAACGAGTAGAATTTATAATTATCAATTTTAATTTGACAGTAATGTCTAATTATGATTCAATATAAAATGAATGTTCAACTTTATTGAAATAGGTGTTGTTATGAAAAATTTTTATAGAAAATCCAAGAAATCATTGCAAATGTATTCTTTGTTAGCCCTGGCATTAGGAACTCCACTTAAGGCCATGTCTCCTGAATCTCTAGAAGACATGGCCGCAAGGGCAGTCGTAAAAAACATAACCAGGCATTCGATAGAGCAAGGAGATCTCACTCCTTATTTTGAGCTTGCAGAGCTTCCTTCGGGTGTTACAAGCGCTATCGTTCGTAACTTACCTGGGGACACGTGCGGTGGGCTTTTGACTTTTATTGGGAATCTCTCCGACGACCAATTTACCTTGAAACACGCGATGTTAGCGAGATATATTTTTGAGTCTCTTGCAAAAAGAAGCCAGATTGATGAGTCTCTTGCAAAAAAGGGCAATATTTTTAATAACTCTCTTATGGAAAAGAGCCAGATTAGCTTGCTGCACTTGTCCTTTAATGAAAACCAACAGATTATGGGGCAGCATAAACTCTTGGGTGATGGTTTATTTAATTTAAGTCGATTTTTGGGAGATGCAGATTCTCCTTATTTCAGTGCTCTTAAAGTGTTTGTTGATGTCGACAATGTGCTTGAAAAGCCTGACATGCTTTCTCTTTTGAGTCAATCTGGAATTTCTCGTCTCGAGCTAGCTATTTTAGGTAGTAGGGAAGAAAAAGCAGGTAAACTTTCAAGGTTTTTTCAATCCGGTTGGGGGAAGTTGCTGGAGCTGGATCTTAGTGGCAATGAAATTGGTGTTGCTGAGGTTAGAGTTATTGCAGATAATCCAATTTTCGAAAAGCTTCAAGGCTTGGATCTTTCTGCAAATGTTATTGATACTGACGTGGTCAAAGTTATTGCGGAAAGCCCAACTTTTCAAAATCTTAAAAAATTAAATCTTAATAACAACAAAATCAGTGTTGACGGAGCCAAAGCTATTGCGGAAAGTCAAACTCTTGTAAATCTTCAATACTTAGATCTTTCTCTAAATACTATCTATCATGATGGGGCCAAAGCTATTGCAGAAAGTCCAACTCTCAAAAATCTTATAGAATTAAGACTTAGAAACAATCGTATTGGTGATGACGGAATCATAGCCATTGCGAAAAGTCAAACTCTTGTAAACCTTCAATACTTAGATCTTCTTGAAAATGCTATCCGTGATAATGGAGCCAAAACTATTGCGGAAAGTCCAATTTTCACAAATCTTCAATACTTAGGTCTTCGTGGAAATGGCATTGGTTTAGATGGAGCCAAAGCTATTGCGGAAAGTCCAATTTTCACAAATCTTCAATACTTAGATCTTGGTGTAAATGCTATTGGTTCTGATGGGGCCAAAGCTATTGCGGAAAGTCCAATTTTCACAAATCTTCAATACTTAGATCTTGGTGGAAATGGTATAGGTTCTGATGGAGCCAAAGCTATTGCGGAAAGTCCGATTCTCAAAAATCTTAAGGAATTGAGGCTTAGAGAAAATCAAATCTTTGATGATGGAGCGCTAGCCATTGCGAAAAGTCAAACTCTTATAAATCTTCAACGCTTAAATCTTTCTCAAAATATTATCAATAATTTTGGGATGGATGCTATTAGGAACAATCCAATTTTTAAAAACACACAAGTTATTTTGTAATATTTTTATTTAATTCTTCCCTTTGGTGGAAGTACTAACGTTGGACGTTTTTTATCTTCTGTAATTTTTAATACTCCACTGTTATCCCCGCGAAGGCGGGGATTCAGGCTTCATAAAATTTTTAGGTATAGCCTTGAGATAAGATACCTTTTAGATCGTATATTTTGATGAAAAGCAAGCGCTTTGCAGATTTATGATTCAAAAAGAAGTGATTGATGAAAAAAGGCCTTTATTATTAAAAATTTCTACATTTAATTTCTATTTTTTCTTGGTTTTTTTGAATAAAAAAATTAACACATTGTTAATTCATTTAATGATACTATTTAAGTATAAAGATTTTTTATTTGAGGTGGTGTTATGGTTGATTTAAAAAAATTACTCTTTCGTACAGCTGGCGTTTCTATGCTTATTAGTGGGCTTACTGGTGCTTATGCTAAACCTCAACATATGGAGGAAGATAAAAGTATGGCAATATCTAGACCTTTCGGATCAAAACTTGATCTAAAACCTCTTCAAAAGATACATTTTGAGGAACGAGTAGAGCTTGTGAAATATCTTAATAATAAAGGAGAAGAATACACGGAAGCCAGTAAGAAGAGACAAAGAATTCAGGGAGAGATCACAGAAGAACAAGAAACACTCGATAGGTTTGCTAAAGCAGCAGGATTTACAACGGACTCTACAGATATACTCAAAAATCAAAGTTGTTTTTTGAATACAGTCACAAAACAAGATGCCAAAGAATATGCAAATCTAAGCGCTCTTGTTTATGACATTGATCAAAAAAAGTCCTTAGGAAAAATGCCATCACAGGTGACAAAGCTTGATCGCGAAATCTCTACAAAGTTAGATGAAATTTCAATGCTTCAAGAAAAACTCGCAAGTATTCCAAGGGCTTCTAATGTAAGAGACTTTGAATCTCTTAAAACATCCTTAAAAATATTTGGAATAACTCTTGATAAACAAGCAGGAGTTCCAGAGGTTCAAAGAGCCATTAATAATCGTATCACCACGGTTGAAACAGAAGTTAGTGAATTACAAGCTACAAAATCAGTAGAAAATACAGCCTTCTTAACAGAAGCAAGAAACGTTTTTTCTCGTAACCTTCAAGGGATGAAATATGATATTGAAGGCGTTTTTCATCGAAATAATGGTGAATTTTCCGGAGCTGCTGCCTATGATAAGGACAACCACAAATTAGTTCTCTCGTTTGCAGGATCAAAATCATGGATGGATTGGGGGAAAAACATCTTGGGGATGAACCGCAAGCTAAGTAAAAGTCACGGGCTCCTCAGCAATATTAGTTTTCATAGTGGATTTGGATCACACTTTGATGATAATGCGGATTCTTTCTTTTCCTTTATGAAATCTTGGCTCACGCAATATAAAGAAACTAACCCCAACGAAACTCTTACCCTTGTGGGAACCGGTCATAGTCTCGGAGGATCACTGGGTGAAATTTTTTCAGCAGCTGCAAAAGAAATGGCTGAGAGTATGGGAATTAAAATTAACCTGGGGATCATGACATTTGGGGCTCCCAATACCGTCAATGCCAATACTTTAGAAAATTATACAGGGCGTATTGGCGAAGGTAATGTCCTTCGTTTTGCTCATAGTTATGATCCTGTTCCTGCTCTTGTGTTTTGGAAAACAGCCCCTGGAGGTGTAACCGTTAAAAGAGACACCTCACTCCTTTATGATGTCAATGGTACCATGGAACTTCCTGTCCGAATTAATCCACATAGTTCAGATGATTACTATCATGCTGCGGAGAAGGTATTTGAAGACTGGGAAAAAAGTATGGCCCCCTTAAAGGCTCAGCTTAAAATTGTCTCTGATTTACAAAATGAAGAAAAAGAAATTGAAACGACAATCGGTAAGATTTCCACCGAAGCTCACCAAGCTTTTGTTAATCTAGCGGTTCAAGATCAGTTAAGTGCAGCAGCTTTTGAGAACGAATATCAGTCTTATATCCAAAAACAACAGAAAGAAAGTGAAGATATTATAAGAGATTTTAAGAAACTTGCTCAGCAAATTTCTAGGGTCACTCCGGAAACTGCCACTCCCTCAGATATGAAGAAACTTCTTGAAGAATATAAAGAATTTGAAAAAAGAATTAAAGAAAAAAAAGCCTTTATTGAAAGCCTGAAAAGTGATAAGGCATGGAAAACTTATGTGGAACAAATTTCTGACGACTTTGCTGCTATACAAGCCCGCATTGCTGCTGAGTCCATGTTTTTGAGCACGATCTTGACCCAAAGCGTGCTCGGTAATGAAAGTATAAGCACAGAGCTAAAAGAAAAAGATCTACCTCCTACAATAAAAACACATTAAACTTATGTTAATAATAAAAAACCTTAGCCTCTAGCTAAGGTTTTTTCTTGGCTTGCTACTTTTAAGGCTTAATGTAAACTGGTTCGAAAATTGAATCAAAACTTTTCCTTCAAGAATCAAAAAATACTTGAAAAATATAATTTGTGTATTATATGTTCAATTATAAACTTATAATTAAATTATTTATTTGTGGGGTTTTTGTATTATGAGAAATTTTTTTCTTTTATTTGCTTTACTTAACATTAATTCAGCTCAAGCTTTAAAGTTATTCCCTGATTCTTCACGAGAAGAAATAGGTCGCTATATTCAAGCTAAACAAGAAAAATATCGAGAATTAGCTACTTATTCAATGCTCTCAGAAGACAGTCGCGACCGATTTAAAGAAGCGAATTCGGCAATGGCGCTTCCACTTATGCGGACAGGAGCAAGCCGTATTTCTGACGAAAGATTGAAAATAGCTTTAAATGAGAGTTTTGCTGAAATTAATGATTTTCTTCTTCCGGCCAGAACTGAATGGAAGGAAAAGGTAGGGTTAATTTTAAAAAAATCAACAGAGCGTACTTCCTTTAAAGGCGATACCCTTATTGCAGGGTGTGGCCATATTCAAAGTCAGGACCATTCTGATGATAGTGATCATCGTCATGAAGGAATATACACACTAAATGATAAACCTTGCGAAGATGGATCTGCTCCAGATCTTGAGGCAGATATTAGAGATACCTGCATAATCAAAAAAGCTTTTCCTAAGGGGCAGCAATTTCAGACAATATATTTAGAAAATATTACAACGTCTCCTTTGGAGTCACAAAGGACCTTTAAAAGCATTTTGCATCTTTTAAAACCAGGAGGACAATTGGTTTTTGATCGCTATTACTCTCGTAGTCTGGATTTTGTTCGTCCAAGTACAATTGATCGTTGTTCTGCATTGATGAATACATCTAAAGTTTCACCTCTTAAGATTCAATACGATATTCTTCCCATTCATGAAGAAGCTTATCGACAAGCTTTTGCAGAGATTGGCGTAACTTTAAAAGTGTATGGTCCCTATATGCAATATCTTGTTTTTAATGAAGAAAATCCTACGGAATCGGGTAAACTCGTAGAAACATGCTCTACAATTTTGATGACACAATATCTTGAAAGTATGGGATTTGTGGATGTTGTTCTTAAGAAAGTAGAGGAAAATCCCTATAACGGGCGAAAAAACAGCATGTGGTTTTGCGCTCAAAAACCTGGGTTTACTGAAAGCTCTGGAGTTGCAGCACGATCAATAGATTAAAAATCTTGTTTAGCGATAATGAGTTTATGGATTTTCAGAATGCTCATGAGGAGTTGTTGAATCGATCAGAGTTTCTATCTCTTTGTTATTTTCTGCAGGTTTTTTGGGGGATACAGGCTTTAATGTCGATAGATTTTTGACCGTATCCTCAAGGGAAGGAAGGCTGTTTTCAATAAGGTCTTTGGCATCCAAGGGGATGATGGTGGGCTGAGTCAGATCTTGGGGCAAATAATCGCGGGGGACAATTCGCTTGATTTCATCAGCGCCTTGCATGATCCAGGGAGTAAAGCGAGCTGAACGAATGATTTCGGGAACTTGAGCGGGTGAGTAATAAAGACTTAAGAGAAGAAAGGCAACGCAGATAAACACAACTCCGCGCACAAAACCAAAGACCAGCCCTAAAGAACGATCCAGACTGCCAAAAATACTGCCCTTCACGCTTGAGGAAATCAGGCGGCTAATAAGAATAAAAACAGCGAGGGAAAAAATGAATAGGATGCCTGCAACCACAGCATCGGCGATCATGGGGCTTTGGATGTATTGGCGCCCTAAAGGGCGAAAAAGGGGAAGCCCATAAAAGACAACGGCAAAGGCACCAATCCAGCCTGCAATGCCTAAAACTTCACGGGTGGCCCCGCGCAGAACACCAATCAAAATGGAAAGACCAATGATGATCAGGATGGCGAGATCAACGCTATTAAAAGCTGAAGATGTCATCTTATCCTCCGTAAGCTCGCCGTTGTTTTGGTTTTACCTCTAAATAATGAGCAAGTTCAGAGATATGTGCAAGCGGAATCAAGGCCATCTCAGAAAATGAATAGGGTTTAGCCGTTTTGGGAACGAAGGCACTTTTAAAGCCCAGTTTGAAGGCTTCTTTAAGGCGAGCTTCTTGTTGACTGATGGGGCGAATTTCCCCTGAAAGACCGACTTCACCAAAAAAGATGGCATCATGGGGAAGAGGAGTGTTAGCCAGAGAAGAGAGGAGAGAGGCTGCAACAGCAAGGTCGGCTGCAGGCTCAGAAATCCGGAGGCCTCCTGCCACATTTAAGAACACATCCCTATTGCCGCAGCTAAGACCACATCTTGTCTCAAGCACAGCTAAAATCATGGAAAGGCGGCCTGAATCCCATCCTACAACAGCACGTCTTGGGGTTGCTAGAGAAGAAGGGGCGATTAGGCTTTGAATTTCCACCAGAAGGGGCCGGGTGCCTTCAATGCCAGCAAAAACGCAAGATCCCGAAACATCTTCAGTTCGATGAGGGAGGAACAGGGCGGAAGGGTTGGAGACTTCCTGAAGCCCCTTGTCTGTCATTTCAAAAACACCAATTTCATCGGTAGGCCCAAAACGATTTTTTACTGAGCGAAGGATGCGGAAATGGTGACCCCGCTCCCCTTCAAAGTAAAGAACCGTATCCACCATGTGCTCTAGCACGCGCGGGCCAGCAATGAGGCCTTCTTTAGTCACATGCCCGACAATAATGATGGCCACCCCATATTTTTTTGCAAAACGGATTAGCTCATGAGCGCTTGCGCGTACCTGGGAAACGCTGCCGGGGGCAGCATCCAGATGATCTACATACATGGTTTGGATGGAGTCGATAACGGCAACCACAGGACCTTCCTGATGGAGAGATTTTAAAATATCGCCAATATGAGTTGTTGTGGCAAGCTGGACAGGGGATTGAGCCACTTGAAGGCGTCTCGCACGGAGGCGAACTTGATCAGCGGCTTCTTCGCCTGAAATATAAACACAGCTGGTTTTACCACTGATGAGGGCCGCAACTTGGAGCAAAAGGGTTGATTTTCCAATGCCAGGATCTCCACCTACTAACAAAACAGAACCGGGCACAAGGCCGCCCCCGCACACACGATCAAATTCGTTCATGCCCGATAAAAAGCGGGGCAGAGGAGGAGAGCTATCTTCAAGGGATGTAAAGTCAATTTTTTGAGCTTTGAGGGTGGTTTTCTTTTGAAAGGCATCAACGGTGGCCTCTTCAATAAGCGTATTCCAACCGTGACAGCCTTCACATTTTCCTGACCATTTGGGAAAACAACTCCCGCAAGATTGACAAACATAGTGGGTTGCGGTTTTAGCCATTAGGCAACGTGCCTTGCATCGGTTTCAAGTTGAATGGGACCTTTGGCTTGACCATGAATAAATTGTTGGACGTAGGGATTGTCGCAGTTGTCGATATCTTCAGCCTTGCCACACCAAATAATTTTACCGCCATAAAGCATGGCAATCCTGTCCCCAATGCGCCGCGCACTGCTCATATCGTGGGTAATCGTGATAGCCGTTGCCCCTAATTCTTTGACACAGTTGCGAATCAGTTCATTGATCACGCTGCTGAAAATGGGATCCAGACCGGAGGTTGGTTCGTCAAAAAAGAGAACATGGGGTTGGGTCGCGATGGCGCGAGCCAAGGCCACACGCCTTTGCATGCCCCCTGAAATTTCTGCGGGAGAGAGCTCGCCCACCTTTTCCGTAAGGCCAACGGCGGCTAATTTTTGAAGGGCAATTTCCTTAGCGCGTTTGCGATCCATATGCTGCGCATTGATCAGACGAAAAGCCACATTTTCCCAGACTTTCAAGCTGTCAAAAAGGGCTGAGCCTTGGAACATCACGCCAATATCTTGAAGGCGCTCTTCATGTTGAAGGGAAGTTTCCTGGGTGATTTCTCGGCCGTCCATTTCAAGGCTTCCTTTATCAATAGGAATCAAGCCTAAAAGACACTTAAGGAGAACCGACTTTCCTGTTCCTGATCCCCCAATAATAACAAGGGATTCACCCGTGAAGACGTTTAAATCCACGCCTTCCAATACAGATTTGTCCCCGAAACGTTTGTAAATGTCTTGAAGAACGAACTTTGATGTCATTTTCTTTGTCATTCCAAGCCTTTTTAAAAGAGAAGCGCTGTGAGAAAGTAGTTGGCAACTAAAATAAGAATGGAGGAGGAGACAACCGCGTAGGTTGTGGCTTTTCCCACACCCTGTGCGCCGCCCTTTGAATTAAAGCCATGATAACATCCCATGGAGGTGATAATGAATCCAAAAACAGCAGCCTTGATCAAGCCCGAGGTGACATCACCCATTTGGATAAAGTCAAAGGTTTGTTTCATATAAATTGCAGGATTAAAGTCCAGACGATAGATGCTGACAATATAACCACCAAAAATACCAATGACATCAGCAACTAAGACAAGCAGAGGCAGCATGGTCACTCCTGCAAGAAGACGCGGAGCTATGAGATACTTTTGAGGGTTCGTTGACAGAGTGATGAGGGCATCCAGTTGTTCCGTGACCCGCATCGTTCCAATTTCTGCAGCCATAGCGCCGCCAATACGTCCAGAAATCATCAAGCCTGCCAAAACAGGACCTAACTCCCGCGTCATGGAAAGAGCGACCACGCTGGCAATAGCTCCTTCGGCATTAAAACGGGAAAATCCTGTATAGCTTTGAAGGGCTAAAACCATACCTGTAAAAAAGGCTGTAAGCCCTACAACAGGAAGAGAGAGGTATCCAATTTCCCAGAATTGGCGCAGCATTTGACGAAAATAATAAGGGGGCTGTAGCCCTTGAACAAGGGAGTTTGCCAAAAAGAGAATCAAACGACCGGTTGAAGCTAAAAATTCAATGAAGACACGTCCAATGCTTGAAAGAACCCAAACCATTATGCGATCCTTTGTTCTTGTTGATTGCTGAGATAAAAGCGTTCATAGCGGGCACCTAGGGCGGTGAGCAGCTCCCATGGGATTGTTCCCGCCTTTTGTGCTAAGTCATCGATCAAAAGATGGTCACCAAAAAGTTCAACCCAGTCTCCGCGTTGAACTCTACCGCTGGGGATATCGGTGATATCTATGGTTAGGAGATCCATGGAAATCCTTCCGACAACGGGTGCTTTGACACCTGCAACATAAACTTCTCCCCGATTGTTAAGACTTCGCAAATATCCATCCGCATACCCTACACCGATGGTTGCGATTTGCGAAGCCCTAGATGCAATAAAGGTAGTATCGTAGCCCACAGAATCGCCCCGTGCGATGTCATTAATTTGCAAGACTTGAGCATACGCCTTCACCACTGGTTTTAAAGGAGCATCTCCTTGAGGAATGGCCGTGCGACAACCGGTGAGTGCAAGACCTATTCGCACAATGTCATAATGATATTTGGGACTTAAAAAGAAGCCACCGCTGCCCGCAAGGCTGGCAAGAGCAAAAGGAAAGCGTTTGCGAATGGCATCAAAACGATGATGTTGGGCCCCGTTCATCGGATTCTCTGGTTGATAGGCGCAGGCCAAATGGCTAAGAATGCAAACGATTTCTGTGTGAGAAAATTGGGAAAGCTCAAGATTTTTAAACTCGTTTTGAGATAGTCCTGTGCGGATCATGCCCGTATCAAAGTGGAGAGCGGCGCGCTGGCATTCTTTTTGGGTTTTTGCAAAGGTATTCCAATCGTGAACTTGCTCTAAATCTCCTAAAACAGGAATAATATTATAGTGGGCGTAAACCTTTTCTTCCCCTTTTCTAAGGCCATTGAGGACATAGATAAAAACATCTTTGGGAATATAACACTGCAGTTCAATGGCTTCAGCCAGATGGGCCGTGAAAAAATGACGACACCCTTCCTGATAGAGGCGTATTGATGTTTCTTTAATTCCCATGCCATACGCATTGGCCTTAAGGACAGCAGCACAGTGAGCTCCCTTTTTAAGGCCAGAGCGAAGAGTACGATAGTTATGGGCAAGGGCCTCAAGGTCAATCGCAAGAGCCAAAGAGATGGAAGGCATATGAGGGAAAGGAAGTTTAGCCATAATTTGCTGCGAGGTAGGTTTGATCGGCAAGGTCAGAAAATTTGGTGAGTCTTCCTTCGAAGTGTAATTGGACGGTGCCAATAGGACCATGTCTTTGTTTTGCAATGATGACTTCAGCAATATTGGCCACACTTCCCATAGCCTTTTCCCATTCTGCAATTTTGTCGTCGCTTCCGGTGGGTTTTTTTCGGGATAGGTAATATTCTTCACGGTAAACAAACATTACAACGTCAGCATCTTGCTCAATGGATCCTGATTCACGGAGGTCGGCTAGCTGAGGACGTTTATCATCCCGTTGCTCAACGGAACGAGAAAGCTGAGAGCATGCAATGACAGGGACATTCAGTTCTTTAGCGAGAGCTTTGAGGTTACGCGTGATTTCTGAAAGTTCAAGAACACGGTTTTCTGCAGCCCTTTTCCCTGGGCTGGAAAGAAGTTGGAGATAATCAATAATAATCATCCCAAGACCTCCTTGCCGCTTGAGGCGACGAGCCCGAGTTCGAAGAGCTGGAACGCTGAGGCCCGGCGTGTCATCAATATAAAAGGGCAGAGAATTAAGACGATTTGAGACTTCTACAAGTTTTGGGAAGTCGGATTTTCCAATATCTCCTCGACGAATGAGGTCAGAGGAAAGGCCTGATTCTTGACCCAAAATACGATTGGCAAGTTGTTCGGCGGACATTTCAAGAGAAAAGAAAGCAACCGCGCCCCCTTCATTCTTCTCTAGGGCCGCACGGGCCGCATTAAAAGCAAAGTTAGTGGTAAGGGCCGTCTTCCCCATGGAAGGACGTCCCGCAACAATAACAAGGTCTGAAGGGTGAAATCCACCGAGGCACTCATCCACCTTTTTAAAGCCGGTTGTAACTCCAACCACGTGGCTATCCCTCTTGTAAGCCACCTCTGCACTGACAAGAGCTTGTTTGAGGGCGGAGGAAAAAGTTTCGAGGCCGCGCTCTTGTTGCCCCACGCTGGCCAGATCAAAGAGCTTTTTTTCTGCAATTTCAATTTGATCCGTTGCGGCAATATCAAGGTCATAGGTATGGGCATCATTGACGACGCTCTCGCCCACATCGATCAGCTGTCGCCTCAGGTAAAAGTCATGAATTTTTCGGCCATAGTCTTCTGTATTGATAATGGAAACGACTGAGGCGGCCAGTTCAGCAAGGTATTGACCTCCCCCGACTTCTGCTAAGGCATTATCCCGATCAAAATATTCTTTTAGAGTGATGGGATCGGCAATATGGTTGCGCATGATCAGCTGACTGATAGCTTCATAAATCCGTCCATGGGTGGGATTGGAGAAATGTTCAGGTCTTAAAAATTCGGCTACCCGTTCAAAAGCGAGGTTGTTATGGAGAAGGGCGCCCAGAAGGGCTTGCTCTGCTTCTACGCTATGGGGAGGTAGGCGCTGAAGGGAGTCCAGGGGCACGGAAGACTTCATCTTTTGTTCTAGAGCCGTGCCCATGTGACAATCCCCATGATTTACAATGAAAGTGGGAGGGAATTACAAAATTCACTCCTCTGTGTCATCCCTGCGGAGGCGGGGATCCAGAAACCTTTTGAAACAAAACAACTTTTCCCCATGCTTTCCAAATCAGTGTCCTCGTTAAAATTTTGTTTTTATCCCTATAAATACATCTTCCGACTCAAATTTTCTCTGGATCCCCGCCTCCGCGGGGATGACAAACGCTGGAATTTTGCAACTCTTTCATGGGGTGGTTTCAGTTGCTTTCAGTGTTGGTTTCTGTGTGCGTTATTATTTGTTCCAAAGCTTTAGCTTGAATTTTAGCCTCATCTTCTGACATGGCAACGTTAATGGTGATGTCAACAGCAACCTCAGGATGCAATTGAACTTTTGCAGCATGAATACCAATGGTTTTGATAGGGTGCATAATTTTAATAGCGTGCTTTGTAACTTTATCGTTCTTTAGGGATTCTGTAATGTCCTTAGGTGTGACGGAACCATAGAGTTGTCCAGATTCGCTGGCTTGACGAACAAGGGTGACCATGACGCCTTGTAAAGTCTTTGCGAGCAGCTCGGCTTCTTTGATATGATTGCTATTAAGCGTCTCAAGGGCTTCCTTTTCTTTTTCAAAATGAGCAATGTTGGCCTTGGTGGCTCTTAAAGCAACTTTTTTAGGGAGAAGAAAATTACGTGCATAGCCAGGCCGAACATTCACGATGTCGCCCATTTTTCCTAAGTTTTCGACGCGCTGTAAAAGAATTAATTCCATAGTAGGGTCCTCAAATGTATCAATTTCCCTTTTTCTACCAACTTTAGAGCAAAGAGACAATACTTTGTTTAAATTTTCTGAGAAACCTAAGCTGCAGCCAGTTTTTCAAGCTTATCAAGACCTTCAAGGCGGATCTCACGGATGTGAAGTGCTTTCAAACTTTCCCGATGACCAATGGTGATCAGGGTGGTCTCAGGGAGGCGCTCTTTCAAGAGGCGATAGAGGTGACTTTCTGAGACCTCGTCCATGGCAGAGGTTGCTTCATCCATAACAAGCCAGCGGGGCTTGGTTAAAAGTGCGCGCGCAATAGCGATACGTTGCTGCTCGCCCAAAGAGAGGACCCGCGCCCAATCATTGACTTCATCCAAGCGGCTTTCAAAGGCGCTTAAATCCACAGCATCTAGGGCATCCAAAAGTTTATTATCCAACATATTATTGTTAGGATATTGTAATGCTTCCCTAAGGGTTCCAAGCGGCATATAAGGTTTCTGAGGGAGGAAAAGGAAGGAGGAAGTGGGAACCTTTACCGATCCCTTTCCATAAGGCCAGAGGCCCGCAATAACCCGTGCAAGGGTGCTTTTTCCAACGCCCGTAGGTCCTGTGATCAGGGCGTGTTCACCCTTGTGAAAGGTTATGTCCAGGTTCTGATGAAGCACAGCTGCATGGGGTAGGGAGATTTCAGAACAGCTCAACTGAATTTTTTCCTCATCATGGATTGTGTGCGTAAGAAGGGTAGGGGGCACGGTGTCCAAACTCATCTTGAATTCCAAAAGACGATTGGTCGTCGCGCGCCAGCTAGCAATAGTCGCGAAATTTTCAACGATGAAGGAGAGAGAGTAGGTGACCTGGTTAAATGCGGTTATGGTTTGAGTAACGCCACCTAAAGTTAGGGCTTGTGTAAAATACCGTGGGGCAATGAGCAAATAAGGGAATAGATGACGAAATTGATCATAAAAAGAATACCATGAATTCATAATAATCATACGGTGTATGATTCTATAATAGTTTTCTAAAATATCGCAAAAGCGGTTTTTAAGAATATTTTTTTCTTGGTTTTCTCCTTTGTAAAGAGCAATGCCTTCCACATTTTCCCGAAAGCGCACCAAACTATAACGATAATTCGCTTCTCTTTTTTCATTCTCATAATTAAGTCGAATTAGATTTCGACCAAAGTAAAAACTTAAGAAGCTGCTGATAGACGCATACAAGAGAGAAGCCCAGCACATATAGCCGGGAATAGAAAATACATAGTTTCCCAAAGGAAGTGAAAGGGTGCCGGACAAGGACCAAAGAATGCTAAGAAAAGAGGCAAGCATCACGATTTGCTGCAAGAGTCCTAAGGTCAGACCAAGTGTTTTGTCAATAAATCCACCCGTGTCTTCAGCAATACGTTGATCGGGGTTATCTGTGCCATTCCCTTCGAGTTGAAGACTGTAATACCGCTTATTCGTCATCCAGTTGTTGACAAAGTGTTCCGTCATCCATTTGCGCCAACGAATATCTAGACGTTGAAGGAGATACTTTTTGGATGTGAAGCAAGCAATGGCCAAACAAGCATAAAGACTTAATATTCCTAAGCAATATAAGAAGGTGTGAAGCTTAAATTCTTGAAGAGCGGTGAAGATATCATTGTTTAAGTAGTTGAGGATAACAGAAATATAAATAAAGACTCCCATAAGCAAAAGGTGACCACCTAAGAGAGCGAAAGCCATCCATTTATCGTCTGAGGTCCAATAAGGGCGGATAAGGTGGGTCCAAACTTGACGGAGAAAAGAAAGGTTCATTGCACTCATGATATCATCCTCAATTATTACTCTATACTGTATAACAATATATAGTGATAAAAATAAAGAAAAAAATTTCTTTTTCAAAAAATAAATATTCTTACCTTGTAAAACATCGTAATTGCGAGGAGGGCTGTAGGCCCAACGCGGCAATCCACTTTTTCTAATTCCGGTGGATCGCCACGGAGCAAAGCTCCTCGCGATTTTTTTAATCTGTTGAATCCTTGAAAAAAGCTTCCCTTCTCTCTACATAAACGATAGAGTACCCCCTTAATTTAAATAATCGAGTTATTAATCATGAATACCATCCGAAATTTAGCTATTATCGCCCACGTTGACCATGGGAAAACAACCCTTGTTGATACCCTATTCCGTCAAAGTGGTGTTTATCGAGACAATCAGCGCATTGCTGAACGTGCCATGGATAGTAATGAGTTGGAAAAGGAGCGGGGTATCACCATTCTGGCAAAATGTACCTCTATTGAGTGGGAAGGCAATCGCTTGAATATCGTTGATACCCCCGGCCACGCGGACTTTGGCGGAGAGGTTGAGCGCATTCTTTCCATGGTGGATGGGGTTTTGGTGTTGGTGGATGCCTCTGAAGGTCCTATGCCTCAAACAAAGTTTGTTACAGCCAAAGCCTTGCGTTTGGGTCTTAAACCGATTGTTGTGATTAACAAAGCTGACAAGCCCGATGCGCGCCCCTATGAAGTGCACGAGGAAGTATTTGATCTCTTTGCGGCCCTTGATGCTACCGATGAGCAGCTTGATTTCCCAACGATTTATGCCTCTGCAAAGGAAGGCTGGGCCATTGAAGGGCTTGAGGACGAGAAAAAGGACCTGACCCCGCTTTTTAATGCCATAATAAAAAATGTTCCCCTTGCTGAAGGCGATGCCACAGCTCCTTTTTCGATGTTGGTAACAACCCTTGAGGCTGATCCTTATTTGGGGCGAATTTTAACGGGGCGTATCCTCAGTGGAACGGCCCGGGTAAATATGCCTGTGAAAGCTTTAGATAGAGAAGGTAAACTTCTTGAACAAACGCGGTTGACCAAGTTGCTCGCCTTTCGAGGGCTCGAGCGCTTGCCTGTTGAGATGGTGGAAGCGGGAGACATTGTGGCCGTGGCTGGTTTTGAAAAAACAACGGTTTCCGATACTATCTGCGTTCCAGAAGTGATGGAGCCCTTAAAAGCCCTGCCGATTGATCCTCCTACCCTTGCCATGAGTTTTTGTGTAAATGATTCTCCTTATGCAGGGAAGGAAGGAAAAAAAGTGACCTCCCGCATGATTCGCGATCGGTTGATGGCGGAAGCGGAAAGTAACGTTTCGATTAAAGTTTCCGAAACTCAAAACACAGATGCCTTTGAGGTTGCAGGACGAGGCGAGCTCCAGCTGGGCGTTCTCATTGAAACCATGCGTCGAGAAGGCTTTGAGCTTGCTATTGGTCGTCCACGGGTTTTGTTTAAGACCGATGAGGAGACGGGGCAAACTTTAGAGCCCATGGAAGAAGTTCAAATCGATGTGGATGATGAATTTTCTGGCATTGTGGTTGAGAAAATGGGCCTTCGCAAGGCAGAGATGGTGGATATGCGTCCTTCCGGTGGTGGTAAAACCCGGATTACTTTCATCTCCCCCTCACGTGGCCTGATTGGTTATCAAGGTGAATTTATGACCGATACCCGCGGCACAGGTATTATGAGCCGTATTTTCCACAGCTATGGCGCTTATAAGGGGCCCATTGGTGGACGCCGTAATGGGGTGCTGATTTCCAGTGATAAGGGACAATCGGTAGCTTATGCGTTGTGGAATTTGGAAGACCGCGGCGTTATGTTTATCAACCCCGGCACGCCTGTTTATGAGGGCATGATCATTGGAGAGCATACTCGAGATAACGACTTAATCGTGAATCCTTTAAAAGCCAAACAGCTGACAAACGTGCGTGCTTCTGGTAAGGATGAAGCCGTGCGTTTAACCCCGCCGCGCATCATGTCCCTTGAACAAGCGATTGCTTATATTCAAGATGATGAGCTTGTTGAAGTGACCCCCCAATCTATCCGCTTGCGCAAAGCCATACTTGATCCCAACGACCGTAAAAGAGCCAGTCGCGACAAAGAGGGGGGTTGATCTGCTGAGAGTTACGTCCACTCGACGTCCCGCTGCTTGACAGCGGGATCCAGGAAAACGTACTGTAGAGGCAATAGTTTGTGAAAAATATACCTATTCGGCATGAAGACACCTTATGTCCATACCCATCCAATGTCATCTCCGCGTAGGCGAGGATCCAGTCATTTTCTGGATTCCCGCTTTTGCGGGAATGACAACCTATATGATCAATCACCTCTGCGGGGTGTTGAAAAAATAACGCTTTCTCATTACCGCTGTTATGAGCATTTTTCTCTTGCTTTAGACACGCGGCCCGTTGTGATGACAGGGCCCAAT
Source organism: Alphaproteobacteria bacterium (assembly GCA_019749915.1). Taxonomy (GTDB): domain Bacteria; phylum Pseudomonadota; class Alphaproteobacteria; order UBA9655; family UBA9655; genus UBA9655. The sequence goes on along the minus strand of JAIEPE010000009.1, from coordinate 124,051 downwards.
GGGGCTGGAAAGACTAATCTTCTCGAAGCGATTTCCTTCCTGATTCCAGGGCGCGGTTTGAGGCGGGCACGTCTTGCTGATGTGCGCAGGCAAGGGAGTCCTGATCCTTGGGCCATCTCTGTGAATTTGAAAGAGGAGGGGGAGGGGATTCACATTGGGACGGGCCTTGATCCTGAAAATCCTGACAGTGAACGCCGCATTGTCCGCATCAATGGGGAAAAAGCAAAAAGTCAGTCCACCCTTGCAGAGTGGGTGTCTATTGTCTGGTTGACTCCTCAGATGGATCGCCTTTTTTTGGATGGTCCTCAAGGACGGCGCCAGTTTTTGGATCGCCTTGTTTATGGCTTTGACGCTGCCCACGCCCAGCGTTTGAACCGTTATGAGAAAGCCTTAAGGGAACGGAGCCTTTTATTGCGTCAGGGGCGCCCTGATCGTTATTGGCTTGAGGGGTTGGAACAGACTCTTGTGGATGAAGGAATTGCGATTACGGCCGCTCGACGAGAGGTTGTGGGGCAGCTGACGTCTGTTCTGAAAACCTATGAGGGTCCTTTTCCTCAAGCGGATATTTTTCTTGAGGGAGATATTGAAGCGGCTCTTCGTGAAAAAACAGTGCTTGAGGTAGAGGATCAATTCCGCGTGCGCCTTGCAGAATCCAGGGATCAAGATCGTTTTTCACCCCGTCCCCTCTATGGGCCCCATCGCTCTGACTTAAACGTTACCTTTACGGAAAAAAATCAAAAGGCGGCTTTGTGTTCAACGGGCGAGCAAAAAGCGCTCCTTCTTTCAATTGTTATGGCCTCAGCGCAGCTTTTAGCTGTACGAACGGGAGCAATTCCTCTATTACTATTGGACGAGGTCGTTGCCCACCTGGATGAAGCCCGGAGATCAGCATTGTTTGATGCGATCTTAAGGCTTAAAATACAGGCGTGGCTTACTGGAACTGATCCCTCCTTGTTTAAGGAAATGCAAGGGGATGCTCAGTTTTTGAGCCTTGAAGGCGCCCGTTTGGTATCGATAACATAAATGAGAGAGCGAATGACTCAAGCAGATAAACCAGAATCTTCAACAGCTCCCGAATATGGGGCTCATTCCATTAAAGTCCTTCGCGGTCTTGATGCGGTGCGCAAAAGACCGGGAATGTACATTGGAGATACGGACGATGGATCGGGCCTTCACCATATGGTTTATGAAGTTGTGGATAATGCCATTGACGAGGCGCTTGCGGGACATTGCGATAAAGTTGATGTGATGTTAAATGCAGATGGATCAGTGACAGTTACGGATAACGGTCGAGGCATTCCCGTTGATATCCATCCAGAAGAAGGCATTTCAGCAGCTGAGGTGATTATGACTCAGCTTCATGCCGGTGGTAAGTTCGATCAAGATTCCTATAAGGTTTCCGGTGGTCTTCACGGTGTGGGTGTTTCCGTTGTCAATGCGCTTTCGGAAAAACTAAAGCTTACCATCTACTCTCAAGGTAAAAAGCATTATATGAGCTTTACCCATGGGGATGCTGATGATCGTCTTGCAGTTGTGGGAGAAGCCGGCGAGAAAAAAGGAACGGAAATTACCTTTCTTCCTTCCAAGGAAACCTTTACCCAAACCGTTTTTGACTTTGGCACCTTAGAGCATCGCTTGCGGGAGTTGGCTTTTTTAAACTCAGGAGTGACCTTGATTTTACGAGATGAGCGTCATGAAGAGCCTAAAGAAGTTACCATGCATTATGAAGGCGGTGTTCAAGCCTTCGTGAGTTATCTTGATCGTAGTAAAAACGCTCTTCATACCCCTTCGATCATCATTCAAGGAGAACGTGAAGGGATTATTGTTGACTTGGCAATGGAATGGACCGACAGCTACCACGAAACAACCCTTTGTTTTACAAACAACATCCCTCAGCGCGATGGGGGAACTCACCTTGCGGGCTTCCGAGCAGCGTTAACCCGTGCTATTAATAATTATGCCACTGAACAGGGGAAAAAGGAAAAAATCAATTTAACGGGAGAAGATATGCGCGAAGGGCTCACCTGTGTCCTCTCGGTCAAAGTACCCGACCCTAAGTTTTCATCTCAAACAAAAGATAAGCTTGTGTCTTCAGAAGTCCGGACGGTTGTTGAAGGGATTGTCGGAGATAAATTCCAGCAGTGGCTTGAAGAACACCCCGCTGAATCTAAAAAGATTATTGAACGCATTATGGAAGCCGCCTTGGCACGAGAAGCGGCTCGAAAAGCGCGGGAGCTCACCCGCCGTAAAGGGGCGCTGGATATAGCCTCCTTACCAGGAAAATTGGCGGACTGTTATGAAAAAGATCCTGCAAAAACAGAGATGTTCATCGTGGAGGGAGATGGTGCTGGCGGTTCCGCTAAGCAAGGCCGAAAGAGCCAATATCAAGCGATCCTTCCTTTGCGCGGTAAGGTTTTGAACGTGGAGCGTGCTCGCTTTGATAAAATGATTCATTCCGAGCAAATTGGAACCCTGATTACAGCCTTGGGAACAGGTATTGGACGGGATGATTTCAATGTTGAAAAGCTACGTTATCATAAGATCATTCTGATGACCGACGCTGACGTGGATGGAAGTCACATCCGTACCCTTCTTTTGACATTCTTTTATCGTCAAATGCCTGAGATTATTGAAAAAGGCTATCTTTATGTGGCACGGCCCCCTCTCTTTAAAGCGACGCGCGGCAAGTCGGTTTTGTATCTTAAGGATGATAAGGCTCTTAACAATTATCTGATCGAAGGGGGGCTTGAAGGGGCTATTTTGACTCTTGCAAATGGATCCCAAGTGGGGGGGGCTGATTTGCGCCGTATTGTAGATATGTGTGCCGAGACGGAACATTTTCTCAAGGTTCCCTCGCGGCAAATTGGAGCTCCCTTTATCCTTGAGCAGGCGGCTGTTGCAGGTATCTTGAATGTGGAAACCTATGAGAATCAAAGCTCTCAACATGTCCAAAAGTTGGCAGAACGCTTAAACCTTATTGCTAAAGAAGGCCAGAAATCCTGGCAAGGTGAAGTAGATGAAGCCCATACCCTTTGTGTCAAGCGGACTCTTCAAGGAGTTGAAGAGAACTACAAAATCCGCCTTTCCCTTTTGGCAACAGCAGAAGTGCGTCAATTAGAACGCTTAAAGGTTATCCTTGAGGAAGCCTTCACAGGCATCCCCACCTTAAAGATTAAGGATGAATCCATCCCCATCACAGGACCGCTTTCCTTGCTTGAGCTTGTTTTAGAGCGGGGCCGTAAAGGATTCAGCATCCAGCGGTATAAAGGACTGGGAGAAATGAACCCTGAGCAATTGTGGGAGACAACTTTGGATCCTGAAGTGCGCACCCTTTTGCAAGTTCGCATCGAGCATCTTGATGAGGCTTCGGAAATTTTCTCAACCCTGATGGGCGATATTGTCGAACCCCGCCGGGAGTTTATTCAAGACAACGCCCTTAGCGTGCGGAATTTGGATATTTAAAAGGGAGCTGCGAAAATTATCCCTCTGTTTTTCCTGTCATGCAGATGAGGTTCGAACTTTTGTCGAGATGGATCCCACTGTTAAGCAGCGGGACATCAAAGGGGGAGTAACGCCCCGCGGATTTACCGTGGGGGTCTATATGACATTGTAAAGTCACATAGTATCTGGCGCTGCAAGTATTGTGCAAGCTCCAATACTAGTGGTTCATCTTCTGAAGATGCTGTAAAGGCTATGATCATCAAATCTTTAACTGAAACTTATAAATCTGATCCAGTAGCTTTAGGAAAAGCCATGGCGGCCTTCTTGGCAGACCTAAAATAAAATATATCTAGTCGTATTAATTATCTTGTAAATGGTGGCAAAATATGCCATCATTTTTTTATGAAACTTTCTAAAAAACATGAAACAACTTTGAAAGCTATTTTTCACGCGCCAACGAAAGCTAATGTTCGTTGGAATAATTTTAAAGGATTGATCATAAGTTTAGGTGGAAGTGTAGAGCCTAGTGGAAAGACAGGAGGCTCAAGGCAAAGAGTTCGTCTTAAGGGGAGGCGGGCTGTATTACATAAACCTCACCCAGGACCAGAGATGATTAAAGGAAGCGTAGAGAGCGCAAGAGATTTTTTAAGGAGTGTTGGTATAGAGCCAACCAGGAGAATGAATGATGATGAATATGATGCACTATGATCGCTATGTGGCCCGCATTGAATATGATGAGGAGGGCGATCTTTTTCATGGGCGCGTTTTAGGTATAAAAGACGTTGTTGAATTTTATGGAAAGACTACGGCAGATTTGCATCGTGAGTTTAAAACTTCCGTTGAGGACTATGAGGCCATGTGTCACGAAGAGGGCGCTAAAACTGAAAAACCTTTTTCAGGGAAATTCACTTTAAGGGTTAATGAAGAAGAACATCGGCAATTAGCTTTGGCAGCTGAGCTCAATAATAAAAGTTTGAACTCATGGGCGAGTGCTGTTTTAAGGGAAGCAGCGACTCAAACGTTAAAATAATCACCTCTAAAAGTTCTAATAAGCAGCGAATTTTAGGGGCTTACGTTAGTCCCCTCACTCATCATTTTTTGAAATTTTTTACCTTTTACTCTTGAATTAAATTCAAACATGCTTGTACGCTCTGTATGTAATAAGAAAAAAAAATATTGTAACTTTTTAAAGGAGATCCTTGATGATAAATATACGTAAAATACTTTTGCTTTCTGCTTTGCTTATATCTGCATCCTCTATTATTGTCCCTATGTATGCAATGAAAAATGATAACGGGGATGTTGATCTAGCACCAAGGGTTATACATCCCAAGCTACCCCATCAGTTAACACCAGATATGATTCCAGAGATTAGAAAACATAGAAGTTTTTTGACCACGGAAGGAGAATATGTACTGCAAAATCCTGGTGAATTGAGCATGTTTAAAAATTGTTTAAGTCATGCGCATCCTTCATTCGATTATACTCAGTACTTTTCCATTGATCGTAGTGAGCTGAATTATGTGATTGTTGGGTGCCTTAATGCTAATTATGAGAACCGCCAAGAGATTTTCTGGGAATTTTCTAGATTAACTTTTAAAAAACAGGATCCTGCGCCAGCAAAACCATTAGCTGTTACTGAGGAAGAAGGGGAAGGATTTGTCGCTGCAAATGGCACGCAAGCTTCATCGTCCGTTGATTCATCTAATAATGTTAGTATCAGATCTACGGAAGGAGTAGTTGAAGAACCTGTCGTTGCAAGTAGGCTCAGACCTGAGGAAGAAGTTGAAGAACTTGTCGTGGCAAATGGCATGCAAGCTCCAATGTATGTTGATTCCTCTCATGAAGAGCTCTGATCAGATCTTTAACTGAAACTTATAAATCTGACCCAGAAGGGTTAGGAAAAGCCCTGGCAGAACTTTGGAAAGTAAAACTTTAAATTAAAAATGGTGGTAAAACAGGCCACCATTTTTTTCTTTCCTTCATCCTTATAGAGGTGATGATCTAGAAAACAAAAGGGATCCCGCTGTCAAGCAGCGGGACGTCAAGGTTACTTTATCCGCCACGCACACACCATTGACGCCCCACGGTTTAGCCGCGGGGTCCGCATAACATAGTATGCCTCGTTTCTTATAGTGAATTGCCGCGGAGAAAAGCTCCTCACAATGACTTAGTTTGTTGTTTTTAAAAAATAAAATCAGCGGCTTATCCCAAGCTCAGGTTAAGTAATAAAAAAAGGGAGATTTCTCTCCCTTTTTTCCGACGGTAACAATGACCATTTATTTAACTAAAAAGAGGCTACAACTTAATTAAACTTATGAGCCGTCGGAAACCACTCAAGGTCCCAATGGATAACACGCAGGGCCTTAAAAACAACTTATATGGTTCATTCATATTTTGTAAAGCAGAAAATTTAGTCATTTTTAAATCTTTTAAACTTCCAGCATTGCCTTTATTTCCTCTTAAGGATGGACTCTGCTGTTTATATAAAATGAAGGGGGTAAGTATGAAATTAATGATCTTATCAGCAACTTTTTTTCTTTTAGGAAATACCTCTTTAAGCCAAGCTCAAAGAAATTATAGTAAATAACAGTGTCATAGTATGAGCTAAAATTTCTTGTTCGAGAGTTCTAAATTGTCAGTTTTAGAATTCCACATTTCATTAAGAAAAGCATGAAGATACTTTAAATAGTTCATAAAAAGTCCACTTTGAACCTAAGGATTCAATTCTTATTATTTTAGAAAATCCATATTAGAATTTATAAGATAATTTTTAAGTTCATGCAATAATATGGCTGTACTGTGTGCAATAGTCTTGTTGAAGGAAATCCGAAGACAATTGTTTCTGTTGGTCAAAAAGCCAGAATACCCAAAAGCGGCTTCGTTTTCTGGAGGTCTTTTAGGGCTTAGACAAGATTTTTATGCGCATAGCCCCTCATGGCTTCAGCAATAAACTCGGCCATTTTAGGGTGATAAGCTTCATAGTATTTTCTGAAATCAGGATGCTCACAATAGAGTTGGGCTAACCCCATATAAACATCTTTAGAAGCATTATAAAATCGCTCAATCATTTGGAAATGCTTGTGGATAAGGGCTTGAACTTCCTCTGATCGTGTGCTCAAGTCTTTCTCGATACACACTTCAAGGGCCTTATAGATATTATTGCCTTCGCGTTTGACGTCTTCCCAGTCGTGTTTATGCCAATTGATGGTTCGTTTTTTACTCTCAAGGATGAGATCTTCAGCCACAGTGCCGTAATATTTGGCAAGGAATTGCTCATATTCCTTTTGTTTTTCTAAATCAAATCCATCATAAAACTCTTTATCTTGCATGGCCTGTTCTCCTTTTAAATGTAAAATGGTTTTATCAATTGTATGGATAAGCTTTTGGGTACGATTTACGGTCTCTTCCAGAGTTTGCTTGTGGGCAGATAAGGCTCTGGCCTTGTCAAAATCGTTGCTGTTCACTATGGATTGGATATCGTTCAGATTGAATCCTAACTCTCGAAAGAATAAAATTTGCTGCAGAAGTAGCAATTGTTCTTCTTCATAGTAACGGTACCCGTTGGTGCCGTAATGAGCAGGCTTCAAGAGCCCAATCTCATCATACCAATGAAGAGTCCGTTTGCTGATTCCTGATATCTTGGCTAACATCTTTACTGTGTAAGACATACAAATCACCTCTTAGTCGGTATTTTTTAAAGATAAAGGATCACGTTGCGTTATAGTCAAGAAATTTTTTTGTTAGCATCTTACTGCAAAAAGTTGAACAAAAAGTAAAGGAAATGAGAGCAGATCTTGCCTGTTTGAACACATTTGAACATCAGAGAAAATCATGGTGACCCGTGCTTCTTTGGGACGTGTTTCCTTTACTATTAATATCTGGCATCGAACGGTTTTGAGAAAACTGTAATCTCTTAATAAAATTATTTTATGTTTTCAAATATGATATAATTGTCGTAGGTAATATATGTTTCCAAAGGGAGGAGAATATCATGACCATGACATACATCATTATCGGGGTAGTGGTTTTTATAGTTGCTTTCTTTATTATTATCTACAATCGACTGGTTTCTTTACGACAATCAAGACGGAATGCATTTGCGGATATAGATGTTCAACTCAGATTGCGGTACGATCTGGTTCCCAATCTCGTTGAAACGGTTAAGGGTTATGCTGGTCATGAAAAAGAAATCTTTATCAAAGTCACAGAAGCACGGGCTCATGTGACGGATTCTCATTCACAAGAAGAGCGTATAAAGTCTGAAAATGACTTGTCCCAAGCCCTTGTGAATCTTTTTGCAGTTGCGGAGAATTATCCAGGGCTCAAGGCAAATGAAAATTTCAAGGAATTACAGTTGGAACTTACGGATATTGAAAATAAGATTTCTGCTGCGCGCCGGTTCTTTAACAGTTCAACGGCCGAATATAACACCTCTGTCCAACAATTTCCTGCCAGTATCATTGCTGGTATGACTGGATTTACAGTCGAGCCCTTCTTTGAGAGCACGAGTGTTGATCGCAAAACATTAGAGGAAGGGCAAAAGGTAAAGTTCTAAAAGGTGAAATCCAATGGCGATTGAAACAGTGGGAGTTCAGACAAGTCTCTGGAATAACAACTTCAAATCCATTCTTTTATTGACACTCCTGCCCGCAGTTCTTGGCGGATTAATCTGGACGATTATGATTTATCTGACAGATAATTTTGATGATGCAATGGCAGGAACCCTTATTGGATTATTGCTTGTTGGTGTTTGGTTTTTAATTGCTTTTGCTTTTCAAGAGAAACTGACGATGACTATGGCTCATGCTCACGAGATAAATCGGAAAGCATATCCAGAACTTTATAACTTGGTTGAAAACTTGAGTATTACAGCTGGCATAAAGATGCCAAAGCTCTACATGATAGATTCAGATGCTTTAAATGCTTTTGCTTCGGGCATCAGTGTTAATAATGCTGTTATCTGCGTCACCAGTGGACTCGTCCAACGCCTCGACAAAAATGAGCTTGAAGCGGTCTTGGCTCATGAAATGAGCCATATCACCCATCGAGATATGCGTCTTTTGACCATTGCAACGCTCTTTGTTGGTATTATTGCAATTATATCTCACATAGCTTTGCGTAGCTTATTGTTTCGAAGATCATCAAATGATAAAAAAGGCATTCCATTGTTGATTATTGTCTTTATGGCTTCCATTCTTGGTTACTTTATTGCCATTTTGTCTAAGTTCGCGATCTCTCGAAAACGTGAATTTATGGCTGATGCAGGCAGTATTGTGCTCACAAAAGATAAAGATGCGATGATTGCTGCCTTAAAAAAGGTATCAGGTAAATCTGAGGTTGCCGATGCTCCTTCCGACCTTCGTTTTATGTTATTCGATAATACAGAGTCTTACCTTGGATTATTTGATACCCATCCTTCGATAGAAAAAAGAATTAAAGCACTTGAAAAATATTAGGTGAATTAGCTCCCAAAACCGAACTTGGAAACTTTTGACCATTATGGCATGGCCATTTGAGATCTTGGCTTCCAGAAGCCATATTAACTGACCTCTGGCAATTGCTTCCAGTTTTGTGTAAACGAGGGACTTTTCCAAGACGATTTCGGCTGCCAGGAAACCTTAACCCCTTCACTTGCGAAAATAAGAGACCCTTTTCCATATCGATAATTAAGGTGATCAATGGATTTAAGAATTTCTCTTCGCCGTAGAGAATGTTCTTGTCCCTTTCTTTCTGTAAAAAGAGAGGGATTCACTTGATTTTCTGGCGAGAGGTTAAGGGCCATAACGCCCACTTTTTTGTAAGAGAGGTGTTCTCTATAAACTTTCTCTAAAGCGAGGGTAGCGGCTTTGATAAGGGTTGTATTATCTTGAGAAGGAGAGGAAAGGGGGATGAGGTGAGTATTACTATAAAATCTTCCTTTTTTATCAAAAGGGTTTGTGCGAACAGTAATACTGAGAAGAGAAGTTTTATGGCCTTCAATCCTTAATCGATGGGCTAAAGAACTGGCATGAAAGCTTATAGCTTCCCTCAGATCTTCAAAAGTTGTGAGGGGAATGCCAAAAGAGCGAGAGGAAATCAGGCTTTTTTTAGGAGGAGTCGTCTCTCCAATACTTAAGCAAGCCTTTCCTTTAAGTTCAAGAGCTGTTTTTGCAAGGACGATATTAAAAGCTTTTCTTATCCACCGAGGATCTGCTTGCGCTAGATCTAATGCCGTGGTCAAATTTAAGGCATTAAGTTTCTTTGACCATCGAGAGCCAATTCCCCAGATATCCTGAAGAGAAATTTGTCCCAAGAGAGTCTCTGTTTTCTCAGGTGTCAGGAGAGCATAACACCCCAAAGGGTGTTTCTTTGCTATGCTATTGGCAACTTTTGCTAAGGTTTTCGTGGGGCCAATGCCCACACTGACGGGAATTCCTGTCCATTTTTTAACTATTTTTTTGATATGGCACCCATAAGCAAAGAGTTTATTGTGGGAGAGCATGCTTAAATCTAGAAAAGCCTCATCAATAGAATAAACTTCAAGAGTAGGTGAAAACGCTTTCAAGACTTCCATCACACGAGAAGAGATATCTCCATACAGAGAAAAATTAGCAGAAAAGACGTGAACATTATGTTTTTCGACTATATCTCGAATTTTAAAGAAAGGGGCTCCCATAGGAATCCCCAGAGCTTTTGCCTCACAAGACCGAGAAATCGCACAGCCATCATTTGAGGATAGAACAATGACGGGCTTTTTTTCAAGGTGAGGCTGAAAAACTCTCTCACAGGAAACAAAAAAAGCATTGCAATCTATTAAAGCAAACATGGTGGCTATATTAAAGAATGGATGACATTGGTGACAACACCCCAGGTGGAGAAACTATCCTCCTCTGTGACAACAATATCTGGATAATCTGCATTCTCGGCACATAAAAGAACTCTATTTTTTTCTTTTTCTAATCTTTTAACGGTCATCTCTCCATTTAAAACTGCAATCACAACTTTACCATTGGTGGGGGGTAGGGAACGATCCACAATGAGCAAATCCCCAGGAAATATACCTACATTTTTCATGGAATCACCCGTCACGCGGACAAAAAAAGTGGCCGCTTTATGATGAATGAGATAGTCATTAAGGTCAAGCGATCCCTCGCTAAACTCATCGGCAGGAGAGGGAAATCCGGCTTGAACTCGAGATTCAAAAAAAGGGGAGCGCAAAGCAGTAGAAACTTTTCCTGTGAAAATTTCTCCTATATCTACACGGTAGAGAGCGTCAAGGTTTTTGCCATTCTGAAGTTCTTGTAATTTTTGCACAAGCGGGAGCGGCAAGCGAATGGCTTTCGTAGGAATGGGACTTGGCTTTCGTCCGGCTCCTGGTTTTCTTTTACGAATTTTAGCTTGTGACATAAAAACTCTCCTTAAAAAACATAATTTAAAATCTTTTTTATATCTGTACAGAAATTAGATGCAGAAGGGAAGGGGCAAAAAGTGGTATCTGAGATTAAACTTGAATTAAAAAGAAAAAATTAATTAGATCGGGCATGTCATCAATTGAGGGATGAGAAAGCCAAAAAGGAGTATGGGAAAAATCTTTAAGTTTTTATCCGAAGATGCCGATGATGAATATAACATGATCAATTCAACAATTGTACGTGCCCATCAACATAGTGCAGGAGCTAAAAAAAGCGTTATCAATGCCCAAGCTATAGGCAGGAGTAAAGGTGGGTTAATCACCAAAATTTAATGCTACTTGCGATGCCTTGGGTAACCCCACGAGTTTTTATTGTGGCAGGTCTCTCATTTTATTCGTCATAAATAGCTTTCGTTTGTAGTTCTTTCAAAATTTATTTCTAGGGGAAATTCCCCTGAGGGTAACTCTTAGGGAGATTTCCAGGATAGAGGGAGAGTACGATTCATGAAAAATTCTTTCAGTGGAAAAAATCCACATAAAAATCTAAGGAGAAATCAATGAGATCTAATTTAAAAAAACTATCCTTTTTGTTAATTATAGGAGGAAACTTAACACTAATTTCTAATGAGGCTTTGGGGAAAAAGGTTCTTCTTTATGCAGAAACACCACTTGGTTCATATGAAGACAGAGGAACTCCTTTTGTTAAGTCTCTGCCAAAAGAGTGCTTCTTATCAGAACTTCCAGTTAAAGACCAGGGCCCTGTAGGAACATGTACCAGTTTTACGGTGAGTGGTTGTTATAAACAGAGTAATCTAGGCTGGCGTAAAGAAATTTCTGAAGCGGAATTTACAATTTTAGCCGAGACACATATTGACGATTGTCATGCAGGGTTAAACTTAGGAAACGCTTTAAGATTTGCTCAGCAGATGGGATTTTTAGAGGAACCTAGGCTTCCTTATTCACGATTTGTAGAATACGTTGCACAACAAAATGGAATAAGACCATATCAATATGGATGGGAAGACAAATTAAAAGCGCTGAGTGCTGTAAGTGCTATAAGCGTATGTATGAAAGATGATGATGCAACGCGGGCTTATAACACAACGATGAGAACAATAGGAGCCTCTTGTGGATTGAATGGAACTTATGAAAACGACGTAAGTCCTTTTCGTATAGGCCAACTTTATCCCTTACATCATGTTTCCAGAAAATCTTTGAGAAAGGCGGAATTTCTTTCTCTTTCTCGATCTACAAAGCCATTGAAACAAAAAAGGGGAAGCATTGGAATACCAGCTAACGCAAATATTGATAAAGTTAAACACGCTCTTGCTGCTGGATATTCAATTGCAGCCGCCGCAGATGTGTTCGATAATTGTTGGATGCCACCTAAGGAGTCAAACCATCAAGTTAGATTGCCAAGGATGGGAGATAGATTACAAGCATCGCACGCTTTTATGATTACCGGTTATGATGATATTCAAGCATGCTTCAGAATTAAAAATAGTTGGGGTATTGGCTGGGGTGATAATGGATATGCCTGGCTTCCTTATGAGTATGTGAGAAAGTATGCAACTGAACTTATCGCAGTTGGGAAATAAGTCCTAAGGTATGTGCTCTTAGAGACAAGAATCTCTTTAAAAACAGGTTATTTGTCCAGTTCTTAATTTTAGCTAAGAAGGAGCTGGACAATGATCTTAATAGTTTTGAACTCAAGTTCAGCTGAGATCCTTGCTTATCAATAAGATAAATTAGCCCTTACACAACTCTTAGCAATGGTTTTTGAGAAAACAGAGAGTAGTGATGTTTCTTATTTTTCTAAATGAAAATAGCGCTTCTCTTTATTTTCAATTCTTGATATTTTCGAAAATAGAAGATGAAGATCAAAGCATACTTATAGGAATACCCCAAAGATTTTGACCGAAAGAAAGGGCAGATTTCCAGAATAAAAAATAATTGTGCGATAAATTCATTGACAATTTTTTCTTGATAAAATTAACTAGACTAAAAATAATTAGGAACAAGTTTTGAGAGTTTATGAGTGTTCAAAGTGGGGGCGACAATAGTTTTAGTGCTTTCTATAATTATTGTGTAGGATTTTTTTATTTCTTAAGCGATTTTGCTACTTATACGAATGTCGCTATTTTTTCTATTTTTTTAACGATCAGTATAGTTGCTTTGTTTTCCAAAAAAATTTTGTTTTGGAGGATATTGGTTCTTTCTGCTGCTGTTGGAATAATTTCCCTATTTTGTATTTATGTTTTTTTTACAATAAATAGATATATAATTAATAATATAAATATTTCATCTCGGAAAGATTCTTCCTATTTTGATAACTCTTTTAAAGAAATTGAGTTTCATTTGACGTCGAAGTCACCGATATCACAAAATCTAAAAGAAGGGAAAGATCTTCTTTCTCTAGCTTATGTTCGAAAAAAGCAGCATCAACTTGAAAAATCTTATGAACTTACTCAAAAGGCTCTTGCCCTCTTTCAAAGAGAGAAGGAAGAAAAAGGAGAGGGATACTGCTTACTTATTTTAGCAGACATTAAGAGAAAACAAGATAAGCTCGTTGAAGCGAAAGAGCTTTATAATGAAGCTTTAGTTGTTTTTAAAAAATTGGGGGATAAAACGGGAGAAGCTCATATTTTGAAAGGATTAGGTAAGGTCGAACATCATCTAGGCCATACGCGTAATGCCCTCTCGGCTTATGAAAAAGCGCTTTTTCTTTTTAAAGAAGAAAAGAACCTTTCTGGAGAGGGAAAAGTCATAGGACTTCTGGGGGATTTAGCTTTTAAACGGGGTCGCTATGAAGAAGCGCGGGCGTATTATAATAGTTCTTTAAGTCTTTTAAAAACTCATGGGGGACAACAAGAAGTTGCTTATGCTTTAAGTTCTCTTGCTAGCTTAGAAAGTAATTTTGGTTATCAGGAGAAAGCTCTTTCTTTGTATCAACAGGCCTTTACTGTATTTAAAAAAATTGGGGATTATCGCGGTGAAGCCGTGGTTTTGCGAGGTATGGGGGAAGCGGAAAGGCGACAGGGAAAATATAGACAAGCTCAGTCAAACTTAGAACAATCTCTTGCGTTATACGATTCACTTAATGAAAGACGAGGCCGAGTTCAGGTCCTTGTTTCTCAGGGGGAGCTGGAAGAAGCGCTGAATCATTATTTGGAGGCTCAAGAGCTTTATCAGTCTGCTCTTGAGATTGTTCGAGAGACGGGAGATCAATGGAGTGAAGCGCGTATCTTAGGGGGGATTGGTCATTTACAAAAAAACGTTGGACAATTTTCTGAAGCAGTGACTTTCTATCAGCAGGCAGCTGCTCTTTTTCAACAAATTGGGGATGATATTGGGCTTGCAAATATATGGGTAGGACTCGGAAACTTAGAACTTATACGAGGAAAACAGGAAGATTTTCTACACTCCCGAGATTATTTTACGAAAGCGATGACGTCTTTTAAAAAAATGGGGAATCCAAGAGGAGAAATATTCACTCTTCTTGGACTAGGAACGTTGGATTATTACATTAATAACTATTCTGCTGCTCAAAAATCTTATGATCAAGCACTTAGTTTATCTAGAAGTGTGGGTGATCCTTTTGCTGAAGGACAAGCTTTGCTAGGTTTGGCACATATAGAACGAATCCTCTCTCCAGAGGGTAAGGCGCAAGAACTCTATCAGCAAGCTTTGGAGATATTTAAAAAACTGGGAAAACCTATTGAAGAAGCAAAAACTCTTCTTGGTTTGGCAGAGCTTCAGTTTAACTTGGGAGAATATGATGTTGCAGAAAGGGCCTTTGAAGAATCTTACAGTATTTTTAAAAGGATGAACCATAAAATAGGTCAAGCAAAGGCTTTAGCGGGCAGAGCAGATATCTGGCGTGTTCAAGGGAATTCCGAAAAAGCAGAGCATAATTATAAGCAAGCAATAAAAATTTCCCAAGAGATTAAAGAACTCTGGACAGAAGGATATGCCTTGAGAGGTCTAGGAGATTTATTTTTTTTAGAGGGAAACTGTAAGGAAGCGGAAAAGGCTTATAACCGCGCCTTAGAATTGTTCGTAGCCTTTCCTGAGCGTATGGGAGAAGCTTCTGTTTTGCGGCGTTTAGGAGAAATGAACCGGATGTTAGATCGTTATGATCTTTCTCTGATTAATTTTGAAAAATCCTTAAGTTTATGTCGTACTATTAATCATCCTTTGGGAATTGCCGTTTCTTTATTAGGGTTGGGAGATCTTCGGCGATTAACTGGAGATCATAAAGAGTCTCAGCAATTTTATGAACAATCTTTAGAATTATTTAAACAAATTCAAAGCAAACATGGGCAGATGAAAGCCTTACGAGGATTAGGAGATATTAAAAATGAAACTAACCAATATGAAGCGGCACGAGAAGCTTATGATGAAGCATTGGTTCTTGCAAAGCAAATTGGAGATCAACAAAATGAAGCAAGAGTATTGGGGGGACTTGGTCGATTAGACCTTGCATTGGGAAATTATGGACAGGCAAGGGCAAATTGTAATGCAGCTCTTAATTTGCTTAAAAATACCAAATATATTTGGGAGGAAGCGGATGTTCTGAGGACATTAGCTGACATTGAAAGTATGAGTGACCATAATGATAAGGCACGCATATCCTATGATCGTGCCTTGAAACTCTATACACAGATAGGAGACCGTCAGGGTCAAATCCGAGTCTTATTAGGACTCGCACTCCTTGAGTATTACCAAGATAGATTTGATCATGCGAGAGTTCTATTCAAGGAAGCTCTTAAGCAGGCCAAAAGTATAGATGATAATTTAGGGCAAGCTCTAATTTTAAGGGGATTGGGGCAAGTAGAGAGTCTATGTGGTCATATTGAAGAAGCGCGAGTTTATTATAACCAGGCTCTGTATATTTTTAAAAAAATTGGGACTCATTATGGAGAAGCAAAAACATGGAGAAGTTTAGGTCACTTGGAAAGGCGGGCAGAACGTTACGATTTTGCTTCTAAGGCCTTTGAAGAAGCTTTAAAAATTGCTCAAAAAGCGTCCCATGGACGTGAAATAGAGAAAACTTTATTAGGTATGGCTCGCTTGCAATTAAAGAAAGGAAACTCCCAAGAAGCTCTTGAATTGTTGGGACGATTAAGAGAAAAATTTCACACTATGGACGATACCTTACAGGAGGGCATTGTTTTAATAAAAATGGGTGATGCAGAAAAAACTCTTGGGAATTATCAAGCGGCTTTATCTACCTATGAGCAAGCTTTAGCTATTTTTCAATATCGCGAAGATGAATTAGAGGTTTGTGATGTCCTGAGAAAAAAAGGATATGTAGAAGCTTTGCTTGGACAAGGAGAGCAGGCTTATAAGGATTATCAACAGGCTCTTACTTTTTATCGAGAAAATGGTAATGAACGAAGGATAGCAAAAACTCTTAAAAGGTTAGGAGAACTTAAGCAAGATCAAAAAAAATTTGGGGAAGCTAGGGAACTTTATGAGCAGACTCTCGCTCTTTTCGAGAAAATTGGAGATTACAAAGGGCAAGGAAAAACTTTAGAAAATATGGGCAAACTTGCTTTAGCTCAAAAAAACTTGACTCAAGCCTGTAGCTACTTTCGTACGGCCAGTGATATATATAGAAAAAGTGGTTTGGAGACGAGTCTATGGCGTTTGGAAAGTTTGGCAGGCTGTGATGGTGAACTATAATTTAGGGAAGGTGGGTGGACTTACCAAATAACCAGTGAACATTATCTTTAGAAGGTTCCGAACACTCCACCTGTCCATGATCATAAGGCAAGGAAAGCTTAATAATCTTTCCTTTCAGAGTGTTACAAATATAACAAGTTCCATTATAGGGGCGAATTAAATTTTCTATAGAGACAAAATCCAATTGAATTCCTAAATCATCTTTCTTATCATAAGAAAAATTCTCAGCAAGCCGCATCATATCCTCAGCATCAAGATTAAAGCCATTATCCTCGATGGTAATAACGAGGAGATCTTTTCCCGTGTTTGAAATTTCATTCGTTGCAGATATTTTAATGGTTGAGTTGGGGGGGCTGTATTCCATAGATAAAGAGATTAAGCTTGCTATAACTTGTTTTAAGCGAAACTCGTCACCATAAAAAGGCATAAGATTTGGTTTTAGAAGTGTTTTAATATTAAAATTCATCTTAATGGCTGTTTTTATTAAAATTTCAAGGGAACTTTTAACTAACGTTTGAACTGGAAGGTAAGTATAATTTACACTTGTTCCCGTAAGAGCAGATAATTTTAAAGCTTCTTCATAAATTCTTTCTATAAATTCATTTTTTCTTTCATTTGTAATGATAACACTGGTTTGTCCGCCTGAATGTCGAATGAGCGTATTACTGTATGCAAGGATCTTCTCGACCGATTCTTTTAATTCAGAGCTGAGCCTTTCAAGGAACGTTTTTTTAGCATTTTCAGAGTTTTTTCCTATAGTAAAGAGCCTTTTTCTTAAAAAGTATAATAAACAAAGACAGAATATTCCGACGCCATACAATTCTAAAAGTCGTGGAAGGAGGAGGGCTAAAAAATCTTGCTGCAAAATTTTTGTGTCAAAGCCTGTTAAAATAATATAGGGAAAATCTTTTGTTTTTTTATAGTAGGTGTACTTAATATCCTTATAGGTAATAGGCGTTGAAAGCTGGCTTTGTTGTTCTTTGAAATATGATTTGCTGGGAAGAATATCTCGGTAATAAGAACTTTTTGGATCAAGAGCGTTATTTGCAGATTGAAGAATAATCCTAAAATCATCATCAAGAACGATAAAGCTGATTTCTTTTGAGGGAAGAACTTGTTGAACTTTAACATTAAGTTCAGCAATGTTAATTCCAACATTTAAGGTTCCTAAATATTCTTCATTTTTTTCATTTAACACGCCTAAACCTGTAGGAATAACCCACATACCGCTAGTATTTCCGATAGTCGGATGAGAAACTTGTAACGTCCAAGGATGTTTAGGGCATGTTAAAATATAAGAATCGTTAACTTTCATGGGGCTATTGGGTATGCGGCCAATTTGACTATTAATAATTCTGTAACCCTTTGGATCTACCCAATCGAATAAAGACCAAGGGTAAAAATTTTTTATGTTTGAGACGAACTCTGGTGAATTCACAAGAATTTTTTCTATAAACTGAGGATCCTGCTCTGCATACAAAGAAATTTGTTTTCCCACATAAAGCATCACTTGATAAGTCTCTGAAAAGGCATCCTGTAAAACGTTTTCAATGCGATTGGAGTCAGTGATGAGTTGAGATTGGATTCGGGAATAATATGACCTATAAGAAAAATAATAAATAAAAATTGAAAACAATATCTGAAATACAATCATTACAATTGCAAAGACATATAATGGACTAAAAAAGAAGAATCTTTTATGCTTCTTTTCTTTTGAGGAAAGTAAAAACTGTTTAAATTCCATAATATGGTCCTCGATGGTTAACAGCCACTTAGCTGTTTGAGGTTTTTTCAACAAGCCATTCCGCAAAGTGTTTGTCGGGTTTGTTTTTATTATTTTTGAGAGAATAAGCATAAACTTCTTCAGTACAATTAAGCATTTTTTCTTTTGAGAGGGAGAGACTCATCTTTTTTGATAAAAGATTGATCATACTTATAACGTCAACATACAAATCAGAATTCCATATTTCATTATTCCCCCTCAGGGGAGTCATAAGAGGAGACAGGTATTCACCCGGAGAGGGGGAAATTTCAGTTTCTTCCTCTAGTAATTCTAAAACGGAACAGTTAAGAGCTTGAGCTATAGCTTGCATAATATGAAGGCTTGGTTTTTGAGATTTACCATAAAGGATATTTTGTACTGCACTTTGTTTAAGTCCGGCTTTTTTTTCAAGAGCATGAACAGATATGCCGACTTCGGATATTTTTTCTTTGATTTTTTGACCTAATTTTCCAACAGCTGCAGCATTCATTTTTAAAGCCTCCTCCTTTATATTCTGTATATATACCATATTTTTTTCTAAATGCAAATATTTTTACGCAGTTAATTTTTAATAATGATTTTTGGAGAGAAAAAAAGTGAGGAAA
The DNA here is from genome assembly GCA_019749915.1 of Alphaproteobacteria bacterium. Classification (GTDB taxonomy): domain Bacteria; phylum Pseudomonadota; class Alphaproteobacteria; order UBA9655; family UBA9655; genus UBA9655. The sequence goes on along the minus strand of JAIEPE010000009.1, from coordinate 105,162 downwards.
TCTTAACCTAGAAAGTATTAATAATTCTTTTCTAGTCTTAATTCCCTCACTTATAATTTGAATATTTAATCTGCTAGTTTTCTTTAAAAAACTTCGCATGATCTATAATACAACGTAGTCTGCTGGGAATGCTTCAGTAAAAGTAATTCCCAATTTTGGTATAATATTACCCCCACTTGAAAAATCCTTTGGAAGTTTGTTACTTGCTATATCCCTGTCAATGATTTCTAGATTCATCAACATTTTTGCTGCGAGTTCACTGCAAAAAACAGTCTTCAAAGGTTCTGATGTAGATTCTTTATTCTTTCTAAATAAGGCCCTGAATAACTTAAGAGGATTTTTAGTATATGATTTTCCATCATATTCTTCGACAAACTGGGTTACTGCCCTATAATCTGTTCTATCCTGATCTTCAAATACAGCTAATCTGTAACTTACTTTTCCATCGTACTCCTCCACAGTATCTTCCCATGGGGTAACCCGTACATGAGGATAATATCCATGAAGAACCTCACTCGGAGTTCCCGTTGCTTCAAAACAGTACCATTGGTTTTCATCTCTTGCATCTGCTAGGACAACTCCTACATGAGAAATGTTACTATGGGTTGCCTTTTTAATGCCTTTGCTGACAAGGTCTGTGCCAGAAAATAAGGCGACGCCAACTAAGTTATAGTGTTTCCTGTCGTCACCCTCATAATCTTCTGAGGATAAGGCTTGAAGTTCAGTCGAAAGCAAGATTGAGGCAAAGGATAAACAAACATATGTAAATCTCTTTATATTTTTTTTCTTTAAATTAATCATTTTATTCTCCTAATATTAAAGTTTAAATAAAACCAAAATGGATTGGGATCCGATTTGTGGTTATAAGAGAAACTGTTCTCTTATGTCTTCACTTTATTAGGTATATATACAAAATAAATCCCGTAAAAAATACGTGAAGGTTTTGCAAAAAACAAGGAAATAGCTCGCTTTTTATTTTTTAAATTCATTATTTATACGTAAAAAGGAGGTTTTTGAAGATGATTATCTTCTAGAGATGCAGAAAATAAATAGGATGATTAAATGTAAGGAACATTGAGCTTAGAAAACATAGAAATAAGATCGCCCTTTGTATGACATCCGATCTTATTTTTAATGTTGTTTACATAAGTCTCAATGGTTTTAGGAGTTAATTCGATGTGATCGGCTATTTCTCTCATAGTGCGTCCTTGAGAAAAATAAAATAAGCATTCCGCTTCACGTTTTGAAAGGTACTTCCCACAAAAGTTGCCTCCTAAGGCATGTTTATTATATGAAATTTTTTCTAAAAAATCTTGTATGTCTTTTTTTTCTTTATACTTGGTGCTTAAAGGACGAATTTTTGTTGAGATGAGTTTAGAGGAATCGGTAATGTCAAAAAGATGTGCGGCCTTATGCTTAAAATGAAGAATAAAGTGCTGAAGAACGTTTAAATTATTAGCATAGAAATTGATAATTTGATAATTATGTCTCTCTGTTCCAAAAAACCAAAAATCTCCATAGGTTTCAAACCTTTCGTAAATAAACATAAAATTCCAAATATTAAATTCAGAACAGAGCATACTTAAGTGTTGATTATTGGGAGGCCTATTTAAGAAAACATAGAATTGGTTGTTTAAGGGCACATCTTTCATATCATAAATGTCAATATCATTATAAAATTCATGTTGAAAAAATTTTTTTGTCCACTTTTTATTGTTTGTTATACGTAACATTTGACCATTTTCTAGCATTCGAATGCAGCCAAAGTGCGTTATGCCAAAACTAGTGAAGAGCGGTTCACATAAGTTCTCTACAAGAGGAGTGCAACTTTTGTTGAATTGGAAAGAGGATAAGTTTGTTATGTTTGACATCACTGTTTATTTCAATAAAAATTATTCTACTTAAAATCTTGGCAAAATAGAATGAAATGCTTTATTATGTAAGAAATAATCAATCAATTCGGATTTTTTTTTGCATTTCACTTTCTTTTTTAAGTTTTGGACATAAAATTCACTCGTACGGAAGGGAGTGCCTGTTAGACGTCCGATTTCTTTGAGTGTTTTTCCCTGAACAAGATAAAAAAGGCATTCAAATTCTTTTTTTGAAATGCTTAAATCTTCGCTAAGCTGATAAGATTTTATATTAAGCTTATCAAAAAATGTTTTTATTTTCTCCTTATCCTCACTACATTTATTTAGTGTGTGGACATTTGAATAAATGAGTTGATCTGGAGAGATATTATTTAGCTCATCCTTAAATTTTTCTTGAAAATAGATGAGAAACTTTTTTAGGAGATCCATTTTGTTTATATAGAAATCAATCGCTTTTGTGTTTTCTTGAGAAGTTGCAAAAAACCAAAAATTATTATACTCACTAAACTTTTCATAGATAGCTATAGCATTCCATACGTTAAAGTCTTTGCAAAGTACATTTTGATGATCGCCTTGAGGTTCTCCTGAAAGGAGTAACAAACGATTTCTATCTTCCGAAATATCCTGTATGCTATAAAGTGTTGCATCATTGTAATACTCGTTTTCAAAATAGGTTCTTGTCCATTTTTTGTTATTAGCTATCCGGAACATTTTTCCGTCATTAAAGATCTTAATATGACCAAAATGGGTCATGCCAAAATGTTGAAAAAGGGGAGCACAAACCAAGTCAACCTTCTCTGCGATAGCTTCATTGAAGTCTAATGCTGGAAAGTTATTAGAACTAACTAGGGGCTTCTTGCTAAATAACTCAGTTTGCATACCAAATCTCCTGTGGTTATTCTGTATATATACACAAATATCCTTCTCTAGACAATACCGTATTATTTACGGGGGGTAATTTTTTAGATCTTGTCTTGTACTATAGAGCTTTTATAAGGCTATGTGGAAAAGCCAAGCTTTAAATCTTCTTCAAACAGGATGATAGGAGCGAGTTGGAAGGAGCCCTTGAACAAAGTTTTCTTTTTCTATCGAGATTTTCCATCTTGAATAAACAACACTAATAAGGCCAATAACTGAGCCTAAAATAGAAATCATAGAAATTGTTCCTCCAAAAATAGCCATCTCCACAACTTCGAGACGCTATGAATGAAATGCCGAAATGGATAAAGACGTATGGAGAGAAGAAAGAAGCTGTGAAGAGAAAAAGGTGAAGTAGGTATGCTCTAGAGGTCTCTTATGGAAAAATATGTACTATATAATTTTCTCTTGAAAACGCTACCTAGGGGAATTTCCAGGGTAGGAAATAACTTCATCCTAAATAAAGTCGATAAGAATATTGGTATATTTTTTCTATGCTACTTCGAGATGTTATGTAAGATGCTTAACAAAAAAGTGAAGAGCTCAACAAAGCAAGGTGATTCAGAGAAGCTTATGAGTCAATAACAAATGATACGGAGATTATTTATGAATGTTCTTAAAAAATCACTTTTAGTTTCTACAGCATTGCTTCTGGCAGTAAACAAGGTTTGGGCGATGGAAGATCCTATAGATAAGGAATCTACTTCTATCTCTACTCTGTCTAGGAAATCAGAAGAAAATGCACTTAGTCTTCGAGATTATAGGAAAGAAGAAAAGGAAAAATATAGAAGCTGGAAGGGGAGGTATAAAGAAACGCAGAAATTGACACCCGATGTTGTAACTCATCCTCAACATTTTGAACAAATCTCTAGTCAATTAAAAGCAAATGAAAAACCTTTGGCCCAGCGAGGTGAAGTTTATCTTGAAACAGGGCCTCATAAAAAAGCTGTGGATCCTTCAGAGAGAGAAGAAATTGCTTATGTAGGACCGTCTCATATGAATTATCTCCAGCGCGAGGACGGTTTATTACCTACATACGAAGTTTTTGCCATTCCTCAAGCTAAAGACCCTAAAATAGATAGGGGGGCTTATGGTCGCCATCACCAGCCACAGTTTATTGAAATTTATTCTTTCACAGAAAAAAAGATGAAAGTTGATAAAACGAGAGATAAGAGAACGCTTAGCCATACGGATACGGACATTGTTTTTGATCCAGGTCATGGAATAGACCATGCTATTACCGTAACTCACAATGGCTCTAGTTCAACGGCAGATATTAGAAACTATACACCCCAAAATGCTTACTATAATCGCTTTATCCGCAATCCCTTAGTACAGGAAGTGCAGACAAAAGGAGATTCTTACAAAGAGTTAGCCATTTATGCTGAACACCCTTTGTTCATAACACGCAAAAAAGGTAAGAAAGAAGAGAAGTTACCTATTCCAGAAGGTTTTATCTTTTTTACGTTAGACCGAAGAACAGGTAATATCAAAGAAACTTACTATTTTCCTAATTTTCATCATTATATGCAGGAAGCAGAGATTCTACCTTCAGATCAAGTCGCATGGGAATTTTTTGCAAAAAAATACCAAATCAAAAATGACATAGCGGCTCTTGTTTGGGGTCACAATGAAATTTCAGATGAACATAACCGTAGAATTGTTCAGGGTTTATCAGAACGTGTTGGATATCGCGCCTTAAGTGGGAGGTTTGAGGTTCTTCCGGAGCATGGTTGGTCTCCTTCAGCAAGAAATGCTCTTATTCGCACGGCTGCAATCTATCGAATCGAAAAAGCTGCTGAATATGATGCAACAACAGAAAATATGCTGGAGATTGCTCAGGTGTTTAATAATAAAAATTTTTCTTACCCAGAATTTAAAGCTTCTCTTTATATCCCTCACTTAGCAAGGTATTGGGTGAAAAGGGCACTTGAGGAAGTGGAAAGAAAAAATTATCCAGCAGAAGACGTTTTTTTCTTTATGTCCTATGAGCGAGGAATCCCTTTACTAGTTGAAGAAATGAGCCATCTTATAAGCTCTTTTGAGCAACGCTTAATGGCTCATCCTCAAAGTAAGCCTATTGCGGAACTTTTAAGATATTTTAGCGAACATGGTAATGAAGATAAATATGGGCAATGGAGCACTCATCTGAGCCACCTCGTGAGAAGCCAATCTATCCCAGGGACTATCGTTATAAATGACGAAAATTATAACCAGTTAAAGAACGCTTTGTCAGACACGAATAGAGTTAACATTATTCTGGATTTTGAAATTACGCTTGATAATGTTGGAGAAGTTATTGAAGGCTTTAAGCAACGGGCCATACGCGAAAGGCACTCCTATTGCCAAGGCTTAGCTTTCCTTGAGATAACGAGGATATCTCCTGAAGCTCTTAATAAGATTTTTCAAGCATTTGAAGAAGGAATTGATCATAATAACGACAAACTATGCGTTGACGTTAGAGAAACAGCCATTAAACTTCCTTCATACGATAGGCATACCGTTCAAAAGCATATTGGTAAACATTATCCAAGAACACACGTGAGTATTTTGAATTAAGGGCTCTTTTGTAAGCAAATAAGGATTAAAAGAATATGAAAACTTGTCAGCGAATTATAAAAAAATCAATATTTTTATTGCTAATTATAGGTTTATTTCTTCCTAAAATTTCTTTTGCGATCCTAATCTTAGAAGAAGAGAGATTAGATGGAGCATCTACAAGCCGTCAAGCTGTAACTATGGGTTTACATGATCTGCAAAGTCATCATGGCGTATCTTCTAGTAGTTCATCTTCTAGTAGTTCATCTTCTAGTGGGGCAGCTTTTCATGACGAGATTGTTTTCTTTAATGTTGGACAAGGACACGCTGCACTCATCAATAAAGTCGGACACGTTCCTTTGCTAGTGGATGCGGGCTCTACTAGCCGCCCTTATACAGCAGGAGAAACCTATGAGTGGACTAAGCTTGACGAGAGTTCTCTTCTCTCTCAGATTCGTAATAAAATATTAGGATATTGGAGACAGTCACAGGCTGAGCCACTAAGGGGTAGAGATTATCACTTAAATATTATTATTACCCATCCTGACAAAGATCATAAGGACTTTGTTCCTGCTATTTTGTCAAAGTTAAGATTAGAATCTCAAAAGTATCAATTTCGTTTTTATCCCCATGTTTTATTGGGAGGAACTGAGGATCACTATTCAGGGTATTCTTTACCTGATTGTGAAAAGAGACATACTTCTTCATGTTTGGGATTACGTAAGTTAAAAGGGAGAACTCGCTTTTTAGAATCAAGCGGGTGTATCACCCACTTATTTTGTCCACAGGGGGGAACAGATACCAATAGGTGGAGTGTGGTTGTTCGAGTTGAGCTAGAGGGGATGTCTGCTATGCTAACCGGTGATGCAGACACATACGTTAAGAGTCAAATGCTAAAAAGATTGGGAGGTAACGGTGAAAGTCTAATTTCAGATATTCTGTTGGCTCCTCATCACGGATCGGATGAACATACATATCTTACTGATTGGGATGAAGCTGTTAATCCAAAGGCAATAATAATTGGTGCCGCCCCTAATAAAGGTCAGAAAGGTAACCGTCATCCAAGAGGAGAAACTATATATAATCTCTTAAATTTTTCAGAGGGGCGCATATGGCAAGACAAGGTTATGTCTCATGCTATACTTTATAACTGTAGCCAGCAAAAACATGACGAAATCCATACCACTCTTTTTAATTCTCGAAAAAGATTGTTTGAAGTGATTCCTAACCCTGCTGCTGCGGCAGCTAACAAATGGCATTTAGCCCGAGTGGACGTTCCCTTATATACTTTATGGACAAATGGAACTCTTGTTTTTAAAGGAGATGTCCGTACTCCTGAATTTATAGAGGCTCCCCATGGCCTTATGGGGTATGTTTCTGTTCCAGATCCTCTCTATCTTTTTGACTCTTCTCTTCGAAGTCAACTGATCCCCCCTTCTGAGAAGGATAGGAGAGTAATTTATGCTATTATTCCTGACCTTTTCAGAGAAAAAATTGGAGTAGGACGTCGTTCTGATAAGGAAGATGCATCACTTTTAACTGACTTAGCCGTGAAGGAATTTCGCCACATTTCAGATTCTATAGATAGAGATATTTATCTATACGCTCTTCAACGGATGTTTAGAGAAAAAAAACGAATCGGTGTCTGGACTCCTCATATGTCAAGCTTCAAGTGGCTAAGAGAGGCAATTGTAGAGAGAAATCGACTCGCAGCTAAGAATGGAGAACGTCTCATAAACGCTGTTAACTTTCTTCTAAGTGACTTTGCAAGAAGAGAATTTATGGATTGGGATTTTGAAGGGACTACTCTTGTACTTAAAACTTTTTTGAAATCTCATCGTCCTTTGCAGGAGCTAAACAAGTATATAGCTACCTTATCTGTTATTGAGGGTGGGGTTTACCCGAAAGAAATAGAAGACTTATGTCCGTTAGGTTTTCATGAATGGTTGCAGCTTGAAAAGCTAGTAAGCTTTGTAAGAAAAGAAATTATTTTTCCTTCAGGAGAGCCCATAAGTGTAGGGGATGTTATTGATATTTTGCCTTTAAGGTTAGAAGGAAAAAACTTTAAAGAGATCGGACGCTTCCTTGTTGAAATGGAAGGGAGTATTGATATAGCGCAGCAAGAGGCCATTGATAGTTTGGAGCAGTTTGTAACATCTCTCAGAAAGACGATATCAACATCCGCTGAGGGACGTATCAGTGTTGCCCGTGTGATGGACATGAGGCAGCAAGGAAAATCCTTTCGTGAAATTCGACAAGTCATTGTTGAATCTGAGGGATTTCGTGAAGATTTAGAAAAAGCTAATGAAATATGGGCTGCTGGAGCTCTTTCTAACGGAGTTCCATATGTTCCCCTGACTCTTGAGAGTTTTGTCTCTTTTGACGGTCATCCGACGACATTGGAAGAATATTACAAAAAATTGGAAGAGTATTTTCCAGGCGCTATGGATGAGGATTTGAGTTAATTTATAGTTAGTTGGATAAGTGATTACAGACTGAAATAAAAGAGGATATTAGAAATTTATTGGAACCTTAATTCTTTAGCTTATCTCATGGGGGTTGCTCAAAGAGAGTCAGCTGCAGCGCGTCTACTGAAAGGCTATTGCACAAAGCCCGCCAAGCAAACAGCAGTTCGTAAAGAGTGTCACTTAGCGGCCATTAAGAAGAATAATATGAAAGATAAAACGCCGACCAAGATCGTTGGTGTTTCAAAATAAGAGCTGCCTAACTCCCAAAGTATACCCCTAAAGGTTTTTAGCTTAGTTTAAGATGTTAAAAAAGTGAGAGAATGCCTGGTGCCGAAGAGGTGAATCGAACACCCGACCTACTGATTACGAATCAGCAGTACTATACGTCTACCCATATCTATAATCGTCTATATATATTGATTTTTCAATAAGATAATGAGAGGAAAGCGTCTATACACATCTATAAATGTCTACTCATTTCTACTCCTGTTGCTCCCCATATGCTCCCCTTTTTGATTGAACTCTTATTTTAAGATTGCTAAGCTTCATTTAATAATAACCTAGGAGAGGAAAATTTGACATGTCATCACAAAAAACAAATAAAACTAAATTGACAAAGCGGGTTGTGGAAAGTGCAGTGCCGAATCCAATAAAACGGATTGAAATCTGGGATACAGAAGTAACAGGCTTTTGTGTGAGGATTTATCCCACCGGTAAGAAGACTTACTTCCTTCAATATAGAAATAAAAAGCAAGAAACTCATATAATAAAGATAGGGGTTCATGGACCTATAACAACAGAATTAGCACGCCAAAAGGCAATAGAGCTCTTGACAAGCTTCATTTAATAAAAACCTAGGAGAGGAAGATTTAATATGTCGTCGAAAAAAACGAATAAAACTAAATTGACAAAGCGGGTTGTGGAAAGTGCAGTACCAAATCCAACAAAACGGATCGAAATCTGGGATACTGAAGTAACTGGTTTTTATGTAAGGGTTTACCCCACCGGCAAGAAAACTTATTTCCTTCAATATAGAAATAAAAAGCGAGAAACTCGTAAAATAAAGATAGGGGTTCATGGACCCATAACAACAGAATTAGCACGTCAAAAGGCAATAGAGTTTTCCTTAAGCGTAGGTGCAGGAGAGGATCCTTCTGTCAAGCATAAGGTGATCGCTAGACATACAGGACAATCAATGCAGGATCTAGCTGATCAATATTTAAGTCTTCATGCAGGGCCAAACAAAGCTCCAAAAAGCTATAAAGAAGATAAAGCTAAGCTAAAAAATATTATCTTAAAGAGGTATGCCCATCTAAGGACTGATGCAATCTCAACCCTCGATTTACAGAAATTACATTCCGACCTACAAAAAACGCCTGTTCAAGCTAATAGAACGATGGCTCTCTTGAGTAAAATGTTTAATCTTGCCATTCAATGGGGCTGGCGTTCCGATAATCCCGTCATAGGTGTTGGTAAATACAAAGAACATGGACGTCGTCGCTGGCTTGACGATGAAGAGTCTCAGAGATTGTTCACGGCTTTAGATACCTACCGTAATCAAAATGTTGCCAACGCCATTCGTCTACTTATCCTAACAGGAGCAAGAAAAACTGAACTCTTAAGTGCTACATGGGATCAATTTGATCTTGAAAAGGGAGTATGGACAAAACAATCTCACTCAACAAAACAGCGAGAAATGGAGCATGTGCCAGTTTCTTCTCTCGTTCTTGAAATTTTAAAACAAATGAAAGAGCAAGCAGACTCTCCTTTTTTATTTCCAGGGAAAGCCCCAGGAAAACCTCTCAAAGATCCTAAGAAAGCTTGGAATACGATACGGAAAAAAGCAGGTTCTTCTGATGTTCATATACATGATCTTCGTCATACTTTTGCTTCTCACCTTGTTTCAAGTGGATTAAGTTTAAGCATTGTGGGTAAACTATTGGGGCATACTCAAGTCTCTACAACGCAACGCTATGCCCACTTAGCAGATGCACCTTTAAGAGAAGCTACCGAGCTGCTTGGGAATAAGATGAAGAAGCTTGTGTCTCAACGTTGAGAAAATATAAAATCAAAACTTTCATGGGAACACCAGATTTTCCTCTCAGAAAAAGGAGTAAAAAAATAGGAGGCCTTTAAAAGTAGATCCTTTCTTTTTGAAGATTAAGCCTATTAATACCTACCAAGCCTCCTATAAAGTTAGGCCTGTCCCTCTAAGCGTATTTTTTGAGTGGCATTTTTGAGAAAAAAACTCATCTGCCGTAATTCAAAGGCCAAAATATCGAGCTGATCAGAGATAATTAGAATTTTTTGAACTCTGCTTTCAAATTCTTGCCAGGAAACTTGAGATACAGTTATAGTGCTGTCAGACATGGCTGATCCTTTCTGCTTTAAAGGGTTAGTTATGTTTAGCAATGTAGGGGCGCCGCCAGCGCTCTTACATTGCGTCTAGTTTACTAGCCTTACAAGCATAGGGTCAATACGATTTTTTTAAAATTTAACAATCAATTAAGCGAGCCTTCTCCCACAGTTTTTAAAAAGCAAAAAAAGTAAAATAGATAAAAACCCTGAAAAAGACACTTTTACATTAGAAATCAACTAGAACTTTGTGGATTCACCTTCGTTCAACATCGCCTCACCCTGTAAGTACATAGTTTGTGTTCACAATTATAGGCCTTAAACTCATGTTTAAAGCCCCAAATTTGAATGGGTGCTTTGGATCTACAAAAACGCATTTATATCAAAACACGCATTTATTGACTTGATGATTCAAATCGATATAATATTATATCGAGTTAATTATGATGTTAATTGACATCGTGTAGTTTAGGCTTATACCTTAGTGATAAAGCTTTCAAGGAAGACGCTCATGAATATATGTTTTAAATGCAAAGAAGATACAGAAGCTATTCAGCAAAAACATGGGCTTCACAAACAGTGTTTTAAAGAATGGTTTAATCTCATTGAAGAAGAGGATGATTTTCAGAACTTGGTTCTTAGAAGAGAGGCAAGCAATGATGAAGAGGAAAAGCACTTTCACAATACAAGCTTTTTTCATGGAAAATTTGAAAAGTATTCGGCTGAGCTTGGAAAGAAAAATTATATTTTAAAATTATCTCGTGAGTATCCGGAACTCGCAAGAAGCGAGTATCTATGCAATCAAATTGGAAAGACTTTAGAGCTCGATATTCCGAAAAACCATCTCATTTGCTTGTTTAATGAGAGAGATTCTTTCATAAGCTATAATTTCATGCAAAATTATAAAGATTCTAACTTAGAACATATTTGGCATTTTTTGACGAAAAATGATCAGTTCACCTTAGAAACTCTCTTGAAGATCATTGAAAAACAAACCGGTAGACTCTCCGAAATACGAAAATTTATAAAAATTTGCTTATTTGACGCTCTTATTGGCAATCATGATCGTCATGGTCGCAACCTTGGCTTGATCTCTACAGTTAATGGATACGTTCTAGCGCCTTCCTATGATAATCCCTCTTATTTTGCCATGGCAGAATTTCTTGCTGCCTCCCATTCTCCAAAATGCGCTATTGCAACTTCATTCACACAAGAGCCCATGATGGAAGATTATGTGAAAGAATTTATACGTCTTGGTTATGGTGAGGAAATTCAAAAGTTTAAAGCTAGCGTGGATTATGAAACATTAAACGCGTTAATCAAATCCTCTTTTATTTCTGAAGACAGAAAAAATGCATTCCTGAATTTTATTAAGAGACAATATCAGGAGATGGATAATGTTTTATAAACTTGATTATTCTAAAGTCATCGGAGTTAGTGTTTTCTTGGAGAGGCATTCAACCCGTGTCCCTGTGGGAAAATTGGAACGAAAGCAAGGTCAATACATCTTTACATACAGCGAAAAATATCTGAATTATAAGAAAGCAATTCCTTTGGGATATGAGCTGCCTCTCACAAAACAGTATTTTGAGGCTAAAGAGTTATTCCCTTTATTTCTTGATAGAATCCCTGCAAAGGAAAACCCGGCTTATCCTGAATATTGTATGCAATTTGGCATATCTCCAGCTGAGAAAAATGCTATCATTCTACTCGCAACGATAGGAAGAAAGGGGCCTTCTTGGTTTGTCTTTGAGCCGATATGGGAAGATAGTTTTTCCTCGAAAGATCTTAAAACGTTTAGGCAGAACCTTGGTTTATCTACAAGAGACTTCGCCATATGCTTTGGGATCTCTCAAGCCACCATTGTACGCATTGAGAATAATAAAGCGAGTGGTGTAGAAGTTCTCAAATTCCTGGATATTTTAAATGAATTTCCTGAAGCTGCTGCTTATTATATTGAAAAGTATGCGAGTGCACTTCACTCAAAAACAAAAGAAAAAGTTCTTTATAAATTGAAAGAAAAAATTGGAGATAAGAGCTGATGGCTTATTTTCGAAGTGAGACCTTACGAATTAAAAATATGGGGACGAAGAACAGAGGAGAGCAAGATGAGTAATATCCTAAAAGAAGAATCCGTTAAAGAAATGCTCAATATGCTTAAAGGAGATTATAGTTTTCCTGTGAAATTATGGGTGTGGGGAAAAGTTGTTAAAGAATGGGCAGGGATTATCATTGGTTCAGCTATATTCTTTCTGATCGCATTGTTCATCGTGCTTTCGATAATAAGAGGAGAATCAGACGTTAAATCACAGCCGATGGAAATGATACAAATACAAAGCATAGAGGAAAAAGAAAAAGCAGAGAATGAGGATGTACTTAAAGCTCATCTCAAAGAAATTGCAGAGTTCATGCAAGCAAATTCAGAATCTGTGACGAATCGGCAAAAAATTACAGAAGCGCTTAGCCAAGAAATTATCTTGTATGCAGAAACGACTTTGAATCAAACTCAATTGGAGAATAAGCTTGAAAGCTTCTCTTCCCTTCTCAGCAGATGCAATAAATATAGAGGAATGTATATAAATAGGTTTGGAAATAATATTAATCCTTTTGACGATCCTCAAATCTCTCGGGCTTTTGACGTGTTTGTGGTAGGGCATTTTTTCGTTGGCCGTCATGTTCTGGACCCCCAAGAAGAAAACAAGAGGTGGGAAGAGCTATGCGCATTCTGTCGTCAAGAAGTGAATAAGGCAAATGATGAGCTGGTTCAACTTCTGAAGACAGGAAGTACTAAAGCAATGGAGAAAACTAAAGAAACTGAAGAGAAAAGCTCGATCTTCGAGTTAAAACTTTAAGTAACTGATGTGACGATAAAATTGAGGAATTTTGTAAATACAAGAATTGCTCAAAACTGCGACAAGTCGTCGCAGAACTTCTTTGAGCATAGCGCTTAGTTATTTTAAACAACTGATGATTTAAAGTTTATGTAAAATCTATTGGGGCCATTTGTATCTATAAAATTCTTTTAAATTCCCGCTTTCATATGGTTTTAAATCTTCCAATTTGCATGATTTTTTAATAAAAATATTTGCAAATCTTACTTGAATGTATATACTGACCTCAGTTTTGGATAAGAGATAAAAAATATGGTAGGCTAAGCCTTTCTTAAACTTGCAAAAATAAGAAGGGGGCTTAGCCAATGAGATATAATATCACAGCATTATTTTTTTGCATCGATGAATTTTGCAAAGCATTTGAGGAATGGGAAAAACATCGGTTAATCGACACAGGGAGGAAGCGACATCGCTCCTGTGACATGAGTTTGAGCGAAATGCTGACGATTATGGTTTTGTTTCATGTAAGTCCTTGTAAAGTTTTTAAATATTTCTACGTTATTTATCTTAAACAGGTGCATGGAAAAGAGTTTCCAAACTTGATTAGCTACAATCGATTTGTACAACTCATGCCACGTCTTTTTGTTCCTTTATGTGTATTGCTGCAGAATTTATTTGGGGAAGAGACGGGGATTTATATTGCTGATCCCTCGGCTTTACCCGTATGCCACAATAAACGAATCAATCGCAATCGCGTCTTTAAAGGGCTTGCAGCGAGAGGAAAAACAACCATGGGATGGTTTTATGGCCTCAAGTTGCATCTGGTGATTAATCATAAAGGGAGCATTGTGGCCGTTAAAATTACCCCAGGAAATATTGATGAGAGGGCCGTGTTAGATGAAATGACTCGAAACCTAAAAGGAACCCTTTTTGCTGATAAGGGGTTTATATCTCAAGATCTTTTTAAAAAACTATTTCAAAGAGGGCTCAAGTTAATCACGGGAATAAGGAAAAATATGAAAAATTATCTCATGCCTTTGATTGAAAAAATCCTTCTCCGAAAACGGTTTTTGATCGAAACAATCTTTGATATCCTCAAAGTACACATGAATTTATCCCATACACGCCATAGATCTCCTATGAACTGCTGCGTTAATATCCTCTCTTGTCTTGTTGCCTATCAATTCAGACAAAACAAGCCAACCATGAAATTTTCAAACCCTCTTATCCAAAACTGAGGTATACTGGAATTATAGGAGTGCAACTATGCGTACATTAGATCAAGTGGAGAAACATCTTCATCCAGGAGCCGTTTACAGACGATCCGACCTTGAAAAATGGTCGAAAGCGGTTGATCGCCATTTGCAGCAATTGCAAAAAAAGGGAGTATTAACCAAACTTTCAAGTGGTCTTTATTACTATCCAAAAAAGACAGCTTTTGGTGAAGCTCCAGCTAGCGATCAAGCGTTGGTTGCGTCCTTCTTGAAAGATACTCGATTTCTTCTGACCACACCAAATGCTTATAACAGTTTAGATGTAGGCACGACTCAACTTTATAATGAGACCGTCGTCTATAATCACAAACGACATGGCCGCTTTCAATTGGGTGGACGTGTCTTTGATTTTCGAATGAAGCCCCATTTTCCGTCAAAGTTAACTCCAGAATTTCTTTTTGTTGATCTTGTAAATAACATAGAGAGACTCGCGGAAGACAAAGAGCAGGTTCTCCAAAATGTTAAAAAGAAAGCCCTTTCTATGAATACAAAGGCTTTATCCAAAGCTGTCCTTCAGTATGGCGGAACACGTACGAGAAAATTCTTCGCTGAAGTATTGGAAAACGATAGCTTAAGATATGTCTCTTAACTACCTTCATCATCATCCTAACTTTTCTGAACTCATTCGTATTGTGGGAGAAGAAAGATCGATTGACCCTGCTTATCGCAGGAAGCTCTTCGTTTATTATGCCAGGATGAACTCAAGAAAGCATACAATGAACTGCTTCAACGCCTAAATGGTAATTAGACATTTCCGTAAAAAGTAATTAGAGGGCTGTTGTACGATACAGTCTATTAGTATAAGATCTTTCCTTTCTAAACCTGAATACTAGCCATTAACTTTTCCTGAAAACAAAAAAATGCATTTTCAGGTAAAGAATTATTGACAATTTTATTTACCTGAATTAACATAATCACATGAATAGGAAAAATAAAAGCTCTCAAAAAATCTTTATTGGTCGCACTGAGGAGCTCGGTCTTTTGGAAGGTCTTGCAAAATCACATAGATCGACTTTGATTGTGATTAAAGGACGTCGACGTATTGGAAAAAGCCGTTTAGTTTCAGAATTTGCAAAAAACAAAAGATTTTTATCTTTTGTCGGTTCTTCTCCCATCAAAAGTGTATCTGCTCAAGATCAACGCGATGTCTTTGCAAATCAACTCTCCGCTTTATTTCACCTTCCTCCTTTTCAGTTTACGGATTGGCTAGATGGATTTGCCCATCTTTCCCTGCATTTAAGCAATAAACCCACAGTCATCCTTTTTGATGAAATTTCGTGGATGGGATCAAAGGATCCAACTTTTATTCCAAAATTAAAAATATGGTGGGATAAGGTCTCTGAGCAAAAAAATAATATTATTCTTATTCTTTGCGGTTCTGTATCCACATGGATAGAAGATAACATTATCAAGAGTACGGCTCTCTTTGGTCGAGTTTCCTTGCAGATAGCTCTTAACCCCCTCTCTATTTCCGAGAGTTACCTCTTTCTAAAGGAGAATGGTGTTCAGGCTTCACCTTATGACATTTTTAGAATTCTCTCCATAACGGGAGGGATTCCTTGGTACCTAGAGAATATTCAATGTGATGAAACCATTGATCAAAACATCAAACGTTTGTGTTTTTCTGCTCATGGATTATTAGTCAATGAGTTTGACCTCATTTTTCATGATTTATTTGATAAAAGAGGGAGTGTTTATAAAGAACTTGTCACCATACTTGCAGGTGGAATGCGGGATTATACTGAGATTCGAAAGCGCATGAACTATCCAGAAGGAGGTGTCTTAGCTCCTTATCTGAACGCTCTCATAACCTGTGGATATGTTAGTAAGCATCAAAGCTGGTCCATTAAGACTGGAAAACCAGGAGCAAAAAGCCTCTTTCGCTTAAGTGATAATTATTTGCGTTTTTATCTCAAGGTTATTGAACCCCTCTTGGGAAAAATAAATTTAAATGCATTTCAAGATGTTCCTTTAAGTTCCATTCCAGGATGGAATAGCATCATGGGAATTCAAATAGAAAACCTTTTATTATCCAATCGCCGAAGAATCCTAAAATCAATTGGAATACATCCTCAAGACGTTGTGATGGATAATCCCTTTGTACAACATCCAACAAAACAACATGAAGGGGTTCAGATTGATTATTTAGTTCAAACAACAACAAAAACACTTTACTTATGTGAAGTTAAATTTAAACGGAATGAAATTCAATCAGAAGTCATTACAAGTGTTCAGAGAAAAATAGAAAGGCTATCCTTTCCTAAGGGATATGCTGTTTGCCCCATCCTTTTCCATTTCAATGGGGTAAGTGACCCTGTTATAGATGCACGATATTTTTACAGGATTATAGACCTTAACGATTTTTTGAAAACCAGTTAAAAATTAAAATCTCTCTGGACTTACGAAAGTTCAATTTGCGCGCTGTGAATACATTTCACGAAGTTCGGGAGGCAGAAGCTTCTTTGGGTTTATATAGTTGACCGGTATAAATAGATGGTACAGCCTTCCCCATAGCAGAACTAATGTGATATTCCCTTATAGAGTGCTTAAGCACATTGATCTCTTTCAAAAAAAAGAAGGAAAGCGATCAACATTCTTGCAAAAAGCAGCTGAAGACTATCTACGCCAGCATGAAAGGCACTTGTAGGGAAAAGTGGGCATTTAAAAAGGGCATTTAAAAACTATTATCATTTGATGATAACTATGATAGAATGTAATTTTATGGATACAAAACGCGATCATACCCTTAAAACGCTGATCGATTTAGATGGCTTTATTGCTGAGGTTGGACATGGGTATTGGGTGAAGATCGAAGCTAAAAAAGTTGAGAAAGATAAAGCAAAACCTCACGGGATTAAATACTCCCTAACGCTGCATAACCCAAAAGGGGAAAGGGTTTTAGGATATGATAATGCCCATTCCGTTCCTCACAAAGCATCAATAAATGCCCATGATCACAAACACAGGAGCGGCAAAATTATCCAATACAATTATAAAGATGCTGGAAAACTTTTAGAAGATTTTTGGAAAGATGTTGATCAAATTTTAAAAAGGAGTCACTAAAATGAGCCATGTTCATATTTTAAGGGTCGGCATTGCACCTTATGAAGAGATAAAAGAAAGAACCCTTGCCATTGCGCGAGGAGATTATAAACCGTCGCCCAATGAACCCAAAGTTTGGTTTTCTTCCTTAGAGTCCTTGGCCCAGGTTCTCTCAACGCATAACAAGCTCCTTTTAGAACTGATTGCTCAAGCCAAACCTCAGTCTATGACAGAGTTGGCTCAACTTTCCGGGCGCCATAAGAGTAATCTTTCACGAACTTTGCGTACAATGGAGCACTATGGACTTGTCTCTCTTCAACGTAAGAAGAGTGGCGAGATTTGTCCTCGCGTTACTTTTGATCACTTAAGGGTAGATTTGTGTCTCTCCCATGAGAATCGCATGTGTCATTGATGAGTGGAATAACTTAAGCTACGGAATTGCTGTAAAATGAAAAGATTAAAGACGTTTTATAGCACCCATCTTTTCACGTTTTTCTTTTCTCTTTTGCGGTTAAAAAATGATCTACAAAAGTAGCCTGTCCTAGAATGGCCCACTCCTCTTTTTGTGAGGGATGAGGCGGGAAGTTTTGCTGCATTTCAATAAGGGCACCGAGAAGAAGCGTTGCCTTTTCTCGTTCACCTTGATCGAGTTGGAGGTCAGCTCCAGCGTGAATAGAAGAATCTTGAGATCATGGCTGAGTATATCAAAGACAGACTCCACGACATCACGGTTTACGCCGGCACCCATATTTCTCATAAAGCCTTTAATGAGCTCCATAGTTACATGACCACTATCGAGAAAGTTCCTTCTCTGAAAGAAGATCTTCAAGAGTATAAGCAGCAGTTGATGAAGAAAGTCGAGAGGGTTTTTAAAGAACAAGATCACCAGCTGGAGCACGATCATGAGAAAGGAATGGATTTTGAGATGTGAATGAGCGGATTTAACGGTAATTAACCAATATAAGTTCTATCGTTCTTAATTTAATGGAGTAAGAGTTTAAATTGATTGTGTAAATCAAAAAGAGTACCCTGAATATAAGCGTGGTCTCTGGAGATAAGCGAAAAAATATTAGAGAGACACTCTTTTAGAACATTATCTGCATCTTTATCAAATACAGCTCTTACCTGTATTTCTGGAAATACAAGACGGTACATCAGCATCGTAACATAGGCTCTTATGGTATATGCTAACTCACGCGAGCCTCAACAAAACATGGGAATATCTTTCACGTATTAATTTTATTGACAGCTAAAAAATTTTAGTAATTATATATTAAAAATGGAAAAAATTAGAAATAAAAGGAGCTTTATGGCATGCTTCAAATTTTTTCAAGCTATTTTGTTATCAGTAAGTATTTTTATAATGGAAGTTGTTCCCTCTACTGCTCTGGAAGATGATATAGATCAAAAAACTCCTCCCCAACACATTCTAGAGACTGTTAGATCTTCTTTAACCTCTTCCTCTTCTATTATTGAACTTACTCAATCTCCTAACTCCTCGAGAGTAAGACGATCATTACAAAATCAATTATTAGAAGATGACACTACATCAGCATCGTTACCCTCATCTCCATCTTCAAATTTTACTACGAATATAGAAGAAGATGATGATGGAGGCATTACTCCTTCTGCATATAGAAAAAAAAGAGTAGCAGGTGAGATTACATCTTCTCCATATAGAGAAAAGGAAACAACGGATAAGAAAAGTCCAAAGAAAAGTCCAAGAAATAATTCATTTTCTACATCGACATCATCCTCTTCCTCAGCAATGGCTGGCACGTCCTCTTCAATAGCATCCTCTACTCCTTCCCCACTTCCTGATGAAATTATAACAAGAGATTTTTCTGTAAGAGGTGCTGTAAGAGATAATTATAAATATGTCCCCCATTCCTTGGAGGATAAACGTATTCATGATGAACAGACAGGAGCCATTTATATTCATCCTACAATTCCAGCTAATGTACAGCTCACCGAGGCAGGAGAAGTTAGTGAAATAGAAGAAATGCCTACCTATGCTTCTTCTTTTGAATCTGCCCCGGAGGTTGTTTTAGGGAGATTGTTTAGTGGTATTGATGGACGTGAGCCTGTTCTTTCTCCTGCGCGCAATAGGCTTTATCGTATTCATGCCCAAGTTAGTATCAGATTTGGGAAGGGCATATATGGAGGAAGCGGGACTCTTGTAGGGCCTCGTCACTTATTAACAGCTGGTCACAATCTTTTTAATCCTAAGAATGGAGGAGATGGATGGGCTCAATCTATTTCTGTACGTTGTGCCTTAGATGGTTATTCTCATCCATTTGGCCAACAAAGGGTCATTCGAGCCTATACCTATAAAAAATGGGTAGATAGGAGAGACGAAGATTTTGATATAGCACTTTTCGTATTGGATCAGTCAAAAGGAAATGAGATAGGATGGTATGGGCTTTCTTATATACCTAATCGTCCTGAAATGCGCTCACGATTAGAAGGAGAATTCTACATTGCAGGGTATCCAAAGGAAGTAAGTAAGACACGATATTCTTCAGAAGAAACCGTACCAGGAAGAGAATTTCAAAGAATGTGGAGGATGTCTAATAGAAAGGAAAATGGTGCAATTAAGCCATTAGCAATTGAACCAACAAAATGGCGTTATGAGATAGATACTTCAGCAGGGCAAAGTGGAAGTGCTATATGGTATATTCAAGAGGATGTGGTGGGTCAAACTCCTTATATAGTCGGTGTTCATGCTTATGGAGAGACAGAAGACGGAACAGGAAACTATGGGGTTCGTCTCACGGAAAGTAAATTGAAACAAGTCATTCAGTGGATCTCAGAAACTTATGAAGTAGAGGAAATACCTGCAGATCCTGCGACTTCTGAGATTGTGCCTTTTGAAAACATAGAGGACCAATATAAAAGGCTTGAAAGCCTGCCAAGTAGTTCATTAGAAACTAAGATTGCAAGTGGAAAAGACCTGCCAGCGGCTTACGGAGTTATGGCAGAACGGTTGTTATATGGTAGGTTGAATCAAACTATTGATAAGCATCGAGCGTTTGATTATGCGCAAAAAGCCTATGAAACTGGGGATATGCTAGCAACCTTTTTTCTTGCTAGAATGTATCTAGATGAGAATACTCCTGAGCGGTACAATCGGGAGAAATATCATGAGCTTAATGAAGTTTATAAGAATGAATTGAGCCATCTAGCTACAAGAGAATATGCCCCAAGATCTCAATTTTACCTTGCGATGATACGAACAGATGACGATAGAATGCAACCCTATAATATTAAAGAAGGATTGCGCTTGTTACGTCTATCTGCAAGCAATAGTTATTCCCCTGCAGAATGGATATTGGGAAGTATACTCTTGCAAAGTCTTGAAAACTTCCCAGAAATACCCAGAGATACAGAGGAAGGTATGATGTATTTGGAGAGAGCTGTAGATAAGGGATTTGCACCAGCGGAACTAGCGTATGCTACGCAAAAGATATATTTTAGAAATTTTCTCGAAACAAACAGAGATGACGATGTTAGGCAGCTCACAGAAGAACGCAAGAAAGAGGTGAAATCACATCTGTTAAAAAGTTTAGAACTTATAAGACGAGCCGCTCAGAGAGGATACGCACCGGCACAATACACCTTAGCACAAATGCTAGAAATTCATATCGATAAGGGCCCTGAGATAAAACAAGAATGTATTGATAATTATACGTTGGCATTAAAGAATGGCTACGTACAAGCCATTGAGGATCTGAGAAGACTTGGAGTTGCTGAGAATCCTGGTGCTATAATACCGACATCATCATCATCTTCTTCATCCTCGGCTGGGTCTCAATGAGCTCTAAGATAGCTTCTTGGGCTCAAAGTTATTTTTAAAAAGAAGTCCAACAGATCTTCGGAGAACAAGACCATTAGCTGGAACATATATCATGGGAAGGGGATAAGGATGGATTTTGAGATATTAAATATTTAGCTGTTTAGTGTGGGGTGTTGGAAATCTTTTGCCTCTATTGGCTTATCCGCCAATTGCACTTTAGTAGCCCTCGTATTAATAGATAGAAAGAGAAAAGTATGAGAGGCTTACGTTTCAATCGAACAATAAGTAACTGACGAGATGGTAAAATTAAGGAATTTTGTAAATACAAACTGTAAAAAGAAAGATTAAAGACGTTTCATAACTCCCACCTTTTCACGTATTTCTTTTTTCTTTTGCGCTTAAAAAATGATCTACAAAAGCAGCTCGTCCTAAAATGACCCACTCCTCTTTTTGTGAGGGATGAGGGGGGAGATTTTTCTGCATTTCAATAAGGGCACCGAGAAGAAGCGTTGCCTTTTCTCGTTCACCTTGATCGAGTTGGAGGTCAACTCCAGCGTGAATAGAAAACTCATTAGCAAGGCCAGATTTAATAAGAAGGCCTCCCAATTGAATTTTCGTTCGTACTTCAGCCTTCCTTTGACTTTTAGAAAATAAAACCTTTTTTGACGTCTGAAAAGAGAGTTGTTTGTTGGTTATGGCAAGCGCTTGGGTCATTTTACGCAACCTTTTGAACAGCCTTTGGGTTTGTTCTTTTCCTGCGAAATTTCTGGCCTGTTTCTCTCCATTGGTTTGCCAGTTGTGGATTGGCAATGGCTTGCTCACAAACGTGAAGGAGACCTCCGACGAGGATATTGGCATCAAGTGCTGGATGAGGAACGTGTCTCAAAGCTTCTAAAAGTTCTTGGTTGCGTGTTTGTAAAAGATGATCGATGTCTTGTGCAATTTTATCCCTCTTTTTTTCAAGTGTAGAGATCTTTTTTTGTAGAGTTGTCATTTAAGTCCCTTCTGATTTCTTGGAGATTATTTTAAAAATACAATAACATAAAATAAGCAGTCCATCAAGAGGTGAGCCGGCGCCAAGCCGCGAATCTCTAAAGGCGCACTTAACGGTGATTTGCAATCACCTTGCGCGGCCCTGCGGGCGGCACCATATCGGAAGTATGGCCCAATATCACATGAACCTTGGATATATCTCAAGAAAAGGCGGTCGAAGTGCAACCGCTCACTCAGCCTATATTGCTTGCACCATCCTTGAAGAGGAACGCACAGGCCTTGTGTTTGATTACTCAAAAAAACAGGAACTTCTGGGACAAGGAACTCTCGCTCCTGAGGGCTGTCCCGAGTGGGTTTATGACAAACAGATGTTGCGGAATGCCGTTGAATCTTTTGAAGACCAAATAGCACAGAAGAGATTTCGCGGACACACGGATCCTATCAAAAATGCAAAGAGCTTAGAGAGAAAAGAAAAGTTTTTAGAGACTTGTAAGACGGGATTTACAGCGAACTTTGCTTTGCCTCTGGAGATTGAAGATCCTGCTGATCTCCTTGCTCTTTCTGAGAGAATTGTAAAAGAATGCTATGTCCAAAAGGGATTAATTACTGAATGGGCCGTTCATTATGATAAGGGAAATCCCCATCTTCATATTCTGGCAGCGACTCGTCCTTGGAAAGAGGATAACTTTTCTGAAACCCGATTTGTTATCGAGCGTGAACAACTCATCGAGATTCGTCATTTAGCAGCCGAAACGACCAATGAATTTGGTCAAGAGAAGGGATACAATTATCACATAGATGCCCGCTCCTATGAGGAGCGGGGGCTTGCTCTTCTCCCCACCCGTCATCTCGGGTCAAAGGCGTATCATAAACACAAAGAAGAGAGCCGCATTGCGCAAGAGAACAATGAGATTCATCAAAAAAACCTTGCCCTTCTTTTGGACCATCCGGAAGAAATTGTGAAACTTGTTGCGACACAAAAGGTCGTTTTTACTCAGACGGACATTGAAAGAGAAATCTTTAAAAGAGCTGGGGGTGATATGCATTTCTATAATCTTTTAAAGTCTCGCCTTGAAGGGATGGAGATTTCTTCTGAGTGGGTAAAGACAGCCAATGATAACGTGAATTTGAAGGTTAAAGAGGAAAATCTCAAAGCTGATTATGAAAAGACTTTGTCCAGGTTTGCAACCAAAATTCTTCATAGTGAGGAAGGAGAAGTGGTCGAGGTGGGTAAGAATCTGAGAAATGTAATTGTTTTTACCACAAAACAGGCCCTTGAATTAGAAAAAAGTATTTCTGCTGATGTTGAGATGATAAAATCTTTTGAAGGAAAGGAAATTACTCACACCGTAAAAGAAGCTTCTGTTGCTTTGGCAGAACAACGCAATGGCTTTGCCTTTTCTGAAGAGCAACGCGCGGCCATTGATTATCTCCTTGATCCAGAGGGATTACGAGTTCTAACAGGAAAGGCTGGCACAGGAAAGACAACCGTCTTAAGGCCGGTGGTCGATGCTTATCGAGAAGCAGGGTACATTCCTATAGGAACGGCCTTTCAAGGCAAGGTCTCTGATCTCCTGGCCCATGATCTTGATATTCCTTCCTATACCCTCGATCAGCTCCGTTATTATTGGGGACGTTATGACGAACTTAAAGAGGAGATCCCCACGTTGAGGGGTAAAGCTCTGGCTGTGGCTCAGAAAGAGTTGGAGAGGGTTTCATCCTATCAATTGACTCCTCGCCATGTGATCTTTCTTGATGAAGGAAACATGGTCGGAGGAAACCTCTGGCAAGGGCTGCTCTCCCGTGTTCAAGAAGCTGGAGCCCACCTGCGAGTCGTCCAAGATAATAACCAAATTAAGGCTCTCTATGGGGCAGATATTTCCAGGCTCGTTGAGGAAAAAGTCGGATGCTTTGATCTGAACGAAGTCCATCGCCAAAAAGAAGAATGGATGCGGCAAGCCTCTGCCTCTCTGAATAGTCATGATGATCTGATTATGGGAATTAAGGCCTATGAGGAGCATGGGTGTTTAACCTTTAAAGAGTCCGCTGAATCAGCACGCTATGCCCTAGCAGAGGCTTATGTAAACAATTGGAAGCGTACTCCTCATGAGTTTCATATGGCTCTGGCCTTTCAAAACCCAGATGTCTCCGACTTAAATGACGCTATTCACCATCAGCTCAAACAAATGGGCGTTCTTGGCAAGAGCTTTGTTTATGAGGGGAAAGAATTTTCTGTAGGAGATCGCATTGTCTTTACAGAAAATGACCATACGGGGTGGTTTGTAAAAACAATTAATTCAGCAGGCAAGAGTCATCAGAAAGGGGTTAAAAATGGGAGCTTTGGGGAGATTAAATCCATCGATGAGGAACATTCCCAGATGGAGGTGGCGCTAAAAGATGGTCGCCATGTTTTGGTCAATCTAAAGACCTATGATCATATAGAGTATGGCTATGCCATGACCGTCAATAAGGCGGAAGGCCATACTTTTGATCATGTTTACGGTTGGTTTGATCATTTTATGAGTACAAACAAGACTCTCATTTGGATGACCCGTCATCGTCTTACCTTCCAAGGATTTATTTCAGGAGAGCAAGCGGTTGATGTCAAAGCCATGGTTGATGCTGCCGGGAGAAGTGAATACAGGCCTCTCATCTCCGACTTTGGGGAGAGTCCAGAGGCGGATCTCCTCAGAAAGTACCTTGTCGTTGCCTATGAGGCAGGAGACCTTTGGGGAGTTCTTTCGAGAGAAAGGGAAAGTACTGAAACATCAACACAAGGTCAACCCGAATGGGTTGATTTTCAAGCCGCTCAGCATGAGAGAAACCGCCTTGCTGAAGAGATTCTGGAGAATTGGGAAAGTGCACGGACCTTTGCCCATCAAGTGGGCTTGAAGAAAGTAACTCTTGAGGTTCAAGCCGGGCTCAAAATGCGAGAGCTAAGCACCGTTGAGCTGGAGGCCTTTCAGCGGGTGGAAACCTATCGATCGACCTCGATTCAAGCCCGTTCTCTTTGGGAAGAGATCTCAAAAGCAGGCAACTTAGCTAAAACTCATCTCCGAATGCAGGAATATGAAGCTCTCTGTCAGAACAGAAATCAATTGGCCTATGATATTGCAAGCTTTCCTGAGATCCATAAACCTTTCTTTAAGACAACTGATCTTGCAACATCTTTAGGGACAGGAGATACAGGAGACACAGGAGAGGAGAAAAAAGCTGAAACTTCGCCCCAATATGTGACCTACGGAGGAGAGGTCTATGATAAAATACCTCCTTCTTTTAAAGCCGCTCAAAAACACAGCGACTCTTATATTAAAGCTCACCAGCAAAGGATCTTTAAAGAAAAGCTTACCTCAGCACAAAGAGGAGCTTTTGAGGAACTTCTGACCTTTAAGACGCAGGTTCAAACCTGTAGACGTCTCTATGCGGCTCTTAAGGATGGGGAGAGGGGAGCCAAGGACCTCTCTTCTTTCAAAGAGTTACTTGACGAGGAGACGAAAGAGAGAGACTTTCTTGCCTATAAGATTGTTCATTCCTTTGAGCGGTATAGCCCTCTTCTTGAAAGAGCCGATGTGGCTTTATGCCAAAACTCTCAAGATCAATTGCTGAAGTATGCGGTTTATGGAGAAGTCCGGCAAATTGCTCTGAAGTACACCCTCTCTAAGACGGTTGAGAGACGTTTAGAGCTTGCCGATCAACTTCATAAGATGATGGGTGATGCAGAGGGCACTTTTGATAAAGGGCTTTATGGGAGGGTCAAAGGGTTAGGGATTGATATGGCGCGCCTACGTTTTGAACAAGGCTGTTTAGACGTGATGCGCAATGGAAAAGAACCTCTTCATTTCGAAACGGTTGCAGAGCTTTCTGCGGCCTTTACAAATTTAGAGACCTATCGAAAGGTTCAGCATGAGGTCGCACATCATTGGACGGTTATTAAAGCTCATGCGGTTGAGAAAGTTGTCTCACTGCAAACAGATCAGCTCTCAAGTTTGAATGCTTTAGTTACGGAGCAGAAACAAGAAAAGGTTACGTCACAAGTGACTCCCTCTCGTGAAGTTATGGAAGAAAAGGCCCTTGAGATTCTCAAGAGTAAAGACCCCGCCAATACCCAAGCCCTCAGCACCATTACCCGTGAAATCACAAATGTTGTTAATGGCCTTACTACGAGTGGTTACGCCACAAGTGGTTCGGCTATAAGTTCAACCCAGCTTCCTCCAGACATTCAATCAAGGCAAGTGGAGCTGATGGATATTCAAAGCCACTTAAGAAAGGGTCCTTCGGGTTATGTTGGGATCTATAATCGGGACCAAGATCGAGATCTTGATCAAGATCTTGATCAAAATCAGGACAAAAACAAATATATGGCTTGGGAAAAGCTGCGAGAGAAGCGGGTTTCACTTGCCACCTCAACCCTTGAAAAATATAGAGAGGTTATCAAAACTTCCTTTGCCCATGACTATAAGCGAATGGAAAAGGATGCCTATGAGCATCACATCAGTCAGGTCATTAAAGCCTATCAAAATGCCTCTGGTGAACAGAAAGCAGAACTTGCCGCAACCATCTTAGTGGATTTAGACCAAGAAAACAAAAATCGATTGGTGAAGACCCAACTCAAAAAAGTAGATGTCAATTTTGAAGCTCTTCATCTTTATGGTCTCTATCATCACACGTCACCTCTTCTGGAGGACAAAGAAAAGGCATTCCAATGTCTTGAGCGTTATGTTTCTGCTCAAATAAGCTTCTCTTCTCTCTGGAAGCCTCGTTCTGAGGTGATTGAGAAAGAATTAGGCGCCGTCAAGGAACAATTCAACCTCAGGCGGGAAGGATTTATTTCTCAGCTGGAAAGCCGCAATCGCGCCCGGTCCTATTCTTTTTTGGTGGATCGTTTAATTGATGAAACCCAGGGTTTAATGGCCAAGGCAGAGAAATCTCCCAAAACCATCGAACGCACCCTCCAGGAACGCCTTCAAGAGTGGGATAGGTCTTTTCAATGGGGGATGAGTACAAAGGAGGACATGAATAGCCTCTCTCGGGGGCTTATAGAGCTCTCTCATAGTCGAAATCAGATTCATGAAACACGCCTTGAGGTCATGAAAAACACACGTTTTGAGAACGATGCGGACTTCTTTAAAGTGGCACGGGACCGAAATGAAGCGGCATTCAATCTCATGGAGAGCCCCTTGGGGAAGGCCATTGAGGACTCAAGTCATATCTTTTCTGTAAAGGGTTATGCAGAACGGTATGGTGAAAGGAAAGAGAAAACACAAGATTTTCATTCTCCCACAATGGATGAAAAGATGGCGGCCTACCCCATGCTTCCTTTTGTCAATAGAAAAGAAGTTGTAGAAGCCGCTCTCAAAGAAAACATCGCTGATTTTGCAGACCATGTTTTTGCTTCAATTGGAGAGCCGTTTCATAAGGGCTCTTCGTCAGCGACTCAGCGTCGTTATGGAAAAAATGGTCACATCTCAGTGAATTTAAGAACTGGGGGATGGATAAATTTTAAAGACAGTGATTTATCTGGAGGCCCCCTTCACATGCTCACAAAGCTTAAAGGTCTTTCCTTTAAGGAAGCTCTCGAGTATGGAGTAAATTGGGCAAGGTTGTCGACGGATCAGCTGAATACCCAAAACCGCAGTCCTGATTTTTCTTATTCTCAAAAAAGTGAAAAGGAGGATTTAGATAGGGAAGGTATAGCCAACAAACAAAAGATCGAACGGGCTCAGAAGCTCTGGACCAAAGGTCAGTCCATTCAAGGAACCATCGCTGAGCGTTATCTGAAAGAACATCGCAAGATAGAGGGAGAATACTCACAAGAATTTCGTTTTCTGCCCAATGTAAAGGTAGCAGGAGAGCAGAACACAGGAAAAAGCACTCCTTGCCTTATGGTTGCCGCACGATCGAATACAGGAGATGTCACAGCTGTTCAGCTCACCTTCCTCGATCCCAAGACAGCCAACAAGGCCGACATTCCCGTTCAGAAGAGATCATACGGGCTTTTAAAAGGCTCGGCCGTGACGGTACAGGCAGGTAAAGATTCCAACCATCTTCTCTTCATTGCTGAAGGGGTGGAGACAGCTCTCAGCCTTAAGGAAGCAGGTATAGAAGGTGCTATCAAAGCTAGCTTGGGTCTTGCCAATATGGGGCGCATTGAACCTCAAAACTCAAACACCCACATTGTCATTTGTGGAGATCATGATGATCCCAACTCGCCTGCAGCGAAGAGTATTCAAAAGTCAGTTCAAACCCTTCAAGAACGGGGCTTTAAGGTGAGTGTTATTAAGCCAGATACACTGGGAGAAGACTTTAATGACGTCCTCAAGAAGCATGGGCCTGAGGGCGTGAGAGAGATCATAAAACAAGCTGTACCTCAGGCCTTAATACAACCCAGCGTTATCAAAGAGGCAGGAGTTTCGTCTCAAGACGTCTTTAATCAAATTGCTAAATACTGCGAAAAGGTCCTCTATGCCTATATAGCCAAGGAAAACATCTCCATGACTCCTGAGCTAAAAGAGCGAATTCCTCTTCAGGCTGATCGAGCGGCAAACTTCATCTTTTATGCCCATACGCTCAATGGAACAAGTCCAACAGAAAAAGAAACAAAGCAGTTCTTGGCTCGAGCCAAATACGAGCTCGACCGCATTCCTCAAATCAAGGAAAAGCTCATCGATGAGTGGCAGAAACGTGGTAAGTTTGATGAAAAAAAGGACCCGCTCCTTATTCATATGATTGCAGAAAGACAAGCCTCCATTGAAGGTCGTCTCTTTCTTGAGGCTAAACAAAAAGGTCTAAAACCATCCTTTAACATTCCCCAATTAGCAGAAGCGGAGTTCAAAACCCATCGAGTAGAAGCAAACATACTAGCTCAGAAGCTCGGCACTCAATACTCTCTTTCCAAAAATGCTGCAAATGAATGTGCCAAGAATATGCTCAGGTACCAAGAAACCCATGGCGCAAAACCCACCGATACACAAATGACTGCTGTGGCTGAAATTGCCCGCCAGGTTGAGGAAAAATACCCCGATTCCCTTGAAAAATATCTTGGCTCCCATAATCTTCTCTATCTACGTCGCATGGACGCAGATTCCATGTTCCAGGAGCAGTGCTATAACCATCGCCATACCATCGCTCACGAACAGGACATGCTCAAAATGCAAGAAAAAGCCTTAATCGAAGTTCAAAAACAACGGATAGATCAAGAAATCTCAAGGCAGAAAGAGCGGGACCTTTCAATATCGATGTAGGGGCAGCAAAATCTCCACATCAAAAGCTAATTTTTCTGTAGGGTTTATAGGTTTTTAGGTGAGAACCGCTGTTTACTAGGTCATTACAAATTGACTCAATATTAATATTTTTGTTATATTATTATTGATTTTAATAAGCAGGAGAGAAAAATGAACCTCATCATGTCGAGTTGCGCCCTAGTCAGTCTACTTTTAGCAGGATCGTCATGCTTTGCTATAAAGCATTTGGATTATCATCAATCAAGGATTGAGGATGATAGTTTTGCACATTTCTATCAATCTCGTCGACCTAAAGTCATTAGCGACGTTGCTCAAGAAGTGTCAGATGAGAAATATTCGGATACAGAACTTCTTGACTTAAGTCACAATTATGTTCGTGATGCTGGAGTAGGCATTCTCAGGGAAACACTATGGAAAAGTGGGAAATTACCTGCTTTAAGAGAGTTAGACCTATCTTACAACAAAATTACCTCTCAAGGACTTCCTTCTTTTAAAGAAATTTTAGAGAGAGAGGCCTTTCGATATCTAAACATAGTTGGAAATTCTGCAGCCACAACTGACTCAAAATCTTTCTTTACGGGATTGAAGGAAGATCATTTAAAAAAATTAATCTGGATTCCTGAAAAATGGCTTGAAGGAAGAAAGTGGACCATTCTTTTAAATGATAGGCCAGATTTAGAGGCTGCTAGTGACCTTGTCTCTCTTGTTCACAAACAATATTATGACAAAAAGAGGGAAGAACTTTTATCGCCAGATGAAAGTTCAATAGATGAAAACAATCCACTCAATGATCGCTCCCCTCTTGCTTTGAAAGAGGAAATTGAAAATTTACAACATCTTTATCGACAGGCTTGTGAAGGAAAAGGAGAAGACGCTGATACAATAGGTGTTTATTACTTGCATGGACGGGGAGGGGTAAAGGAAAATCAAAAGAAGGCGCTTTGGTGGTTTAAACATGCTGCAAGCCTTGGCAATGCCGATGCTTATTATAACTGGGGTCTGCTTATGGAGGAGCTAGGCCAACCAGAAGAAGGGATGAGGCTTATCGAAGAAGCCGCTAAGAAATGGCATTTTTCAGCAAGAGAGAGGCTTGGATGGAATGATAGTGTTACACCAGAGTCTACTGAAATTGTGGATTAATAGATTATGAAAATACTCTATATTTTAAAAACTTACTTTTTAATCGTCTTATTAAGTACGAACGTTTGTGCTGTTAATGAAGACTGGTTTTGGCGTGAGTCCTTTGATGGGAAGATAAGGGGAAAGAAAATTCCCCTAGATCCTATTCACACGGATTTAGCGCGCCAAGAATTTGCTTTGTTTGAAAGGCTAGACGATCGTCGCCAAGGAAAGCCATGCAGCACCAATATCGTGCTAGCCTCTCTGAGTTTTTTGGTAGAAGATAGCTCAACAGGTGAACTTCATTGTATAACAGAGCCTATTGGAAATTACGAAGATGTGCCTGATGCTTTTAGCTCATCTTTAAAGCCTAAGCCTTTTGTTTTCTTAAGTGATAGCGCCTTTAAAAGAGGATCAAGGGGACCTGCTCCTTCTCTTTTAATAGATGGGCTGACCCAATCTTATGATATTGTAACGCCTTACTCTCTGAACTCTATCGAAAAAATACTCGGATTGGTTCAGGGACTTGCTTCCAATGGTGCTCATGGCACCTCCTCCAGTAGTTCTTCACCTCCAGCCTTAGATCCTCAAGTATTCGAGATGTTAATCAGGGAGACGACAGAAGGATTAGAATGTCTTGGCGAGTTAAACAGGTTAGAGCAAGAATTTGCATTAACTGGAGATAATCTAATGCATCTTTATAGAAAAGACGCAACCCTTAAACGTTTAAGCGAATTCCAAAAACAAAAGGGGGCACTTACGGAAACAAAACGAACCATAAAGGAAGCATCGTTAGATAATGAGCAAACCAACTTATTTCTTTTAGAAGTAGAGCATAAAATATCCCAAAAGGAAGAGATTCTAAAGAGAGTACAAACTGTAAGAGATCAGTATGATGCCCTTGATATAAAGGGAAAATATAATCATTCTGAACAAAATTTATTATATCATCTCAAAGAAGGTATTTTTGATAAGTTCCTTAGTGATTTTAGAGAGAAGATACTCCAAACTTATAAGCATCCTCTATTTAGAGGAGCTATTTTTCACCTTCATTCACGTTTAGATATTTGCGAAAGGTGCGCCCCTGTTATAAGTCTTGAAAGCCACAGGATTAAATCAAGGGTGATTGAAATTCTTCAACAGATTAACCCCCCGGAGACGTCTCTTCCAACTTTTCAGATGCTTGCGTCTGTTCGGCAAGAATTCTCAAACAGCAAAGGGGATTTAGGGTATCGGCGGCATTTATTTGGCCATGATGGAAGGTTCAAGGAAAGAATTGACTTACTGGATCCCGCCTCTCATTTTTATATGAAAGTTGTTGAACCATTGCCACAACCAATAGTAGGGCAAAGCCAACCATCAACCAGCTCATCATCAAATGATTGATTTTTCAATGTTGGTACAGCCTCTTCTGCTTTGCAACTAAACGGCAATTTAACAGAGTAATATTTGCTTGTTAATTACTTAAAAGGATCTCAATTATATGAAGAAAATTATCATAGCCACGATTTTGGGAATGGCAAGTTCTTCTGCTTATGCAGGCCCGGGAGTATCTAAAATGGGACTAGGGCTTTTTGAAGTCATAGGACATTCAATAATGAGAAGAACTCCTTCTATACCTCGATCGGAATCTACGGTTAGGATGCTTTCCACACAAGGTCATCGGCCAACAGAACCCATTAAATTAGAATTTCAGCATGACGCTATCGCTGACCAGAAAATTAGATTTTTAGACAGAAGTTATGAACGCTACTTGCGTCTTGACCGACCATTTAAAACTTTTAAGAAAAAAGAGATCCTTTCAACAGAACTGAAAGATGATCATACTTTAATTGTTGATTTAAAAGAAGAAAATGAACAAGAATCCTTAGGTGTAGGCAGTCGACGAAGTGATGAGGCTCATTCAGCAACAATCAGCTCTTTTTTGTATAAAAGCTTTAATTCTTTAAATGCGTCATTTGATAAACAATTATTAGTAGCTACCCCTCATTTGTATCCTTGGGTTATCCATGGTCATATGAATATGGTGTTTTCCAGTGGTGTTGAGGGGCGAGGAACAGCAACCCTGATAGGGAAAAATCGCTTGCTAACAGCAGGGAATTGTTTTTATGATGCTGAAGAAGGTGGACTTATAACAGAAGCGACCATTTATTTTGGCAGGCATGGAAACCGCTTTTTAAAGCAAGCTAATATAGAAAGATTTATCATCCATCCAGGATACTTACAGAATGATGAGAATTATGACTTTGCTGTTGCCAGGATCAGTGAAGATATTGGTCAAGAGTTAGGTTACGCTTCTCTTGTTGTTTTTAATGATGCAACATTAAAAAATGAAATGGTAGCTGTTACTGGTTATCCAGGAGCTAAAGGATTTTTCAACACTAAGTTTAATCTTCCCTCTTATCATATGTATTCAATAACAGGGCCTATCGTTTCGCATAGAAAACATAAAATTTACTACCATATTGATACACACGGAGGGCAAAGTGGTGCGGGAGTTTGGACAGTTAGTGCAGAGGACATTGTCCAATGTTTAGCTGTGCATACCGCTAGAAGAAGGGAAGAAGGCACTGGAGCTGTAAGGATAAATGATGAAAATTATAGGATTATAGCTGATTGGATGGGGGCTCTTTAAAGTGCAACATATCAACTATGGATTGATTTTCAAACTCCTCAAATTAAAACACATATAATAAAAATGACAGTAGAGGCGTACTACAGAAGTTCAGTTAGCGTACTCAACTTTAGTTTTCAGAGTTTTTATAGCTGGGAAATAGCGTTGAAGGCTTCCTAGAATTAAAAAAGAATACTGGTTAATAAATTGAGCTGTTTCATCCGTTGGACAGCAGAGATCCATGGCATCGGCTTCTGAACAATAGGACCCGAGCTTACTATCCCACATTTTTTGTATAGGAGAAGAGCCCATTAAATCTGTCACTTCAGTACAAACTGACTTCCATAGAGGATCTTCTATGTGGGAAAGAAGTTGCTTTTCATGTGGACTTAGATTGTTGTTTAAGTGAAGATCTTTTTTGGAATTATTTTTAGTAATTTTATGTGGGAGTTTCTTCTTAAATAGAAAAGATGATTTGGAAGAAGATAACGAATTCATAGGCTGTTGCTCGCCTGTTACGTTAAAATTATTATCTCCAAATTTCTTAACTGCTAATTTATCAGAGGGTTCTTTGTACGTTTTAGGCCGGCATGCTAAATATAACATATAGGGTCCGTAAATGTTTCCAATTGATAAAGGTTTCAGTAACTTAAAAATTTGTTATTGATCATCTCACCACTAGCTGCTTATATCTCAATCAAGAGAGCCTAGTTTAAATGGAGGCGGTAGGCTTTCTTAAATGAGCTAAGAACTCTACAATAACAACTCATCTCTTTAAACTTGAGAAAAAGTTGGCAGAGCACTTTAACGGAGGCGACAAAACCCTGCCACTTTTTCTCACTTGTAGATGAGAATTTATTTTACTATCAAACACCACTAAATATAACAATTTTACTTGCAACTAAAGAGAGAACCTAAATAAACACATTTTTCTCAATTTACATTTGAATGATGAACACATTGAAAAAGTTTCGCAATACAATAATAAGGCAGCAATATAGATTGCTCAAAACGACCTTCTAATTTAACAAGCAATTTTTGCTTCCTATTTTAGGAAGCAAAACTAGTCTTCTCTCTAAGAGACATTAAATAGTCGGCCGACTAAATAATTCTGATTGGGTCATAAATCCTCCTTTTCTACGTTCTTATCTCAGAATCGTATCACGTTTTCTTTCACTGCTCGGAGATTGTTAGAGCTACCTAAGTTATACAATAAAAAGTATTGACGCGTATTTCAAAAATAGAATACCTTAACAATAATATAAAAGCTTTGATCCACAGGATATAAAAACATTTTGTGTAGATGCTAATTGATATAGAAAAAAATTAGAAAATTGATCCAGAATTTTTCTGTATTTATAAAAGTAAAAAAGCGAATGTTTTAATGACCTTGCTTTACTTTAGTGTGAATCCTTATGTTGGCAAAAACAAATCAATAGGGAAGTATGAAAAATACCGCTCAAAAATTAAAAGAATGGACCTTAGATGTTCAAGAAGTTTTCTGGGAAGATGTAAGAGACGAAATTTACAAGCTTAACCCAGAGCTAGCAAAAATTTGTGATCAAATTAGTCCGGGTAAAGAACATTCTTTATTAAAAGTACGCTATCCTTATGGAGCTACTATTGTTGATAAGGGGGAATTTCATCTCCCTTCACCAGATGGTAGTTTATTGTCTCTCAAGAGTGACCATGTTCCTGATTTTATCAAGAAAAAACTGAGTTATTGCTCTATCCCCTTATCCCTCATTTTACATAATGATACGGAAGTGTTTGTCGAAGCACATAATAGAATTATCTCCCTTAATTTTTTTAAACCTGGAGATTTGTTTGGTGTTTTTGAGAGTATTAATTATTTAACAGATACGCCTTCTAACTCTACTTGGAGTGTTTCAGCTGGGGGCCGTTCTGTGTTTATGATTCCTCGTATCACAGATAAAATAGGGCATAATCGCATTAGAAAAGAGTTTGGTATTCGTGCAAATGATCCTCCATCTGATTTACCCAGCCAATGGGAAGTTTTTAAAGGCATTTATGAATCTTCTGGTGGAGTTGACTCTTGGTGTAATACCATCTTAGTATTTACAGAGAGCTGGTTTAGTAACAATAATGATTCTGAGTGGCTTAAATTTCAAAAATATCTCTTTAATCTATGCTGGTCTCAATTTAAACTCGTTAGAGATGGTGCGGAATTTAGTTTATTATGGTCCTTATTTGGGGATGAAATTAGCAATCGAAGTTTAAAACCTCGTCCTTACCTTGTAGATACACTTAAGCATCTTGTATCCATTGCAAACGGCGCGGGTGTGGCTTTTAAACCTGCAATTACAGAAACAGCCCTTCCTGTATCGTTAATCCAAGATGCGTATATTAATTGCTATAATTTAAAAGCCTATATCCCTACTTTAATGCAGCCTTGCAAATTAACAGGAGAAGATAAACAAGTTTACTATTCCCTGACTCTTCCCACAGTGTTAGAGAGTACGCCTTATGTACGAAATGCACCTTCTATTATTGAGGACGAACGAGATATTAAGAGACTTATGGACACTTTAATACGAACAATAAAAGGAAACAGTAGTATTATTAACCCGATTAAACATGTTAAGTATGATTTTTTTCATTCTGACATTGATCAATATGGTGAAATATTAAGCAGTAGGAAAATTGCTGAAGAAGATAATTCGTTCACCTTTTTTGGAGCAGAACAACTTACAGAGCGGATTTTTTGCGGAACCTCGCCCTTTTTTAGAGGATGCATCCGAATATCTGTTGTTTCTTAATTATTTAGAAAATAGTGAAGTGTATGAAAAAAAAATACCCTTTCCTTAACAAAGAGCTACCTGTGCTCACATCTATTATTAAAGCGTTTCCTTTAAAGGAAATCGTCAGTTTAGAATCAGTAGCATTTGTATGTGTTCAACACCTTTTATTTACCACACTCAATTTAATGGATGCTTTATTACAATTAGGGGCATGCCCCGACAATATTCATGTAATGGGAAAGCCTTATTCAACTTCTTTGCAGGTTGTGAATCAATTAACAGCAAAAGGTTGCCATTATTATCCTAATCTACCCCAAAAGAAAGTCGGCGATTTCTCAGGTTGTTTTGTTAAAGATATAAAGTGTATGTGGCATGAGGTTTATAATCATCTCAGAAAAAAGAAAATAAAGTTGGTGGTCATTCTAGATGACGGAGGGAGTTGCCTTGCTAATGTTCCAAGCTACATTAGCAAAAATTATTCTTTGGTTGGTGTTGAGCAAACAACTTCTGGTTTAGCCGATATACGTACCCGCCAGCTTTCTTTCCCAGTTATAGAAGTTGCCTCTTCTGCCGCTAAACAACTCGTCGAATCACCCATGATAGCAGAAGCTGTTGTAAACAAGTTGTCAAAAGTATTACCAATGGGCCGATCGAGGCTCTCTTGTGGGGTAATTGGGCTAGGCGCTATTGGAAATGTTATTATACAAAAATTATTATCCTTGAATCATGAGGTTATAACGTTTGATAAAGACCCTGAAAAAGGTCAAATCTTTTTTAAAAATCTATGTACAACCGATATCAAAACCTTATTTTCTAAGGCAGAGTATATTTTTGGTTGTACGGGTGAAGACATTACACAAAATTTAAGAATAGAAGATATTAATTCCAACAAAACATTTATTAGCTGCTCTTCTCAAGACAAAGAATTTTTGACGTTATTAAAAGTATTTGAAGAACATAACTGTAAATATGATAATGTTTTAGATCACCTTGAATGTTTCTTCAATGACTACTCCGTTAAAATCTATCGTGGCGGCTTTCCTATTAATCTAGATAATTCAGGAGAGTCTGTTGCGGCATATGATATTCAGCTTACACGTGGTTTGTTACTTGGAGGTGTTCTACAAGCCATTTTATATGCGACTCATTTCTCTAAACAGGAAAATAAGCGTTATATGCTGCACCCTGCTATTCAAAGCTTTGTGGTAGGCGATTGGATGAGCTATGGTTCAACTTCCTTAATCCCACTTCATATACTTGAAGGATTTCAGGATCTAGCATGGGTTAAAAGACATTCCCAAGGGACAGAACAGGAGAATGAGATTATCAGCACAGCTTTTTATTATCAAAATAACTTTATTAAGACTTCCCCAATACGTCTCAAAAACTATGGTTAACAAGGTGAGTTTGGTATCTTTCCTAAGACAGTAAAAAAAGTGACACAGTATAAGAATTTTTCTTCTTTTTCTGCTTGATACATCTCCTTAAACCATTGTGAAGATAGATCACGAGTTAACTTGCCTTCTTCAATAGCTGAGTCAGCAACCTGCGAAAATTGAAAGATTTCAGAAAGAGTTTCAAAACTGCGTATCATTGATGTTTCTGGAATAATCTTAATCTCTCTTAGTCCATTTTCAATAAATAATTCAGGCAAAATTCGTCCCATATAAGGATTGACAAAACTTTTGTGGATTTGTTCTAGAATAATTTTGGTGATGAAATTAAATGGAGTTAGTATAATAGATAATGCATCAACATCAGTAAAGCAAACAACTCCATTTTGTTTTATAAGCCTTAGGATTTCTTTAAAAAGTCCTCTATAGTCCTCATGACTCACTAGTAACCGATCTGCATGACACGCTGAAAAAATATGATCTGAGTAATTTAAGTCATATGCATCCGTTTGTAAATATTCAACATTAGATTGTGTCGAACGTTGTGCTGCCTCATCGATCATTCTTTTGCTTGCATCTATTGCAATAACAGAACCAGTATCACCCACAATTGCCCCAAGGGCTTCTGCATCTTCACCATGTCCACATCCCACTTCTAGTACGCGATCTCCTGGACGCAGGCACATAGAATCAAGTGCACGGTACTTAATAGCTTTGATACTCTCTAAAGAGCTCATTACATCCATAGATTTTATCAAATAATCAGCATTTTCACTCATGTCTAAATTAGCAAATTCTTTAAAACAAAAAAGTTTTGAATTTTGTTTTTGTAACATAGTTGTTTTAAACCCTCTTCTTGTACAGCAGTTTTTGCCCTCATATTAAATTTAAAATTAAAAAGCTCATGTCAAAACATAATAAATATGGTTTAAATATTACATGTATCTTATCAGAGAGTGTCCTACAAGGCACTAGTTTAGAATACAAAGAAGCCTCCAGATGTTTAGGAGACAATAATCTACCCGCATTACATAAAGGTCTGTTTCGCTCTTTCCACCCTGCTTTCCCAGTTTTCCTTGTAGATTTGAGCAAGAGAAGGATCATCAATAAGAAGAATGTTTTCAGCATTCTTTGAATTTGCGGCTCGGGTAAAATTGAAGCTGCCTGTAAGTACCCAGCGACCATCAAAGAGCATTGTTTTGTTGTGAAAAATACCCTCTGCTGAATCAATATAGACAGGAATTCCTTCTTTAAGGAGAAAGGGAAGTTGAGAATATTTTTCTTTAAGTTGAGATTTATCAATAAGAAGCTTAACGTCAACACCTCGTCTATAAGCATCTCTAAGCGCTTCAGCGATTCGAGGGCATGTAAAAGCATAAGCAGCAACAGAAATAGAGGACTGAGACGAATTAATAGCATCCACAATTTTATCGGTACATTTTCCTTCGGGGCTAAAACAAACACGAAGAGGTACTTTTTCCGAGGATGAAGTGAGCCAAGGAGGATAAACGACCGGATAAAGGACAAAACCAAGAGTTAAGCCTACCAAGAAGGTAAGATAAGCAGGAACGTTGAGATTTCGTGAAAAGAAAAGCTGCACAATGCTCTTCTTTTTGATTCTTTTTCTTTTTTCAAGCATTGCTTACAAAAACTCTGAATACACCTGCTGTTCTAGAGACTACCAGTACTACCAGAAGATGAACTTGATGATGACGATGAACTTGATGGTAATGGTGAGTGCCCGTGTGATGAGAGAGGAATATATATAGTAGGAAAAGCTGGATAAAGTTTTACAACTGAATCTTCTAAAATTTCTGGTTGATCGTCTCTTACACTGTATTTTGTTTTTTCTCTTTTTTCACGGAAGGAGCTGGTCATGTATAAGGGGAAAGTTTGTGAATCAGTTCCAAACCTTTTACACAAAGCATCTCTGAAAGCACTTAAAACTCCTTCAGGACGCGTATAGGAACGTACGAAAGTATGACTGCAAACAGGACAAATATCATGCCGTGAGTGAACATTAATTACGATGGCTTCAGGTGTAAAGGGCAATGGTTCTTTAAACATGTCAGTTAAAATATTTGGCATTTCATCCTCGATATATTTTAAAAACTTTTGTTCGCTGTGCCAGTAGGTTGAAATGACTTTACTGCCGATGCTAGAGAGTTCTTTTTCTCGTGCAGATATTTGATCGTGCGCAGATTTTATCGAACACCCTAAATCTTTAATAAAGTCTAAATTAATTCCAGACAAAAGGTCTATTTCTTGACTCATCATGCTAATGCTTTGAGCAGCCTCACGTTTAGTGGTTTGTAACTCAGAAGCAACACGGTTAAATGCGGTTCTATTTTTTATTAAGTCTTTGTGAACAGTGTGACTTACCTCACTAGGATTAGGCTCGCGAAAAAAAATTCTCTCTATTCTTGTAAAAATGGACTCAACGGGTATGGGTTCCTGATCAAAAAAATAAAAATTAGGAGTAATCTGTTCTTCAAAATAGCATTGACTTTGGGCCACTTTAATACAACTTTGTATAAGGTGTTCCTTATCAGTAAGCGTTAGGTCTTCTTTTTGAAGCTTAGGTGCATATGGCTTCATAAGTCTTTGAGTTTGAGCATAAACAGGAGAAGGAATGAAAGAGGAAGTCCAACCACTTTCAAAGACAAGCCATTTACCATCATGACTTTTTAAATGATAAGTATGTAGGGAAGGAACTTCTCCTCCTAAAAAGGAAAAGCTGGCTAAAACAATATTTGTAGGGGTATTGGAAGGCAAAATCCGAGCTACTTTTTCTTCTTCTGTTGCTAAATGTTGATGCAACTCATCAACATTGACAATCTGTCCTTTGTGAATAATACAAAGACTTGAAACGCCTTCCCATCCGTCTTCAGGCCATCCGGCATATAAGTGTGTACTTAGCACAACAAATAAATAAAAAGGCAAAAAGCCTACTCTTTTAAACATATAAATTCCTTTTATATTTTAATAAGTAAGAGTTCTCAATGGGCTAACATAGAAGCTTGCGTGCGTTTGATACCACTCGTCATACTTTTCACGATCTGCTCCAGGAAATTGATTTTTAAGCAAGGTCTTACATGAAAAAACGACCTTTTTTTGAAATTTCTTCGCTAGCTCTTCTTGTCCTTCAGCTTCATACTCTTTCACGAAAGAAAGGGTTTGAGTTGCAATGCCATTACCATCAATATCAACATACTGAAGACTATTAAACCTATCAAGAATACTTGCAAGCAGAACAAGGTCTTCACGTGATCGTAGTTGACTTCCATAAAGATTAAGAAGCTTAAGGTTAGGGAGATAAGGCAGTAAGTCATCAGCAATTATTTTAAGTCCTGATGAACCAAGTAAAGCACTTTGTAAATTTAAGGTCTCAACTTCTTCACGCTCTTCGGGATCTAGCTCATGAACTTGTTGAACAAATTTACTTGTGGAGACATAACCTTCATCTGCAAGCCACTCAATATCTTCATCACTCACAACCTTTGTTCCATCCAAAGTACGCCCTGCCATAGCTGAGCTATTTAAGCTGAGAGCAAGAAATAAGGCTGCTAAATAAAACTCTATTTTATATTTCATAATAATCTCTTATTTTTTTAATTGATCCTAACATTAACATAAGAAATTCGTTTAAAAAGTCAAGAATTATATGGTGAACATATTGTTTCTTCTTATAAAATTCTTCAATTTATGTACCATCCCCGGATAGCTCAATGTATCTCTAGATCTCTTGTTACCATGCCTATCCACCAGTAGAATTCGGATGATCAGGCAAAGAAGACAGAGGAACTAAAGAACGATTACGAGGAAGAGGTTGTTTGTGCATAAAAATACTGACTTGACTTGCTGAGATAAAAAGAAAATAATTTTCATTGATTGAACACAATTAGAAAATTAAGTCTAATAAAAATAGGAGGTTTTATGATTAAAGATTTTATTAAAGTCACTCTATTTATTTCAATTTTTTCTCTTTATCTATCCTTACCACTATTTGCAATGGATGATGAATTTGTATTAGATGTAGGAAATACGCCATGTGCAAAACTACGTGAAATCCCCGTAGAGAGTTTTAAAAAACCTCGTATTAAGCTAACAAATATTACTTCATATACAAAATTATCCGAAATAATTCCTCAAATACTTGAATCAATAGAACATGCCATTGCTACAAAATACAATAAGATCCCTTTTGTTATTAACACAATTGATTATAGCTATGATACAAGCAAGGGAACGAAAGATTGGCAATATCATGTTAATGAATTTATGGATAAAATAGCGAGGGGGATAAAAGTCGTCAAACGAAGAGATAAAGATAGAAACTGGTATTTCTGTTTTGAAGAATCGCATTATCCTGATTTTAGAAGTTATAATATTATAGTTATTTGTAATAATGAGATAAATTATTATACAAGACAATGGCAACAAAAAGAAGAGGCAAAGCTTTTAGGGGCAGTTAGATTTCCATCAGGAGAAGGTGTTTATGAACAGGTATTTGATATAGACACTGGTGAGATTGGATGGATTTCTCGGCAAGAAGAGGAAGATGAAGAAAGAAGAGCGGATCGTAGAGACAGAGGGTTAGATTCTTCTGACGAAGATTAATTAAAGACAGCTCTTATAAGTGAAGATTGCACGCATAGTAATTTTTTTGCATATTACAAAAACCGTAAGAAAATGACTACTCGTAAAAAATTTTGCTATTTGCAACCAGGGTGTTAGTTGGATGATCATAACAACTGACCTCTTTAGATTATTGATCATTTTGTTTAGCAATGGGTGGCTTAGGAAATACAGAGGCTTATTTGTATTATGAAAGAACGTCTTCAAGCTGTAGATATTAAAAAATGGGCGAAAAAAATAACGGCCTCTACGGTTATCGCATCTTTGCTCATGATAGATGCAGCAAAAGCCATGGAGGAGGAGCGTGATCCTTACTTATCAAAAGTAGTTCACAGAATTCCCTCTCCAAAGCCCCGAACTACAGATCTGGAAATTATCAACAGTGATTCTTCTAAGCAAAGTTCTAGCTCAGAGGATAGCGGCTCTTCTCCAGAAAAGCTTACCCCTGAGGGAAATCAAAGTTTACCCATTATTCCCTTCCCCGGTTTCTCACTAAGCCATAGCCAAGATGTAGCCTCCACAATTTCTCCTTCTACTGCTTTTCCAACTTCATCCCTACAACCGCTTGAAATTGTCCCTCAACCAGATTTTGGGACAACCCCTGTCACAGGGTCCCTGCAAGATAGAGTGCCTTCCCCTCAAGTTTTTTCTGGCTCCCGTGAGACGAGTTCGAGTTCCCATGATGCTAATTCCCAAGGCAAATCAAGGCTGAATGAAGAAGATC
Organism: Alphaproteobacteria bacterium; assembly: GCA_019749915.1. Lineage (GTDB taxonomy): Bacteria > Pseudomonadota > Alphaproteobacteria > UBA9655 > UBA9655 > UBA9655. The sequence goes on along the minus strand of JAIEPE010000009.1, from coordinate 62,584 downwards.
CTCTTTTAGATTCTGATTCAAGTAGCTTTAGCAGCAGTGATTCAAGTTCAGATGAGCCGTTTCCTTTTGCCGATCCATCTCACCCTGAAAGAGAGAGGCTGCCTTCTTCTAGTGGATTTCCAAATATTTTAGCGTTGTTCACAGGAAAAAAGCTCACAAATGCTCAGAGGTTCACAAGTACTCAACCACATGGATATGAAGGCTCAGATGATCAACCAACAACACTTCTTCCGGGCCGCTGGAGAAGTACCCCTACTACTGTTATTTCAGGAACCCCACTTCTAAGAGCAAGTCACTCTTCCATTCAATCTCAAGTTTCCATCTTTCCAGGGAGTCAAGAACTTTCCGTAAATGGGGACGTAGAAATTGTCGTCGGCGATGGTTCTGCAAATCTAGGTTCCACGGGGCCAGCTTTGCCTCAACTAGATGAAAATCCAGCCCCTCGATCAGCTTCTTTGTGGGGGCGTCCTATATGGCCTGAGCGTTCTCAATATACTCTTGCGCCAGGGGCCCTTGAGAGAGCGTCTCAATTTCTTATTCGATTTCGTGCAGCACATCACTCTAGCAACGATGACAGCGATAGATCAACGAGCTTTGAAAGCGACTCGCCCCCTCATGGATCTCCAACATTCTTACGGCATGGACCGTTTCCAGACTTAGATAATGAGGGAGAGGAAGACGTTGGGGCCCATCTATTACAAACGGGTCAGCCCCATGGAGCCCTCAGAACTTACTTGAGTTTTGATGAAGTGCCTCCCCCTTCTCAAGCTTTTTCTTCTTTTCCCCGGCACGATCAAGGACTTGATTCAACAGCTGCAGCCCTCTCACACTCACAGCCCCTTTCCCCTCAATGCACATGGCTAGAACTTCTAGATGGCTTAAAAGATCTGCCTGCTACAACAAAAACCCAGTTAACAGATTTTACCCACCAAATCCTTAATGGCAAAAGCACCTGGGCCCAGCGCATTGGGAAATGGCTTATTGGGCCGCTTATTGGAGCAGGCTTTGCGTATGGTATGGCCCCAGTTTATAATGGTGGAATTGCTTATTTAGCTAACTTAAATGAAGCGTTTGATGAATTTTTGAGAGGAAATGCTACCACATATCTTGTTTTGTACATTATGTATAGCGCTGGTCCTGATGGTATTTCCCGAAATGCCCATTTGTGGAAAAAGGGAATTACTTATTTGTCACAAGAAAAAAAAGAAGTGGGGCGGATGTGTATTGCAGGAGCCATAGCTGCTGTTACTGCTCTTATTCCTGTTGCTTATCTTATTTTGGCAGAAAATATTGGGAGAGAAGGACTTCAGCTCCCCAATTGGGATAATGAATTTGGAGTTGCTGTTATTGTGAGAGGAATTCCACTATGTCTAGACGCCTTTGCCAATGACTTTTCCATCGCGTGGAAAGCCATTCCCAAGCTGGAAGATTGGTGCAAGCAATTCAGACAGGTATTTTTTCCTTCATCTTTGCCTTTCCACATGAGATCTAATGAGGAAAAGCAAAGAGAAAAGTTTGACCATAACCTTACAAAATTAAAACATTTTCTTGTAGGGGCTTCAGGTGCGGTCATTGAAGCCATTTATAAGGATGTTCAAGATGTTATTGCGGGGGCACGCTCTGAAGTAGATCTCAAGGCTCAGCAAGCTTTTGCAGCGGTAAGTTACCTGCTCTCCTTAGGAGATGAAGTACAAGAAGTGGCTAAGAAAAATGCCAAAAAATCTATTGCTGAGGTTGCATTTGATGCGTTGAAATATACCTGTTTAATTTTGGGAGCCCCTACGGTTGGGCTTCTTCTTCAGCTTGTAGGGTCAACAGTTGCTTCCCTTTTTACATCTACCGTTGTGGCCGATTCCATCGGAGAAGGCTTTGCCTTGATAGCCTTCCTTCCTTTTAACTATGTTCTTGCTCAATCCATGGATAACTTTAAAAATCTCGTTATTAGCAAAGATCCTCAAGGCTATGAAAGCCATCCTGCGGTCCGATTGCCCGTAAAAGTATTTATTGGCCTTCAATCTCTTCTCTATTTATTTCAAATCAGCGTTGCTGTTCTTCAAAGTTATCAAAAGTGGTTTGGAGAAGAGTGGTGGCCCTTTGCTGCAGGGATTCCTTTCTTCATTCCTAAACTTACGGGGCTTTCCTATAATTTTAATGGAACCTTTAATGAACAAATCACAACATCTACTATAAATGGATTTCACAGGATAGGAGACAAATGCAGAGGGGGCTCTCTTTGTCCCTCTTGTCAAAAAGATTGGCTGATTCGATTTGTTGAATCCAGTCGCAATGATTTAGAACATTGGAGTCCAGAGCTGATACATAATCTCACCAAAGGTGTAGAGATATTTAAAGATGAAGAAGCGAACTCTTCCTTTGATGAGATTTGACAAAGAAAATCCTATACTCTTCGAATAAATTTTCTACCCCGTAAAAGATTATGCTATTTTGTGCAATTAGGATTATGCGCACAAGTAGTCTCTGTTTTAAGTTGGTCATTTTGTTTAGTAATGGGTGGCTCAGGATGGACGGGCCTCCCATGTCCCCTCGAAAAAGCATTCATTTGAGTTGCGGATAAAACTCCTAAAATAATGGCACAAAATACAATTGGTTTGATGGTTTGCATTTCCTTAGCTCCTTTATAAATTGACAATTCATCATGCTTTTAACTGCATCATGCAAATATTCTCATCAATTACATTTTACACGTATTTCGTTAATTCAGTATTAATAACTGAGAAAGAATTTCTCTAAGTCAAAATTCTCTGTGCCCCATACAAAAACACACCACTTCACTTATTTCATTCAATTTGCTCAATTATTGAGAATTGACTTTTGCTGAGTTTTACTCTCTAATTAAAAATAATTTTTATTTATTCTCGGGGTATAGTGTGATTTGTCAGTGGGGCCTTGAGGATCACTTTTCATATCGAATACAGAGGTTTATTTGTATCATGAAAAAGCTTTTTCAAGCTGTAGATATTAAAAAATGGGCGAAGAAAATAACAGCCTCTGCGATTATCGTCTCTATGCTCATGATAGATGCCGCCCGAGCCATGGAGGATGATCACGATCCTCACTTTTCAAAAGTAGTTCACAGAATTCCCTCTCCAAAGCCCCGAACTACAGATCTGGAAATTATCGACAGTGATTCTTCTAAGCAAAGTTCTAGCTCAGAGGATAGCAGCTCTTCTCCAGAAAAGCTTACCCCTGAGGGAAATCAAAGTTTACCCATCATTCCCTTCCCCGGTTTCTCACTAAGCCATAGCCAAGATGTAGCCTCTACAATTTCTCCTTCTACTGCTTTTCCAACTTCATCCCTACAACCGCTTGCAATTGTCCCTCAATCAGATTTTGGGACAACTCCTGTTACAGGGTCCCTGCAAGACAGAGTGCCTTCCCCTCAAGTTTTTTCTGGCCCCCGTGAGACGAGTTCGAGTTCCCAAGACGCCAATCCCCATGGAAAATCAAGGTTAAATGTAGAAGACCCTCTTTTAGATTCTGATTCAAGTAGCTTTAGCAGCAGTGATTCAAGTTCAGATGAGCCGTTTCCTTTTGCCGATCCATCTCACCCTGAAAGAGAGAGGCTGCCTTCTTCTAGTGGATTTCCAAATATTTTAGCGTTGTTCACAGGAAAAAAGCTCACAAATGCTCAGAGGTTCACAAGTACTCAACCACATGGATATGAAGGCTCAGATGATCAACCAACAACACTTCTTCCGGGCCGCTGGAGAAGTACCCCTACTACTGTTATTTCAGGAACCCCACTTCTAAGAGCAAGTCACTCTTCCATTCAATCTCAAGTTTCCATCTTTCCAGGGAGTCAAGAACTTTCCGTAAATGGGGACGTAGAAATTGTCGTTGGCGATGGTTCTGCAAATCTAGGTTCCACGGGGCCAGCTCTGTCTCAACTGGATGAAAATCCAGCTCCTCAAGGGGCTTCTTTTTTTGGCCGTCCTTTATGGCCTGAACGTTCTCAATATACTCTTGCGCCAGGGGCCCTTGAGAGAGCGTCTCAATTTCTTATTCGATTTCGAGCAGCACATCATATTGGCAGTGATGAAGATGAGGACAGATCTACAAGCTTTGAAAGCGACTCACCCCCTCAGGGATCCCCAACATTCTTAAGGCATGGGCCGTTTCCAGATTTAGATAATGAGGGAGAAGAAGATGTTGGAGCCCATCTTTTACCAGCGGCTCAACCCCATGGAGCCCTCAGAACTTACTTAAGTTTTGGTGAAGTCCCCCCTCCTTCTCAAGCTCTTTCTTCCTTTCCCCGGCATGATCAAGGACTTGATTTAACAGCTGCAACCGTCTCACATCCACAGCCTCTTTCGCCTCAAGGCGCATGGTTAGAACTTCTCGAGGACTTAAAGGAACTACCTCTTAAAACAAAAATCCAGCTGACAGATTTTACCCACCAAATCCTTAACGGCAAAAGTACGTGGGCTCAGCGTATTGGGAAATGGCTGATTGGACCGCTTATTGGAGCAGGTTTTGCGTGGGCAATGGGGGCTGTTTACGATGGAGGACTTACTTACTTAGCTAATATAAGTGAAGGATTTAGTAGTAAATTCTTGAGAACAAATGCTGGCAACTATCTTGTTTTATACATTAGCTATAGTGCTTTTCCTGACGGTATTTCCCGAAATGCCCATTTATGGAAAAAAGGGATTGCTTATTTGTCACAAGAAAAAAAAGAAGTGGGACGCATGTGTATTGCAAGTGCAATAGCTGCTGTTACCGCTCTTATTCCTGTTGCTTATCTTATTATAGCTGAAAATATTCCAAGAGAAAGATTTCAACTTCCTAACTGGGATAATCAGTTTGGTGTTTGGGTTGCAGCATACGGACCTCTTCTTTATCTAGATGCTTTTGCTAATGACTATTACAATGCATGGAACTCCATTCCCAAGTTAGAAGATTGGTGTAGGCAATTCAGACAGGTATTTTTTTCTTCTCCATCTTCTCCATCTTTGCCTTCTCAACTGAAATCTTTTGAAGAAATGCAAAGGGAAAAGTTTGACCATAACTTTATAAAATTAAAACATTTTCTTGTTGGGGCTTCAAATACGGTCATTGAAGCCATTTATAAGGATGTCCAAGATGTCATCGCAGGGGCACGCTCTGAAGTAGATCTCAAGGCTCAGCAAACTTTTGCAGCGGTAAGTTATATGCTCTCCCTAGGAGATGAAGTGCAGGAAGTGGCTAAGAAAAACTCCAAAAAATCTATTGTTGAGATTTCTTTTGATGCATTGAAATATACCTGTTTAATTTTAGGAGCGCCTACGGTTGGGCTTCTTCTTCAATTGGTAGGGTCAACAGTTGCTTCCCTTTTTACATCTACAGTTGTGGCCGATTCCATCGGAGAAGGCTTTGCCCTTATCGCTTTCCTTCCTTTTAACTATGTTCTTGCCCAATCCATGGATAATTTTAAAAACCTTCTGATGAGCAAAGACCCTCAAGGCTATGAAAGCCATTTTACTGCTCGGTTGCCTGTAAAAGTATTTATTGGCATTCAATCCTTCGTTTATTTATTTCAAACCAGCGTTGCTGTCCTTCAAAGTTATCAAAAATGGTTTGGTGATAAATGGTGGCCCTTTGCCGCAGGAATTCCTTTTTTTATTCCTAAACTTATGGGGCTTTCCTATAATTTTAATGGAACCTTTAATGAGCAAGTGACAACATCCGCTATAAATGGATTTCACAGGATAGGGGGCAAATGCAGAGGGGACTCTCTTTGCCCTCCCTGTCAAAAGGATTGGTTGATTCGATTTGTTGAATCCAGTCGCAATGATTTAGAACATTGGGATCCAAAATTAATACACGACTTATTAAAAGGGGTAGAAATATTTAAAAATGAAGAAGTTAACTCTTCCTTTGATGAGATTTGACAAAGAAAAATCCTATTTGACTCCTCGAATAAATTTTCTACCCCGAAAAAGTGTTTTGCTATTTGGTGCAATTAGGATTATGCGCACAACTAGTCTCTGTTTTAAGTTGATCCTTTTGCCCAGTAACGGTAGCACCACCTTCAGGGATAACAACTTCTTGAGAGATCACACCACCAGGGGTAACAACCTCAGGACCTCTATGTCTGCTTGCCTGTGAGGTGGTCGTTCCTGATGTGGTTCCAGAGGGATGTGCACCCGGATTATTTATAGCGTTGTGGGGAACTTCCTGATGCTCAAAGTGGGGTCTGGGCCCCTCATGTCCTCGCGCAAAAGCATCCATTTGAGTCACAGATAAAGCTGCTAAAATAAGGCTGCAAAATACAATTGGTTTGAGTGTTGACATTTTCCTAACTCCTTTTACAAAATTAATGCAAATAGTTGCATTAATTTTATTATTACATATTTCATTGATTTAATCAATTTTAATATTATAAATATTTGTAGTATTTAAAATAAAAGATAATATACACTTAACATTTATTAAAATTACATGAACCGCTTCTTTCTCAATAAACCCTTTTTGAAAACCACAAAAATAATCGGGAAAGTCATTTCTCTGGTTCTCACCTCAGTCTTTATTTTTTTGTCATAATATTTAATTACCCATTTGAAAAGTGACAGAAATCTGTTTTTGACAAGAAAATAAAACTAATAAATAATCAAGATAAAAACAGAAAGGTTATTTTATGCGCATTATCCTTGTTCTTATTTACCTGCTTTTCTTTTCTCCTCCATTACACGCGATTAAAGGATTGTCGGAGAGTGGAGAAATCTTAGATCTGTCTGATATTTGTATTACCGTCCAAAAAGGAGAAAGGCCTCGCAGTCCTGGGGGATGGAAGAGACCAGGACGACCTGTTGATGAAATCATAGATGAGTATATTGAACCACATAGAGATCAGCTTTCCAAAGTCAAGGTTATCGACTTATCATCAAATAATTTAACGGGAGAGGTTCTTAATTTTTTTGTTCTTTCTCTCCAAAACAAAAGCTTGTGGGATTTATTTAAAAATGTGCAATTGGTTTGTTTAGAAAATAATAGTTTTAGTGCAGAAGTCGCGCCTACTTTGGCAAAGTTTTTAAGCCTCTATGGTGAAGAAGGAGAAGATAAAACCTTCCCATATATATCCATTGTTAATACACCTGTTTCTTTATCAAACGTGAATAAGCTCGCGCGTAAATTAAAAGAAATCTCACCTCCGCATCTTCCTCCATTGATGGCGCATCTTATTTTTATGAAAAAATATTATGTGTGGCATGCAGAGAAAAAAATCCAAACTTACCATACGATGGTAAAATCACAGGATTTGCCGCTAAAATGGAACTCTATTCAAAGGGGTTATTACAAGTCTACTCCTTATCAACGTTTGGCCTCTTATCGTAATCAACAAAGAGATAAAGATTGGGTTACATTCGTAAGCCATTCTTTATCTCAATATTCACCGTCAGGACAAGAAGCTTCGAGTTCTACAGGTGTCGTAAAACCGATAGAGACGTCAGAAATAGAAGCCTTAGCTAAGATTGTAGGAGCGTTTTCATTTGCTCCTCGCAAAGAAGCAGATTCCGATTAATGATAAAATATTTAACATATTCCTTAATTATTGTTGGATGGAGCTTTTACACGAGCAGTGTAGAAGCGGGAAGGGCAACGCTTAATGTTGACGGCTTTGGGAGGTTTTCTATTGATGGCGTTGAGGTTGATTTTGATCAAGTTCATTCAAAATTGAGACGGTTTGAAGAACATGCAAGCTCTGCAGTACGTGCAAGTGGATTCAAGAATAATATTGCTGTCGGCGCTATTACGGTTTTTTTTGGGGAGGAAGATGATACCGCCTCTAGTAGCACAAGCACATCTAGTGGCGCCATAAAAGCAGCTAAGACGTTTTATTTGGAAACTTCTTCTCAAGCTGCAGAAAGAAAATTGTTAGTTTTTGAAAGTACTCCTAGCAAAGGAGAAGAAGACATAAAATGGGGAACTTCAGGATTAGGCTGCATAGATGGACATTCTATGATGGCGTGTCAACCTTACAATATTAAATCATTATGCTTTAAAAAGATGCATGACTTTTTTCAGCAAATGAGAAAAGACAGCGAAAGCGATGATGCAGTAGAATGTGCATCTCCCTTCTTAAGTTCTAGTACGAGTACTTCATCTTCCTCGACAAGTTCCAGCTCGAGCGCTCTGCACCTCAATCCTCGTGAGAAAATCCACCCCTTTTCTAAGATGCTAGTTTCTATGGCACCTTTTGCGAGCACTGAAGGTAGGTTACGTTCGATGAGAGAACAGTTGCGCAAAGATTGGGCCCCTTTAAGGCACTTAGCTGAGGCTTATAAGCAATTATTTGATGAGGAGTCCCTTCAAGAAAATTTAATTTCTGATCTAGAACCTTTTCCAGAAATGGCAGGGATAGCAGATATGGAAAAAGCCACAGACGCAAGAGATTATGTTTTTAAGATAGGTGAATCGATCAGCAAGATAGAAGAGAATCTAGGTTCTTTAGGTGGGGTTATAAAAAGTGCGCCTTCTCAATTAAAAAAATTTAAAAAATTAGTAGAAAAAGTAAAAATAGACGCAACTAAAATCTACAATGATTGCTGGCATAGTGAACAAAGATTATTTCATTTTTTATTTTCTCAACTGCCTGATGAAGAAGATTCTTCAAGCTTAAGTGAACAGTCATATTCCTCAAGTGATGAGTCCCAAACGCCACTTCCTAATTTAGAAGAGATGACCTTTAATTGGGATGCAGTAGCGAGTTTAGGTGATGAACTACAGCCGAAAGTCATATTTTTACATATCCACTCGCGCCTTAGTTTTTGTGAAATGTGCTTATACACTTTAGAAGAGTTTGTTCCAAGACTCATGGGAAAGGTTAGTTCTTTTGATTGGCAGCTAGGGGGAATCCTTGGTTCTTACCGTACACCCTATGACCAAAATATTCTTAGCCTCCAAGCTGGTAGTACACCATGGTTCGAAAAGCCCTCTTTTTCTATTGCTGAGTTGGAAGATCATTGTTCAGAGGATGGAATTCCAAGTCTTTATATAACGACATGGAAAGATAAATGATCCAAAATAATGAGAGGTGTTTTATTTACATGCAGAATGGCGAAAAACATTATTAAAAACACTCATTTCAACACTTAAATTAATGTATATTTCTTAATTAAAGCCCTTGGTTAAAAATAACCTTAATTCCTCCTATCCCCTTTTATAAACAACAAAATCTTCTTCAAGTAAACTTTACTTTTCAAATAAATTTATTTTGTTAAAGCTTTTTTAAGAATTTAGAATTATCATTTTTTACAAAAAATAGGAAAAATAGATTCATGAAAAATATAAAGATCAAAGCAGCAATAATCTCATGGCTTGTTTTTTGGGGAATGGATGCACATGGTGAACCTTCAGCAAATAGTTTTTATCAGGATGAATCCTATAAAGAACTTCTCAATACAAAAGATATCATTGCCCTAGAGCTTTCCCCAGATAATCATCATTTCCTTCTGACCTATTCTACACCCCAGATCTATGAATCAAAGCAAGGAATGCTCAGTCAATGGCAATCGGTAACGCTGGTTAAGAATGACTATAAATCAGCGAAAAGTAATACAGTTACGTTTCCTGAAGATAAAGGAATTGACCTTGCCGCATGGATCCCAAACTCTCAGAACATTAGCTATTTAGGACAAGGAGATAAATATATAAGCCTTTGGACAACACCATTTCAGGAATTTAAGCCTAAGAAAATCATAGAGCTTAATCGCGATATTAAAAATTATTGGTGGTCTCCTGAGGGTAAGAAATTAGCGATTTTGGGTCATGATCCGCTCCCCTCCAGTGATTTAACCGTGTATGGTAAAGATAAAAGTGTTGCAGCAACCCTTTACATCATGGAAGTCAATGAAAAAGGAGACCTTATTGAAAAGGAGTCTTTTCCTTTAAAGTTTGAAAAAGAATTTTATCTTAGCTGGATTCCTGGCAATGAAAAGGTTGTCTTAGGATATAAAGCACAAACTGATGCGAAGGCTCCTGTCTCCCAAATTGCTCCTGTTCCTCAAATTGTCCTGCTTGATCTTAAAACAAAAGAACAAAAGAACCTCGTTCAAGGTGAGCCAATGAATTTAAATACGAAGGTTTCTCCTGACGGAAAATGGCTTGCCTATGTCACAACAAACTTTCCAGGGAACGCTCAAAACCCTATTCCTCTTTATAAAATGGATGCTTCAAGGATATGTCTTATAAGCTTACAAGATAATCAGAAGCGCTGTCTTGCTCCAACACCAAATGAAAACCCCGAACTTGTGGGATGGAAGCGCGATGGAAAAGCCATCTTTGTTATTGATCAAGAGGGAATAAGCGATCAAATTTATGAGGTGAGTTTAGAAGGAACAAAAGCAACAAAGTTTACCCAAGGGGAGCAGTCTTTCCAAGTTGCACGGCTTAACTCCACTGGTGATGCCATCGTCTATTCAAGTCAGAATCTTCAAACACCAGTTGAGGGATATGTCACACCAGTAGATCGTTTCCTTCCTAAAAAAATAACATCCCTTTCAACACCTAATCTTCCAAACCACCTTTCTATTGAAAAGGTTAAATTGAAGTCAAAGGACAAAAAGCTTGATTTAGAAGGCATTGTGATTTACCCAAGCTCCTCTCAAGAAAAAACTCTCTTTCCTCTTATAGTTCTTCTTAAAAATTATTCTTCCCAATCAACCTTAGATTACCTTGGAAAGCTAGGCTCTATTCCTCTTTCGCCCCTGCGTTTACTAAAAAAAGGATATGCGCTGTTTATCCCCACACGGCGAGGGGAAAATGGTTATGGAGTTCAGTTTCGCCAAGCTCTTTATAAAGAGTTAGGTAAAGGAGATTTTGAAGATATCATGGCCGGAATAGATGCGGTGATTGAAGGAAAAAAAGTAGATCCAAACAACTTGGCTCTTTGGGGATGGGGGTATGGAGGCTATCTCTCGGCTTGGGCTCTCGCTCAAACAGCTCGCTTTAAAACCATCATTGTTGGGCAAGGAATAGCTAATCTTATCACTCAGATTTGCACAACGACAAAACCCGAGTTTCTGGAAGCCGTTATGGGGGAACCTTTTTGGAAGGAATGGAAATTATGGAATGAAAGATCTCCCATTTCTTATGTTAAGAATATGAATACCCCCACGTTTCTTCAATATGTAGATCCAGGTGAAGTTATTCACAAATTTCAAGGGGAAGAACTTTACTTTCATCTGAGAACACGTGGGATAGCAACTGCAATAAGTACAGTAATTCCCGCTAAAAAACCTTTGAAACTCTCAGAAATATTGATTTCCGAGGCAGAACCTGAGCGAATACCAATGTTTGACTCAAAAGCTTCATCTGAAGGCTCACCGAGAACTACTGAAATATATAGATACTTAGGGGATGACGATAACGTTAATGATTCACATCTGGCCTTATTAAGCATTCAAGATCTCGAGGCATGGCTAGAGGAATACTTCGAAATAGATTCAAACGTAAAAATAGAAAAATAGGAAAGCTCCCATGACTACCAAAAGAATTTGGAAATTAAGGGGACACGCATTCCTTTTGCAGATCTTCTTCTGTTTTGCATATTCTCCTTGTGTTGCCGAAAAAGAAAATGCCACTGCTCCATTGAAACCCCTCTGGACGCCGGAAGAGTGTGTCACTCTTCCTGAAGAAACAGTAAAGGACATTTCCTCCGATGGAAAGTATACTCTCATAATGGTCGATCATACTTCTCTCGAAAATAAGAAAGGTAAAAAATATTCAACATGCGTGCTCGTAAATAATGAGACTTTAGCAAAAGAAACAATTGGAGAGCTCAATCATTCATGTACCCAACCTCAATTTATTGGGAAAGGTCAATTTTTCTCATACATTATGAATGATACGCATGGAGAAGAAGAAACATCAGCCCTGTTTGTACAAGAAATCTCCTCTAAAAAACAAACAAAAGTACAAAATCTGGAAGAGGGTTGCCAAGAATATACCTTTGCACCGGATGGAAAGAGCTTTGCTTTTTTAACTAATCTTTATTTCAAGCAGGATGACAACTTTAAGACTGTTCTCGGTTTTCAGAAGGTAAGTCAGAATTTTCAGCCTATCGATCCTCCCCTCTACAAATCTGAATTTAACTTGTATAATCCCTTTGATTCTTCTTTTTATCAATGGTCTCCTGATAGTCATAAAGTTGCTTTTGTTGCAACAACATTATTTTGGAAGAGCGAGCCCAAAGTCACACTTTATCTTCTAGATTTAGCAAAAGATAAACTCACAGAAATCAATAACGCTATGGGGTATATTGGAGATCTAGCTTTTTCACCTGACAGTCAAAAGTTAGCCTTTATAAAGGAAGATGGCTATGGAAAACAGAAGACTCCTCTTAAACCCTTCGAAGAGCTGGAGCCTGATATAATTCAAGTCGTTGACTTAAAAACAGGTAAGACGGTAAGCATAGACGCCGTAGATATAGGGTTTATAGTTGGTTGGACAGAAAACAACAAAGCCCTTATCGTAACTAAACATGTTGGAACAAAATCGCAACTTTACTCTCTCGATATTGAAACAAAAAAGTTAACCTTAATGGAGGTTCCCAATTTAACTTATATTAATAATGCTAACCTTTCTTCCAACAGTAAATATATAGGTTTTTCTGGAGAGAATCTTCATCAACCATCAGCAACTTATATCTCGGACATGGATTCATTTTCTCCTAAGAAGATCAGTGACATTAATGAAAAGAAAAATTTAACAGCCATTAAAGCTACCCCTATTACCTGGAAATCCTATGATGGATTAGAGATTGAAGGAGTCCTTACCACCCCTCAAGGCTATACAGAAGGTCAAAAAGTTCCTCTCATTGTATCGATACACGGAGGTCCTGAAAGTGTTGAATCACAACAATTTATCGGTAAAAAGCTACCTGACCCCTTTTCTCCTGCTGTTTTTGCTTCCCAAGGGTATGCGACCTTAGTCGTCAACTATAGAGGAAGCCGTGGATATGGGGAAAAATTTCAGAACAGTAATTATAAAGATTTGGGTGGAGGAGATTACAAAGATATCATAACAGGTGTAGATTTCCTGATTAATAAGGGAATTGCCGATTCTGACCAACTCTTCATCAGAGGACCTAGCTATGGAGGTTTTTTGACAGCATGGGCGATTGGTCATACGAATCGTTTTAAAGCCGCAATTGTTGTTGCAGGACCGGTAGATTGGATCTCTGATATTGCGACAACAGATCTTCCTCCTCCTATGGCCATCCTGTTTGGAGAGGCCTATTGGGAAAATTATGAACTCTGGCGAGAATCTTCTCCCATAAGATACGTGAGTCATATAGAAACACCTACCCTTATTATACAGGGGATGGAAGATAAGCGTGTTCCTATAACTCAGTCACTACAGCTTTATAACGCCCTTAAAGCAAGAAAGATTCCTACCCGTTTAGTTTATTATGATGGACAGGGGCATGGCTTTACGTCTCCCGTGGCACTCCGAGACGCTATGAATGAAACGCTGACATGGCTGAAGACTTATGGGGGGAAGAAAGAACTTATGGACGAGAAAAAGGAAAAGTAGTCATGTCCCAAAATTTTATCAAAAAACAGGTTCTCAATTTATTCTTGCTCTTCATTTTAGGAAGTTTTTCACCTGAAAAATGTGAGGCTGAGCCTCGTAAGGCTGATCCTCTTCAAAAACCATTGTGGACAGTGGAAGATTGTGTGACTCTTCCCGCAGAAGGGGTAGAGGATGTTTCTTCTGATGGAAAATATACCCTTTTAAGCACCTATTATACGATCCTCAAAGGAGATAAAGCTGAAGAATATTCAACGTGCGTGTTAGTGAACAATGAGACTTTAGAAAAAGAAATAATAATTGGGGAGTTCAATCATTCCTGTGTCCAGGCACAATTTATTGGAAAGGGTCAATTTTTCTCATACATTATGAACGATACTCAGGGAGAAAAAGAAACATCAGCCCTCTTTGTTCAAGAGATCTCCTCTAAAAAACAAACGAAAGTACAAGAGCTGAGCGATGGTTTCCAAGAGTATACCTTTGCACCGAATGGAAAGAGCTTTGCTTTTTTAAATCAGAGTGGTTCCAAAGAAGATGGGACCATCAAAGCAACTCTAGGCTTTCAGAAAGTAAGTCAGAATTTTCAGCCTATTGATCCTCCTCTGTATAAATCTGAGTTTAACTTGTATGATCCCTCTGATCCTTCTTTTTATCGATGGTCTCCTGACAGTCAGAAAGTTGCTTTTGTTAGAATAACTCCTATTTGGAAAAGTAATTCTAAGGCGACCCTTTATCTTCTAGATTTAGAAAAAGATAAACTTACAGAAGTCGATGAAGTCATTGGATTTCTTGGAGATCTCGCTTTTTCACCTGATGGGCAAAAGTTAGCCTTTATAAAGGAAGATGGCTTTGGGATACAGGAGACTCCTCTTAAACTCTTCAAAGATAAAGAGCCTCCTACAATTCAAGTGCTTGACTTAAATACAGGTAAGACGGTGAGCCTAGATGCCGTAGATATATGGCATCTAGTGAGTTGGACAGAAAACAACAAAGCCCTTATCATCACCAAGCAAGTTGGAACAAAGCAGCAAGTTTTTTCCCTTGATATTGAAACAAAAAAATTAACCTTAATGGAAGTTCCTGATCGCGTTTGTAGCTATGGCCCTGTTTGCTCTTCTAATTCTAAATATATAGCTTTTTCTGGGGAGGGGCTTCATCACCCCTCGGCAATTTACGTTTCCAAAATGGACTTATTTTCTCCTAAGAAGATCAGTGCTGTTAACGAAAAGATAAATTTAACAGCCCTTAAAGCAACTCCTATTACCTGGAAATCCTATGATGGCCTAGAGATTGAAGGGATCCTTACTTACCCACAAGGCTATACAGAAGGTCAAAAAGTTCCCTTAGTTGTGTCAATACACGGAGGTCCTGCAGGGGTAGAATCACAGCGATTTATTGGCAAAACCGCCTTCGGAGCATTTTCTCCTGCCGTCTTCGCCTCTCAAGGATATGCGGTCTTGCTTGTGAACTACAGAGGGAACCCCGGATATGGGGAAAAATTTCAGAAAAGTGATTATAAAGACTTAGGAGGAGGAGATTATCAAGACGTCATGACGGGCGTAGATTACCTTGTTAACAAAGGAATTGCTGACCCGGATCAGCTCTTTGTTAGAGGACATAGTTATGGAGGGTTTCTGACAGCATGGGCGATTGGTCATACGAATCGTTTTAAAGCCGCGATTGTTGATGCAGGAATTACAGATTGGATCTCTGATATTGCTCTAACAGATGTGTCTCCCCCCTGGGAAGCTTTACTTGGAGGGGCATACTGGGATGATATTGAGTTCTGGAGAAAAGCCTCTCCCATAAGATATGTGGCTAATATGACAACCCCTACACTTATCTTACAAGGTGAGAATGATGAGCGAGTTCCTACAAATCAATCGATGCAGCTTTATAGTGCCCTTAAATCAAAAAAGATTCCGACTCGTTTAGTTTACTTTAAAGGGGAAGGACATGGTCTTGAATCTCCCGTGGCACTTCGAGACGCTATGAATGAAATGCTGACATGGATAAAAACATATGGGAGTAAGAAAGAACTCATGGAAGAAAAAAAGGTGAGGTAACTGTATCCCAAAAACTCTTATGAGAAAATGTGTGCGAGCTAATCTTCACTTGAAAAAGCTACCTAGGGGAATTTCCAGGGTAGTAAATAAATATCATTCGACTAAGTTATATCAGACATTGATTGTAAATTAATATATGATTTCTTCGAGACATAAACTCCCAAGGTTAAAAACTCTCACCATTGCAGAAGAACCAAAGCTCACATCCGTTTCCTTTCCCCATACGGATTCGATGGAGAGTTTATCTTGAGCGACCATTGATTAGGAAAAAAAGTATTCAACCTCTTCGAGGTCAAACAGTGAACTCGTTCTTGGATTTTTCGAGTTTTACCCTCACTTGTTTAAGAGTAGGAAAAAACTTTTGAAGGCAGGTTAATATCACGAAATCATATTGGCTTATAGATTCAACAGTACCCTCTGAGCAATAAAGATCTACTTGCTTGCCCTGAGGCAAGAATGGACCCAATTGACATTCCGATAATTTTAAAACAAACAAAGGAGGCATTAGATCTTGAATTTCCCTGCACACGTGCTTCCAAAGAGGATCTTTGATGTTTGAAAGAGGATTTTCTTCTTTCTTTTCGAATTGATGATCCGTTGTAAAATGCCAAGGAGCTGTAGAAACAGAGAAGGTATTTCTTCTATGAAAGCTGGTGGAGAAATTTCCAGTGGGAAAGTTTATCTTTCTCGAGATTTTTATTCTGCTACAAGATGTTGATGGCGTTTCTATATTTGCATTAAGCATAAGTCCTCTTATGTAATTCTTAAAATATAACTTGTTGCCCCATGCCTTATGTTGTATCTTATTTCTAGGATTTGATTATCAGCCAGTCAAAACACTAAATAGCTGAAACTTGCAGAGTGTTCCGGAGGCTATAAGAACACTCTGCACTCCTCTCACAACCAGCACCACCATTATTACCACTAAAAATAAACTGAAATAGTTTTATTGTAATGTAATTATGTTATTTGGACGTTATTAACATTGAAAGAATTATTTTGATATGCCTAGCATCCAATTTTGGAATGCTCCCTTTCAAAAGGAGAGTTTCATAGCTTTTTTCTTTACATTTACGAGAATATTTGAGAGAAGCTATAAATAAATAAGAAAATAATAGTATCAACTTCAGGTTAGATGTATGTCAACAACCCTAGATCCTATCAACGCCTTCACTCAACTTATTCCCTCTTCACCTCTTAAAACCCAAAATGTTTTCCTCCTAGGATATAACTTTGCTGTTAAGGATGTCTTTGATGTGAAGGGATTTCGAACACAAGCGGGAAATCCTGATTATTTTGCTCAGGCGAGTATTTCAGAAACAACTGCCCTTGCTGTTGCCATTTTGCAAGAAGCAGGGGCCCATTTAATTGCCAAAACACAAACCGATGAGTTAGGAGGAAGTCTTTTTGGACTTAACGAGCATTACGGCGCTCCTTTGAACTCTCATTCACCTGATCGTGTACCTGGCGGCTCTTCAAGTGGGTCTGCTGCTGCAGTTGCAGCTAACCTTGTGGATTTTGCTCTTGGTGCTGATACCAGTGGATCCGTAAGAGCCCCTGCAAGTTTTTGCGGGATATACGGTCTTCGACCTACTTTGGGTCAAATCTCAACGACAGGAGTTTTACCCATTTCTTCTCATTTAGACACGGTAGGGATATTTAGCCGTCAACCTGATGTGATTGCTCAAGTTTTAAATGTTTATGGAATTAAAGAACAGAATGAAATTAAGCGACTTAAAATTATTCCAAGTTTAGTGGGCCACTTACAGGACTCTCTCCTAAAAGCTTTCCGAGAAAAGTTGGAGGATATTCAACAATTAACATCCTCCTCTGTTGACCTCCTTATTGAGGAAGAGACATTGGTCCACTGGAGTAGTGTTATTAGAACGATTGCTATGTACGATTTATGGCAGGTTCATAAGGATTGGGTTCTAGAGTCAAACCCCATCTTTGGCGAGATCATTAACGACCGTCTTAAATTAGCCCGCTCAATTTCCTTTGAGGATTACAGAAAAGCTCTGCTTCAACAAAAAGAAATTCGCTCTTTTATGGAAGATCACTTGGAATCGGGAGACGTTGCTGTATTTCCAACGGTTCATGATATCCCACCCTTTCTTTCAAGCTCTCTCACTCACCTCAAAGAGTTTGCCCTTAAGGCCTCCCGCCATACGTGTATAGCTGCTCTCAGTGGTTTTCCAGAACTGACCGTGCCACTGCATAATAGATATGGAAATGGGGCCTTAGGAATGAGCTTTTTGGGAAGAATAGGAGAAGATGTATCCTTGGCCACTTTTGCGTCAAAAGCTTGTTCCTTTGCTAAGACTGCCTCTTAGATAGCATAGGAATTGGTTAAGCTTGGTTTCATAAGAATTCGTTTTTGGACTTTTGAAGAAGCTATAATAGAAACGCCCGCAATAAGAGCTCCAAAGAGTATCCAAGCCGCTGGCCAGTTAAGATGTTGAGTCTGATTGATAATATATACAAGAAAAACTGGGGTGAGACCACCAAACAAAGAAATTCCTAAGCTTAAACTAAAGGATACGCCTCGACAACGCCCTTTCACATCAAAAAGGCTTGCCGTAAGCCCATTGGCTGGCCCCACGAATAGACCTGCCAATATGGAAAGGATGATTTCTCCTTGGATCATAAGTGATAACTCTCCCGATTGTATAAGCCAAAAGGCAGGATAAGCAAGAAAGAGAGTGGCCAAAACGATCGTTAACATGACTTTCTGGGGCCCATATTTATCGGCCATATATCCAGCTAGAGCAAGGCAAAACATATACACGACAAGTCCAAGAGTGATGATGGAGAGGGTTGTAGACATCGATAGAGAGGTCACGAGCGTATGGTAATGTCCCATAAAAACAAAGGGAACGTAGTAAAGAACACCGATAAAGCATCCGATTCCAAAAGTGATAAAAAGTGAAGAAAAGTTGTTTTTAATAAGGTCAACAAAGCTTTCAGCCTCTTCTTTCTGTGCTTTATTAAAGGCTGAAGTTTCTTGTGTATTCTTTCGTATATAAAAGCCTACCAAACCAATAGGGAAACTTAAAAGAAAAGGAACTCTCCATCCCCAATCCGGCATTGCTTCAAGGGCACAAAGAGAGGCCATGCTAGAAGCGACGAGCATGCCCACTACGGATGAAGCGGTCACCAAACTTCCAGAGAAGTATCTCCTATCTTCCTTTGCGTGTTCGATCACAAAAATAGCCGCCCCGCTAAATTCTCCTCCAGCACATAAGCCCTGCAATAAGCGACAAAGAGATAGTGCAATGGGGGCCAAAAGCCCTATTTGGCTATAGGTAGGCAAAAGACCGATTAAACTTGTGGGAAGAACAACAGCAAGAATGGAGATCACCATGGCTTTTTTTCGCCCAAAGGTATCCCCAATATAACCAAAAACAATGCCTCCAAGAGGACGAATTAAGAAACCAGCTGCAAAAATGCAATAACTGGCAATTAAGGCTGCAATTGGGTCTTCTTTCGGAAAAAAGAGTGTTGAGAATATGGGGGCTAAAAGCCCAAAAAGGGCAAAATCATAAAACTCTAAGGCCGTTCCAATAAAAGCAGCTGCAAAGTTTTTTCCTTGTTTTTGCATAATGAACCTCTCTTATTTTTCTCTTTATAGCATAGCGAGTGTTATAGTTAGTATTAAATTTAAATTAGAGATTTTGGAAGGGAAAAATTATTTAGAAAATATTTTTATTTGTTTTCAAATAAATATGGGTATTTTTAAGCTACATATTTTCTATGATGATCTCTTACATAAGCTTGAAGATAACTCTCTAATACGTCAATTTTTTTGATTCCTTTAAATTGTATGGGGTATGTAAAGTAAATTTCAATACATGGGCCGGATACTTCTGGAAGAATTTCTACTAAACCAGAGTCTTTAAGCAATGGAGATTCCTGTGAGAAAGAAATGATCCCAAAACCATTTATCCCAAAATGAAACAAAGTTCGAAGCGAGTTTGCGCTGAGGTAGGGTTTGTGAGTTGCATTATTTTTTCCCTTAAGGTTTAAATGCCAATTAATGTTATCAAAAAGATAAATCCTTTCAGGGCCAAATCCAATCAAACGATGATCTTCAAGATCTTCAATTGTTTTGGGAGTTCCATATTTTTCGATATAATCTTTACTGGCATAAAGCCTTCGATTCCAACTCATGAGAAAGTTTTGAATCAATTCGGGTTGATCAGGCACATAAGGTTGAAGAGCAGTGTGAACCTCTAAGGACTCCACGTCAAGCGGCCCATCTTTGGCAAAAATCGATAAATTAATACTTGGGTAAAGCTTTAAAAAGTCAGGAAGAATTGAATAAAGCCAGGTGTCAACAAGGCCTATGTTTGTTCCCAGACTAAGATCTCCATGAGGTTCAGAGAGTTCGTTTTGAATTTGCGTCATGGCAAGTTCTGAAAAGACGAACATTTTCTCAGTGTTTTGGAAGAGGAGCTCTCCATGCTTTGTAAGAACTAAACGTTTTGGCAAGCGCTTAAATAGTTTATGCCCTATCTGATGTTCAAGATCGATAATTTGACGGCTAATCGCCGATTGAGAGATGTTTAAATGTTGGCCTGTTTTTGTAAAGCTTTCCAGTTTTGCAACATAATAAAAGGTTTTTAGCCTATCCCACTGCACAACCTCTACCTATCTCCCTAATTTTAGTTGTTTTTCATTTTTAAATTTAACTCTAAAAATAGCAAATAAAAAAGTAATTTTAGCAGGCAGAAAGTAAGAAACAAGTAGCTGAATTATGTCAAAGATATGGCGCTCATCAAACCGTCCTCCAACGGGAGAAAAATGAAATTCTTGAAAAAAATTGAGGGATTTCACCCCCCTTTGCCGTTTATTCCAAAAATAGATTTTCCAAGTACAAACGTCCCTTACATTAGCCATCAATGACGGATCAGGAAAACTTGTTTTAAAATTGAAAGAGCAGAAAAATCAGAGGGAATGATTTTAAAAATTAGACCCCGTTCTCTATTTCCTGTGAGCTTATTTAGCAGTTCTAGGGTAAGGTGGGGATAGTATATTCTATAATTTTTTGGTTATGTTCTACTTCATTGCTTAAAATCATTCCTACAATTTCTTTTGGAAGGTGAACTGGAATATGTATAGGATGAGATACATAAAAAATTTGAGTTGCGGCTTCTTCCCCTAAATAGGGCGCAGTCGACAACTTTACCGGAGTATGCTTAAGCTTTGAAAGTAACTTACGAGAAGCCATATTTTCAATATGGACAAATCCGCATGTGCCAACAAGAATGAAAGGCCACTGCTCTCTCTTTCCTGAAGGGTAAAGCTTAGAATAATCAATTTCCAAACCCAACTTTGGTTCAATAACTTTTTCCTGAATTTTTTTTCGAAACTTATACCCAAGTCCTTGACCACGATAATGTGGATGCATGGTCATTTCGCATTCTAACGTTGCAAAAATTCTTTCTTCACCCTCCACGATTGCTTGAAAAATTTGGTGTGGAGAGGTCATCTTTATAAAACCAACCAATTGAGCATCTAGAAAAAAACCATAATATCCTATCATTTCACTACAAAAATCTCGTTCATTTTCTTGTAAAGGAACATCATTTTTTTGAACAATTTCAAGTATATAATCTCCATTTTCTTCTCTTTCTTTCCACTTCAATGCCTTGTTGCCATGTAGATGTTGTAATTCTCCTTCAATCGTATCATAACTCGGGCGCGAAAAAAGAAATCCCGCCCCATCATTATTAGCATTAGCATCGCAAAGATCTTTGAGTTGCTTCAGAATATTTTCCTGCCCCTTTTCAATTTGCTGAATACGGTATGTCGTAGGAGTTCCTTCTTCATGCCACTCGAATGAGTTTGGATCCATGGAAAACACGGGTAAGTTTGTAAAAGAAAATAAAATTGTCACTATGATTAATTTATTTATGCTTTGCATAATTTTCCCCTTACTTTTTATAAACTCTATTAAAGGCTTTTCTTCATGTCAATTAAATTTAATACAGGAATTTCTTTTATGTATGATCAAGTAAAACAGTCTCACACTAACGCCTCAATTTCTTCTTCTGAAGTTTCAGGGACGACGACGACCTCTTGCTTTACTGGCTTCTTTTTAGTTTTTTTTACTATCGGTTTTGCTTCAATTTCCTGAGTCTCTTCGTAACTCATTTGTTTTTCTGGCTTTAATAGAAAAGCCTCCACACCAGAACGGGAAGTCGTTTGATAGGTCATTTGCAGTTTTGTACAGGGGTAATCGCCGGGGAGTTTGATGTAGCACTCGAGATCTTCGAGTTGAGAGAGTTCAGTTGGCATAACGAGCGGCTTTTGACGGGTGTGGTGACTCAAAGAGACACCATCGCGCATACTGTTAGCACCGTAGGAGATGTTTTCTTGAGGCTCGATTTCTTCCTTATCACCCAGAACCTTTGAGATCCATGTTTGGGTTGAGGGCTCGGTGCAGCGGAAGAAGACTTTGGTATTAAAAAGATCGAGCATGGATTCAGCACCTTGCCGGCCGTAAATCTCTTCCAGTTGGGGTTTACTTTGGAAACCTACTAGAAAGCATCCTCCGTATTTCCGTCCCTCTGCAAGGCCCATGTGAAGACTAGGGAGTTTTTGAAGGGCGGCCAGTTCATCGACGATAAACCAAAGACGCCTATTATAATCCTCTGACAACACCATCAAAGCATTAATAGCTATATCTACCCAAGCGGAGATAAGAGGCTTTAAGGTTTGGCGCTGATCGGAACGAGCAGTAATGAAAATAATCCCTTTCTGTTTCTCATTCATAACCCAATTTCGTAGGGAGAAAGGACTTGCCTCAGAAGATTGCGCGTTCTCCAACTGTCTCAGACCTTCAACATAAGAAGAGAGCACACTCCTTATAGATTGAGTTGTTTTCTCATTGTTGGCATTCGTCATGGTGGCAGCTTCCGTGCCTTTAAAGAAGTCTTCAAACTCTTTCTCTGAAGAGTTGAGAAGAAACGTTGTAAGTTTCTCAATGTCTGGAGTTCCTTGAGATGCAAACTTACGGAGAGCGGCTTTTAGAACAGCTCGGCTAGCATTGTCCCAGAATGGATCTTTGGCATGTTTGTTTTCAGGGATGAAAGAATTAGTGAGGACGTCATAATGGGACGCCAAATGACAATCGACCCAGGGATGCCAAAATTGTGATCTGATATCTAAGGGATTGAGGATAAAATCTGTCTTTTTATTATAATACCGGGAAATATAGCTCCCTGTTACATCGACAATGATGGCCTTGTCTCCTCGCTTTCTTATTTGAGGCAGGAGACTGTGAAAAGCATTGGTCTTTCCTGCCCCTGTTGTTCCTGTTATGAGGAGGTGGGACGTTTCTTTGTTTTTAACAAGAGGAAGGGTTTCTAAGGTAAGATCAGAGGCTTCTCCTTTCCTTCTCATGAGTCTCGTAAGCTTAGAAAACTCCATAAAGCTATTTCCCCGTTGATGCTTGGCTTGTCTATACGCTCGTCCCAGAAAAAACCACAGAGCCATAAGAGTCAGAAAAGATAACCCTGCCCATTCCAGGCTTTTACAGGCAATGTCCTTTAAAGCAATTTTCATTTGATGCATTGTCTTTTGAAGAAACGGGTCTTTCATAATACTGAGACAACTCCTGCGGTAGGGCTTGCCTTTAAGAGGGAGGTAATCTTGATATAGTTCTGGATGTTTTTGGACAGGATTTGTGGCGAGCATAAATCTTGCCCAAGAGGTTTGAGAGAGAGCTCTCCATCCATGTTCCGGAAGCTGATAGCTTTTCCAGGCAAAACATGAAACTCCCATTACAAAGGCTACAACAATCCCTGCAACAAAGATTTGCTTGAACATGTGGAGTTGGTGGATATGAACTTGCCCCCCTTGGGTGAGGGTTTTAAAGAAGGCCATTATTATTTCCTATTCAGTGGTGAGTTGTGAGGTGTTTTGTCTTTAGGCATCTCCTTAGAGGAATCGAACAGTTCATCGAGTCCTACAGTCGAGACAGCAGACCACCCAATTTGTTTCAGGTTACTGCCCACAACCGTTTGATTTCTCCCTGTCTCCACCTTTTCCTGGAGTGGAATAAGCTCCTGGGCATGTTCTTTTTGCCGGGCTTTAAGCCTTGCCTTTGCTTGTGCTTGTTGATTAGTAACCTCTTTTTTGAGGCCGGATTCTTGGAATGTTTCTTCCCTTAGCCCTAGGCTTTGTCCTTTCTGTTTTAGGGATTCCGTATTTTTATCATACTGAGATTCAATTTCGTGATCAGCTTTGAAAGCATTGGATTGACCTTGATACTGACTCTCAATTTCTTGATTGAGTTGGGACGTATTGATCCGCCTGATATCGTAGGTGGGATGATCTTTCTTAAATCCATCCACATAGGCTTCATACTCAGCTCCACCTGCATTAAGGATAGCAACAGCTCGTTGCATGCCAATGGGGTTTGAAACCCCAGGACTAGCCCCTGGTCCAGTATTGATCGGCTGTTTTGCCACATACTCAAGGAGAGCTTGTGTCAGATTGCGAGATTCTTGGAAGTCTCGTCTTTGACTGCTGGCAACAGAATCGGAAGCCTCTTTCATTTTATTGTGAGCAACTGTAGCTTCTTCTCTTAAGTGATGAGCTTTATTGAGACTTGCGGCTGCACCCGTTGCCAATTCAGCACCCTTGATATCGTTCCGGCTTTCCATGTCGGAGTGAGCTGCAGAAACCACTGTATCCAGGCTATAGCTGTACCCTTTTTGATCAGCGATGGCTTGAGCCTTTTGCAGTTGTTCCGAATGGGCTGTGGAACCTGAAAGGCGGGTATCAACACCTATTCCCAACAATCCAGCCTGGACGCCAATAGCTAATTCATGGGCTCGAGATTTTGAAACACCCAGGTTTTCACTAATATCTTTGGTAAAGTTGTGATGGTCTTGAAGAGCTTTGACCTCATTACTTGTAAGAGTTTTGCTATCACTTTCATGTTTTGAAAAGTCAGAGCCAAGCCTTTCCATGACATTAGCTGTTTGTTGTACGGCTGTATCCATTGATTGACCTGCAGCAATGTTTTTTGATTCAGCGAGACTTCGAGCTTCATTGAAACGTTGTTGATGCTCTAAGCTCGTATTGACGGTGCTCATGATTTGAACACTTAAATGAGACATGGCTTGATCATTAAAAGCCTGTTTACCGTCGGCAAAGGTGTTGGTCTCAATCCCTGAAGGGCCCATGGATTTAAATTGGGATGCTGTATAACTTGGACTTGTATTGTGCTGAAAAGCAGAAGTGTTTTGATAGGCTTGAATGCCCATACTTACATTACCTAAACTAATATTGCCAGAGATGGCTTCAGAAGCCGCTGCACTGGCTGCAGATTGCATGGCTGAGCCAAGATGTTGAGCCAGACCCACAAAAGCCCCAGCTCCTTGTTTAAGTATGCCATAGGAGATAAAGGGAATACTCACAGAAAGCCACGCAGCTAAAGTCACCATGTCTGCATTGGCATTAATAATGGCAGAGGAGTTTAAGAGGGTCAGTCCATTTTGTGCTCCGTGTCCCATAGTCTCTGACTTTCCATAGAGGGTCATAATCAAATTTAAAATAGCATAAAGAGGAGCCCATAACTGGGTCCAAACAAGAATCCCAAAATAGGTCATCAATACTTTGTATCCGTTCGGCAGAAGGGCCAGAACTACAATAAAGATAAAGAGCCCATAGCTAAGAGCTTCAATGACATTCTTAAACAAAGGCAATCTTCGTGCTGCAATCTCTCCTGCAACTGCATATGCCGTTCGTTGCTGAAGAAGCGCTTTTGTAGCTGCATAATTAGATGCAGCTCCTAATTCAGAGAGTTTGTTATTACTGGCATCTTCAATGGCATTGATCATCATTTCTTGTTGGAGAAGACTGGAGGCATCTTCAGAAATGCCCGTCATAAGCCGATAGCCCTGATCAAGGTTTGTAAAAAAAGCAGCTTTTGTTAGATGTTGATTTTGAACACGACTTCCATAGATTAGAATTGCACGCTCTATCTCTGCATTCCACGTCGCATTGATAAATTCAGCCCCAATAGCGCAGTTGACGATTTTCCCTGGCTCTCCTCTAAATTTGAATAGAAAACCTAAAACGGGAGAAGCGTTAGCTTTTACTAATTCCCATATGTTGGGAGTATTCTGAAGATCAGTGAGAGTATACTTATGGCCAATCATAGCATCATATACGACACATTGATTCACAAACCGCTCCATATTGCCCTTAAATTCAGGATCTACGATTCGAAATTGTCCTATTTGACTCATCAATGAGGAGGCAAACACCGTTCCGGTCTGATGATAAGGCATATAATAAGGAAGGCTAAAAACTGATTCCATCTGTTCTGTAATGCCTCGCCCAACTTGACTTACTAAACTTGCAAAAGCTCCTAAGGCAAAAGGTACGTGATCAACCTTGGCTCTCATTTTTGTGAGAGGATCATGAATCCAAATGGTCGTCTTGGGCAAAAACAAAAGATTGGTTGCAATCACAACCCATAAAAGCCACTTTAAGCCTTCTTCTAAACTGCTACGTATTAGCATTAGGATCAGCATATAAACTGACCCTACCATCAACCCAATACGGATGAGGGGCATCACAAACCCCGTGTGATTTGTTTTAAATAACGCAGCTATTCCATTAAAGATCTGGACAAAGAGTTCACCGCCTCCGTAAGTAGTAATCACATGTTCCATCTTACTTTTCTCCTATTTCCCTCCTACCTCACCCCAGCCTTTGTTCCTTGCTGAGAAGAAACGAACATGTTCTGCAGTTTAGATTCGACTTGTTGAGTTCTCTCGATTAAATCAAGAGTGATGGACATCTGTTCAAAAAGAGTTGTTCTTTTGGCATAGAGAAGCTTTCTCGAACTCGCAATGCCAGCCCTTAGCTCTTCAATCATACCGTCGTTGATTTGGACCTTTTTAAGCTGAGTGACACTGTCCCAGACAAGGGACATGACTTCATCGAGATACTGGAGGAGAATATCGTGAGCAATGGCTTCACTAAATTCCGTAACACTGAGGGGATTTCCTCCATTTTTAAAAGCGACCTCCACAGCGATAATCTTTAAAACAGGGATCATAGTTGAATTGATAAAACCCTCTTCTTCTTCAGAAAGCGTTCTATCAACACGAACCTTCTGTGAAATAGAAACCAATATGTTCTGAACTTTTGAAGAAAGAGCACTGACTTGGGGTAAAGATACACTCTGTAATGTAGGACTAAGACACCCATCTTCGCTTTGACTATCACATCTATAAACCTGAGCAGGTACATTGCCTGTCAATAAGGCAGCTATCAATTGAGGATCATGGCTTTTTGAAGGAAGGACTTTAACTTCTAATCCCTCTCCGACACGTCTTGAAACGATGGTGCCGGACAAAGTCATAAAGAATTCAGCCAGCTCCCTATTATGAGCTAAAAAGCTATTCTTTAAAATCGCTTTCCAAGCCACATTAAACTCATCACCCAACATGTCTCTAAATCCTGGTCTTTCAGCTTTTCGGTTTAAGACATCTTCTCTTTGGACTTCAGAGCCACATTTTTGCCGTCCTTGAACCCAATCGGTTGCAATACCCAGATCCTTGCTCATGGCATTACATAGCAATTGAGAGCTGGCATCCGATTGTGGCCACACGCCTCCTACAAGGGTTGCGGCTGCTTCACAGGAGTTAATACTTTGATTGGTCATTTTTTGGACCTTAGCAAGTAGATCATCCAATACACTCTTAATTTGAGGGGTTACGGTTGCTAAAGCGAGATTAAAAGCATAACCACTGGCATTAGAGCCAATATTCCGAAGAAGGGTGATAAACTGCTGGGTACTAATATAGCTAAACCCGCCCATAAAGAGATCGATGCCACCACATCCTGCACGATAGTGAGGAAGCTGTAGGGAAAGCAAATCCGCATTATTCACTTTCGATCGTGCAAAGAGACTTCCGCCTGTATAAAAGCCGCCTGTTTGGTCTTGATAGCTTCCTCCTTCAGTGACGTTATGGGCCACGCCAAGAGTGCGAAACGCTCTCTCAAGATTAGCTTGCATGCCATGGGCCAGAGAACTACTCAAGATAAGAAGAATTAAGGAAAACTTCGCCCAAATAAGTTTAATTCCGATGAAGTTGATCTTTTGCAAAGTTGTTGATTTTAAATAAATAAAAATCATCGCCACCTCTTCCTCATTGTTGTAATGTCACATCTAGGCCTCCGCCTAAACTCTTTCTCTCTGCCATGTATATTAAGAAGAAAGAGCCAACTCTCTAGGTTCCTTTGAGACACCTCCCTGTGCTCATAGGGATCTAGAGATTTTTTTCTCAGTCCTAAGAAAAAAAGTTTTTCAAAGTCTACTTGTCTTTCTTTTCGATAAGAACCATGTATAATATGAGAATATTTAAGGAGAAATGTCATGACTTACCTCACTATTCCCGCTGAGTTGGATAAGCGCTTATCAGCTCTTGCTGCCAAAGCTCACGTTTCCAAAGATGAATATGCTCTTCATGCTTTGGAAGAATATCTTGAGGACCAGGAAGATTATTTACAGGCTCTTGAGATTTCCCAACGTGTGGAAAGAGGAGAAGAAAAAACCATTCCGTATGAAGACGTAATAAGGCAATACGAGAATGACCACTCTTCCCACTAAATGGTCTTTGGAGTTTACTGAAAAAGCGACTAAAGAATTCAAAAAACTTGATCCTGAAACCTACCGCAGAGTTAGAAATTTTCTTGATAAGAACCTTCTGACAGCTGAAGACCCACGAGTGTTGGGTAAAGCTCTTACCGGAAATCTGAAAGAGTTCTGGCGATATCGGATTGGTGATTACCGGTTGATTTGCGAAATTATGGATCACAAATTGACTATTGTTGCTATAAAAATAGATCATCGCAGCAAAGTTTATAAAAATGTTCATTTTAAAAATGTTCATTTTTTGAAATCTCCCGCTTGAACACGTGTTAAAAGCTCAACTCTTTCTTCAATTTCACTTTCAGAAACTAATCCATAAGCCAAAGGAATCATTTGTCCTGAGCTTGGATGAAAGGCAATGAGGGCGGGAACATGGGATACTTGAAGACGTGCTGCCATGCCATTGTCTCGTCTTGCTCCAGGGAATTCAGTCAAGGTGCTTCCGTCTAGAGAGACACCCAGGACAGACCATCCATGCTTTTTGGCAAAATCCTTTACAACGGGAGCAAAGTGATGACAGTAAGCACATTCACCCTTAAAGAAGAAGAAAAGTCCATATTCTTGAGCTAAGGCTTTAATGCGCTTTGTAATGTCTTGATGCTTCTCCTGATAGTAAATATGACGCGCATTTTGATCAACAGGATGAACTAAAGTCTCATCCAGGGAAGGCGTTCTTAAAACAACTTCTTTCCATACTTCCGAAAACCGCTGACTCTGATCCATCAGTGCTTTTTGCGCAAGAATGTAAGTTATGATATTCTCATGAGAAGGCTCGAGAATAGCTGTATGTAGTTTTGTCTCGAGTTCCTTGCGTTGAGCCTCAATTTTCTCCGTTGGGGTAGAAGAAGAGAAAGGAGAGCTCCTGCCGGAAGAGTTCTTCTTTCTCTCTTCTATTTTGCTGTCTCTCGAAAACTCCTCATACCAATGCCAACCCTCTGCATGCCTCTCAAAAAAGGCAAGCTTGAAGCTTGACCCAATTTTAGGAGAATTGTTTGATCCAACTTTTAAAGAATCCTCACGCTTCTCATGAGGTTGGATTAAAGAAAGAGAAGTAGCCTTTGCAGAAGTCGTTGGAGATAAATGGTGAACGTTCAGAAAGAAAACAAGAGAAAAAACTATCTGCTTCAAAAGCACACCAGGTAGTCTTAGAGGTCCACACCTCTCAAAAAACTCTCTGAACACTACGCATTGAATACTAGACACTGACTTACTTTCCATGTGTCCGCATTCCCTTTTTAAGAGTTTCGACCCGCTCACCCACTTTTTTGCTTACGTCCTGGACTTGAGTGGCTTGTGATTTATGAAGAATTTCTTGACCAACTTGATCTAAATCCGTTGTTTCTATTTTCTTCTCTGCTGTAGGGCTCATATTGCCCATTTTAGCGGGCGTATAGTTTTTCATGAGATCTTCAAAAACCTCAGATAAGTCCAGCTTAGAAAAGTCAATGCGTTGGATTTCTTCTATGGTAAAGCCACGGCACATTGGATGTTTTGGCTCACCCCAGCCCAGATGAATTTGAACTCGTCCTTGCTCATGAAAGGCTTTGAGAAGTTTGGATCCAAAACAACAGAAGGAAGATTTCTTCTTAATACATACGCCTAACTTCTTTTCAGCGCAGTAAGTTCCTACATAATGGCATAAGCGGGCTTGGCGCTTTTTCTGAAGAATCTTTTCAGTATCATCACATCCTCCAAGACCTAAGCTTTTTCCCCAGCCTTTTCCTGATCCACAGCAATCTTTAAAACTCGTGATATACTTTGAACATCGATACTCTTCACCTTTAAAGATGGAGTCAATTTGTCCTTGCATGTCTTTAAGGAGACTTAATTGAGCAATTGAGGCCATCATTTCATCGTTAGCTTCAAAACTTTGATCTCGGCAGCTTCCATCAAGACAGAAAGGTGTGTTTCCTCCTGTGATGTGATAAGAGGTTTTGCTTGCTCCTTTGCATTGATAAGTCTGCGTATAGGCAACGCAGGTATTACCTACACTTTGTTTGCAGACAGAGTTAATTTGAACACAGCCACGTGCCCTTAAAGGTCCGCAATTATCTTCTGTAGGAAAGTCACAAGCATAGGTCAGCTTTTCTTCCCAACATGGTTTAGTAATTGGGATGCCTTCAATGATGCGTGTTTGAGGCCCTTGAGTACATTCTTTCGTATCATAGTGGCAAAGCCCTTGATCAACTCTTTCTTCAAGAGCTTTACACCCATCTATCAATGAATCATAAGGAACTTTTATACGTGACTGGTAGCTATAATTAAACTGAAATACCTCAAAGGTGTAACGCTTATGAGATACGCGTACCCACCCTCCTACTGGAGAAGCAGAGGTTGAGAGTATTTGAGTGACAGGGATGCCTGTTTGACTTGAGATAAAGGCTTTTAGCGTTGATTGGTCAACTTGTATATAACCCACAAAATGCCTCCTTCTTTCTCGAGGCCAACGGTTAAGAAGATAACCATAAGATGCATGGATAGCAGGCCCCCCTATACTGAAAGATCCCTGTTGAATAGGCCCGGGCTCTTCTTTTATTATGACAAGCAGATTCAAATGACAGGTATACTTCGCATCCTCCCCAGCTTCTTCGCAAACTACGATTTCATTTGTTCCGCCTTGCTGTACCTCCATAACACGGGTTCCGGTTCCTCCAATGGCTTGAAGTGGATCTTCCAGAATTTTATCTGTCATTGTCATAAGAGAATCTGTTGAGGGATCAATTTTAACTTGAGGGCGAGAGTTAGTGTTGTGATGAAGCATTTGGCTGACAGGGTCAGAGTAATGAAGACTTTGAGCCCGTCCATTAAGATCACTATCTTTAAGTTGAGCCGCATTTGAATGGCCAGCATAAAAAGGATGGTGTCCTGCCTCAATCTTTTTTGCCTCTAACTGCCTCAAAAAGTCTTTAGCCGTTTTGTCTCCTGACTTAAGGTTAGCTGTTGGGCTGGCAAAAATAAAAGAAGGGAAAAGGCCAATCCAACAAAAAGATAAGAGAATTCTCTTCTTCATTTTGAGTTTCCTCCCCCTAATTGAGTATTTTCTAAAAGAGCCTTTGCTTCTTCTTTAAGATCTCCTTCTTTTGCAAAGGTCTCTAAGGCATATTGAAGACTCACATGGCCCTGAAGGCGATCATGAATTGGTGTTTGGGTTCGTTCTAATGCATGGGACTCGAGAGTCTTAGGCTCAAAAGTTTGGAGCTGGAAAGGGCGGCTTAAGACATAGGTAGGCACAGATGAAATTGAGAAAAGAGAAAAAAGCTCGGGATCAATGATAAATCCCTGTCCTGTTGCTTGAATAATCTTTTGGAGGATTTTTACGGTTTGAGCATAGCTATTGTTTTTGAATCCACGAAGAACAAGGGTGGCTCCATAAGCTTTGGCTTCATGGGCTAGATTCAAAAGAGCTTTTTCTCCCAGAGAAAAGGACACGAAGAGGGTGAGCTCTGCAGGTGTGTTTCTCGTTATCCCTGTGGGATTTTCAGAGCTCTGCAATAGCTTTTGAGCCGGAAGCGTTGAAGCCCTAAGAGTCGCCACAACATCCTGAAACTCTTTATTTTCTAGAGCAGCATCTCTTTGTTGAGAGGATTCAGTTAAAAACGACCGGAAGTCTTTATCTTTTTGAACAGTCTCAATGATCTCTAGAGACCTCTCTAAGAGAGAACACTCTAAGAGTGAACCCTCTGAGAGGGGACCCTCTTGTAAACGAGAAGGACATGACATAGCTTGAGAACAAGTAGCTTTTGCTTCTAATGCACTGAAAAGAAATAAAAAAAGAGGAGGAACTAAAGGATGCAACAATTGCGTTTCCTCCAAATCAGATAGCCAAAATCTTCTCCTTTGTAAGGAAACTCGCGTCCAGAGCCCCAAATGACCTCTGTCCGTCCTAAAGGATTACAGGCCATGGGTCCACGTGTTGTTGGACGAGGATAGGTCATTTGGGTCTTGTATTGAGATTTTTTAATGATGGGTAAGGGGATTTTTTGGCAAAGAGCCTCCTTGCCACTTGTTCCCCACAGGAGAAGTTCTCGATGAAGTTTCGCCATCATGCGCTGAACCATTAAAAGGCTTGCTTGAACGCCTCCATTATGAGCAGCATTATTCCCCGTAAAGGGATAAAGACTCCCCTGACATCCCCCGCACCAGAAGAGGGGATTGAGAGGAAATCCTGCCGTTGCTGCCGTGCAATCAGCCGCACACGCAGCTTGAGCAATGGGATTTCCAAAGAGAACTGCTTCCGGGTTTAAAATGAAAGAAAGTTCATCCGCATTCCACAAGGGGTCAAGTTCTGTAATATAGCCCACATCGAAGCTTTGTTGCTCTAGACACAGGAAATCGATGAGAAGTTCCAGCCAATAAATGACGGGATACACATACCAATGAACTTGATAAAAACTGTTCTGAGTTTGTCGATCACCATTAGAAGAATGAACTCCATATCCCACTGTACTATTTCCCATTTTAAGGCCTCCCATACTCACCATGCAAAAAGGAACCCGGGTCACATCCACAAGTCGTGCAGGCTCCCAAAATCCCACAGGAATACCGGGGACTAAAGGAAAAGGGGGTTTTGGACAAAAACAAGGGATTTGGCTTGGATTATGGGTATCCTCCCGTCCTCCTCCATTAACTCTCACAGGCCCGATAGAGATCGGAAAAAGACAGGACCAACAGATATCTGTGATCGGATTGACAAAGCGTCCTGAACACGCTTTACTATTTGAGCAAGAAATAAAAATAGAAATAATAACAACTAGGAGGCACCAATGTATGCTTAGAAACAATTGTAACTTTTCTTTAAGAAAATTGACGATTCCCTTTTTTGTATTAACTTGTTTTTTCTCCCCTTCCTTATCATCTGCATTATCAACTTCTTTAGAAGACAATAGTTTTAGTGACGATTTAGAAGGTTGGTCATTTCTTGCCTCTGCAGATGCTTTTCTGATTGTTTGTGTTTTGGTTTGGCTTTTATATACGTATTGTGCTCCCCAAAAAACCTGGAGCTTTTGGAAAAAGCTTTTTCTGTTTTCTGATGCTTCGGAAACTATGGCAGCAGAAAAATAAAATCCGTTATAGAATGTTTCCTCAGAGGAGGACCGAGACTGTAAAGTCATAACTCCTCCTTTTTTATCTCTTCAACACGCAAGCGCACACCGTCTTGAGTGACCAAGGCAGGAACATGGTGAATCCCCAGCTTTTTGATAAGGAGGCCGGATTGATCAAAGTACACAGGCACTTTCAGCTCTTCAGAAAGAGATAAGGGTGCTCCTTTCACAAGGATTAGCTTTACCGAATTTTCCGCTAATTTTTCCTTGAGTTTCTCTTTTGCGAAAGCAACTTGATCTTCATCATCGCCATCAAAGAAGAGAAGCTCTTGAGAAAGAGTCACCGTCTCAAGAGGATTAAGTCGCGTTCCTTTGGAATGGATAATACGGCCCATGTGATCCTTAAGGTCCTCTGGAACAATATAGGTTGGATCGTAATAAAAAATGTGAGTCTCTTTGGCTTTGGAAATACCTTCCACAGGCTTGGGTCTTTCTATAGCCATGCGGGTTTTCTTTTGAAGCTCACGATTGTGGCGCTCAAGCTCTCCTCTTTCTTCCATGGTTTTTAATTTGCTTTGGATGAGAACAATTGGGTCATGTTCTTCAATAGGCGCTATTTTTCCACAAACGCCAAAGTCCTTTGCATGGCATGCAAAGATCTGTCCGAGGTATAGAAGAAAAAACAGAATTTTTGATGGGATTCCGACTACCACTTCATCAGTGCCTTTCCGTAGATCTTCTCTTTTTTCACCAATCCAAACTCCTCATAGCGAGAATCAAAGCTGCGGAGATGATCGCCTGTGACAAAGAGATATCCTTGGGGAACAACTTCGAGAGACAGAGGTGTGAGAGGGTGTCCTTCTTTGCTTTGCGTCAAAAGAGGAAATGTGATGGAAAAAGCCCCATTTTGTGCCTTAAGAGTCAGATGGGTTTTATCTCGAGTGATGGAATCCCCTGGAAGCCCTACAACGCGTTTAGTAAAGTTATGATCACCTACATAGTGAGGTGTATGACCTTGAATAGAGACAATATCTCCTCGTTTTATTTTGGTGCTTTTAAGAATAAGAAGATATCGAACATCATCCAAACTCTCAGAAACATTTTCAAGAAGCTGCGTGTAGCTTCCAAGGCTAACTAAAACGAGGCAGAAGATTCCTATTCCAATAACTGCTTTCTTTATTCGAGAACTCATAAAGGAACCTTTGCAATCATTTGAATGGACTCTTTCAAGCTCAATCCTTGGCTCACAAGATTTTGAACAGCTGTAAATTCTTCAGCCTTGGTGGAATAAAGAACCTTTGAGAACTCATCGAGAAATAATCTCCCCACCGCAAAGCCTTTGGGTCCCTTAATCATAATCTCAGCATATTTGCCTTGTTCCGTATGAAGGGATCGCAAAGTACGTTCCATAGATGGATCCATTGAGAGCCGTTTGGAGCTTTTAAGAAGTTCAATGGACTCATCCTTTTGAGAAAGTAGACACATCCAATCAGAGTTATCAAAGGCCGCTTGTGCCCCAGGAGTTGCATAAAAATCGTTGACGGATTGAGTTCCAACAACAAGACCACCAAAGTACTTACGAAGACGCCTTGCAGCCGTTTCAATAAAAACGTCAGATTGAGCACCTCTTAACATATCCCAAGCTTCATCAAGAATAAGACAACTGGGGGTTTTACGATCTCCCATATAAATAGAATTGGTAATTTGAAGGATCACCATTTGAACAACGACTGATTGAAGGTCTTTTCGTTCTTTCAGCTCTTCCATCTCAACGACAACCAAATTATCGGAAAGATCGATATTGGCTTCTCCATTAAAGAACTTCCCATAAGATCCTTTTTCTGTGTAAGGACGCAAACGCCTTCCTAAAGTGACTGCAACAGGATCGGGGTGTTTTAAAAGAGAGCTTGCCACATCCGTAATGGTGGCCTTGTTTTGCTTTTCATTCCAAGCTTCTTGAAGAGCTTGTTCCAGGTAAGTATCTTCTAAGTCAGTTGTGCCTTCTTTGGGAGCTGCCATCAGAGAAAGAATGGGTTTTAGCATAGCCAAACCATCGGAGGCTGCTTCAGCGTCATGAGAGGGGAGAGAAGAAAAAGGATTAATACAAATGGGAGCCCCTCTTAGAGGGGAATGAGTTGAAAACTCTACAAAGGTGCCCTTAAGAAGTTTGACGGTCTTTTCGAAGGAACGGCCTACATCTAAAACAAAGACCCGTCCTCCCATACCCAATATGCTGGTCAGCAGCTCTTGCATAAAGACGGATTTACCTGACCCGGATCTTCCTACAACACAGGTATTGTAGTTGCCTTCGTTATTATCAAAGGGGGACCAATAGAAAATCTGACCTCGCCTTCCCGTTAGCATCATGCCGGGAGACTTCGTTCCTTGCCATTCCCCTTGAATGGGCATGAGGTTTGAGGGTTCATGACTCAACGTTGTTTTTGTCTTTTGAAAGATTTTGCTATCTTCAGCAGCTCCTTCTCCCCAGGTCATCGGCAAACAACTTAAGAATGCAGGAAGCTGCAGGTATTTATCCAACACCAACTCCCACCGTTGAGAGCGGTAAAGGTTAAAGAGAGTTTGTTCTTCTCGTGCAATCTGATCAGGAGAATTTAAGAGCCCAACCTGAAAGCGTGTTCGAACAAGACGTTGCCCTTCTTCAAACTTCTCGCGTACGTAAGTCCATTCCTCAGCTTCCTTTTTGAGAGACGGAACATATTTAGCTATAGGGCTGGCCGCTTGTTTTTCAACGTTGCCGCATTTAGCCAGCATCTTGGTTTTAAGGGTCTTTTCATTGCAAATATGAACGCCATAAGACAAAAAGAATCCTCCCTGAAGGCGTAAAAACTCCTCAAAGGGATTGCCAATGAGATGTCCCATGGCACTTAAATGCCAAAGAGGAGGCAAAAAGCGCGTTGTGTAAAGGCGCAAAGCCCGTTCTTCTTCGCCAAAGATCAATTGAGGTGGTTCAATCATAACTCGTGTGGCAGGATTCATCAGTTGAGGGGAGAGAGACTCATGACGATTCCAAAGAGATTGATGATTTCCTAAAAGTCTTTCTGTTGGATTTAAGAGCTCATCCAACCCCAACAGCAAATCTTCTGCTTGCCATATTTTAACAGGAAGTCCCCAGCCCTTCAGGGTTGTCATCAGCTGTTCTCGTAAAGCCAGGATTTCCTCAAAGGACTTAAAGATCGTATGGGGTTCACTATAGGAAATGAATAAACGAAAGGTCCGGATGGCAGGTCTGTTTTTAAAGGCAAAGCACCGCTCTTTGGCCAGTTCTTTCAAGACATCTGATCTTTCATGATGTAAAAGATTCTGCCGTGCTTCCTCCCATACCCTGAGCCAGGAATCAATATGGGGGCTTGCAATCAATAGACACTGAAGATTAGATCCTAATGGTAACGCATGTTGAAAAATCCCCGTGAGTTGCCGAGGAACTTCTTCCCCGCAGCCTACCAAAGGGAGGGTTTCAAGAACAAAGCCAACGCTAGCACGATTCAAGAAAAGCTGTGTATTTAGATCAAAGCTTCGATAAGGCAAAAGCTCACTCAAACTATGAGTCTGTAGGAATTCATTAGCAAGTTTGAGAGTTGCAGAGGATGTTCCATAGCGGTGATCAGTTCTACCTGAGGTAGTTCTGCTTAGGGAAGTCCTACTTAAGATAGGACTCAGTGTGCCGTTTTCAGATGGAGAACTGGTCATCTAAATCCTGTGTTTGACACTTTTCATTGTGTATCACTTTGAAACCAGGCGCATACCAGATTTCAGAAGTTACAGCACATGATCCAGATCCCTTTTTACAAACAGGCTCACTATCTTCTGTCTTTTGATCGCTTGTCGATGATTGGTTGTGACTTCCTAACCCCTGATCAACCATGTGATTAACTTCAGAGATGGATTTACAGCCTACGCCTTCACCAGGAGGGCATTCAAATCCTCCTTCATAAACGCCCATACAGCCTGAAAGCAGTGTGGAAGTGCTCAGTACGCAGTACTCAGAAAGTTTTCTCAAGCGACTAAGTGCACGTGTTCTCTTATCTCGATTTTGAAACATATTTTTTCTCCTTGTTAATTTTGATGTTCGTTTATTGAAGTGGGCTGATTTTCTCTCTGCCCTTCAATTTTCTCCTTCACATCTTGGCTGCCAATGAAGGTGCCTTGTGTAAACACAATGTCCACCACTTGACCAGCAGCGACTTGAATAACCGGTTGGAGTTGTTCAGCACGATCAATGTAATATTGAGAGAGACGGTCAAGAGCCGTTGAAACGCCTGAGGTCATGCCAGCTGTAAACATATCGCCAATATTGGGCGGAGAAACTTGATTTGGTGCAAAGGGATTAACTTGAGCTTGTCTGTTTTGAGGATTTGCCACATTGCTGAGGCCTGCAAAAACACCTCCCACAAGGCTTCGGCCGAGGAACTGCCCATCCTTAGAGGTCACAACGCCTCGGATACCTGCTTTGCCATCGGATCCGGCAATATAACCGGCTACTTGGGTTTCAATAATCTCTCCACTTGCGCGCTCAATACAGGTGAGCTTTTCTAAGCGGGCATAGACGCGCTCTGAGGAAAGGTCCCCATAGGCACTTGCCGTGCAGTGACAATCCTTCAAATCGCTTTGGAAGCGCCTTGGAAGTGTTCCTGGATCGATAAGCCTCAATAGCATAGGGCGGGGATCACTTGAGGCTGTCATGGCAGAGGACGCATCAAGTCCTGAGAGAAGAACTGTCTTAGCAAAGGCTCCTGCTGGAATGGTCGTATCCACAGTTTTAGGGAGCTTAAGCTTAAGATTTTCCGTAAGGCCTAAGGAGACTTTTTGAATAAGGTGGGGCTCGCCCCTTTCTTCTTCCTGCCCCGCCTGGTAAGGAAAAGATTGTTGGGACTGCAAAGGCAATGAATTATTTTTTTGCATGTCCAGCTGATGTTCCAACTGGAGGATTTTTGTTTCTAATTCTTGAACAAGGGTAGGTTTAGAAAAGGAAGGATCTTGGTTCTCCTCCTCAGTGTTTGAGCTTTGCAGAGGAAGCTCTCCGCGTTTAACGCCTTCTTGAAAGAGCGATTCAAGGGCAGTTATTTTATCAAAGAGAGCTTTAAGTTTATTCTCAATGCCATTGCGAAAAGCTTCTTCTAGGTTTATTTTTTTCGTCGCTGTTTCAATGGATGTAGGAGTGACCTTTACTTCTGTTTCTTGTTTTGGAAGAGGAGTTTTTTCAAACAAAAAGGTCATCATGCCATAGGCGAAAGCCAAAATGATCACACCTCCACAGCTCAGCCAAAAGAACTGCAGCCTCCGAATACTCTGAGGTGATTCAGGATGAAAAAAGCGTGTCCATCTCTCTGCGGAGGCAGTGATCACAGAAAACCTGGAGATCCAGGAAGAAATTCTCTCTTTAATGAGCTCTTGCCACGACATACAAGTCTACTCCTTCTCCAGAGGTTAAGGTCTTTTTGGGAATCAAAAGAGCAACAAGCGCATTGAGGGGCCTATTAAGATTGAGTGAGTTGGCTAATTCAGCCTCATGTAAAATGAGAGGCTCTTTTGTGTTGTTTTGAATCCGATAGGTCAGACCACGTAGCTTCTGTCCCTGGATCTCTCTCATTCTTTGATAAGGTTCATTAAGCGGGATTAAGTTGATCGGCATTTCTTTGTAACCCAAAGGAATACGTTCTTCTTTTAAGGCAAGGATTAAATCTTCAACTTCCTCTCGAAGGAGAGGGGTTGAAGCAAGTTTTTCATTTTTGTTAGGATCAGTATTGATTTGAAGAATAAGCGCTTCTGGCACTTGCTTCTTAGGAAGAAGATGGAGATCTTGGGTGTAGCCTGCTTCTGTTGTCAGGGTAAGGCTAATCGTTTTTGAAGATACGGCTTCTAAGGAAGGCATGGGGCGAATAAAGATCTGACCTTGATAGTCATCGGTCTCAAGAACATACTCTCCTGCATTCCCAAACACTTGTAGAATACGATCATCTTGAACCTTAATGCGGGTCAGTGCGTCTTGGGCAATGGAAATTTCCAAGACCTTCATCTCATCAAGAGGGCGCACGACAGCAGCTTGTACTGCACTTCCTGTTAACAACAAAATTGCAAGTTTATTCATCATGAATTTATTCAGCGTAAATCTATTCATCATGGGATATTCCTCCTGTGACTTTTTCTAAAAGAAGTCCAGCACCCCGTAGGGTAAATTGCAGCGAGACCGTTTCTAAAGAAGAACTAATCTCTTTCCCAGCTACATAACTGGTGAGATTCCCTTTGACCTCAACTTTGAGTTTGCTTGGATGGGCCTTAACTTCTGTGGGTTTAAAATGGGTTGAAAGTTGAAGTTTTGTGTATTCTTCCCCATCATCCATGAGTTGTTTCTTTAAAGCGCCATAAGCTTCAGGGGTGGCATACTTTAAAAGCGTCTCATGGTTGTAAGGAAAGCTTGTTGGTGAAAGGTCTAAAAGAAGTTTGGCCATATAAAGGCCCATTTCTTCTAGATACTCTTTTGAAACAATTCCTCCCTCTACCCACAGAGTCTTTGTGATGTGGGGAGGGACCAAAATAGTGCGTTCCTTTTTAAAAAAGACCCCTGTACTTAAGAGAATGTTACTCACCGCCATAAGCGCAGATATTCCAATCCAGACATTGCGCTGAGAAATGAGTTTCAGAATATTATGATTGAGAAACTCTGTTTTCATCCAATTGTCTCCCGAATATAGGAAGGCACTGACAGCTTCATAGACTTTCTTGGCATAGGAAGGTACCAATACAGAGCATGAATTAAAGCGGATCCTTCATTCTGTTTCTTAATGGTGCGGAGAATGGAAAGGGATCCAATCCCCACAATAAAGCCAGAGATAATCCAGCCCATAAACAATCCTCCAAAAAGAGGAATAACAGCTATAAGAGCTTCGTCCTTATTGATTCCTAAGAACCGTAAGGGCTTATCTAAGCGATTAAGGAGGAAGTTTTCGCCTCTATCCATAGTTCTTTCTCCTCACGCACAAATGGCATAGGTGGTGTTGATCCACACTTTCGCAAAGCCAAAGCTGATGCCCGTGATAATACCGACAATAAAGGGGGTTGGACTGGACTTCATAAAGGAAAGGGCTGCCGCAGCAAGACAGCCGGTAATAAGAATGATGGGAACAAGGCTGTTATTGATAATACCTAAGACGTTGTTTGTACTGGCGTTAAAGCCAGCATCGTGTGTTGCTGCAACGCCAAAAACCTCTGGGGTAAAGACAAGAAAGGCAAAGGCGCAAAACAACAGGAACTTAACCTGTTCAGAGGATAGGGTAAGTTTTTGGTAAGTCTTCATCTGGGAGTCTCCTTTTGTTGATGAATGGGTTATTTTTTTGGATGCATTGGTTCTGTATGAATTGGTTCTTGTAAAAGCTCAAAAGAGGGATCTTCTTCATTCTCTTCAGAATTAGAAGAGAGAGCTTCTTGCTCAGAAGTTGAATTTGCTAAATTTTGATTTGAATTCAGGTTAGAAAATTGCTTTCCGTTCTTATTCGAAGCAAATTGGAAGAGTTCAACTTTTCCTTCTGCTCTTGTAATCACAACTTGGGGAGTTGACCTTGATTGACCTAACTTATCGGTCCAATACTGATAGGAAAGCTTTCCTTCCACAGAAACAGGGTCACCGCGCTTGAGAACATCCTTAACCCACCGAACTGTAGATTCACGAAAGACTGAGACCTGATGCCAGTCCGTGGCTGATTGCCATTCACCCGTTTCATCCTTCCATGAATGAGAGGTTTCTACAAAAAAAGTTGCAATTTCCTTTCCTTTTTGATTTAGGCAGGTTGTTGGCGCACGGCTAACATTTCCAATTAAAATGACTTTGTTCATGAGAGTTCTCCGAGTTGTTGAGGGATTTCTTTTTGAATGGTAGAATGGTCTTCGCAGAGGCGAGTTCTAAGGTTTCGGACTTTAGGAAAAGTCCGTTGAGTAAGAGGTAAAATCTTTAACCTCAAGTCTTCAATGCGGGAAAGAACTTGCAGATCTGAACTTCCAATCCAGACGAGTCGATCTCCTTCGACTTCTAAGAACCTAGCATTGGCTATGCTCTTCAGTTCTTTCAAAGAGACCGCGTTTCGTGAGTCAAAATCCAATTGGGAGCACCATTCTCTCCACACCGGATTCTTGATGGAGGCAAGAATTGCACTGATTTCCTTGGCTCTTTCTGCATTACTGTGATCGGCTTGTTTTTGCTCAATGCCTATTGGATCGTCGAAGTTTCCCTCCAGAACTTTGATGAGGTTTTCCTCAACAAGAATCCAATCCAAGCTGACACGCCATTTCCGAGGCCCTTGACCCATCAAAAATGGGGAACAAGAAACCCGCTCGCAAAACCGTTTCCACTGGGTCAAATCGCTCTCAAAATACAAAGGAAAAAGGGAGTAGATCCGTCGCCGCCGCTCATTTGTCAGATGAGCAGGGGGTAATCCCTCTTGGCTCACACAAGCGTTCCACATTTCAAGAACTTCATCAAAAAAACTTTTATCAGAATTCTCGCGCGCGCCTTCTGCGTGCTCTCTGTTTGTAGTCTTTGGTGTATTCTCTGTATAGGTATATGAATGTAAATTTCTTACATTCGAGTGTAAGTTTTTTACATCCGAATGAAAATTCTCTACATTCGAATGTAAAATTTTTACATTCGCGATTTCCTTGCTTTCCAAAGGGGAAGATAATGAGGAGTCCTCCAAACTTTCATTCGAATGTAAATTTCTTACATTCGATTGTAAATCTGAGCTTTCAGTCGGTTGAGGTGATGCTTCTTGCAGAAGAGAAGAAGGAAACTCCTTTAAATACACAAAGGGTAGGTGACGCCCAATGGCCATCAAGTCTTCCTGGAGTTTTCTAAGATTGACACGGTATTGGGTTGTTTTATTCCATTTATCAATGGGATGAGCTCTTTCATCAATCCATCCCCGATCAATAAGAACTTTTAAGTACTTTCGCATGGTGGGGTGGGATATCCCAAGCATGGTTTCTTCAATAAGGTCATGGGCTGTTTTGTAAATCCACCCATGGCGAGGAGGAACGTTACAGTCAGGTCTAAAAGTGCGCTCCTCCTTTAAAAGAAGATCGAAGTCTCTAACGCGCTGAGTCCAATACATGAGTTGATTCAGAACCACAGCACTGAATGGATCTCCTGTGAGCAGGACAAATTCTTTGCGAATCACAGCGACTTGTTCATTGTCAGAGTGAATGGTTATAGAGGGGAGATGGCTTTGAGAAGAGTCTCTCTCCTCTATCATTACATTTTCTAAAGTCATGATCTGCTCCTCCCAAAATCACTTTTTTTCTCCTCAGCAAAGTGTGCTTTTGCAAAACCAGGAGGGTTATAGCCATGCTCTCGAAGGTCACCACATGATTTTCTAAGATTGACTCGATATTGAGTTGATCGATCCCATTTATTGTGTGGATTGATGCGAGA
Source organism: Alphaproteobacteria bacterium (assembly GCA_019749915.1). GTDB lineage: Bacteria > Pseudomonadota > Alphaproteobacteria > UBA9655 > UBA9655 > UBA9655. The sequence continues at coordinate 19,822 of JAIEPE010000009.1, read as the reverse complement.
TTGAATCCATCCTCGATCAACAAGAAAGTTCAGATAACGATGAAAAGTCATTATGCTCCCACAGAGCATGGTTTCTTCCATAAATTCATGAGTCGTCTTGTTAAACCATCCATGTTGAAAAACTTTACAGTTCGAAGAAGACTTCTTCTCTTCTTCCATATAAAGGTCAAAGTCTGGGACTCTCTGACACCAATACAAGAACTGACCTAGAATGGCCGCCGTGCGTGGATCCCCTGTCAAAGTAATAAGTTCTTCCCGAATCAGGATGAGACGTGGTTTTTTCTTTTCCGAAGAGAGAGTTTTTGTGTTGATTGTTGTCGTATTCTGGAGAGGAGCTTTCCTCTCAGAAAAGTGTTGAGAGAATATGAGGACGCTCAATTGACCCTCCTCGATAAAGGTAAAATACCGTGGAACAAAGCATCTAACGATTCATGGGGTAAGATCTTGGCCACATACTCCCAGAATCCGTAATTATTAAGCTTTAAGTGTTCAATTGGGTTTAAGGTAAGACAGAGAAAGGTGATTTCTTCTTTATTTCCAAAGTCATTAAAGGCTTCTAAGAGGTTGCGATAAAAATCAAAGTATTTTTCTAAGTTATTGGCTAAAGAAAAAGGACTCTCATGCCCTCTATAAAAACCAATTCGTCCTGTCCAGAGAGTATCCATTTCAGGCTGAAAGGTTAAGACGATATCTCTAATTCTACGCTCCAGACTCCAGATATCTTTTTTAAGCAGGAGAGTTCCTCCATAGACGCCATACTCATTGTCTGAGGCGATGATGAAAGTCGCATCTTCCAGCTCTTCCGTAGGAAGAGAAAAGTTTTGATAGACTTTGAGAAGGTCCAAAAATGAATCAATACGAGTTTGATAAGCTCTATAATTCTTGGGCTCGATAATATTAAGCATAATGACTCCTTAAGAGTTCGTTTTTTTATTCGAACCCAAGAAAGAGCCTTCTTAGACAAGTCTGCTCAGAAAGATCTGTTCAGAAAGGTAGACGCTTAGACGTTTGTTCGCTATATTGTCTACGTGTAGGCCTTACTGGGTCCTGTACATGGAGCACCTGTGACATGTTTTTCCGACAACCACAGGTGCTCTGTTTTTATTTTTTTGTTTCTACGGCTTCATTTTTCCTTGCTCCTTCCTCTTCTTTTTGAATTCTAATTTGTGAAAACACCTCATCAGTTGCCCCTTTTTCTTGGTGCTGTATAGCCAAGTCTTCAAACTGTTCAATATCTTCATTACGGTACAAAACTAACGTGCCCGCGTTAAAATATGATGGTCCTTTCCCAAACCATCTCCATTGACTTAAGGTACTTTCTTTGACACCCCAACGAGCAGCTAAATCTTTTGATTTTAGACGTAATTTTTTCATAGGTTTTCCTTTTTAGAATCCTCACTTTTTACAAGCCCTGGTTTCAAAAATTCCGCTTCACATAAAATAATTTCTAATAAGTACACCTATAAAACTCTTATTTATTGCACTCATCAATAATAAATTTTGAAAAACAATTATTTTTTAATTGATGAATTCAATATCAGTAGACGTTTATAGATTCCAGTAGACATTTATAAAGATGTATAGACGTTAAATACGGCCTTTCGCAGTATCATAAATGCAACACTATGGCTTTTTGAGTGAATTGGAAGTCATTGTTGTATGCTGCCTTAAGTTTTTCTCTTCAAAGGCCTCTATAACTTCCAAACGATAACGGTTCTGCCCCTCAATTTTTTGACAAGGAGGGCCTTTTTTAAGCCATCTCCATTGCCGTAAGGTCGCAATGGGAATCTGCCAACGCTTGGATAATTGTTTTGGTGTTAAAAAAGGTTTAGAGTCGTTCATCGTTTCCTCCACTTCGTTAAAATAGATGTAATTTTGATAAATCACCAACAACGATCTTTTTGATAGATTCATATGTAATATGAAGTCCTTTGCTTAACGTTTGCGTGTGATCTTGAAAATTACGAGCTGAGTAAAAAATAATTGATCGTTATTTATCTACCCTCAAAAATTACCTGATTTGGACAAATAGGGAAAAATTACCTGATCCTTTACCAACGAAAAAAATGGGATTAAGTTTATTTGGTTACGTTATAAGTCATTTATTTTAAAAAGATCTTTGTCCTATTGCGTGAGGCTTCACCTAATAAAAAATTTAAACAAAACAATATGCTTTATGAAAAATAAAGAAATAAAGTTTCCTCAAGAAATTTATTTTCAGGATTTAAAAACAATCAATGAAATAAAGTTTACGCCTCGAGAGATCGATGTCATCGCTTTTATTATCAGTGGACGAGCTACAAAAAAAATAGCTTCTTTTTTATCAATTGCTCCTAAAACCGTTGACAATCACATTCGCAATATCATGATGAAGCTAGAGTGCCATTCACGTGGGAATATAGTCGACTTTATAGAAAAGTCTGGTAAGTTTTCCATAGTAAGGCAATACTATTCATGTCTTCTGATCAAAACTTCTTTTAAAGGTAAATTAAAAGAAATATCTCAGTTAGTAAAAAAAGTTACCCCTTCTTGTGTGATTGTTTCTTGTTGCCAGCAGAGTAAGCAAGATCAAGACCTTATTCTTGAGAGGTTAAAGAGGCACCTAAAACTCGCTGGAATTATAGCAACTTTCAAATCCATCAAACAATATGAAGGCCTTGCTCGTAGCATAAGAGAACGGTCTCTTACAAATTCCTTTACCTATTTGGTGTTTAATAGGAATTCTTCAATTGATACCCAAAAAGCAATGTCTGACATCGGTTATGTAGAATTTCGAGAGTCAGAAAATTACTATTTTACAGTGATGGCCCTTGTACAAAAAATGTACGCCCCTTTAAATCTTGATAAAATAATTTCTGAATTTATGGGGGATTGTTCACTTGTTATTGACTCTTCTGATAAGGTAAATTGGCACACATGGCCAAAGATACGGAAGGCGTTACACAAAGCAGTTACTTATAATAGAGTTCAACATTTTTTTAAAACCAAGGGATGTAAGTTTCTAATTTTTTGTTTCTCCATTTGTATATTTTATATTTTATTTTTAATATTTAACAATAACGACTCTCATAGAACCATGACCCAGTTTATTCGCTCTGATCTTATAATGCCCTTTGAACCCACTCTACTAGACCGACCTGATCTATTCTATAAAGTAGAAGAAAGCTTTAAAGGGTTACACCCTCTTAAAACAGTTGCTTTGGTTGGAATCGCAGGTGCAGGGAAAACAACCTTAGCTCGACAATATGCTCGTAAGCAAAAAGCCTCGGTTATTTGGGAGATTAATGCTGAAACAAAAGAAACACTTACTGATTCTTTGGAAAATCTGGCTCAAGCTCTCGCAAAAACGGAAGAAGATCAAAGAACTCTGAGGGAAATACAGGAAATCAAAGACTCCAAAAAAAGAGAAGACAGAATTTTCCAGTTTGTAAAAAGTCATTTAAAAACACATAAAGATTGGATTCTCATTTACGATAACGTTGAAACATTCCCAGGCTTCCAAAACTACTTTCTCCCAGATAATGGAACGTGGGGACAGGGAAAAGTTATTTTGACAACCCGAGATAGCAACATTCAAAACATGCGAACAATCGCCACTGTCATATCAGTTAATGAATTGACCCCCCCTGAGAAATCGACTCTTTTCATGAAGATTTTACATCATGGGTTAGATCAGTTACAGCTTCCTCAAAAAGAAGAGGTCAATGCTTTTTTAAAGTTTATTCCTCCATTTCCTCTCGATGTTTCCGTTGCGGCTTACTACATTAAAAGCACTCATCTAACTTATGAAAAATACTTAAAAAGAATCTCTGAATACAAAAAAGATTTTATAAATGTACAAGAAAATATCTTAAAAGGAACAAGTGATTATCCAAAAGTTCGTTATAGCATCATCACTTTATCTTTAGATCAGCTTATGGAGCTTTGTAAGGATTTTCCTTATCTTTTGCTCTTCATTAGCCTTATTGACTCTCAAAATATTCCGCGAGATTTATTAGAGAGGGACATGAACGAGATAAATGTGGATAACTTTATTTTTAATTTGAAAAAGTACTCTCTCATTACCGATCATTCCTCAACAACATATCGATGGGGAACAACCTTTTCTGTTCATCGTAGTACACAAGCAGTTAGCTTAGCTCATCTCATGGAAAGATTAGCTTTAAAACCAAACAGTCCATTGATTCAACGCGTTATTCAAAATCTAGAAAGTTACATAAAGCAACCGATGGAAAGGGAAGATCTTTTTCAAATAAGGCTTCTTACAACGCACTATAAGACATTCCTTAACCACTCCCAATTGTTAACGGAAGAAATGAAAGGTTCCCTTCTCGGAGATCTAGGAGGGATGTATCTCTCTTTAGGCAAACATGGAAAGGCTAAACAAGTTCTTCAAGACGCTTTGTTGAAGCTTGATGCTAACGATAAGCATCAAAACAAAAGCCATGCTAAAAGAGCGCAAGCTTTAGCTTATTTAGGGAATGCTTACGGTGACCTTGGAAATTATGAAGAAGCCAAAGACTTCCTTGAACAGAGTCTCCTTATTTACAAAAAGCACTTACCCACAAACCATAAAGGAGTTGCATGGGCATTAACATATTTAGGAAATGTTTACAGAGATTTAGGAAAATCTGAAAAAGCCAGAGAACTCCTTGAGAAAAGTCTCCATGTTTATAAAACTTACCTTCCAGAAAATTATGCGGAAAGTGCACGTGCATCTGTCTATTTAGGAATTGTCTGTACCATCCTTGGAGATTACGAGAAAGCTAAAAATATACTTGAGCAAAGCCTTTACATTTATAGGACACATCTTTCTAAAAATCACGTGGGGGTAGCTTGGGTTTTAGCCCATTTAGGCAACGCCTATGGGGAATTAGGGAACCATGAGAAAGCAAAAGATCTTCTTGAACAAAGCATTGTTCTGTATAAGGAACATTTTCCTGAAGATCATATTAAGGTGGGGTGGGCTTTATCCTACTTGGGAGATGTTTATAGAATTACAGGAGAATACGAAAAGGCAAAGAAAGCCCTTGAACAAAGTATAATCATTTATAAAAAACATCTTCCAGAAAATCAGATTGTGATTGCGGGTATCTTGGTCTACCTGAGTGACGTTCACAAAGACTTGGGAGAATATGAAAAAGCAAAGCAGCTTCTAGAACAGAGCCTTATCATTTATGACAAACACTTTCCCGAAAATCACCCTGAAACGGCTTGGGCTTTAGCTCATTTAGGAGACGTTTGCAGAATTATGGGAAATTTTGCAGAAGCTCAATCCTTACTGGAAAAAAGCCTTACAATTTATCGGCAACATTTTTCTGAAGACCATAATGAGATTATCTGGGCCTTGGAAAGACTAGAGTACATCCATAACAAAGTCAGTGATTATAAAAAAGATCAAACTGGAGGCAGTAAGGTTTGAGATAGATACAAGAGGTAGAAATATGAATGATTCCGTTTGGATAAAAACTGTAGGTGTTGAAAACAATGGTGACTTTATTAGTATTCAGGCCTACTCAGGTTATGACTCTAGTATGGTAGACCCCACAGCTATCGAGTATTTCTTTGTAGCTGATGTTTCAAATGAGGTGCTGGGTACAGCTGTGCTTGAATCTTTTAAATAATGCCGGCTGCTATCTTATGAAGAGGCGCATACTATAGCCCAACAGGCAGACCAACTTGAAGTTTGGGTGGGGCATGGAGAGAAGCGCGAAAATAATCTTAAGATTTCAGTCCATAGCTCTGCTGCTGAAATTGGTGCAATGCTACGGCTTGCATTTAATCGATGCACTGGCTAAGGAAGTCGCTGTGCTTAATAGATAAAACGGAGAAAATATTTAAATAGCCTGCTCAGGAAAAGAAAGGTTCGACTTTTTCAAATTTGCTCCCCATGTGCTCCCCTAGATTTTTTCCTTTTATTTCTGCTTTTAAAAATTTCAGGTTTTCTCTGGTGCCGAAGAGGTGAATCGAACACCCGACCTACTGATTACGAATCAGTTGCTCTACCATCTGAGCTACTTCGGCATATACTTGGTTTGTAAAGAAAGAAATTCTTGGATGCAAGCCTCTTTCGTTAGGAGTCATGATAGAGTGAGATTAGAAAACAATAGATATCTTGATTCTTTGTAAGAAAACGTAGGGGCGGAATTGACAAAAATAGGAGAAACTCATAGAATTTCTTTAGCTGAAATTAACAGCCGTAAATTATAAATTATAACCAAGAGGAGAGGAAAATATCTCATGAAATCTTCATTATTACTGTCCGTTGCTGCGGCGACGCTATTGCAGATGGGGGCGGCGTCTGCACAAGATGCCATTCCATCTATGGATGTTTCACCAAATGAATGCCGTACTTGGGCAGAATCGATAGAAAATCCAGCTTATAAAGCTCATGCTCAAAGTCGGTGCCAAGCCATTGAAGAGTGTTGGAGGGATAAATCGGATAACCAAAATGATTTGCGAGAATGTCTTTTTGCTGCAGAAAGTAACTTTCAACGTGCAAGAGCAGGAGTTATTCCCCAAGGGTCTGAAATGGGCGTTGAAACGCCTGTAGCCACAGAAGTTGCTGATTCTGCATATGATCATCCCGAGCGTGGAAAAGGCTGGGAATTTACGGATCAAGGTGACTGATCGTTAGAAGTTCATCATTAAAAAACATCCTGAGATCCTAAGCGTAGCGAGGGAGCTCAGGATGTTTCTTAGCAGCATGAAAAATTTCTCAACATCACAAAATATAAAAAACTTCCTAACGTAGCACAGATTTTTGCCGAATTGGGAATTTCCTGAGTTTCAATGCCTGACATATTTTTTCGGGTCATTGTGAACCTTCTACCAGCCTAGATTGGAGCTTTGGCGTGGAAAAAAGGGTGCATAGAAATCTACAAATTCATTTAAGAATAGCCGATTGCTTCGTCGAGTCTTCTACTCTTCTCGTAACGATGAAAAACGTGGTTTTCCTTAGTGTGTAAAAACACATCACCTAATGAGCTTTTCAGAAAAATGCTCAACTTTTAATTGCTACTCGTTAGCTGTCTTCTTTTCCACTTGACGCTTCAAGCGACTTACGGATTCTGTTAATTTACGATGAGGGGTTGCTTTTAAGAAGGCATCAATTCCCCCATTTTTTTCAACGGTACGCAAACCCGACGTTGATACACGTAAACGGACTTTTCCTCCAAGAGATTCACTCAAAAAAGTGGCTTCTTGTAAATTGACAGCAAAAGTCCGCCGAGATTTATTATTGGCGTGAGAAACGTTATTCCCAGTCATTACTTTTTTTCCTGTAATGTCACATTGACGTGTCATGATGCTTTTTCCTCATTCAACTAAAACTGCCACAGGTGTAAGTGAGATTTTGTAAAAGGTCAAGAAAGTTTTGCCATTATTCCAGTAATATAACAATTTTTCTTAGTGTCGGTCTCCTCAAAGAGGGCAGCAATTCGCTATAAAGTTCTTTGAAAGTATTTCTAATTATTGTTTGCAACGCTTGCATAAGCTTGTAAAGCACGTTGGTGCGCATGGATTTCATGGACTTGCTTTTCAAGTGTTTTTTGTTGTTCCTTTAATACAGAAAAGAGTTTCATAAAAGCTCCTTGAAGGGTATTAAGGTCAGTTTTTAAACTTTTGTCAGCGGCTAAGTCAATAGATTGAACTTCTTGACTTAAATGGATAACGGTTTCGTCTAGGTCGTCTAATTGAAATAAAGATTTGCTTTCATAGGAAGCACATAGAGATTCAAGCTTTGAAATGGTATTTTTTACAGAGTCTTTAGCTGTCATGTGTTTCTCCTATGTTTAAATACTTAAAACAAAAAATATTTTACATTGATGTATTTGGTAATTAAGAAATATTTTTCAAATGTAACAATATGTTAACACATTTTTTGTAAATTGGTAGAAGTTTTTTAAGACTTTTTTAATCATTTTGTTGTAAGATATGAAAAAGAAATGAGAATTTTTCATTTCTAAAAGATAGATAAATATTTATATAATCATGTTGAGATACAGTAGCAATTTATGCTATAGGTCTTATATGAAAAACTAAGTGATATTTATGCAACCGGATAAAAAAAGACTTAAAGGCGTTATTTTGACTTATTGCTTTTATAAAAAAAGAAATATAAATGATACTGAATTGCTTGGGGGTAAAGAATGATGAACCAACCTTTGATACATGAACTTGATGATTATAACGATTCTGAAGCTGAAATTTCTGAGGCAGATATTCAAAGAATTGATGCTAAAGTAAAATGGTATAATCCTGAAAAAGGTTATGGATTTTTAGTTCCTGATGATGAGTCAAGTGATATCTTTATGCATTTTTCCGTTCTCGATGCCGCAGGATGTCGCCGTGTGGAAGAGGGGGATCGCATTGTTTGTGATATTGGTCCTGGTAGACGAGGTCGTCAAGTTTTGCGAGTTTTAGAAGTTAAATTTGTAGCTCGTGAACCCCGCTTTGCACCTGCTTTTATGGGGCAACGCTCGCCAGCTTTCGACCCTGAAGCCCTTGAAGAAATTGAGGGAGAAGTAAAATGGTTTAACCCTCTTAAGGGGTTTGGCTTTGTGTATCCAGACGATGGGGGGCGCGATATCTTTCTTCATGCTTCGGTGCTTCGTGCAGCGGGTTATGAATCCTTGGAGCCAGGCGTTCGTGTATCGCTTAAGGTTTCTGGCTCAGAAAGAGGGCGAGAAGCTAGAATCATGACCGTTATACGTTAAAGGCAGTCAGCTTACCCTTCATTGGTGATAGAATTTCGAGAAAATTGAATCTTCTCACTGACTCATATATATGCGATGTCTTTTAGTTACGCTGTTTTACCGTAGTACCTGATCTAAGTAGGCTCAAAAATACTCACGAGTGTTTTGAAATTCTCTCGTCTCATTAGGGAGTTTGAGCTTTTTCCTTTTTGACATTGAGAATGTCTAGAAGAAGAGACATGTCCTGCCCATTATTAAGGGTATCTGAGATAACTTCTGCTAAGGACATACCGCCCCATGCAATAGCGCGACGAATTAGATAAGGAGTAGGGCTGTGGGGCTCAACGCGCTCTAAATAGGTAGCTACTTCTGCTAAGATGCTATAAGCCTGGGCACGACTTTTAATAGATAGAGGAGATATAGTATTTCCTCTAGAAACTTGTTTTTCTTGCTGCATAATACCGTCATCTTGTTTTTTTAACTTTTTCTCACCACGATCTTTAAGTATTTGACAAACCAAGCGTTGAAAAGCCTCTATTTGCTCACGAATTCTAAAAAAAGTGGGAGCTTCGCTTTGAAGATGAGATGCTAAAATCTTTTCTAATTGCTCACTTGTCTTTAAAGCTAAACTGCAGCTCTTCTCTAAACTGTGATAAAAGTGGGTAGGAGTTTCCTTTATACTTAAAGAAATGGTTGCGGAAGAAGGTCTTGTATTGTCAAAAGGAGATTGAGTTTTTTGATTGGCTGTCAGTAGATTGGCATCTGTATAATCTAAAAAACGATAAGCATGTCTTGATTTATCATTGGGTAGACTAATCATAATTGTCTGAATGCCGATACTTAATTTTGAATTCATCCACTCATAAGGAATAATACGAAACTCAGTATTCTCGTTGTCTAATTGAGGGTGGATGTCTTTCCAAAATTTTTGCGTTAACTGAGTGATAAGTTTAAGACCTTTTGCAAGGCCAGTGACGCCTTCTAGATGAAGCCAAGCCTCCGTGAGCCAGGCTGCAATTTGCAGATCTTTGGTTTTGTGCATAAGAGCCATTTGACATAATTGAGAAACTTTTTCCCAATCAGCCCGTTTAACATCAATTTTCCAAATGCCTTGGGGAAGCTTATCATCTTCTTCGCGTCTGGCTTCACGAATTTGATCATAGATTTCCGTATAACGTAAATATTTTCCACAAGGCATCTTCCCAGAAATAGGGGTTAGCAGAGGGGAGGAAACTTTAATTTGTACCATTTGAACACCCTCTTGAATTATCTATAAGTGGTGCTGCAAATGGAAAATAAGGCAGAGTTACAGGAGAGCCTGGTGTAATCTGTGATGTAGAGGCGGTAGTGTTTGTAGGGGCCGCTGATGGGGGAGTCGTCGATTTTGGTGTATTAACATCTGGCGACTTTATAGGCATAACTTGAAGACTTATAAAGGCCGTTGCGGTCTTTGGATCAGCTGCCAAACTTCCCTGATAATTAGAGGTTACATTTGTTAGGGGAATTTGGAAACGCAAAGTGATGGGCGTTGGATCATTTAAAGTATCAAAATCACCAGGATTCGCCCTATTTAATCTTAAAAGTTTAAGAAGTGCCCAGTTTCCATCATAAAAGAACACGGCATCTTCTCCTTGAACTTGATAGTTCGCTGTTGAGCCACTCTGTACGGGCTGTAGTGGGCTATTTAAGGCCCAACGTAAAATCACCTTCATTGAATCTCCAAAGTTCCATAAGCCCTCAAAAGATTTTGAACGCATATCGATTGTGCTTCCATCTGTTGCCACTGTCCAATTAAGGATTTCATTGGCACGTTCTTCCCTTTCTCTATTAACACGGAAGGTAACATTATAGGCAAATGCGGGAACTGGCAGGATGGAATTGGGAACGAGATAGCCTCCAAAGAAGGTACGGACCTTATCCATTTGCTCAATAAAGGTGAGTGCATTTTTGCCTGCGGCCCCCAAATTCTGTGCTTCTTGGAGTGCGGTCTTAATATTGGCAGCTTGGGTATCCATCATTTCAAAGAAAGTTCGTATATCTTGAGGATTTGCATCAGGACATGGCGCATCAGGTTTTTCCACGAAAGGAAATTTATTTGCCAAATTAGCATTAAAGAAAGTAGCCAAATTAGTATAATTGCTCACTGAAAGATTACCTGATAGCTCAACGCAACGTTCACGTAGTTTTTCTTGTATATTTACTAAAATTTCGACAAAGAAATCATCTTGGTTGAAAATCATATTTTCTGAGTTAGCATACTTGTTACAGGTTGCAAGGGTAATTTCGTTAAGAGGGCCCATAATAAAGTCTTCAAGGGCACTTAAGCCATTTCCAGGAGCTTTTTGTTCATAACCTGTTAGCTCCTCTAGAATCCCTGCCCATTTTGTAATAAGGGGTAAATCGCCAGGCATACCTTGTATATTAATTTTCTCAATGAAAAGTACCAAGGGCTCTGCAAATTCACGGGCAAGGTAGTTGATCCGATCACGCTGGAGTTCAAGATAGTTTTTAAGAGATGTTAGGTTTGTCACTCCAAATGCTTCAAGAGCGGCCATGTTTGCACCTGTCCACCAATCAAAAGAATTTTGTTTGATTGCATAAGGGGACTCCTTGGTAAGGATAGAATCCAGTGTTTTTAGAGGAGCATAGATTTGAGTGATAAGAAGTGATTTTAGGGTCAAAAATGCAGAGCTGGCATTATTGGTATAAAGTGCAACAAGAATTTGTTCAAGAAATGGAGCTGCAGCACGGTAATTCTGAACTTGAGACATAACGGAATCCTCTGGAGTCAGTACAGATTCCGTTGTGAGATTTGTGCTAAGGATTTCCGCATTTACGATTGAGCTGATAAGGTTTAGCGTTAAACTATCTCTTCCAATTTTTTGAAATAGTGGTTGAAGTATCTTTGGAAAGCTTAAGAGCTTTGAATTGATAAAGTTATTGTAATCAATAATCAAGTGACTTGCTTGTTGAAGGCGCAAAGTATCCCATAGTAAAACAGAACCAATAGGAATGGTCGTGATAATTGATTTTTGTTCTGTGGCGGCCATGAAGCTCTGGGCATAGAAAGTAGTTAGGTTATCTAAGAGAGAAACGGCTCCAGGAGAGGGAGTTGCAATAGCTAAGCCATTTTGAACAGTAAAAATTGTTCCTCCATCGATCAAGGGTGAAGAGTAGTTTGCAAGTTTTTGACGGAAGAGTTTAAAATTCTGACTTATCTCAGCAATTAATTCATCCGTAGTTAGTGGTGAAAAGAACTGCGAGCCAGCAATAAGCTGTATAGTATACTCATATTGAGGGCCTGGATTAAAGTTATCTACACTGTTTCCTGCGTTAATCCATTGCAGGGTAGGGGCATTTATGGAATTAATTGTTTGTTGAAGGCTCGTGAAAATTTTCCTTAAGAGTTCTGTATCGTAGGTTGTAGAGTTCCGTGTATTTGAAAAATTACTTACATTGTTTATTAATGGCCCAAAGCCTGGAATGGTTTGTGTCGGATCAAAAGTTCTGACTTGAAAGTCATTAAATAATTTATGCAGTTTTATGGTGGCGTCCGTAGAATAAGTCTGAAAGTCAAAGGGATTAAGTTTTGTATGTTTTAAAGCAGTAGTATAATAAGCTGTATTCTCTAAAAAGCCTTCTGGTACGACATAATTGAAAAGATATTGAATAATAGCGACCAGATCTTTTAAGTTAGCGGTCGTTCCTAGTTGATTAAATTTAGTTGCAGCGGCTTCGAGAGCACGAATGGAGAGGACATAATTATAAAGTCTATAGAATTCTATAGTTTCAAGAGGATTCATTGGACTGCCCGTATTTTGAGTGACAGGAATGATCGTGTCTGCACTTACAAGTTGAGAAGCTTTATAGGCAAGCTGAATGGATATAGAGCGAAGAATAATACGTCCATAGGATATTCCCATAACATATTTGATCTTTGTATCAAGTGGGCTAAACCAAGAAGCGGGGATGTAGAGAGATTTCAGGTGATTAACATTTATATTTGTTATCGTTTCAATGAGGGTATGTGTTTGATCATCAAAGGCAGCTCTTTCAACTTCCGAATTATTTGGTTGGCCTTTGAATTTTTCTAAAGTCAGATCAACTTGATTAAGAGCGGGGAGTAAATTCATTTTTGCAGTTTGTAGTTTTTCGTTTGAATAGAGGAGGGCAATAGTTCCTAAAATGGCAGAAATAGCCGTACCAATTTTGATAAAACGTATGAATGTGGTATTTCCTAAAAGTAGCTTAGAAATAGGACGAGCAATGCCAACTTCTCGAAAAATCTTCACTTTAAAAAGATCATCTCCAAAGTAAATATTACTTAAATCAGTTTTTACATCTTGTTTAAGGGAGATCGCTGCTGTGCCTTTAGAGGGTGTTTCATTTGATGGTGTAAAATGACTATCTCCAACAAAATATAAGCCTCTTAAGAAAAAGGATTCATGATAGCCGGAAATTTTAAAAATGTGGTCCGTATAAGTTTGTAAACGCCCTTTCAATTGGTTTAAAGTAATTGGAAACAAAAAAACGCCATCTCGTCCATCAATTGTTTTGCCATCAGCGTAAATTTCTTGCTGTGTTCGATAAAGAGACTGGTTAATTGTTGAAAAAGCTTCTTCAATCCAATCAGAATCATAAGCTGAATCAAGTGCATGATCATTAGACCATCCAAACATATCTCGCTTGTTTTGAGAGGGCAGAGATTTACAAAAACTTTTGAAGCCAGGAATAAGATCGCACTTGGTAACAACCACATAAATAGGAAGCCTGATTCCAGTTATACGTTGTAAATGCCACAGTTTTCCATAGAGATATTCGGCTCTTGCTATAATATCGTTATGCGAAAGAGCCTGCGGACCCACGAATTCTGAAGCGGGAAGAGTTAAGACAATACCATCGAGGGCTCGCTTAGGGCGATAATTTGCAAGAAGGTTGGAAAAAAGCTTCCATTGTTTTTCGTCAGAAGTGGGCTGAGACTCTTTGATAACATATTCACCTTCTAAATCTAAAATGATTCCATGATCATAAAACCACCAATTAAGGGCGGGGTGAGAATCTTCATCAGTGGTAAAATCAGGAGTTCCAATAGGCTTATCCAAATTTAAGCTTTCAAGAAGTGAGCTTTTCCCTGCATCACTAGCTCCAAACATAAGAATCCAAGGAAGATGATAACTAGATTGTGCTCCTCCCATAAAACTTTGCATTAGTTTAGTGGCATATAGAAAGGACTTGTTTAAAGGATCGATTGCAAAATAACCAAAACGAGCTAAATATAACTTAGCTGAGGTAATAAAGGGGAAAGTTTCTTCAAGGGAACGATGTGATTCTTCTTTTTGAGTAAAAGAGCTTCGAAAAATAACAACGCCAATAAAGGCAAAAACAAGGGCGAGCAGGAGAGCGACCACCAAACTCCATGGAAAGTAATAAGATAATTGTGTTGCTTGATCGCTGGGCATGTTTTTCCTTTATGTTGTTGCTTCAGCAAACGTAAGAATTTTATTTATAACAGTCTTGATCTCGGACGTTGCTGCATACCAAATGATGTAAGATATTATTAAGTAGATAAAAACAAGTCCCCCTATAAGGAAATACCAATTTCGCATTGTAGCAAGTTGTTTTGGCGCGTTTGCTTCAAGTGTATGTGAATAGGCATCAGGGAAAAGATGAATATGTTGCTTAAATAAATAAGGTTCGCGCCTATTTATGTAGGTAAAAAGGCGAAATCGATAGTCGTGCAAAATGGCGGAGTCACTAAAATGTCTGTATTTACCTTGAAAACCAAGACCAAGGGCATTGAGATATAAAACTCCCAATTCCTTTTGGATAGGACTTTGTTCTTTTAATAAGGCATCAAGCTTTTCAAAAAAGACCTGACCAGCGCTGTGAGTTCCATAAATAGTTTGTTCGAGTAAATTTGACTCCCAGTAAGTTTTACCTTCCCAATCTAAGTTCAAAAAGACTTCATCAGCAAGAGCAACCATGATGAATTGGGCTTCATTAAAATAATTTTCTGAAAAAGTACTGCCAGCATAACCAGCTCCTCTAGCCTGCTCTTTAATAACAACTTTCAGTTTTGAAAGAATAAATTCTGCTGTTGCATTTGGCGAGGAGGTGGCGTCAGTACTGATTTTTTTTGACGATTTAGAAAGAGCAAACTGTTTGTGTTTTAGGACTTCTCCATAAAACTGTTCAAAGCATTCGATGATGTATGAGCTTCTTTCTTTATCACTCTTAAATCGTGCCACGAATTACACTTCCTTTTATTATTATGGGGCTTCATCCATATATCTATACGATTTTATGTCTAAGGCCAATCTGCTTTTAGTCTATCAATGATTTTATTAAAATTTTATTAACTTAAATCCTCTAATGCTTGTTGGTTAGAATTATAAAGGACTAACTCTGAGGGTCTTTGCTCTTCGTTATCCGAAATATTAAAAATACAGAGCATTTCTTTTGGATCAATGTAGCGAGGATCAACATCCATAACAAAAAGTTGGATGTCACTTGTAGCAACAAGGTTTAGAGACGGAACTTCGGAAACAATTGTACGGTTTGCCCCAAGTACTCGATTGTCTCTAGCAAGAGTAATGTTACTTTCTGTCACAATGATACAATTGTTAATCCAGTTGATAAGGGACTCTGTTTTCATTCCTGCATTTGCTCTCGCACCGAGAACAAGGCGATCTCCTACTAATGAGGAGTCAAGCTGTAGCTTAAAAACGTTATTCTTGAGAGCGAGTGGTATAATCGTATAACTTTCTTGGATTTCATCTAAAACTTTTTTAATATAATTAATAACTTCTCTAAAGGTAGAGCGAAGATCTAAATGATTGTAAGCTTGAAAACGAGGGGGACTTTCGCCATATTTAACGCCGGAGATTTGACCTGCAAGGCTACATAATTCTTTGAATAATTGAAGAGGTGAAGCCGCTTGCGAAGAGAGAAGAACTTCGAAAGGAAGAAGTCCTGCAATTAGTTTGAGGCGAACTTGCTCAATTTCAATAAAAAAAGAATCCTTTACAGTTTTTGACTGCACATTTTGAACCTTTTGCTGAAGGTAGCCTAATTTTAAGCGTAGCTGTTCTGAAAGTTGATTGCACAAAGCTCCAACTCCTGTAGAAATATCAATTTGGGGTTGTGGAGGCAAATAATCAGTTAAAGAAAAACTTTTAGCGCCATATTTAACCTGAGCAATAGGGAGGGAAATGAAGTGAGCAGGAGGTTCATTTCCAACTATAAGAGATAGATTAGGTTCGAGAAGAGGAATCTTAATGGGCTGTTCGCCCGTATTCATGTCTACAACTTGATTTGAAAGTGATGAAATATAACGGGACAACTCTTCTTCTGGGTGCTCATCTTGAAATTTTTGAGGAGGAACACATAAATAAATGTATTGGGGAGCTTTCTGCAGTTCACTCTTTAAATTGTCTAAATTGACCTCTAAGGGAGGGCTGTTAGCAGAAAGACCTGAAATTATTAAGCCATCTGGCATAATAGCTTCAAGTTCAAGGGGACGGAAAGTTCCTGAAGTTAAAAGAGCGTTATCAGTTTTTAAGTGGAGGATTCCCCAGTAGTAGGGAAAAGTATAGCGCATGTAGTAAGACATCAGATTTTCCATCCGAATGTCTGCTTGTTGAAAGTGTTGTGGCATGAGAAGCATGCCTTCATACCATTGAATGGGATTAATATTTACTTTAGCCATTTTTCACCTTAAGTCCTGGAGTATTTTTTCTCAATGCTGGTGGAATTTGTAAAGGGCGCGTTGCTATTGGAATGGGGTGCTTCAGAATCTGCTGTGCTGTGTACTCTGAATTTGAAATTGAATGAGAAGAGGAAGGAGCTGCGGCCGAATCACAAGGAATTTTGTGTGTCGGTGGAGTTATCATCGAACCACAAGGAGTTTTATATGCCGGTGGTGTTATTTCCGTTTTGGGAAGTGTTGGCTCTGTTGCTGTGGATTCGCAGCAGGGAGAGGATAAAGAAGAACGAGTATATCGAGTATCATTTGTAGTCCTAAAATTGATGTGAGGTTCGTGAGGACAGAGTGGGTCAAACTGCGTTGTTTTGATGGCATATGACATAATCGTGTCTGGATTAGCAGCAACAAGACTCTCCGTGGAAAGATCCAACAGATCATTTTTTTGAAGGAGGACACTAACAATACCATTGGGAGCGACCTTAAGGCGATGGTCTCCTGGAGTGAGATAATTGGCAAAAACATAGGCAGCGTAAGCTTCAGTTTGGCCTGGTTCAGGAGTAAAGGCTTGCACAATCTGTCCTGGAACAAGTTCCCAGTGCCAAACATCTAAAAGGGTAGGATTGTCGAGCAACAACTGCCTCGCGTTGGAAAAATATTGACTCGCAGACATTTTTCCTATGCTGTTTGCGAGGTTTTGATCATATATAATAACAAGGTCAATGGCAGTTGCAGAATTTTGATTTGCGTCTTGAGCAGTGTATATAGAGGCGCTATTGATCGTGAGTTCTGGAAGTGATTGATTGGTACAACCAGCAAGGCTCAGGGTTAAAATAAAGGCTAATCTAGCTATGCTTCTTGGCTTACAAGACATGGCTTCTACTTTCATGAGTGACCTGCATTATTCTCAGAGATTTTAACGACAAGGGCGCCTGGGATTTTGTCTGCAAACTGTGTGGCGGCTTCTTTGGCCATATTATAGTCTCCATAAAAACCGCTGTGAACATAATACATGCTGTCGCCATCTGGAGCCTTACTTTGCGTTATTTGTGAGTTGATGTTTAAGCCTTGAAGATGGGAAACAAGATTAGAAGCATTTTCTTTTGACGCATAAACTCCTAGTTGAACTGTATAGTTCTCTGATGAAGTCGAGGGGGAGGACGGACTAGGTGAGGCCGCACTTGGCTGAGGTGAAGAAGAGGGGCTAGGTTGCGGGGCTGTTACGGGAGTATTGGTATAAGGTGTGATTGTCGATAGGCTAGAAGCAGGAGGCACTGTTGTTGAAGAGGTGTTTGGAGTTGGTGCTGTAACGACTCTATGAACGGTGGAGGCGGCTTGATTAACGAGGTAAGAGGCTTCTTGCTGCGTTTTTTGATCGGCTTGTTGTCCCATAGCTTGTGCTGTTGCTGAGACGAGAGGTGTTAAAAAAGAAGGGAGGTTTGTAGGCTTTGCCTCTAGGATCATTGATTGAACCTCTCTGCCGGCTTCTTGTGAGGCTATGTCTTGTAATTGTGCTCCTAAAGAAGAATCGCCAACTGAAGAAGGGGATTGTTGCTTGGGGGGAGAGGCAATATACCCCGATGTTTGTTCCTGATTTCTTAAAGGGGACACATGTATCCCAGGAGCGGGTGTAGAAAACCACATGCCAAGTAAAAATCCACTAAAAAAAGTTAAAGAACCTAAAAACATCAAGCTTAAACTTATTGAAAAAAGAGAAAGTTTACTCATCGTAATGGTTGTAACGTTTGAAGTTTTGTTAGCGGGTGTACGCACATTTTGAATAGGTAAAGTTTGAACTTGAGCTGGCGCTGCAGCCATTGGATGCACGTTATTTTGTTGTGTTGCTTGTTCTATGGATGTTTCGTTCATCCTTGTTTAACCTTTAAAATTTTTTACAGTGTACAGAAAATCATTGAGGAAGTGTATATGTTTTTTTCAAATTCATTGAGTTATAGACAAAAATGTGTCTTTCGAGCACAATAAAGATATTCATCAAGAAGGTGGGGACCTATGCAGCAATACATTATTGGCAATTGGAAAATGAATGGTACAAAGGCGGATGCACAAAAGTTAGCTGCAGGCTTTTTAAAACGTGTTCAAGAATCGGAAAGACCTCTCCCTCACATTGTTTTGTGTCCTTCTTATCCTTACCTGTCTGCTGTTGTTGAGACATTGCAAGGCAGTTCAATTCAAGTAGGCGCTCAAGATGTTCATCCTGAGAAAAGTGGTTCTTTTACGGGAGATGTAAATGTCACACAACTTGTGGATGTGGGGTGTAAGTATGTTCTCGTTGGTCATAGTGAGCGTCGTCAGCATCATTTTGAAACGGGGGCCTTGATTCGTCGAAAAATTGAAGCTTCAATTAAGGGGGGCTTGCGTCCCATTTTATGCATTGGGGAAAGTGCTGAAGAGAGAAAAAGTGGACGTGCCCTTCAAATTGTGGCCAATCAGCTTCTCAGCGATTTACCAGAATCCTTTAATGTCCATGAATTAATGATAGCTTATGAGCCTTTGTGGGCTATTGGTACCGGTGTTGTACCTTCTCTTGAACAGATTGAAGAAGTGATGGGCTTAATAAAGCATGAGTTTTCGACCCGTATAGGAGGAGGAGCTCTTATTCCAACCCTATATGGAGGGTCAGTTACGGCTCAAAATGCGAAAGATCTTCTTGAATTACCTCATGTAGATGGGCTGTTGGTAGGGGGAGCCAGTCTTAAACTTGAGGATTTTTGGCAAATTATCAACGCCTCTATTCGGTGAGATGGTTTTAAGCCGTAGGAGCCCCTAGCATCGCCACCACCCGCAGCAAGAGAGCGGTGGCACACTACAGATCTCACTCACCCGTAGCAGCTGGTTGAAGTGTGAGTTTCGTAAAATCAATGGTTGTAACGTTTTGTCCTTGTGGCTGACCTCCTTGGTCAAACAAGTAAAGCGTATCAGTCCTTTGTAAAAAACGAAACCAAGCTTTAAGGGTATCTAATCTGTTTCCTCCGAGAGAAACCGCTGAAGCTTCAAGTCTCGTAATAATGCAGTTTGTATAATTGATGTCTTCTGTTACAGTTAGCGTAGAGTTAATCATATCAGCTCGATAGACATCTATGGCATTAATATTGGTCCCTAAATAAAAACAATTTTGAAGATACATAGCAGCTTGAGTTCGCATAACTTCAATGTAGGCCCAGCTCGCATCAATCTGTCCTGCTGAAAAAAGGTTGTTTTCTGCAGCCGAATTGACGGCTCGACTCATCTGTTCACTAAACCCTAATAATCTATCTGCGCTGACAAGCTTTGTATCAACATTAGGCCCTGTCAATGTTCCTGATCCTTGACCATTAATATTGATGTAAAGGTTTGAACTGCTTGTTCCCGTTTCCGCTGCAAAGGCCGCTGGATTGACTATATTGCTTTGATTTCCCATTTTATG
>JAIEPE010000015.1 GCA_019749915.1 Alphaproteobacteria bacterium | reverse complement strand
CCTCCTTCTGGAGATAGTCGCTTATCGGACAATTGAAGTGCTATTTAGTTCGGACATATCATGTGCTAACGACAAATATATTTGACTTTCTTGACTTTAGGTTCGGTTCGATGTAATTTTTTACTATCATACAAGGACTGTCTTATAGTTTCTTGGTTTGTTTTGGCAATTGGCTTAAAGGATTATTTTTATGAAACATAAATTTGCATTCGTAGCGGTTCTACCTCTCCTTCTCAGCATACCGTTTCTTATTTCTGGTTGTGAGAAAAATTCAGAAGAAAATAAAGAGGAAAAGGTTGTCTCATTAAACACATCCAAGTTCCATATGGGAGAATCTAGTCCCTACCCAGTAAGTGGATTTTCTGATTTTGAGCGTTCTCATAGATGGACTGAAGGAACGAAAGCTTCAATAACTCTTCCTTTAAAAGACATGGAACCACGCCCCTCCCACATTTCTTTTTTGAATACTGAAGGCTTTGTAACTGACAGTCATAAACAAGATCTAATCGTAAAGGTGAATGGGGAAGAAGTTGGTCGCTATGTTTATACATCCAACAATAATAACCAGACAATTGATATCCCTCTGCCTAAGGTTGACCAAGCAAAAATTGAATTTGAAATCCCCAATGCAGTAAGTCCTTCGGATTTAGGAGTTAGTACTGACAAAAGAAAACTTGGCATATCATTTAGCGAGGTTCAGTTTCGATATTGATATAGGACCTCATCACAAGAAGTGAAATATTCAGAAGAACCTCAGCTAGCTGTTAATTCATAGGTGAGGTTCTTTTTTATACCTCGTATTACTGACTTTTTTGATTTTCTTGACTTTGAGTTCAGTGTGATTTAATTGGTCACTATCATACAAGAGCTACCTTATGGTTTCTTGGTTTGTTTTGCCAATTGTCTTAAAAGGATTATTTTTATGAAACATAGATTTGCATTCATAGCGGTTCTGTCTCTCCTTCTCAGCTTACCGTTTTTTTCTTTTTCCGTTTTTGGGTTTGCAGGAGAAGATGATAAAGAGAAAAAGGTTCTCTACTTCCATGTTGGCCCGGCTAAAACAGGAACTACAGCCATTCAAATTGAATGCATGGAGCGGAGAGAAGAATTGGCAAAGCTCGGGGTGTATTATCCTCCTTCGCAAAACAATATGAATCATGAGATGGAATTCCATAAGCTTCTTGAAGATAAAGTAGAGGAGGCAAAAGAATGGATTTTAAATATAAAACATCAGTCCCAAGCTTACCAGTCAATCCTCTTAAGCACAGAGCTTGCAGCTCAAATCACAAGGGATGCTCGATTTTGCGATTTTTTGACTTTTTTAAACCAACATTTTCGGGTGAAATATATTTATTGTCCTCGAGAAATTGTCCCCGCTGTTGGATCAGATGTAACTATGTGTATTATGCAAGGGATTTCCATTGGCAATATAGAGGCATTTATAAAACATTTGATAATAGATCGGCGGTATTCTCATGACTTTTATTCTCGTCGAGATACTACTTTTTTACCTTATGAAGAGTTGACGAAGAGTGGAAAACTTGTTCAAACGTTTTTACAACAAGCCATGGGACTGAAAATAGAGATTCCAGATAGATCTTTCCATTCTACGGGAAACTACTATACTCGTACAACGGATTTTACAGATACTCAACTAACAGATCTCGAACGTGCTTTTTCTGTTGGAAAGGGGGCCTTCTCTCTAATTTATCGTCAACCTGATGGTATATTAGAATTAAGCAAACTGCTTTCTTCTCTTATCAAAAAAAGAAACAAAGAAATATTAAGCAATCCCATATTCCATATGGGAGAATTCTGTCCCTATCTATCAAGTGGATTTTCTGATTGTGAGCTTTCCCATAGATGGACTGAAGGAACGAAAGCTTCAATAACTCTTCCTTTAACAGAAATGGAACCTCGTCCCTCCCACATTTCTTTTTTTGATACGAGAGGCCTTGTAACTAAGGATTACACACAAAATTTAATCGTAAAGGTGAACGGGAAAGAAGATCGTCTCTATGTTTATACACTCAGCAATAATAGTCAGAGAATTGACATCTCTCTGTCTAAAGAAGATGATTTAGCAAAAATTGAATTTGAAATCCCTCATGCGATAAGTCCTTATGATTTAGGGATTAGTCCTGACAAAAGAAAACTTGGTATATCATTTAGAGAGGTCCATCTTCAATATTGAGAGATAAAAGCCTCCATCACAAACAGTAGAATATTCAAAGGAGTCTCAGCGAGCCGTTAATTCATGGGTGAAGTCCTTTCTTATACCTCGTACTACTGACTTTTTTGGTTTTCTTGACTTTGGGTTCAATTCGATGTAACTCATTGCTATCATACAAGAGTTACTTTAGGATTTGTATGGTTGCCAATTGTCTTAAAGGGGTTATTTTTATGAAACATAGATTTGCATTCATAGCGTTTCTGTCTCTCCTTCTCAGCATACCATTTCTTTTTTCCGGTTGTGGGAAAAGTTCAGAAGAAGATAAGGAGAAAAAGGTTCTTTATTTCCACGTTGGAGAACCTAAAACAGGAACTAAAGCCATCCAATATGAATGTTCAGAGCGAAGAGAAGAATTGGCAAAGCTCGGGGTGTATTATCCTCCTTCGCAAAACAATAAAAATCATGAGGTGGAAATCAATAAACTTCTCGAAGATAAAGTAGAGGAAGCAAAAGAATGGATTTTAAATGTAAAACATCAATCTCAAGCTTCCCAGTCAATCCTCTTAAGCACAGAGCTTGCAGCTCTAATCCCAAACGATGCTCGATTTTGCGATTTTTTGGCTTTTTTAAATCAACATTTTTTGGTGAAATATATTTATTGTGTTCGAAAAACTATCCCTGCTATTGGATCAAACTTAACAATGAATTTTATTTTAAGTGGGGATACCATTATCAATGATGCGCTTAATATTGATGAACTCATAAAAGCTCATATACGTGCGCGTATATTTTCTCATGACTTTTATTCTCGCCTAAATACTACTTTTTTATCTTATGAAGACCTGGCGAAGAGTGGAAAACTAGTTCAAACGTTTTTTGAACAAGCCATGGGACTGAAAATGGAGATTCCAAATAAATCTATCAATACTATGGGAGACTATGACGGCTGTGTAATGAAACTTACAGATACTCAACTCGCCCATCTTGAACGTGCTTTTTCTGTTAAAGAGGGGTTCTTTGATGCAGCTTATCGTGCACCTGATCGTGCCTTAAAATTATCTAAAGTGCTTTCTGCTCTTATCAGGACAAGAACTGAAAAAATATTAAGCAACCCCATATTCCATATGGGAGAATTCTATCCCTATCTATCAAGTGGATTTTCTGCTTTAGAGGGGTCCCATAGATGGACTGAAGGAACGAAAGCTTCAATAACTGTTCCTTTAGCGGAAATGGAACGTCGTCCCGCCCGCGTTTCTTTTTTAAATACTAGCGGCCTTGTAACTGACAATCATTCACAAGATCTAACCGTAAAAGTGAATGGAAAGGAAGTTGGTCGCTATGTTTATACATCCAGCAATAATAATCAGACGATTGATATCCCCCTACCTAAAGCTGACCAAGCAAAAATCGAATTTGAAATCCCCCATGCGGCAAGTCCTTTTGATTTAGGGACTGGTGATGACAAAAGAACACTTGGCATATTATTTGATGAGGTTCATTTTCAGTTTTGAGCAGATAAAGCTCCCCAGCGCAAACAGTAGAATATTTAGAAGAGCTTCATGTTTAAAGGGCTTATTTTTATGAAACATCGATCTGTATTCGTAGCGA
This sequence comes from Alphaproteobacteria bacterium, assembly GCA_019749915.1. Taxonomy (GTDB): domain Bacteria; phylum Pseudomonadota; class Alphaproteobacteria; order UBA9655; family UBA9655; genus UBA9655. Next base: position 115,247 of record JAIEPE010000015.1, on the reverse strand, counting down.
TTCTGCCCCTCCTTCTCAGCATACCGTTTTTTTCTCTTTCCGCTTTTGGATTTGCAGGAGATGAGGAGAAAAAGGTTCTCTATTTCCACGTTGGAGCCCCTAAAACAGGAACTAAAGTTATCCAATATGCATGTTCAGACAGTAGAGAGGAATTAGCAGAGCTCGGGGTGTATTATCCTCCTTCAGAAAATATTGTGAATCATACGGAAGAAATTTGGAAGATTCTCAAAGGAAAAGCAGAGGAGACAAAAGAATGGATTTTAAATTTAAAAGAACAATCTAAAGATTTCAAATCAATCTTGTTAAGTGGTGAGGGTGCAGCTGAGTGCTTTGAGGACCCTCGATTTCATGAGTTCTTGACTTTTTTAAATCAACATTTTGCGGTGAAATATATTTATTGTGTTCGAAAAATTGTCCCCGCTATTGGGTCAACCTTAACAATGAACATTATAACAATGGATATTTTAAATAAATGTGGCAATATTGACGCATTTGATATTGATGATGCCATAAAGGCCCGTATAAATAAGCGTATCAATTCTTATAACTTTTATTCTCGTCTAGATACTACTTTTTTATCTTATGAAGAGCTGACGAAGGGCGGAAGTTTCGCTCAAACGTTTTTTGATCAAGCCATGAGACTAAAAATAGAGATTCCAGATAGACCTATTCATACTATGGGAGACTATAGCCGTGGAACGGATTTTACACATACACAACTCACACATCTTGAACGTGCTTTTTCTGTTGAAGAGGGGTCTTTTGTTGCAGCTTATCGTGGACCTAACCCTACCTTAGAATTAAGTAATGAGGTTTCTGCTTTTCTTAGAGAAAGAACTAAAAAAATATTAAACGGGTCCTTTGTTACAGCTTATCATGGATATAACCCTACCTTAGAATTATCTAAGGTGCTTTCTTCTCTTATCAGAGAGAGAACTGAAAAAATATTAAACACTCCCAAGTTTCATATGGGAGAGTTTAGCCCCTATCCATCAAGTGGATTTTCTGTTTTAGAGGGTTCCCATAGATGGACTGAAGGAACAAAAGCTTCAATAACTGTTCCTTTAGCAGAAATGGAACCCCGCCCTTCCAGCATTTCTTTTTTCAACACGAGAGGCCTTGTAACTAAGGATTACACACAAGATCTAACCGTAAAGCTGAATGGGGAGATAGTTGATCACCATGTTTATACACTCAGCGATAATAATCGTACTATTGATATCTCTCTGCCTGAAGCTGGCCCAGCAGAAATTGAATTTGAAATCCCTCATGCGGTAAGTCCTTCAGATTTAGGGATTAATAGTGATAAAAGAACCCTTGGCGTATTATTTGGAGAGGTTCAGCTTCAGTATTGAGAGATAAGGCTCCCCCGTAAACAAGGGAAAATTCGTTGTTATCATGCAAGGGTTACTTTATGAATTCTTAATCGAGCTTTGGCAATTGGCTTAAAGGATTATTTTTATGAAACATCGATCTGTATTCGTAGCGGTTCTATCTTTCTTTCTCAGCATACCGTTTTTTTCTTTTTCCGCTTTTGGGTTTGCAGGAGAAGAGGATGAAGAGAGAAAAGTTCTTTATTTCCATGTTGGAGCCCCTAAAACAGGAACTACAGCAATCCAAATTGAATGCGCAGAGCGGCGAGAGGCGTTGGCAAAGCTCGGGGTGTATTATCCTGATTCAGAAAATAAGATGAATCATAGAATGGAACTTCGGAAGGTTGTTAGTGACAAAATAGAGGAGGTAAAAGAATGGATTTTAAAGGTAAAAGCACAAGCTAAGGATTTCCAATCAGTCTTTTTAAGTGATGAGTGTGCAGCTATAGCTAATGGAGATCCTCGATTTCATGAGTTTTTAACTTTTTTAAATCAACATTTTTCGGTGAAATATATTTATTGCATTCGAAAAACTATCCCCACTATTGGATCACACTTAACAATGAATATTATAGATAGGAGTATCAATGTTGATGCGCTTGATATTGAGCAGATTATAAAAACTCGTATATGTCAACGTATCAATTCTTATACCTTTTATTCTCGTCTAGATACTACTTTTTTATCTTATGAAGAGCTGATGAAGAGTGGAAGTTTCGTTCAAACGTTTTTACAACAAGCCATGGGACTGAAAATAGAGATTCCAAATAGACTTATTCATACTACGGGGAATTATTGCCGTGGAACGGATTTTACACATATACAACTCACACATCTTGAACGTGCTTTTTCTGTTGAAGAGGGGTCCTTTGTTGCAGCTTATCGTGGACCTAACCCTACCTTAGAATTAAGCAATGCACTTTCTGCTTTTATTAGAGAAAGAAATAAAAAAATATTAAACGGGTCTTTTGTTGCAGCTTACCATGGACATAACCCTATCTTAGAATTATCTAAAGTACTTTCTGCTCTTATCTGTGAGCGAACTAAAAAATTATTAAGCACTCCCCAGTTCCATATGGGAGAATTTTGTCCCTACCCAACAAGTGGATTTTCTGCTTTAGAGGGGTCCCATAGATGGACTGAAGGAACGAAAACTTCAATAACTGTTCCTTTAACAGAAATGGAACCTCGCCCTTCCAGTATTTCTTTTTTCAATACGAGAAGCCTTGTAACTAAGGATTACACACAAGATCTAACCGTAAAGCTGAATGGAGAGGAAGTTGGTCGTTATTTTTATACACCCAGCAATAATAATCAGACAATTGACATCTCTCTGCCTAAAGCTGGTCCAGCAGAAATTGAATTTGATATCCCAAATGCGATAAGTCCTTCAGATTTAGGGATTAATGCCGATAAAAGAACCCTTGGCGTATCATTTGGAGATGTTCAGCTTCAGTATTAAATAGGTAAAGGACTCCCTCGCAAGGAGTGCTTTATGAATTCATGGTTAGTTTTCGCAATTGCCTTAAAGGATTATTTTTATGAAACATAGATTTGCATTCGTAGTGGTTCTGTCTTTCTTTCTCAGCATACCGTTTTTTTCTTTTTCCGCTTTTGGGTTTGCAGGAGATGAGGAGAAAAAGGTTCTCTATTTCCACGTTGGAGCCCCTAAAACAGCAACTAAAGCCATCCAATATGAATGTTCAGAGCGGAGAGAAGAATTAGCAAAGCTCGGGGTGAACTATCCTCCTTCAGAAAATGGTGTGAATCATTCGGTGGAAATTCTGAAGATTTTCTATGGCAAAGCAGAGGAGACAAAAGAATGGATTTTAAAGGTGAAAGAACAATCTAAAGATTTCAAATCAATCTTGTTAAGTGATGAGTGCGCAAGTATGCAATCCGGTAAAACTCTTCTATTTCAGGAGTTTTTGACCTTTTTAAATCAACATTTTGCGGTGAAATATATTTATTGTTTTCGAAAAACTGTCCCCGCTATTGGGTCACTTTTAACAATGAATATTATAAGAGGGAGTGTTATTAGCAATGATGCACTTAATATTGATGAGCACATAAAATTTCGTATGCTTCGGCATCTCAATTCTTATGACTTTTATTCTCGTCTAGATACTACTTTGTTATCTTATGAAGAACTGGCGAAGAGCGGAAAACTTGTTCAAACGTTTTTATATCAAGCCATGGGACTGAAAATAGAGATTCCAAATAGACTCATTCATACTATAGGAGACTATGACCGTGAAGTGAATTTTACAGATACACAACTCATACATCTTGAACGAGCTTTTTCTGTTGAAGAGGGATCCTTTGTCATAATTTATCGTAAGCCTGATCCTACCTTAGAATTATCTAAAGTGCTTTCTTCTCTTATCAGAGAGAGAACTAAAAAAATATTAAGCACTCCCGAGTTCCATATGGGAGAATTTAGTCCCTACCCAACAAATGGATTTTCTGATTGTGAGTTTTCCCATAGATGGACTGAAAGAACGAAAGCTTCAGTAACTGTTCCTTTAGCAGAAATGGACCCTCTTCCCTCCCGCATTTCTTTTTTGAATACGAGCGGCCTTGTAACTGATAATCACACACAAGACCTAACCGTAAAGGTGAATGAGGAAGTAGTTGGCAGCTATATTTATACACTCAACAATAATAATCAGATAATTGATATCCCTCTGCCTAAAGTTGACCGAGCAAAAATTGAATTTGATATCCCCAACGCGATAAGTCCTTTTAATTTAGGGATTAATGCTGACAAAAGAACTCTTGGCATATCATTTAAAGAGGTCCAGCTTCAGTATTAAGTAGGTAAAGGACTCTCTCGCAAGCAGTGGAATTATTCAGATGAACCTCAGCGAGCCGTTAATTCATAGGCGAATTTCCTTTCTCATACCTTGTGCTACTGATCCTTTGAGATTAAGCCCTTGCTTTTCTTAATAGATAGCTTATAGTGAATGTGAGTTTGAAACTCCTTAAAGGAAAGAAACCGTAGAGATAGTGTGCTCTGCGTAAGAAACCGAGATAGACTATATGTACCTTCTACTTCTTACCCTCAGCTCCCCTTCACCTTGCAGATGTAATGATCTAAATGGAATGGAATTTTTACGCGTCTCATCAAAACTCGTTTTAGTAAACGCCCAACCATAAGGATATATATAGATGGAGAACGGTACAGTTAAATGGTTTAACCCAACAAAAGGCTATGGCTTTATACAAATGGAAGACGGTACACGTGATGTATTTGTTCATATTACTGAACTTGAGCGTTCAGGTATTGCGAATTTGGCCGAAGGTCAAAAGGTTACCTTTGAACTTGCAAGCAATAAGGGAAAGACATCAGCTGTCAACCTTAAGTTAGCGTAAGCTTAAAAAGCTAAGCCACCCCTTCTAAGAATTCTTTAGGGAAACTTACTCGGGGTGGTTTTTTATGAATTGCATTTTCCGTTATAAAGATCATCCCCTGAACAGGTTTAAGGGTACTCGAGTTCTGGTCGCTGCTTACAGTTCCGCCAATAATAGCACAGTAAACTACCTCTGGCGTGTTATAACCTGTGACTTTAATGCCCCCCAACAGGGCAATTTCCTCTTAAATGAGCCCACTCTTCACATTGAAGGTTAGTTACTTGTTTCATGGAGTTACTTTTTACATTTTTTAGGTGGTTTTTCTTTACCTTCTCTTGCAAAATATCGACTGCAATAGGGGCAAACAATTTCATCTTTGGAAGTCAAGTTAAGAAATACCGCGGGATGACCTAAAATACCCCCATCGCCATCACATCTAACAACGATGTTTTTTATTTCTATTGGTTCTCCAAAATATTTCATAAGTTCGGTCCCCTTGTTTTTGCCCCCATTGCATCTCATCTCGTGAGAGTATATAACCACTAGAAGAAATTTACCATGTTAAGTCTGCGCCCGTAGCTCAGCTGGATAGAGCGTTGCCCTCCGGAGGCAAAGGCCAGGGGTTCGAATCCCTTCGGGCGCGCCAACATTCAAAATCTATGAAGCTTTGGCATACCTAAATGTATCCACTTTAGGCTCAGATTGAATCTTCTGCTCAACTTCTTGTTTTTTCCCAAAGGTAACGCCCAAAATCCCCAAAACAGCTGAAAATATAAGATATAGCGCAGGAGTGTACGGAGACGCATACCAGGAATTTAGACTCGCAATGACGACAGGCGTAGTGCCTCCAAAAAGAGCCCCTCCCAAAGCATACCCAAAGCCAATGCCACTATATCGTTCATGAACAGGAAAATAGGTTGTCAAAAGGGCCATAGAGGGACCACCAAATGTTGCAACCAATGTTAGAAGAGTAAGTTGAACAACAATCATATTGAACAGAGAAAAATTATTTTCAAGAAAGAAAAACAAGGGGTACGCAAGCAAGACATATAAAAAAGAGGTATTCCTCATTTGTACTTCTTTCCCAAATTTATCTGCAAGCAATCCCATAACAGGGATAGTAACAACAGTAAATAAGGCAAGAAAAATATTAATTAACATAATTTCAGAGGTTGTAAGATGAAGTTTTGACCCCATCAATACCCCCATATAAACGGTTGCAAGATAAAAAGGTATTAACGATGTTGCCCCAATACAAACTGTACAAAAAAGGTTAATTTTTCTTTTCTCCAATATGCTCCATAAAGGAATTTTTTCAATTTCCTCATCTTTAGCTTTTTCAAACTCCGGACTTTCATTCACTCTTGTCCGAATATAATAGCCCATGACTCCCATAAGAGCGCCGATAATAAAGGGAATACGCCACCCCCATGACGGCATAAAAGAAAGGGTACACAGAAAACCACAAAATGTTCCAAGAACCCCCCCAAAAAATCCAGAAGATGTAAGAACACTTCCAGCAAAGCATTCTTTTCCTTTTTTTGAATATTCAATCACAAATATGGAGGCTCCACTATACTCCCCCCCCACACAAAGACCTTGGAGCAACCGGCAAATTACAAGAATAACAGGGGCAGCGATACCTATTTCCGCATAGGTCGGCAAGAGTCCAATGGTAAGGGTCGGCAGGGTCACAAGAAAAATAGACAACACAAGAGCAAAACGCCTGCCAAATTTATCTCCCAAATGGCCAAAAACTAATCCTCCCACAGGACGCATGACAAAGCCAGCTGCAAAGGTTCCTAAACTGGAAATATAGGAAACGGCTTGATTATCAGACGGGAAAAATAAAGGCGCTAACATTGTTGCAAAAAAACCGTAGAGCATAACATCGTAATATTCTAAAGCATTTCCTGTCATTGCTGCTAAGATAGCTTTATAATTTTTTTTCATAAAATTATTATACCTCTTTAATTATATTGGGCTTTCAACTTATCCCATCATACAAATAAAGATATATTATTCAATAAAAAAATGCTGATCCGTTTGAGTAGCTATAAAAACCCTTTACACAAGGTGTCATTCCGAACTTGTTTCAGGATTTTTTAATATTATCAATGCGATGCTGAAACAAGTTCAGCATGACAACCGGGTTTTTAGAGGTGGCCCTTAAAATTAAATAACTTCTTAAAAGATTATCTGCCCTAGGTAGACCTGTGGCCCTTTCATAGAAAGGGCCACAGGGTAACAAAAAACCACCAAACAATGATACTTTTAACTTTTGCAGAGAGGCGCTGGAGGCATTTCCCTCTGCCAGGTGTCTTACTCTAAGAGCAAGCCACCTACAAAAGAGGTCACTCTTGACCTTATAATGATAATACTATAAAAAAATATTATGTCAACGTAAATTTTAAAAATAAAATATCGAAAATATGGATATTATATATGAGAATGAAATCAATCTATATCTTTGTCAAATTGGCTGAAACCAATTGTGATTTTAACATTCATAAAACCCTAGGGATTCCTCGTTCATCCATGTGGTCTTATATTTCTGATTTGGAAAAAGATCTAGGAAAACAGCTTATCAATCGAAAAAAGCAAAGTTTGTCTTTTACAATCGCTGGAGAAGAGTTTATCCCTTTTGCTTATAAAATTTACCAAACCTATGAAGAAAGCCTTCTCAACACAAAAATCGTAGATGACTCTCCTGTTGGTGGTGATATTCTTGTTTCAATAACAAAAGCTCTTTCATTCCAATGGGCATCTATGGATGTTATTAAACATTTATATACGGATCACCCTAATTTAAAACTTCACATTACCGCTTCTGATACAATTACCCGCGATGAAGAAAATGCCTCTGATGTCCTTATAAGGCCTTTTGGAGATTCAGAAAACTTTATAAAAGTTTGGTCTATTTCTTACGACCATGGTTTATTTGCCAGCAAGGCCTATTTGGAGACAATGGGTATACCCCAAACACCCGAAGACTTGCTATCCCATCGTATCATAGGCTATGGAGAACATACGTTTAGTTACTTTGAAGACGTTAACTGGCACCTCAAGGGGCAGGGCTATGGCCTCCCTAAACTAAAACCCCATTTAACGATAAACTCAACAAACGCCATTTTTGAGGCCGCCGAAAGTGGTGTTGGAATTTGTTCTGCAAGTATCCAATCCAACGACGCTTACAAAGGAGAACTTGTTAGAGTTCTCCCTGAAATTGCTGGCCCATTTATTCAGACTCACTTTTGTATCAAAAAAAATGCCACGGGACGGAAGTTACGAAATATGCTTACGTTTAGCTCTTACTTTGAAAAGCATTTAAGCTCACTCAACATAAAAATATCTCGTCTTGAACATGTTCCTACGGACTAAGTTCGCCAGAAGTTTGGTGTAAAAAGAATTATTAAGGTTAAAAGCTCAAGGCGGCCCAAGAGCATTCCAAAGATCGTAAGCCATTTCGCAGGGTCAGATAAAAATCCATAATTACGAGAAGGGCCGATTTGATCCCCTAACCCCGGTCCCACATTTCCAAGAATGGTTGCACTTCCCGAAAGACTTGAAATCACATCCAAACCCGATAATGAATATCCTAAAGCCAAGGCAGCATAGCAAAAAATATAAAGCGCAAAAAAAGCGAGGACTGACATAAAATCAGCCTCGAGCAATTTCTGGTTATTATAAAGGGGAACAAAAACGCCATGGGGCCGACGCAATTGTAAAATTTGATGCTTTGCGGCCTTAAATAAAATTTGATAACGGAAGATTTTAATGCCTCCTGCTGTTGATCCTGTACAGCCTCCCACAAACATAAGCAGAAAAAGGAAAATGAGAGGAAAACTTCCCCAGGTGTTAAAGTCAACGGTTGTAAATCCCGTTGTTGATGTGATGGACACCACAGCAAAGGAGGCGTGTCGGAAAGCATAGAAAAAATCATATTCCTCGTTTTGCCAAAGCCACAGGGTCAACAAAACAGAAGAAATTCCCATAAGGGACAGAAAAACACGCACTTGGGAATCGCGCCACAGGGGTTTTGGATCCCCTTGCAGAAAGCGAGTAAAGAGAAGCAAAGTGATGCTACCCATAATCATAAAAACAATAGCAATCAGTTCAATCCAGGGCTCATCAAAGTAAGAGAGGGAGAGGTCAGAAATAGCAAAGCCCGCTGTCGATACGGTTGACATCATGGTGCAAATGGCTTGAAAAGGCGTCATGCCTGCAAACCAGTAAGCAACGCCACAAAGAAAAGACATCAGAAAATAGGTTGAAAGAATGGCTGAGGCAATTTGCGATACTCTTGGAAAATATTTTTCCGAGCGATCGGAAAATTCACTGCGAAAAAGCTGCATTCCTCCAATTTTAAGGGCCGGCAAAATAGTCATGGCCATAACAACAATCCCCACACCCCCGAGCCATTGGAGAAGAGAGCGCCAGAGCAAGATTCCCGGCGGAGCATAATCCAAGTCCGTAAAAACCGTAGCTCCTGTTGTGGTCAGCCCAGAAGTCGACTCAAAAAAAGCATCCGTAAAGGTAGGGGCCGCATTGGAAAGCATAAAAGGAAGGGCGGCAAAAAGAGAAATGGCAACCCAACTGGAGACGGTTAAGACAAACGTTTCTCGCACCTCAAAGACGGGCTCTCCCTCCGGCCAAAACCCAAGAGTAAGGAGAACACCCACAAACCCCGTTATGGCGGCAGACTCTCCAAAATAAAGCCAGTCTGGATCTTTATAAAAAAGATCCATACAGGCAGGGATGACCATGGCACCCGCCAAGATGCACAAAAAAACACCTAAGATAAAAAGGATAAATCGCCCCTGAATCATGAATTGCATCGCATTATTTAATTTGAGGAATAGTATAACACAAGCAGCTCAAGATAAGGAGCGGTTCTATTTGTTTATTTTCCCTATTGATCGTTTATTCTAAATACCATATTCCAGAAAAAGGCTTCTGGGCCCACCATTGGGAGGTAACTTTCGAGCTTAAAAGAGGAAATACGACTGACTTTTTGCTGAAAAGTTGTTGCAATAGAGTTATTGCTATCGGTTATAGTTACTGTTTTCAAACCAGAGAGGCGCCCTGCTTTCTGTAGGGTTGGAATATACTCAGAGAGGATGATCTCTAGAGCCCCTGCCATTGTTTGGGCATAATCCTCTTTACCCACGACTTCATCATTTTGAAAAATCAATAGATCCAAGTTTTTTGCAGTTGAGATTCTGATAGGAATAGATCCATAACACGCGGTTGACAAAGAAGTTAGATCTTCTGAATCCTTGGTAAGTTTAGTTGGATTGGAAGTTACATAGAAAGACTGAATAGCCAATTCAGATGTTTGTCTCTCAAAATATTTATCATGTAAAACAGCGTCCGGAGATATAAACTCAACAGTTGCAGGAGTTAAGATTCCAGTTTTTTGTGGAGAATGCCTTATGAAACCCATCTGATTTTTTTCTTTTTTATAAGTACACACAGCACGAGGGAAAACGGTTCCCTGATGCTCGTATTTGCCATCCACAAACCAGTCATCACCCATAGCATGGCCAGGAGAAGTAAAAAAAGGGGCCGCTAAGAATAAAAAAACATATAAAAATTTTGACATATCATAACCTCATTAAGTTGCATCGAATTCAAGTTGATACCAAATAAATGTCCATTAGAAAAGTTGCTTTTTTAGAATCTGATACGCTTCATTAATCTTTTTCAAGTTTTCTTCCGCCTTTGAATCTTCAGGATTCAAATCAGGATGATACTTCTTCGCCAGTTTTTTGTATTGTTTTTTAAGCTCTTCTAGGGTGAGAGGAAGGGAAAGGTCGAGCACACTCAGAGCTCGTTTAACGTCTTTGGGAACGGCTTGCGGCATGGCAGCAGCTCGTAAAAAAGGATCTAAGCCTTCCGTTGAGCTAAGTTTTTCTAAAAGAAGGCGCCACCCCCCAACTGGCCAGGAAGGGCGGTTCCACGTAATGTCGGAAATGCGACTTTTTTCAATTTCTTCCGGACTCATCCCCTTATAAAAATCCCAGCTTTTATTATAGTCTCGAATGTGATCGAGACAAAACCAGTAAAAATCCTTTAAATTGCTCGGATTCTTTGGAGCCTTAAACTCTCCAGGATGTTGACACCCCTCATGATCACAAAGCCTAACCTCAGGAACACCGGGATGAGTTGTATCTAACGGAACAAAGCGCGGTTTTTTCATACTTTATATAGGGCTAAACTTAAAAAAAAATCAAGCCTACACCCATTCAGCCACCGGCTCATGATTTGGGGGTGTTTTGACTTCTAATAGAAACTGGAAGGCTTCTGGAATAGAAGGGACAAACTGAAAATACTTTTTGTGTTCCGGCTTGGCAAAGTGTTGGTCAAAAATATTATTTGTCAGATCTTGGAAAGGTGTCCAATATTCATTAATATTAATAAAAACCACAGGTTTCTCATGAAGCCCTAGCTGGCGCCAGGTAATAACCTCAAAAGCCTCATCGAGGGTTCCAAAGCCACCTGGCAGCACAAAAAAACCATCGGCCTGTTCAAACATCAAACGCTTGCGTGTATGCATGGAATCAACCATGTGCATTTCTGTAATGTCCCAATTTGGCTCTTCAAGATTTTTGAGATGTTCAGGCATATACCCAATCACACGCCCCCCTTCTTTCATGGTTGTATCGGCAAGCTGTCCCATAAGACCCAGTTTTCCGCCTCCATAAACAAGGGTGATTTTACGTTTGACCAACTCTTCTCCTAAGGTAACGGCTGCTTTTTTATATACATCACTGACCGAATCATAGGAGCTACAATAAACACCAATGGCTTGAATTTCTTTCATTTGTTTTTTACCTTCTCAGAAATAAGATAGCCAATTCTACGCAAAACCGCTATAAATGCCATAGGTTTTTATAAGGAGAACACATGGAGTCCTTTTTTGCGCCACTTCACCGAGCTGGCTTTCCCTTCATTGCTCTGTTCGCAGGCGTAACTTTCATTCTTTTTCTTTTTTCCAATTTTTTGGGTCTCCTTGGACTTCTCCTCACCGGGTGGTGCGTTTATTTTTTCCGTAATCCACGGCGCATCACGCCTCTTGGAGACGGTTTAGTCATCAGCCCTGCGGATGGGATCATTACCAAGATTGAAAAAGCCTTGCCTCCTAAAGAGCTCAAATGGAAAAAATCCTCCCTCACCCGCATTAGTATTTTTTTGAATGTCTTTGATGTCCACGTTAACCGCATTCCTATTGATGGTATTATTAAGAGGGTCCATTATTATCCTGGTAAATTTTTTAACGCCTCTTTAGACAAGGCCAGTGAATTTAATGAGAGAAACTCTCTTCTCATTGAAACCCATGACCATCAAGAGATTCTTGTCATTCAGATTGCAGGTCTGATTGCCCGCCGCATCCTTTGTGACGTTCAGGCGGGAGATAAGGTCAACAGCGGCGAAGTTTTTGGTATCATTCGTTTTGGAAGCCGGGTTGACGTCTACCTCCCTGAAGCCATCAATCCTCTTGTTGTTGAAGGTCAACGCATGATTGCGGGAGAAACAATTCTGGCAGATCTGAACTCAACAGCTCCCCAGCGTTTAGGAGAAAATCGTTCATGAAAAAAACACGCGCATACAGCAAACCAGCTCCTTCTCCCCTTGTACGCATCATCCCCAATGCCATCACCATTACAGCCCTTTGTACGGGACTCACTTCCATTCGTTTTGCCTTGAGTGAACGATGGGAATTTGCAGTAAGTCTGATTTTGATTGCGGCCATCCTCGATGCTTTGGATGGGCGGGTGGCTCGTTTTTTACGCGTCGATAGTGCCTTTGGTGCTGAACTTGACTCACTCTCCGATTTCATCAGCTTTGGCGTGGCCCCTGCTGTCATGATTTATCTATATAGTCTTCATCTATGGAGGGGGACAGGGTGGGCCCTCGCTCTTTTCTTTTCAACCTGCATGGCTCTACGTTTAGCACGTTTTAACACAAATATTTCCATCCCTTCTGCCGATTGGGAAAAACGATTTTCCGTAGGGGTTCCCGCGCCTGCAGGAGCTTTTCTTGCTCTTGCTCCTTTGATGTTAAGCTTTGCCCTAGAGGAAAATTTTGGGACTCATCCTCTTGTCTTTGCTGTAACCCTATTTCTAAGCGGCCTTTTACTTATCAGTCGCATCCCCACTTTTCTTATTAAGAATGTTCCCATTCCTCATCATTATGTGCGCTACCTTCTTATCCTTGTGGCTTTTTTTGTTGCTGCTCTTTTCAGTGTCCCTTGGTATACATTAAGCTTAGGAGCCTTTTTATATATTTGCTCTATTCCTATTAGCTTTATGAATTACCAAAGAAAAAAGAGAGAGAAATAAAAAAACCCCCTTTCGGAGGTTTTTTTATAAGTTTCAGTGCACCTCTTTAACGGCGATCACCAAGAAGGCGAAGTAACATGACAAAAAGGTTGATGAAGTCTAAGTAAAGACGCAAGGCTCCAAAGATAGCGCGCTTGCCTGCAACTTCACTGGAACTTCCTTCCGTGTAAGTTTCTTTAATGGATTGGGTATCATAAGCCGTAAGACCTGTGAAGATCAGCACACCTGCAACAGAAATGATAAACTGTAGCATCGTACTTGCCATGAATATATTCACAATCATCGCAATGAAAAGCCCAATGAGTCCCATAAAGAGGAAGGATCCCACGGCCGTTAAATCGCGTTTGGTGGTATATCCATAAAGGCTCATAGCGGCAAAGGTTCCAGCTGTAATAAAGAACACCCGCGCAATGCTTTCATAGGTATAAGCCAAGAAAAGAACGGAAAAAGCCACACCATTCAAGGCTGCATAAAGCCAGAACACGGTTTGAGCCGTTGAAAATTTCATGGTGTTAATCTTAAAGCTTAAGAAGAACACAAGGCCAATGGGCGCAATAATAAAAAGCCACATCATCGGCATAATCGCATGCAGCAAAGTTGGGGATGAGGTGACAAGTAAAGCAACTCCTCCGGTAAGACCCAGGCCCATAGCCATATAATTGTAAACACTCAACATATAGGCGCGGAGCCCTTCGCTATAAGCAAGGGTCGTCCGTTCAACACCTAAAATGGTTTTATTCTTTGATCGATCAGTCATAGAGATCTCCTTTTTCTACTCTCTCATATATAAGGGGTAATTTAATTTTCGGCAAGAGTGGGTATTTAAACTTAACCATGAGCAAACTTGAAACATATGAGCCACCTATCTTACCATTTTAGGTTTGTACCTTTCGCTAAAGGAAAAAACGTGTAAGACAGGGTGATCGTGTCCACATCATCCATGGTGGGGTCTTTCACAATGTCAGGATCAATAAAGAATTGCACGGGAAAGTCGGTCTCTTGGCCTGCTTCGAGATGTTGCTCCAAAAAACAAAAGCATTCTACCTTATTGAAATAAATTCCCGCCTTGTGGGGAGTGACATTATAGGTGGCCATTCCAACGGTGTGAGCCGAAGATTTATTTTTTCCATGGTAGTAGGCAAGCCCTACCTCCCCGGCTTTGACGGTGATTTGCTTTTGAAGGGGCTTAAATTCCCAAGGAAGGTCCCTCTGGGTGTCCGCATTAAACCGCACCGTAATCATTCTATTCTCAACACGGGTGGGCATCTTCCGAGCCACTTGAGTTGTGCCGCCATGACCTGTTTTCTCGCAGAAAAGACGAAAGAGAGCCGATGAGGCAAAAGTCAGGGCCAACATGCCAAAGGCTAAACTGAGAAGGATAATAAGGGTCGAACGTCTTTTCTCTTTCATCACATATAGACGCAGGCGGCTCCATAAAACAGAAGGGCCAGCCCTAAAAGGGCCCAGAAGAGAGCTGTGTTTTTTGATTGAATCATAAGATTATCCTATCGACAAGCATCGCTGTAAATAAAAGAAAAAGATAAGCGATAGAATAAAAAAAGAGACGCAAACTATCACTTGGCATGGAGGAGTACTTAACTTTTAATGCCCCCCCAATAAAAACAAGACCTAAGCCTAAGGAAATCCCTCCGTAAATCCAGCTAAAATTCCCAAGGTAAATAGGCAAAAAGCTTAAAAGAACGAGAGCGAGCGTATAAAGAAGAATTTGGTTTTTTGTGCTTTCAATGCCTCCTACAATAGGAAGCATGGGCACATTGGCCCGCTTGTAATCCTCAGGCCGATAAATAGCCAACGCCCAGAAGTGGGGCGGCGTCCACAGAAAAATAATTCCAAATAAAATCCAGGGCAAAAGGGATGTTCCATTCATCACAGCGGCCCATCCAATCACAGGAGGGAGAGCGCCAGCAGCGCCGCCGATCACAATGTTTTGCGGCGTACGGCGCTTTAGAAAAATTGTGTACACAAAGACATAAAAAAGAATAGCCAGGGCCAGATAAAAGGCGGCCCAAAAATTCACCAAGGTATACATCACAAGAACAGACCCGAGAGCAAGGATCACTCCAAAGCCCAAAGCTTCACCGGGCTGGAGGCGCCCTTGAGGAAGGGGCCGATCTTTGGTGCGATCCATCAGGGCATCAATGTCTCGCTCATACCACATATTAATAGCCCCTGCAGCCCCGCTCCCAACAGCAATACAAAGAATTGCCGCAAGACCAATGAGAGGGTGAATCGAGCCTGGCGCAAGGAGAAGCCCCACAATGCCTGTAAAAACAACTAGCGACATCACGCGCGGCTTGAGCAAGTTCCAATAATCTTCAGCAGATGAGGCAGACTTATCTTGAAGGGTCATGATATATGAGGCTGGGTTTCAAAGGTATGGAACGGTGGCGGCGAGGACAAGGTCCACTCCAGGGTGGTTGCTCCTTCTCCCCAAGGATTGGCGGGGGCTTTTTTACCCCATTTGAAGCCGTAAAAAACGATAAAAGCAAAATAAATGGCACCTGCAAACGTCATAACCGCTCCTATCGAGGCCACATAATTCCACGCAGAGAAAGCGTCGGGATAATCAGGGATACGGCGCGGCATGCCTGCAAGGCCCAGAAAATGCATGGGAAAGAAGATAACGTTAACCCCAATAAAGGTAATCCAAAAATGAATATTACCCATCCAATTGGGAATCATTTTTCCTGTCATCTTAGGAAACCAATAATAAAATCCCGCGAAAATGCCGAAAAGAGCACCCATAGAAAGAACGTAATGAAAATGGGCCACAACGAAATAAGTGTCATGGAGCGAGATATCAACGCCACCGTTGGCAAGAGTCACCCCTGTCACACCGCCGATCACAAAGAGGATGATAAAGCCTATGGCATACAGCATGGGTGTTTCAAAGGTCAGAGAGCCGCCCCACATGGTGGCAATCCAACTGAAAATCTTAATGCCCGTGGGCACAGCAATGATAAGGGTTGCGGCTGTAAAATACGCATTCACATTCACATCTAAGCCCACCGCAAACATATGGTGGGCCCAGACCACAAAGCCAATAACGCCGATGGAAACCATGGCATAGGCCATTCCTAAATAGCCAAAAACGGGCTTGCGGGCAAAGGTAGAAATCACCTGACTAATTACGCCAAAGGCAGGTAAAATCATAATATACACTTCCGGATGACCAAAAAACCAAAAGAGATGCTGAAACAAAAGGGGATCGCCGCCACCTGCGGGCTCAAAGAATGTGGTGCCAAAGCCGCGATCCGTTAAAAGCATGGTAATGGCCCCCGCCAAAACAGGAACGGCCAAAAGTAAAAGAAAAGCTGTAATCAGTATTCCCCACACAAATAAAGGGACCTTATGCATGGTCATTCCAGGCGCACGCATATTAAAGATAGTCGTGATAAAGTTAATGGCCCCTAAAATGGAGGAGGCTCCCGCGAGGTGCAAACTCACCAGCATAAAATCCACGGCCGCCCCCGGCTGCCCGACGCTACTGAGGGGAGGATAAAAGGTCCAGCCCGTGCCGGCTCCTGAGCCCACAACAATAGAAAGGGTCAAGAGAATGAGGGAGGGAATCAAAAGCCAAAAGCTAATGTTATTGAGGCGAGGAAAGGCCATGTCTGGCGCGCCAATCATCAAGGGCACAAACCAATTGCCAAAACCGCCGATAAGAACAGGCATGACAAAAAAGAAAATCATCAAAAGACCGTGGGCCGTAATGACCACGTTATAAATTTGAAATTCCTCACCGGCCAAAAGCGTCCCTCCCGGGTGAGCCAGTTGCAGGCGGATGAGAAGAGACAAGACACTTCCAAAAAGAGCCCCAAAGGCCCCAAATAGAATGTACATAGTCCCAATATCCTTATGGTTAGTGGACAACACCCAGCGCCGCCACCCGGTGGGATGATCATCTACATGCACATAATCAGCGGTCGCTGCATAGGCCATCGGGGTTATCCTCCACTATGGGTTTGGGGCGCACTTTTCTTAGAGGCGACCCATTGCTTAAATTTCTCGGGCGATACGGCTTCAATCACAATGGGCATAAAACCATGTTTCACCCCACAAAGTTCTGAACATTGACCGTAATAAACCCCCTCTTTTTTCACATTGAACCAAGTCTCATTCAAACGTCCTGGCACACTGTCCCGCTTGACCCCAAAGGCCGGCACGGCCCAACTGTGCAGCACATCCGTTGAAGTGGTAATCACGCGAACATTTGTGTTGGTGGGCACCATAACCCGATTATCAACTTCTAACAAACGAAATTGACCGGGCTTTAACTGACTTTCTGCCAAGATGTTGCTATCAAAGCGAATATCTTGATCTGGATATTCATAGGTCCAATACCATTGATTGCCAATGGCCTTAATAGTCAAATCCGATTTAGGGGTGACATCCATCATGTATAAAAGCTTGAAAGAAGGAAAAGCAATGAACACCAAAACCAGGACGGGAATGGCGGTCCAAATGATTTCAAGCAAGGTATTATGGGCGGTTTTTGAGGGCGTTTTATTGCGAGAAGCACGAAATCGTACAATGGCAAAGATTAAAAGAATGGCGACAAGAAGAACAATAGCCCCTTCAATCCACAGAAGGGTCGCATGAAAATCATAGAGATGCTCCATCACTGGTGTCACAGGCTCTTGATAATACATCTGCCATGGCTTGGGGAAAGCTGCAGTGGCACAGGTGGGAAAAAAGAGACAGAGCAAGAAAGTAAACCACTTCCTCTTTTCTTTTTGTAACAGATCCTGAGCTCGCCCTTGAAGGGGCTCTTCAGGATGACATCCCTCTATATTTTTTTCATCCTGAGACCCCGAGTAATGCGAGGGGGACTCAGGATCTCCTCTAGACCCCAAAGGTGGAAAGGCATTAGTAAGGAATTTCAAGTCACCCATAAGGTCCTCATTATTTTTTCTGTATCATACGCAAAGCCCCCCCATTTTCTCAAGAGTCTTTTCACATAGAGGGCTTGCATTTTTGCATAAATAAGCTAGAAGTACACTTTAAGGCCAATGTATTAGTAAGGGGTCTATTATGAAAAAATTATTTTCTTTTGTTGTTTTGTTTGCTGCTTGTTTTTGTTTAATACCTTCTCTGAAGGCCGCCCCACAACATGGCATGGCCATGCATGGAGGGCTCAAGTATCCAGAAAATTTTACCCATTTTGATGTGACGAACCCCAATGCCCCTAAGGGCGGTGAGCTGCGCCTTGCCATTGTAGGCACCTATGACACCCTGAACCCTTTTATTCTTAAGGGTACTGTCCCTGCAGGCATTCGAAATATCATGTTTGAGAGCCTCATGAAACGCGCCACAGATGAGCCGTTCAGCCTTTATACCCTTGTAGCAAGCAGCGTTGACATGGCGCCCGACCGTTCTTGGGTGGTTTATACAATTAATCCCAAAGCCAGATGGCAAGATGGCACCCCCATTACGGCGAAGGATGTTGCCTTTTCCTACAAAACCTACCTTGAACACGGCACGCCTAGCCAACAAATGGCCTATAAAAAGGTGAAGACGGTCGAGATTATTAATGACCACACGCTTAAGTTTACCTTTAACCAGGTTGATGGAAAATATGACGGCGAAATGCCCTTACACATGGGATTGATGCTCCTCATCCCGGAACACTTTTTTAAGGATAAAGATTTTGAAAAAACAGGCCTCACCCCGATTCTGACAAGTGGCCCCTATAAAGTTGCAAAGATTGAGCCCGGCCGCTCCATTATTTACCAGCGTGATCCCAACTATTGGGCCAAAGACCTTCCCGTTAATAAGGGCTACTTTAACTTTGATACGCTCCATTTTGATTTTTATAAAAATGCCGCCGTGGCCTTCGAAGCCTTTAAGTCTGGCGATGTTCACTGCCGCGAAGAATCGGACATGGGAAAATGGGCCCAATATGATTTTCCGGCCATTCATAAACAGTTAGTCAGAAAAGTTGAAATCCCTCACCAGCATCAAGTAGGGATGCAAGCCTTTGCCTTTAATACCCGGCGGGAAATTTTTAAGGATCCCCGGGTCAGGCGCGCGCTTGCTTATGTCTTTGATTTCGACTGGCTGAACAAAAGTACCTTCCATGGAGCCCTCACCCGAACGACAAGCTTTTTTGACAATACGGAACTCGCCGCAAAAGGATTACCCGAAGGGAAAGAACTGGCTCTTCTTGAGCCTTTCCGCGCTCAACTTCCGAAAGAAGTGTTTGAGAAGCCTTATACGCTTCCTACTTTTGCCAAAGGAAGCCGAGAGAATTTAAAAATCGCGCGTGATCTTCTCAAGGAAGCGGGCTGGGTGACAAAAGACGGAAAGCTGGTGAATGCCAAAACGGGCGAACCCTTTACCTTTGAAATTCTTTTAAATGTTCCTGAAAATGAAAAAATCGCCCTTGCCTTTGCCCGCAATTTAAAACAACTGGGCATTACAGCCACGGTACGAACGACAGATGCGGCCCAATACACCGCACGACAAACCAATATGGACTTTGACATGATTCTTCACTTTTGGGGGCATACCATGTCTCCAGGCCAAGAACAAACCTTTTATTGGAGTTCCGAAGCTGCTGACAAGCCAGGGACGCGAAATTATCCTGGGATTAAAAGTCCTGTTGTCGACGCACTCTGCAACGCTATCACCAATGCAAAAGAGCGGGAAGATTTTGTGGCCGCTATAAGGGCTCTTGATCGAACGCTTTTATGGGGGCATTATGTAATTCCAACAGGACACCGCACGAAAGATTGCGTAGCTTATTGGAACAACATTGATCACCCCCCTTTGGGACCCACAGGATTACCAGATCCTCATACACTTTGGACCAAGGAAAAGTGATCTAAAACAAAAAAAAGAGACCGGAAAATGGCGGCAGAAAAAACCCATCCCTTTCACCTCGTGACCCCTAGTCCTTGGCCTTTTGTGGGAGCGTTAGCCGCCCTAATTTCGATGCTTGGACTTGTCCTTTATATGCATGACCATGGCTTTTATGTGCTTTTAATGGGAGGGGCGCTCGTCCTCTTTACCATGGCAGGCTGGTGGCGCGATGTGATCAAGGAATCAGATGATACAAAAACCTATACGCTTCCTGTCCAATTCGGCCTTAAGATGGGGATGGCCCTTTTTATTACATCGGAAGTTATGTTTTTTGTGGCCTTCTTTTGGGCTTTTTTTAACGCCAGCCTTTTCCCCACCGAACCCACCGGCGGCGTTTGGCCCCCTAAAGGCATCCACCCTTTAAATCCCTTTGATTTTCCTTATTTTAATACCCTCGTCCTGTTGCTATCCGGCACAACTATTACCTGGGCCCACCATGCAATTTTAAAGGATTACAAAAAGGAAGTTCTTCAAGGCATTGGCTTTACCATTCTTTTGGGGCTGCTTTTTACCTCCGTCCAAGCTTATGAATATATGCATGCCACCTTTGGCTTTAAGGAGGGGATTTATTCTTCAACCTTTTATATGGCCACCGGCTTTCATGGAGCCCACGTTATCATTGGCACCTGTTTCTTGACGGTGTGCTGGTTTTTAGCCCGCTTTAATCGATTTACCCCCGACCGCCATATAGGCCTTGAAGCTGCCGCATGGTATTGGCACTTTGTCGATGTAGTTTGGCTGTTTCTTTTTGTCAGTATTTACTGGTGGGGTTCAGGGATTTAAAGTTTAGACTCCGATTTCCATGAAAAACGCTTATGTTCTAGAAAAAAAAGTCCAGAAAAGAGTTAATTCTAAAAGAGCTAATTTAAAAAGCAGAGAGCTTATTCATAAACGATCATAAGTGCTTCAGCTTATCTTACAGCATCAATCATTTCTTTTACCTTTGCAAGGGATTCATCAAACATAGCTTTCTCACTTGGACTGAGATCAATTTCAATAACTTTTTCCACCCCACCTGCACCAAGAATAACAGGAACCCCAAAATACAAATCTTTAATTCCATATTCCCCATTAAGCCAAACCGCACAAGGAAAAATGCGTTTCACATCTTTTAGGTGAGCATTCACCATAGCCACTGTAGCAGATGCAGGCGCGTAATAGGCCGTTTTGGTTTGCAGAAGACTGGCAATCTCCCCACCAGCTTCTCGTGTATGCTTAACAATTGCATCCAAACGTTCTTGGGTTATCCATCCCATTTTAACAAGATTTGGCAATGAAATACCAGCAACTGACGAATGATCTGTAAGAGGAACAGCTATTTCTCGGTGTCCTCCTAACATTTCACCTGCTACGCTTTTTACAGAAATATTGAACTCTTTTGCTAGAAAATAATTATAGCGAGACCCATCTAAAACACCAGCCATCCCCACAACACGCTGATGAGGCAGACCTGATTCTTTTTGAAACAACCATACCATGGCATCAAGAGGATTGCTTACAACAATAATGAAAGCATTCGGACATTGTTTTTTAATGTTAGGAGCAATTTCACGAATAATTTCAGCACTTCCTGAAAGCAAGTCATAAGGCTTCATACCTGATATCCGTCGTAACCCAGCCGTAACAATCACAACATCTGAATTTTGAATGTCTCTATAATCATTTGTGCCAACAAGAGAAACATCTATACGCTCGATAGGAAAGGACTCAGAAATATCAAGAGCTTTACCTTGGGGCAAATCAGGAATAATATCAAAGAGGACAATATCACCTAATTCTTTTAGTGCAATTAAGTGAGCAACTGTACCACCAATATCTCCTGCTCCAATAATAGAAATTTTTGGTCTTGCCATAATATCTCACTTATCTTTTATTTTTCATAAATATTATTAGATCTGAAAATACTTAAGAGATTGTTAAGAAAGATTCTTTTCTGACAAAAAGCAGAATGATTTAATATATGATGCTCATTCTCTTGATTTCAAATATTTATATTAGCTCCACTGTCTCCCTTTCCCAGGTCCAATAGAAACAAAAGTGGGAGACTTGGAAATTAAGCGCTGGGCCACATCAATAAGGTTTTCCCGGGTAACGGCGTTCACTTTTTCAATAATTTCCTGAGGGGGAACATGGTGCTTATAGATCATCATTTGCTGCGCTAATTGTTCACAGCGGCTCGACGTGCTCTCAAGGGACATCAAAATCCCCGCTTTTAGTTGAGCTTTACTGCGATCAATTTCCTTATCCTCAAGGGTATGAGGAAAAGTTTCAAAGACATTTTTAATGGTGGGAAGAAGCTCTTCCACCTGTTTTTCACCGGTTCCTGCATAAATGCCAAAAATACCCGCATCCCTGAAAGAGGTGTTAAAGGAATAGACCGTATACACAAGGCCGCGCTTTTCACGCACTTCTTGGAAAAGTCGGGACGACATTCCGCCCCCTAACAAACTTGAAAAGACGGAAAGGGGGAAAAAATCAGAGTGTCCATAGGGACAGGATTCATATCCCACCAAAAGGTGAACTTGCTCCAGTTGACGATTTTGAAAAAAGTGCCCGCCTTGATAGCTGGATTTTTCATAGTTTTGTGTTTCATGGTTAGAAAGCTTAGCAAAATGCTTTTGACAGAGGTCTACAATCTGCTCATGTTTCACAGCTCCTGTCGCAGCAAAAATCATACGAGAAGCGCTGTATTCTTGGGTCATATATTTTTTCAAATCACTTTGCTGAATGCGGCGCACATTATCTGGGCTACCAAGGATCGGACGTCCCAAAGGATGATTGGGGAAAGCGGTTTCTTGGAAATAGTCAAAGATGATGTCATCGGGTGTGTCATAAGCTTGCCCAATTTCTTGAAGAATGACTTCCCGCTCCCGCTCAACTTCCACAGGTTCAAAGGTTGAATTTTGAATAATGTCCGCAATGATTTCTAAAGCCAAAGGCACATCATTTTCGAGAACACGCGCATGGTAAGCTGTGTTTTCTTTTGAGGTATAGGCATTCAAATGGCCACCTACATTTTCAATTTCTTCAGCAATTTGTTTTGCAGAACGGGTGGTGGTCCCTTTAAAAGCCATATGCTCTAAAAAGTGAGAAATTCCATTGACTTCTGGTGACTCATAACGAGCGCCCACATCAACCCATAATCCAAGGCTTGCGGAAAGAATTCCTGGAATATCATCAGTAATAATACGTAAACCATTATCAAGAGTTGTAATTTTAACAGTCATCATTCACCTTTTTAAATAAAAATATTTATGCCACAAAAGCATAATTCCAAGGGCAAATGCAAGAAAATACCACGTAAGGGCATACTGAAGGTGATTATTCGTAAGGGAAGGAAAGGCTTTCAAAGGGAAAATTTCTGCATCATCGGAAGAGGTTGCTACAAGGTAATAAGGCAAAAGAGGCACATTTAACGTCTCGGAGAGAAGAGGCATGTCTATCCAAAAATAAGTGGGTGGGTTATTGAGGGGTTGAAAATAATTGGGAGGAGCAGGCGCTCTTAACACCCCTTCCACCTTTAAATCTCCTTGAGGAAGCGTTGTAATCTCATCAGATGCCCATCCTCGTTGCACGAGAAGGTATTTTCCTCCCTGGGTTTGAAAAACATTTAAAACATAAACGCCGCTTTTCCCTTGATGGATTTTGGCTTTAAGAAAAATTGTTTTTTCGGCAAGGAAATGCCCTTGGGCAAAAATGGGCTGAAGAGCTTTTGCTGCCTTCACAGAATCAAGATTTTCAGGAAGGGCTTTTTGAGCCATCTCCAAATTTTTCAAAAGAGCCTCCTTCTCCCCCTTTCTATAAACTTGCCATGTGCCTAAACCGAAGAAAATGAAGATAGAAAGGAGTCCAAAAGCAAAGAAGGATTTCTTTCCCTTCATTATTTTTTTGTTTCCCGCAGCCTATTGACGAAATTCACAAGGCCAATTTGTCGACGCCTTTTCAAACGCTCGGCCTGAACTATAGAACGTACCTTTTGAATGCTTTCTTCAAGCGCCTCATTAATAATCACATAGTCATATTCCGCCCAGTGGCTGCATTCATGTTGGGCTTGTCTCATACGCTTTCTGACAACTTCTTCCGAATCCTCTCCACGGGTATAAAGACGCTTTTCAAGATCTTCTATGGTGGGAGGAAGGATAAAAACACTGACCAAGTCATTTAAGGCTGTCTGTTTTAATTGTTGAGTTCCTTGCCAATCAATATCAAAAAGAACGTCTGTGCCCATAGCAAGAAGCTCTTCTATGGTGGCTCGCGGCGTCCCATAATAATAGCCATAAACTTGGGCATGCTCTAAAAATTGCTTGGTATCCACCATCTGGGAAAAGATGCCCTCATCCACAAAAAAATAATCGCTCCCTTCCTTTTCAGAACTTCTTTTAGGGCGTGTTGTCACGGAAATTGAAAGGACGAGTTCATCTTCACTCTCCAAAACTTTTCTCGCAATCGTTGTTTTCCCCGCCCCCGAAGGAGAAGAGAGAACCAACATAAATCCACGGCGCGCAATGGAAGAAGAAGAGGTATTTTGTGTCATCTTTGCCTTACTTTAATCCTCGCTTTATGCTAATCTTATCATAGGAGAAAGCCTATGACGACTGTCCGTATTTATCAACCTTGTCAATCAGCAATGCAAGCTGGAAAAGGAAAAATAAAAGAGTGGCGGGTGGAATTTGAAACCCGTGACCCCTTAAGACCTGATCCACTTATGGGATGGGTCTCCTCAGTTGATATGAAGGAAGAGCTCCAGCTTTCCTTTCCCTCCTTAGAAGAAGCCCTTCAATATGCAAAAATGAAGGGGTTTCGATATAAGATATATAATTCCACTCAAAATTCTATTCATCCCAAAACCTATGGAACAAATTTTACTTGTGCCCGCATGCGGGGAGTCTGAGCCCAGCTAATTGTGAGGCAGCATTCCCGTGAGAACCTTATCCCTCAGGAAAAAGCGGTGGAAAAGTCCGCCCAAAATATGGGCCGCAACGAAACCATAAAGAGCATAAGAAAAGCTGATATGTATGTTGAGGAGGATCTTCGCAATTTCATTGGGCCCTTGCATAAGCGCGGGAATCGTAAAGAGATTAAAATAATTCACAGAATACCCTCCCAAAATTGTCATCAGTAGCCCTGACAAAGGGAAAGCAAACAAAAGAAAATAAAGAACGCAGATATTCAGCTTACTTAAAAGCTGCGTCCACTTGGGAGCTGTGTCTATATTTTGCGGCAATTGGGTATGCTCACGCCACCACAGACGGATAAAAACAAGCAAAAAGAGAGTTACACCTATTTGTTCATGCCAAGCAAAAAGAGAGAATTTTTCATCTGAATCCGGCAAACTCAACATGGTATAAGCCAAAGTATATTGACCTATAATGAGTAAAAACATTCCCCAGTGAAAAAGCTGCGCAACTCCACCCCACTTTGTTGTCGTATTTGTCCATTGCATAGAAACCTCCCTTTTTTTCTTAAATTTATCACGGCAGCACTGTAGGGGAAAGAGAACAAAAAAGGTTAACAGAAAGGTGGCCTTCAAAAATCAAATATGAATCGCTCTTCCATCAACAGCCATCGCCGCTTCTTTAACGGCTTCATTTAAGGTCGGATGGGCATGACAGGTACGGGCAATGTCTTCAGCAGAGGCTGAAAACTCCATTCCCAGAACGGCTTCGGCAATCAAGGTTCCTGCATCAAGGCCAATGATATGGACACCTAAAACTTGATCCGTAAGAGCGTCGGCAAGGACTTTTACAAAACCTTCTGTGTCCCCAACCGCTTTGGCTCTACTGTTAGCAAGGAAAGGAAACTTTCCAATCTTATAGGTGCGCTCTTCCGCCTTTAGCTCTTCTTCCGATTTCCCAACGGAGGCTACTTCAGGATGGGTATAAATCACCGCAGGGATAGCCCCATAGTTCACATGACCCGCTTGACCCGCAATAATTTCAACAGCTGCAATTCCTTCTTCTTCTGCCTTATGGGCCAACATAGGCCCCGGAATCACATCCCCAATGGCATAGACTCCAGAAACCGAGGTTTCATAACGCTCATTCACAACGATAAAACCTTTTTCATTCAAAGCAACGCCGATCTTCTCAAGCCCTAAACCGTGAGTATAGGGTTTGCGGCCTGTTGCTACGAGTACCGTATCCGCTTCAAGACTTTCTTTTTTCCCTGAGGCATCCTCAAGGCTCAGGGTAAGCTTATTCTTTTCTTCTTTAATCCCCGTAACCTTGGTTGAAAGCTTAAAATCGATCCCTTGTTTGGTCAGCGCTTTCATCAAAGCCGCTCCCATTTCATGATCCATGGCAGGGACAAGACGATCCATAAATTCAACGACGGTAACTTTTGAGCCCAAACGATTCCACACGGACCCCATTTCAAGGCCAATGTAGCCTCCCCCAATAACAACCAACTTTTCGGGAACATGGTCAAGGCTCAAGCCGCC
This sequence comes from Alphaproteobacteria bacterium, assembly GCA_019749915.1. GTDB lineage: Bacteria > Pseudomonadota > Alphaproteobacteria > UBA9655 > UBA9655 > UBA9655. The sequence goes on along the minus strand of JAIEPE010000015.1, from coordinate 88,851 downwards.
TGTGGAAGATACAATTTTCTTTTCATCAACCGTAATTCCAGGAACATTTGCGCTTTCCGAACCTGTGGCAATCAGAATATTCTTCGTCTTCCAGGTCTCTCTATTGACTTTAACTTCCTCTGCCGAAAGAATGTGGGCCTCTCCAACAGCATGCTGTACTTTGTTTTTCTTGAACAAATAATCAATACCACCGGTGAGCTGTTCAACGACCTTTTCTTTTCTCTCCATCATCTTTTTCAAATCAAGAGAAAGCTTTTCAAGCTTCACCCCATGATCTGCCAGAAGATGTCCTGCTTCTTCAAATTTTTGAGACGAATAGAGAAGAGCTTTTGAAGGAATACAGCCCACATTAAGACACGTTCCGCCTAAGGTTTTTCGCTTTTCAACACAAAGAACTGAAAGCCCCAATTGCGCAGCCCTTATGGCGGCAACATAACCGCCAGGTCCAGCCCCAATAACGATAAGATCGACTTTGTTTTTATCCATTTTTAGACATCCAATAAAATACGTTCTGGGTTTTCAAGACACTCTTTCACGCGCACCAAAAAGGTGACCGCTTCCTTACCATCAATAATACGGTGATCATAGGAAAGGGCGAGATACATCATGGGACGAATTTCAATTTTTCCATCGATGGCAACGGGACGCTCTTGAATCTTGTGCATTCCTAAAATCCCTGATTGCGGCGGGTTCAGAATTGGCGTTGCCATAAGGGAGCCATAAACACCGCCATTCGTAATGGTAAAGGTCCCCCCTTGCAATTCTTGCATAGAAAGCTTGCCATCTCGAGCTTTCTGCCCCAAGTCCGCAATATCTTTTTCTATTTGAGCAAAGCTTTTCTTATTAGCATCCCTGACAACGGGCACAACGAGACCTTGCGGTGTTCCAACGGCAATGCCAATGTCATAATAGTTTTTATAAATAATTTCATCGCCTTCAATTTCCGCATTCACTGCAGGAATTTCCTTGAGAGCTACAAGGCAAGCTTTGACAAAAAAGGACATAAAGCCCAATTTGACCCCATGTTTTTTCTCAAAGGATTCTTTGAGCCCGACACGAAGGTTCATCACATTTGTCATATCCACTTCATTAAAGGTGGTCAGAATCGCCGCCGTGTTTTGGGCTTCTTTGAGGCGCTCAGCAATACGCTGACGAAGGCGACTCATCCGGACGCGCTCAATGCGATTGTCATTTGGTTTTACACTTTTTTCGACGATTTCTTCTTCTACTTTTCCCTTATCGAGAAGGGTCAGAACATCCCCTTTTGTGAGGCGTCCCTCTTTACCCTTTCCTTCAATGCGTCGTGGATCAATCTGATTTTCAGCCACAAGCTTACGCACAGAAGGAGACAGGGGAATTTCTTCCTCGTGTTGAGGCGCAGGTTTTGATGCCGGAGTAGGTACAGAAACTGCAAGAGCAACCCCTTCTGTGACCCGCCCAATGATCGCGCCCACATTCACGGACGCTCCTTGAGGAGCTAGTTGTTCAGATAAAACGCCCGTCGCAGGTGAACTCACTTCAAGAGTCACCTTATCCGTTTCCAGCTCGACCAAAGGTTCATCTAATTTTACAGACTCTCCTTTTTGCTTTAGCCAGCGTGCAACGGTAGCTTCTGTAATCGATTCCCCCATGGGAGGGACAACAATATCTTTTGACGACTGAGCACTCATTTTTTCCTCACTTCACAAGATCTAGCGCTTGGCTAATGATAAGGTTTTGTTCAAAAATATGACGACTTAAAAGACCTGTTGCTGTAGAAGCTGATTCGGGCCTCCCCACATAAATTGGTCGTTTTGCCTTTATATTAATTTCTTGTAGCACATCTTCTAAGCGACGATCAATAAAGGTCCATGCACCCATATTAATGGGTTCCTCCTGACACCAAACAAGCTCGGCGTTTTTATATGGTTTTAAAATCTTCGCAAGGGTTTCCTTCGGGAAAGGATAGTACTGTTCTAAACGAATCAAAGCCATGTCTTCAATCCCTTCTTCCAACTGCCTTTCCAACAATTCATAGTAAATTTTGCCTGAGCAAAGAATAACCCGCTTGATACGAGAAGAAGGCGTTAAGGTGTCAGGGATAACTTTTTGAAATGACGTACCATTTTCAAAATCAGAAATCGGGGAGAAGGACTTCTTATACCGCAGCAATGATTTAGGCGTCATAATGATCAAAGGCTTACGAAATTTGCGATGAACCTGACGTCTTAATACATGAAAATAGTTTGCTGGTGTCGTACAGTTGACCACTTGCATGTTGTCTTCAGCGCACAATTGTAAATAGCGCTCTAGGCGGGCAGATGAGTGCTCAGGCCCCTGTCCTTCATAACCATGAGGAAGAAGCATAACGAGTCCTGACATCCGCAACCACTTCATTTCTCCTGCAGAAATAAACTGATCAATAATCACCTGGGCGCCATTAGAAAAGTCACCAAATTGCGCTTCCCATAAGACAAGCGAGCGCGGCTCTGCAAGGCTATATCCTACCTCAAAACCAAGGACTGAGGCTTCCGCAAGGGGACTATCCCAAACTTCAAATCTGGCTTGGGTTGGTGAAATATGATTAAGGGCTAGATACTTTTCTTCTGTTTCTTGGTCATATAAAATAGCATGACGCTGACTAAAGGTTCCGCGTCCACAATCTTGACCACTCAACCGAACTAAATGGTCTTCAAGAAGAAGGGAACCAAAAGCAAGAGCTTCGGCAAAAGACCAATCAATCGGGCCGTCTCCTTTTCCCATAACTCCTCTTCCGGAAAGGAATCGCTCAAGTTTGGGATGAAGGTGAAAGTTTTTAGGGATTCGGCTTAGCGCTTCGCCTATAGAAGCAATGGTTTCTTTCTTAACTCCAGTTACTTCATGCCCATTATAAGTTGAGCTCGGAACAAACCCTTCCCACTTTCCTGAAAGCCAATCTGCCTTTGATGGTTGATAAGAAGTTGATCCTTGGAAGTTTTCCTGAAGATTATGTTCTATTGTTCTTTCAATAGCCTCCACATCTTCTTGGGTTAAAGCTTTTTCTTTGAGTAATTTTTCAATATAACCCTTGCTCGTAAAAGGATCCTTTTTAATAGCTTTATACATCAAAGGTTGCGTAAAGGAGGGTTCATCAGCTTCGTTATGCCCAAATCGCCGATAACAAACAAGGTCGACAACCACATCAGATCCAAAACTATGACGATACTCAGCAGCAAGGCCCATCACCTTAACAACAGCTTCTGGATCATCCCCATTCACATGAAAAATAGGGGCTTGAACAATCATCGCAATGTCGGAACAGTGAGCTGAGGACCGTGCAAAAGCAGGGGCAGTTGTAAATCCAATTTGGTTATTAATGATGATATGAAAAGTTCCGCCCGTTTGATATCCATGAAGCTGAGAAAGCATAAAGGTTTCCGCCACCAGTCCCTGCCCTGCAAAGGCCGCATCCCCATGGAGAAGCAGACCCATAATTTTCTTCCGTTCAGCATCTTTGTATTGAGTTTGCTTAGCCCTGACCTTACCCACAACAACGGGGTCCACTGCTTCAAGGTGGGACGGATTAGCTGTTAAGGAAAGGTGTAGCTTCCTTCCTTCAAACTCTCGGTCTGTGGAGGTTCCTAAGTGGTATTTGACATCCCCTGACCCTTGCACTTGGTCGGGCTGTGGATTTTGTCCTTGAAATTCAGAAAAAATGGCACGATAAGATTTTCCTAGAATATTTCCCAGAACGTTAAGTCGCCCTCGGTGGGCCATTCCAATAACAACTTCCTGCACCCCAAGCTCAGAAGAGTGTCGCAGCACCTCTTCCAACCCTGGAATTAAACTTTCAGCGCCATCTAAGCCAAAACGCTTTGCAGCCGGATACTTAACATGTAGAAATTGCTCAAAGGCTTCAGCCGTAATCAACTCCTTTAAAATCTTCTTTTGCAAGGGCCTATCATGGATAGGTTCAGCAAGGCCTAATTCTCCCTCACCTTCAATGCGTTTTTGAAGCCAAAGTTTTTTCTCAGGATCTTGGATATGAAGAAATTCAACACCAATAGTTCCGCAATAGGTCTTACGTAATCTCTCTAAAATTTCATTTAATGTCGCATAAGCCAGACCGAGAACATCATAAATAAAGATCGGACGATCATAATCCGCCTCCGTAAAACCATAGGTTTTTGGATCCAGTTCCGGATAATGATTTTCTTTCGCAAGATGCAGCGGATCCAAATTGGCAATCATATGACCGCGAGCCCGGTACGCACGAATGAGCATGATTGCTCGAATAGAATCCACAATAGCGCTTTGAACATCTTCGGAAGTAACTTCTTTGGAAGGCAAGATTTCTTTTTTTTCTTCTAAGGGAGGACGCTCCCAGCTTGGGCCTAATAAATCCTTTAAGACTTGTCCTTCATTCTCTCCTAAAGAGGAGAAAAAATGGCGCCAATCAAGACTGACAGCTGAAGGATTTTCCAAATAGGATTCATAAATATGCGCAATATAAGGCGCGTTATCACCCGTTAAAAAAGAGCGACTTTCATCCGCCCATGTTGAAGAGGAGGATGGGTTTCTAGAATCACTCATAACTAAACTCAACCTTCATTTTTGTCCCTTTTTCAAAGAAACCCCACTTTTTAAAACCTCATAAAGAGTTTCTCCAATTTTTGCTGGTGAGTCAGCAACAACGACACCCGCACTCTTTAAAGCTTCAATTTTTTCCTCAGCGCCTCCTTGGGACCCAGAGATAACAGCACCCGCATGCCCCATTCTTCTTCCAGGAGGCGCTGTCACTCCTGCTATAAAGCTTACTACAGGTTTAGGATTTTTGCATGATTTCAAAAATAAGGCAGCTTCTTCTTCGGCCGTTCCTCCAATTTCTCCAATAAGTACAATGGATTCGGTTTTAGGATCAGCATGAAATAATTCAAGACAATCCACAAAACTGGTGCCATTGATGGGATCACCACCAATCCCGATGCAGGTTGATTGTCCTAAACCCACAGCTGTTGTTTGAGCCACTGCTTCATAAGTTAAGGTCCCAGAGCGGGAGACAACTCCCACAGTTCCCGCCCTGTGAATAGCCCCTGGCATAATGCCAATCTTACACCCCTCTGGCGTAATGATCCCAGGACAGTTAGGTCCAATAAGGCGAGTAGATGAGCCGCACAAAGCTCGTTTCACACGCAACATATCCAAAATAGGAATTCCCTCTGTAATACACACAACAAGAGGAACTTCCGCATCAATGGCCTCTAAAATAGCATCTGCAGCAAAAGGAGCAGGCACATAGATAACAGATGCCATAGCTCCTGTTTTTTGAACAGCCTCCATAACCGTATCAAAAACAGGCAAACCTAGATGTTCACTTCCTCCCTTCCCAGGCGTAATGCCTCCCACCATTTTTGTTCCATAGGCAATGGCTTGCTCCGAATGAAAGGTTCCTTGAGCCCCTGTGAACCCTTGGCAAATAACTTTCGTGGACGCATCAACAAGAACAGACATGATTAGACAGCCTCCTTCACTTCTTTAACAATAAGTTGAGCAGCTTCTGACAGATCATCTGCTGACAAAATCGGGAGCCCTGATTTAGAAAAAATCTCTTGCCCTAAGGTTTTATTTGTCCCTTCAAGGCGAACAACTAAAGGAACTTTAAGCTGAATTTCTTTAACTGCAGCAACAATACCTTCTGCAATAATATCACAACGCATGATGCCCCCAAAGATATTCACCAAAACCCCTCTTACATGGGGATCAGACAGAATAAGTTTAAAGGCCTCTGTAACCCTTTCTTTTGGTGCTCCCCCTCCAACATCCAAGAAGTTTGCAGGTGCCCCACCATAAAGTTTGATAATATCCATAGTCGCCATGGCAAGCCCTGCCCCATTGACCATGCACCCAATATTTCCTTCTAATTTAATATAGGAAATCTCATGAAGAGCGGCTTCTCGTTCTATAGGATCTTCTTCGTCTAAATCACGCAAATCCTCAATATTTTGATGACGATAGAGGGCGCTATCATCAAAGCTCATCTTTGCATCCAGAGCGAGAATTTTTCCTTCTTTTGTCAACACAAGAGGATTGATTTCAATCAAACTGGCATCAAGGGCGATAAAGGCCTCATAGAGTCCTTTGGTAAGCTTTGTCAGCTCTTTCACTTGATCTCCTTTAAGCCCAAGACCAAAGGCAAGTTTGCGGCCTTGGAAAGGCTGAAGTCCAGTCACAGGATCAATGGTGGCCTTGATAATTTTTTCAGGATAATTTGCGGCCACTTCTTCAATTTCAACTCCCCCTTCGGTAGAAGCTAAAAAGGTAACTCGAGACGTCACACGATCCATCAAAAGACTAAAATAAAATTCCTTTTCAATAGCGCATCCCTCTTCTACATAGACCTTTTTCACAAGCCTTCCTTGCGGCCCAGTTTGAGGAGTAACCAAGGTCATTCCCAATATTTGATCAGCAAGAGTTGTCACTTCTTCAATGGAATGGGCAAGCTTTACTCCGCCGCCTTTTCCGCGGCCGCCGGCATGGATTTGTGCCTTAATAACCCAAGGCGGCCCCTGCAATTCTTGAGCCACCTTACGAGCTTCTTGGGACGTAAAGGCAACGCCTCCTTGAGGAACAGTAACGCCAAAAGATTTTAGGACCGATTTCGCCTGGTATTCATGGATATTCATGGGGAGAGATTCCTATGTTAAACTGAACTTGTTTTTTTATCGAGATTTTGCACGGCATCAACAAGCTCACGCACGGCTGTAACCGAATGATCAAACATGATGCGTTCTTCCTTATTCAAGGGAATCTCAATGATTTTTTCAACACCTTTTTCTCCAATCACCACAGGAACACCGACGTAAAGATCTTTTATACCATATTCGCCTCTAAGCCAAGCAGCACAGGGAAAAATCCGTCTTTTATCTTTTAAATAAGATTCAGTCATCGCAATCGCAGAAGAAGCAGGCGCATAAAAAGCAGAGCCCGTCTTCAGAAGATTGACAATTTCTCCACCCCCTTCACGCGTCCGTTGGATAATTTCTTCAACTCTCTCGGTCGTTGTCCAACCCATCTCAATTAAATTTGGCAAGGAAATTCCTGCTACTGTTGAATAACGAATTAAAGGCACCATACCATCCCCATGACCTCCAAGAACAGAAGCATGAACATCTTCAACAGAAACATTAAATTCTTGAGCTAAGAAATATCGAAATCGAGCACTATCCAAAACACCCGCCATGCCCACAACCCGTTCATAGGGAAGACCTGACGCTTCGCGCATGACCCACACCATCACATCCAAAGGATTGGTAATCACAATCACAAAGGCATGAGGGCAGTGGTGGCGAATTTCATTACCTACAGTACGTATGATCTTGGCATTAACCTCGAGCAAGTCATCCCGACTCATCCCTGGCTTTCGGGGAAGACCAGCGGTGACAATAACAACATCGGCTCCCGCAAGATGGCAATAATCATTCGTTCCGATAAATTTTCCATCATAACCTTCAATAGGTGCGGCCTCTGCAATATCAAGGGCCTTTCCTTGAGGAATCCCTTGAGCCACATCAATAAGAACCATATCCCCTAGCTCTTTAAGTCCTATAAGATAAGCAAGAGTCCCTCCGATTTGACCGGCACCAACAAGGGCAATTTTTGGTCGTAACATTCTTTTATTCCTATTTTTTACTTTTATAAATTATTACTCTCTTTCACCTGTTCCGACAAGCCAGATGCGTCACTTTCATGAAACTTCTCCTTCAAAAAGGTGCCTCCCATCCCCAAACCTTGTGGATCAATCCCATGCTCAAGACCAGGCAGGAGAGAAAGGGTTACGGGAACGCTCAAAGCTTTCAGGGCCTCTTCTGCAGCTTGGGAGGCTGATGCTGGCAAGACCTGATCCTCTGTTCCATGGACTAACAAAACGGGAGGCCGTGCCATTTTTAATTCCATTGGATCATTAAGAAAAGCGCCTGAGTATGCAACAACGCCAGCAGATTGAGGACGATGAAGAGCCACATGAAGAGCCAGCATAGCTCCTTGGGAAAACCCAACAAGGGCAAGCTTATTAGACGGAAGGTTATGGGATTTCAAAAGCCCATCCAAGTAACGATTAAAGGAAGGTGTTAGGGCCTGAATTTCTTTTAAAATACGCAAAGGTTCCCAGTCTTTTAAACCAAACCACTGATTCCCTGAGGGATTCATTTCACAAGCCACAGGACCATGTGGCGCCACAAAAAGAGTATTGGGTAAGAGGGAGGCCCAAGATTTTCCTAAAGAAAGCAAATCCTCTCCATCAGAGCCATAGCCATGAATTAAAACAACGATGGAATCGGGTGTTCTCCCAGAGGCAGGGCCAAAGCTAGGGCCTGAAAAAGTGGCATTCATATTTGTCTCTCCTTGTGAAAAGTTTTGTCCCTCCACAATACAAATTCCCAGCGTAAAGGCAAGAGCTGGCCCTAAAGGAAATTTCGGTCCTTTCTTCAATACCTTCCATAAAAGAGCCATCAAGATACCTCCAAGGCCAGTGAAGATAAAAAAAAGAGGAATTTGAGATGGAGATAGCCAGAGACCCGAAACTCCCATAAGTTTAACATCACCAAAGCCAAGCCCTTCCTTAGCTCGCACCAGAGGGTACAGTTTATAAAGGCCATAACCAATAACTCCAAGAATTACAGCAGAAAGGAGAGTTTCAATACCACCATAAAGCAGCCCCAAAACTGCCACACCCCCGACAAGAGAATTAGGGATAATGCCTTTCCGGATATCTTGGACACTAATAACCACCAAAAGAACTAGAAGGAGGCCGATTAAGAAATAAGGATAAGAGAGCACAATAAAATTAATTGCAGTGTTAATAAAGTCCATATCTGGTCCATATCTGCTTCACAAAAGCTTATGAGAGTCATGTAAATAACACATATTAATAAGTTAAACGTTTATTTTTGCCTCAAACTTCGTCAAATTTTGAAAAATCAACCAACAAACTCCTGCCATCAAGATAAGTAAGAGAGCCAGAACAATAAGAGTTGAATCATCAAGAAAGCTCCCTATAAATCCTCCCGTTGCAAAAGCTGTCATGTTTAAAAAACTTCTTACAGCAGAAGCAGCCCCTCTGTCCTCTTCAAATCTCTGTAAAGCCCGGGATACGGAAGGTCCCCAAACGATGGAAGTTCCAAAGAAATAAAGCCCCATCGCAAGAGCAATTAACAAAGGATATGTTGCCATAAATAAACTTATAAAGAGCATAAAAAGACCAGCGACAAAAGTGATTTTAAGGCCAAGGGCAAGTGTGCGATTAATATCTATACGCTTCAAAATCCAAGGTGTAACAACAGACCCTAAAACATAAAAAGCGGCACTCGTTGACAAATAAAGACCAAAAACATTTGGAGAAATACGCAATGTATTTTCAAAATAAAAAGGAATTATAGTTAAATAACACCACTCCACGGATCCCAAAAGAGAGAAAAAAGAGATGTAAAAAAGGAATGGTTTATCAGTTATAATCGCCCCATAGGTTTTCAAGGTGGTTAGGGGAGACATCTTTTTGCGCTCTGAAACAGGCTTTGTCTCAGATTTTGAACAAAGCATCAAAAAAAGAGTAAAAACAGCACACATAAAAATAACAAAAAAGTTTCCTTGCCATCCAAGAGTAATTTGAATGTATCCGCCTAAGGCCGGCGCAAGTAGAGGTGCAATACAACTAACACTTCCTGCCCAAGAGATAAATTTTGCTCCTTCATCAGCAGGATAAATGTCTTGAAGAAGCGCCCAACCCACAACGGAGGAGACAATCGCCCCAAAGCCTTGAAGAAACCGGGCGCATAATAAAAAAAGAAGGGAAGGTGCAATCATACAAGCCGCTGTCCCTACAAAAAAGAGCGCCATCCCCCAGAACAAAATTCTTTGACGACCATAAATATCAGAAAGGGTTCCCATAAAGGGAGCTCCGATCAGGGAACCCATCAAATACATAGGAACGACAAGCTGAGTTGCATCCACGCTGGCAGAAAAATAGGTGGCCATGCTAGGCAAGCTGGGAAGAAATATATCGGTTGCTGCAATAGTGGCTAAGGAGGCCACCATCACTACGATCATCTGTAGAGTACGCGAATTCATTTGTTTCTCATTGAACTATTCACAGATCTATATAACACAAAAGTTATCCATGGGAATGACTTTAAGAAATCTTTAATCTACTGTTCCTTTCGGAATGAATTCTTAGAAGGTCAAGATTTTCTGGGAATTCATCCCCCTTTAGCCATAAATTTTAAACTATCTAATCTCAAAAACAAGGAAATGATTGATAGCTTTTATCATCAATTTGTTCTCACAAAGAAAATTTTAAATAATTTTTTTGTTTCCTTAAAAATTCCTCTTGCCAAAACATTTTTTTCCCCACATATTCACTTCACCTCATTCTGAGGAATTTATAATTATGGAGAAAACATTATGAAGTCATTTGTGTACACAATCGTTGTTCTTTTCGGTACTTTAGCAGCAGTTGCTCAAGCTAATACGGATACAAAACCAGCTTCTGAAGAAGAAGTTGTTCTTGAAGAAGTTAATAACACTGAAGCGGCTCCTGAAGCTAAAGAAAAAAAATAAGCTAACTACTAAGTTATTAAAAAGGAGGAAATGCTAGGCACTTCCTCCTTTTTCTTGACCGATTTTAAGAAGTCGTGTACTTCCTCTTATATGACAATTGCACGCTCTAGAAACGCATTTTTTTCTTTTCTCTGTGTCCGGCTTTCTGAGCTTTTCGGACTCAGCCTTTTTCTCTTTTCCTTCACCCTTTTCATTGCCCTTTTAACCCATACGCCAACAGACCCTTCTTGGAACCTTGCTGCTAGCAGTGAAACTTTAAATTTTTTAGGATCTTTCGGCGCCAACATTAGTGATCTTTTCCTCCAACTTTTTGATCTCTTAAGCTATGTGCTTGTTTTCTTCTTACTCGGTATAGGTGTGGGATTAATGATCCATCTGAAAAAAACCTCTCTTTTAATAAAGAGCCTATTTTTCCTGATTGGATTTTTATGTCTTTTGGCAAGTTTTTCTTTATGGGGTAGGGGAGGAGCTGTTGGTTTTCTTATCTTGAAAAACCTTAAAGATCTTCCCCTCTCTCCCTTTAATTTTTCCCTTATTTTTTCCGTGAGCGGTTTTTTATTTTTATTCCTCGCAAGTGGCCTCAAACCTTCTCATATCAAGAAAGTCATCGGGCACATAAAAATTAAGCCTGTCAAAATCAAATCCGTAAAAAAAGTCCCTCCCTCTCCCTTTGAAAAAAAGTCCTCCCCTTCTAAATCCCTTCCCAAGGACATTTCTCTTAAGATTGTCGAGTATGCTTCGAACACACCAAAAAAAGAGGCACAACAAACAGCTGCTCCTCTCAAAATATCTTTGGAAGATGATCCTTATCATTTACCGCCCCTCGAACTTCTCTACAGGCCCACCTCTTCTTCCCATAAGCTTGATTTTGACGAGGAGTCTCTGCAAGAAAATGCAGAAAAGCTTGAAGCAGTCCTCAATGATTATGGGATACGGGGTGAAATTGTTAGCGTTAAACCAGGTCCTGTGGTTACCCTTTATGAACTTGAACCTGCTCCAGGATTAAAATCATCCCGCGTTATCGCTCTTGCGGATGATATTGCCCGCTCTATGAGCGCCATTTCAACGCGCGTTGCCGTTGTTCCCGGGAAAAACGTTATTGGAATTGAATTGCCCAATAAACTACGTGAAACCGTGCACTTGAGAGATTTATTAGCCCATGATGATTATGAGAAATCTAAATCTCACCTCGCACTTATTTTAGGCAAAGATATCAGCGGTGCCCCTATCATTGCTGACTTAGCTCGCATGCCCCATTTACTTGTGGCAGGAACAACGGGCTCAGGAAAATCAGTGGCTGTAAATGCCATGATTCTGTCTCTCATTTATCGTCTGCCTCCTGAACGATGCAAATTCATCATGATTGATCCTAAAATGTTAGAGCTTTCCATTTATGATGGTATTCCTCACCTGCTAGCCCCTGTTGTAACTGAGCCGAAAAAGGCCGTCGTAGCACTCAGATGGGTTGTACGGGAGATGGAAAGTCGTTATCAAGCCATGTCAAAACTATCGGTGCGTAATATTGAGGGTTACAATCAACGCATCCTCGAAGCCAAAACCAGAGGTGAGGTTTTATCGCGCAGCGTTCAAACAGGTTTTGATCCTGATACAGGAAAACCTATTTATGAAGAACAACCCCTTCCCACGGAACCACTTCCCTTTATCGTAGTCGTGGTGGATGAAATGGCAGACCTTATGCTAGTGGCAGGCAAAGAAATTGAATCCGCCGTTCAAAGACTTGCCCAAATGGCACGCGCAGCTGGAATTCATCTGATTATGGCCACACAACGACCTTCTGTGGATGTCATCACAGGAACTATCAAAGCCAACTTCCCAACGCGCATCAGTTTTCAGGTCAGCTCAAAAATCGATAGTCGTACAATTCTAAATGAGCAAGGCGCCGAACAGCTCCTCGGGCAAGGAGATATGCTCTACATGGCCTCAGGTGGGCGTATTTCTCGTGTCCATGGCCCTTACGTAGGAGATGGAGATGTAGAAAAAGTTGTCTCCTTCTTGAAATCTCAAAGTATGCCTTCTTATATAGAAGATATTACGGTTGATTCTTCTTCACCTGAATTGAGTTTTGGCGAGGAGGGGGGAGATAAAAATGATGCCCTTTATCAGCAAGCCTTAGCCCTTGTGTACCGTGAAGGAAAAGCATCAACAAGCTTTATCCAGAGACATTTAAAGATTGGCTATAATCGTGCTGCGTGCTTGATTGAACAAATGGAACAAGAAGGGATTGTCAGCTCCCCAAATCACGTCGGAAAAAGAGAAGTCTTAAGTAAAGCTTCTTAAAAGAGATGAATATGAAGATAAAAACCTTAGTTCTAGTGGCACGATTCTTAAATAATGCGTCATTAGTTATACCACCTTGGTCGTCATTGCGAGCTTTGCGAAAGCAAGGCGCGGCAATCCATTTTTTTAATCTATTTGGATCGCCACGCCCACGATGTGGGCTCGCGATGACGAAGTGGTTTAGATTTAGGTATTTACGATTTATGCCACTAATTTTTGGTCTCTTTTGCATTACTAAGGGAGCCATGGCTCTTGAAGGAACTCAAAACTTTGAAAATTATCTTAACTCCCTGAAAACTCTTTCGGGAAATTTCATTCAAAGAAATAGTCATGGACAAACTTCTTCAGGAACCATCCAAATTTCTCGCCCTGGAAAGATGCGCTTAACCTACAACCCCCCATCTCCCCTTTTAATTGTGGCCGATGGAAAGTGGTTAGTCACCAAAGATCAGGATGCAGATCAAGTCGATTATGTCTCCCTAGAAAATACACCTGCCGCTTTTATATTACGTCCTCAGATCCGTTTTAGTGGTGCGGATATGGAAGTCATCAACGTTGTTGCCAAGGGAAAAGAAACAGAAGTCTCTCTCGTTCGCACTGAAGATCCCGATGGAGGCTATATCACTCTTGTCTTTCAAGAAAATCCGCTGACCCTAAAAGAATGGCGCATCGTTGATGCTCAAGGAGTTGAAACACGGGTTGTTCTTTCAAACATTAAATCAAACATTCCCTTACCTGCACAGCTTTTTAACATCGAAAGTCCAAATATCATTCAACAGATTTTTTAAAATTTTCTTGTTTTAAACTCAAAAAATTATTGATATACTTCACCATATTTTTTGCATGAGTCTTTCTTTTATAACAAAAAACAAGAGGGAAGGTTGGCTCGGGAAATCACAAAACGATCTTTTTCAGCTTTTTCTGAAATTTTAGCTTCACTTCTTTTAGAGAAAGGCATTTTATCTTCAGATCAACTCGATGTTGCCTTTAAAGAACAAAAACTTCAAAAAGTCACTTTCGAAGAATGCTTATTAAATCTAGGCTTTTTAAGCGAATCTGCCCTCACCGAAGCCATTTCTGCAGCCAGTGGATATTCAAAGATTTGTCTTAAAACTACATTACTTGACCCTGCCTTAAGATCCCTGTTCCCCCAAGAAGTTGCGCGTTCTTTTTCCATGCTCCCTCTCTCCTTGGAGAACGGAATCCTTCAAATCGCACTCTCAGATATTTATAATCTGCCCGCACTTGATTACCTGCGTCACAAAATCTCAGGGGTTCAAGATGTTGTTCCTCGGCTTGCACCTGAGACGGACATCAGGGAAGCCCTTGATCACTATTATGGGTATGATCTCTCTATTCCTGGTTTGCTCAAGGAAATTGAAGGTACTCCTTCTCAATCCTATTCCAGTGATGACTATGAAAATCCAACCGTTCGTTTGGTTAATGCTATTCTTATTGATGCTATCAAGATGAACGCTTCTGATATTCACTTTGAACCGGAAGGGGCTTTTGTCCGTCTCCGTTACCGTATTGATGGAATTCTCTCGCAAATCTGTACTCTTCATTCTTCTTATTGGCCTTCGATTTGTGTTCGACTTAAAGTGATGGCTGAAATGAATATTGCCGAATCGCGACGCCCTCAAAATGGGCGTATTACCTTTACCATGGGACCAAGGGAAATTGATCTTCGTGTTGCTTCTCATCCCACAATTCATGGTGAAAATATTGTGGTCCGTATTCTAGATAAATCACGTTCTCTCCTGGCCCTTCATCAACTGGGCTATTCACAAAATATTATTGAGCAAATCAAGACAGCTTTTATGCGCCCAGATGGAATTTTTATTATTACAGGACCCACAGGCTGCGGAAAAACAACCTCTCTCTATTCCATGCTCAATTATATGAGTACACATCAAATCAACATCATGACCCTTGAAGAACCCGTCGAATATCAACTTCCTCTTATTCGTCAATCAGACGTGCGTGATCAAAGTCGCATGAGTTTCGCAGACGGCGTACGTTCGATTTTAAGGCAAGATCCTGACATTATTCTTATTGGAGAGATAAGGGATTCGGGGACAGCCCAAATGGCCCTTCGCGCTGCTATGACAGGACATCAGGTCTTTTCAACGCTTCATACAAATGATGCTTTAGGAGCCATTCCCCGCCTTATTGATTTAGGTCTAACACGTCCCATGCTAGCAGGAAGCCTAATGAGCATCATTGCCCAGCGTCTTGTGCGCAAACTTTGTCCACACTGTCGCACTAAAAAAGAAATTTCCCCAGCTGAGGCTATTTTGCTTAATTCTTCCCCCAAAAAAACTTTCTTTTTGCCCAAAGGATGCCACTCTTGCCGAAACACAGGCTATCGAGGCCGTGTCGCCATTGCCGAAATTCTTGTTTTTGATACAGAACTTGATGAGCTTCTTTTAAATACATCCTCTAGAAGCGCCTTAAGTCAACTTGCCAGGAAAAAAGGATACATCCCAATGAAAGAGGAGGCGCGTCGACGAGTTTTGGAAGGAGATACAAGCCTTGAAGAAATTTTAAAAACCGTCGACTTAAGAGAGAAAGCATGACCCTCTATCATTATAAAGCTTTTGACAAGGAGGGCGTCATTCACAAAGGAACCATTGAAGCCTCTTCACTTGAAACACTCAAGGACTCTCTTTACGTTCAAAATCTATCCTTAATTTCTCATTCCCGAGATCTTTCCTTTTTCTTTAAAAGAAAACCGAGTCCAAAAGCCCTTATGGATATTTGCTTACATTTAGAACAATTTGAAAGCGCAGGGATTCCTCTTATTGAAAGCCTAGAAGAACTTCAAAAAACTCAATCTTCACGAAAGCTCAAATCAGTCCTGGAAGAAGTTAAGACAAATGTAGAAGCAGGGAATCTCTTATCTCAAGCCTTTTCAAAGCATCCTCAATTTTTTGATGCCGTTTTTATTGGAATGATTGCAGCAGGAGAAAAGACAGGGAAACTCGCTCTCTCCTATCATCAACTTTTTCAGTATTTAAAATGGCTTGATGAAATTCAAGCTCAAACCTTAAAAGCTTTTCGCTATCCCCTCATCATCACGGCCGTGCTTATAGTCATGCTTTTTATTCTCCTTGTCGTTCTCCTTCCCGAAATTGCCAAATTCATGGAGATGTCTTCAACACCTCTCCCTTGGTCTATAAAAATCCTTCTTGCTCTCTCTCATTTTATTACAAATCATGGCTTTCTTTTCTCTCTTCTCCTCCTATCTTTAAGTTTTTCTCTTGTTGGCTTCCTTCATATTCACCCCAAAGGACCTCTTTGGAAATCTCACTTTTTGGATCATATTCCTGGCCTTGGTCATCTCAGAAAAGCCTTGGGCCTTACAAGATTTTCTCACGTTTTTGCCCTAACCTATAGCAGTGGCATTAATATTCTTTATGCTCTTGAAACAACACGAAATACGATAAAACCTGGGCGCCTTCATGAGACCATAAAGCTACTGGAAGCAGATATAAGAGAAGGACTTTCTCTCTCAATGGCTCTCCAAAAAACAAATCTTTTTCCCTCTTTCATGATCCGCATGATTCAAATAGGAGAAAAAACCAGCTCCCTAGAGACAAGTCTTCTTTATATTAAGGACTCTTTTGATACAGCCTTAAAGAGGCGTGTTGATCATTTTATAGGACTCATTGAACCAACTATGTTTGTCTTTGTTGGCCTTATATTGGCATGGACTGTGTCTTCAATTTTTCTGCCTCTTTATGAAACACTTTCAACTCTCGATCATTAAAAATGAAGATAAAATTCCTTCTCCTCCTATCCGACAACAAGGCAATTCTCTATAATCAGGCTTATGAAAATATACTACTTTGTGAGGGGAAATTTGAAGAAACAAAGGAACGGATATCTAGCTTCCTAAGAGATTTTCCAAAAGTTTCCTTTCATCTCCTTATAGATTTAAAGGCAAACTTTATTCATGAAGACAGATTACCTCATCTTTATCCTTGGGATCTGGCAAGATATATTTTTCATAAAAAAAATGAAGGAAGAAGTAAAAATAGCTTTTTCGCCTCCTCCCTTCTAAAGCAGAATAAAATCTCTTATCTGAGGTGGATTCACGTCCCTCAAAACGACCCTTTACATCCTTGGCTTTTATGGTTTGAAGCTTTTCCCAAATCGGGCGGAAATGTTTTCTTTGTCCCCTTTGAAATCAGGGGATTTCTAAAAAAGCAACAATCTCCCCTCTCTCCCTATCAAGTACTGTTTTACTCTTTTTCACCTCAAACTCTGAGTTATGTTATTTTTGAAAAGAAGCGCCTTTTACTGGCCCGTCTTTTTCACAGCAAAGATGATTTTCAAGCTGCACTCCACTTTTTAAGTCGCAAGTTCCCTGACATCCATGAAAAATTGCAGATTTATTCAGTAAATTCAAAAACTGACTTTCTCAATTCACCTGTCATAAAACTTAATGAACATGATTGTCCTCTTCAGTATTTTTTTTCTCAAAAAAAACCTTCCTTAAAAATTCAGCGCCGCTTCTATCTATCACAAAATTTGATAAGAACAAGTATTCTAACTTTTATAGCTGCCCTTACCCTTATGAATGGGATTTTGCTTTATCAAGCCTATGATTATAAGAACAAGCTACCCGAAGTTGAGGCCCGCAGCAAAACACTGAAACTGCATATTGAAACATTAAAAAAGGATTTAGGAGAGCAAGACATTCTCTTCCTTCAAAAGGCAATTAATGCTTATTCCTTTTTAAAATCAAAAAACGCTTTTTCCTTCAAGGTTTTTGAAAATCTAGAATTTCTGTTAAAAAACAAACACTTAAGACTTGAAGGTTTAAGCCTAAAATACGAAAACGGTCTTGAGATCATTCTTGACATTTCAATGGAGCAGGGAACGGCGCAAAAGATTCTTAAAGATTTTGACCATCTCATCCGCTCTTGCAAAACAACTTTCCCTCAAGGACAGGTAGACGTTCTTGAAGCCCCCCTCAACAGTGGTCCCCTTGAAACTTTCAAAAGTTCACTCATATCTCCTCTTCCTCTTGTCAAAATCAGGATTTTACTTCCATGAAAAAAGAGATTTTTATTTGGCCACTTTTCATATTAAGCTGTTTAGGTATTTTTTTACTCACCTTAAATTTTTATCATGGAGCAAAGAGCACTTTTAATCAGCTAACTTCCAAAGTTCATCAACTACAGCAACAAGCCTTTGCTTTGGAAGGTGACATTTCTTTTGTAAGACGCCATGAAAATGAATTGCAGTTTTTAAAAGAAAAAGGCTGGGTGATTCCCAAAAGCCGCCTCCTCGCTCAAGAAGTGTTTGAAAAAGCCAGTGAGAGCTTTGACAAGACAGAGTTCAGCTTTGAACCCGAACGATCAATTTTAAAAAACGACATGTATTCTTATAAAATTACAAAAATCATTTGGAGTTGCGAGGCTATTCTTGATAACGATATTTTTATTTTCTTAGAGGCTATTTTTAGCAAGTTTCCTGGCATTCTGATACTTCATGAAATCACTCTTTCAAGAGGCGAAGTTCTTACAGGAAGTTCTCTCTTGGCTTTAAATCAGGGAGCCTCACCACATTTTATTCTAGGAAATATTATTTTTGAGTGGGTGGCAATGGATAGGAACAATCCATGAAAAAGAAAGCTTGCCTTTTTCTTTCTCTTTTCTTTTCTGAAAATGAAATCGCGTTAATAAAGGAAAATTTTGTTGATTCAAAGGCTTCCTCACAAAATTTATCCCTGACATCACTTATTTATTATGATGACAATCATTGGTCACTTTGGCTAAATAAAAAACTCTTTCATCCTGAAAATATCCATGAGCTTGAGGACTATGAATTAAAAAAAGTTACCTCAACAGGAGCCCACTTTTTTTGTCGTCTTAATCAGAAGACTTTTTCATTGCGTCTTCATCAAGTTTATATGCCTTTGGAAGAAAAGATTTTTGATCCGCACGAAATAGGTGTATCCTTTTAAAGGAACAAAATAACTTTATAAAACAGATGCCTTTTTTTGAGATCTATAAGCACATCATTTTTCCAACAACACGAATGAAAATTTTTGTTGCCCTCTTTATTGTTGCGTTCCTCATTTTTGGGGATCAACTCGTGGAATGGATGGGGGGAACAGCTTTCGCTTACCTTCATATTCTTTATATTCCCATTCTTCTTGCTGGATTTACTTTTTCTGTGGGGGGAGGAATCCTCACGGGAATTATTTCAGGCCTTCTTTTGAGCCCTTATATAACGTCCAGCTATGCCTATGAATCAGCACAGCCCTTTTCCTCTTGGTTCCTCCGCTTGATCATGTTTAGTCTTATTGGAGCTATTGCAGGCATTGGGTCTTCAATTTTTAAGGCCTATATTAAAGAACTTGAAATTAAAAATATCACCGATCCTCACACAAGCCTTCCCAACCTTAATGGGCTTACTAAAATTTTCACGGAGCTAACTCATTCCTCTAAACGTCCTCTTGTTGTGGTTGTTATTGAACTTTTTCGCATGCAAGAAATTGACACAGCTGTGGGTGACGAAAGCGCAAATGCTTTAATCCTTCAAGTGGTAAAACGTTTAAAAGAAGTCATTGGAAATGACGCTATCTTAGGCCGCCTTCAAAGCAACCGCTTTGCCCTTCTTATCCCTGACGAAAGTAGTTACATGGATGTTTTAAAAAGGTGTGAATCTCTCTTTGAATTTTCCTACGAAGTCAACTCAATCCCTCTTTTTATTGAAATGCGCTTTGGTGTTTCCCGGTTTCCCGAGGATGACATAAGTTTAATGCAACTCACCCGAAAAGCCTTAATCGCTATCAATTCTTCAGAAAAAGACAGGAGACTCATCAGTCACTTTAATAAAAACATTGCAACTTCTTCTGAACGCAATTTAATGATTCTTCACCGAGCAAAATCAGCCTTAGAAACAAATTCTTTTGTTCTTGAATATCAACCTAAAATTTACCTTAAAACAGGAAAAGTCATGGGTTTTGAAGCGCTTGTGCGCTGGACTGATCCTTTATTAGGCCCCATTAACCCCATGGAGTTTATCCCTCTTATTGAAGAAACCCTTTTGATCAATCCCTTTACCAAGTGGGTTATTAAAACAAGCTTTGATCAGATGGAGGCATGGCACAAGCAGGGGCTTTTGGTGACCGTAAGTATCAACTTTTCCGTCATGAATTTTCATGACCCTCTGCTTTTTCCTATTTTAACAGAGCAACTTGAAAAGCAAAAATTTTCCCCCCATTTCTTAGAAGTTGAGGTCACGGAAACAGCTGTTGCTTCGAGTGTTTCAATGATTATGGAAGCAGTGACACGTTTGCGAGAGCTGGGGATAAGAGTCGCTATCGATGACTTTGGGACAGGTCAAGCCTCGCAACAATATTTATTTGAATTGCCCATTAATGCCATCAAAATTGATAAGCTTTTTGTACAGTCCATCTCCCATAATCCCACGGCTGAGGCCATCGTTAAAAATGCAATTTCTCTTGCTCATGAATTAAACCTTGAGGTGGTTGCAGAAGGTATTGAAACCCGCAATCAATATGACCTGCTGGCAAAATGGGGCTGCGATATCGGTCAAGGCTATTATATGGGGCGCTCCATGTCAGGAAAAGTCGCAACGGAATGGTTAAAAGAAAAGGAAAAACCTAGGTAGTGCCACCGCTTAATCCCATCATACTATGGGGCTAAACATCTCTCCAGAGCAGCCCTACTTCTTTCCGCTTTTTCATCTTCAAGCCATTCATGGTTGTTTAATAGATAGTTTTTTTGAAATTCTGCAAGACTTGGATCTGGAATTCCTGGAATCAACTCATGGCCCTTAAAATGAACCCCGATAAAAGGTATGGACCTACGTGAACATTCCTCACTCACATCTTGAAGCTGCTCAAGACGATCATCAACAAGCACAACTTGAGAGGGGTTTTCCTTTTGAAGATATAAGCGCACAATCTCGCTTTTATTAAACGAGCCCGTTGAGAAAATGCCCTTATAAAAGGTGCCTTCATAAGTCATTGAAGGAGAGCTCAACAGAATCTCTTTTTCTTTTGCTCCATAGGTTAGCGTGAATTCCATCCCTTTTGAAGATAATTCTGCATATCTCCACTCTTCCATGGATAAAATATCCCCCAAAGGGCCTGACTCCATTTTTGTCAACGCATAAATGGGAAATTGAGTTTTGAAGTCCTTAATAAACCAAAGCCAATCCTCAGAGACAAGCTGAACTTGTCTTTGCAAACGCCAGCGACTTAAAATTCTTTCAAAATAGGGGATTTGATCACGCTCTTTTTTCAACTCATCAATAAGCGTTCTATGGGGGCTATGCGCGCGGAAAACCTTTGAAGTAGGAGTGATAAGCGTATCATCCACATCAAGAAAAATAACTGCCCGCTTCTCAAGGTCGGAAAGATGACTTTTAACATCTCGTACAGTCAGTGCCTCTACAAAATTTCCTTTAAGGTTATTCATCATGGCACTTCAGTCTTATCTCATACAATTTGACAGGCTTCGTCAAAGGAAAGCCGTGGAGCGCGTGGCCCTGGCAAGCCTGATACATCGCCATACCCAAGGTTGCAAAGGAAATTTGACTTAAACCGCCCTTCTGGGAAAAAGGCCTTATCGACACCCTCATTTGAAAAACCTGACATCGGGCCACAATCAAGGCCACACGCCCGCGCAGCAATGATGAAATATCCCCCCTGAAGGGTGCCATTGCGAAACGCTGTTTCCTGAGCAAACGCATCCTTACCTTCAAACCAAGACTTGGCATCCACATAAGGATATAAAACAGGAAGATGCTCATAAAACTGCAGATCATAAGCCAGGATAGCTGTCACTGGCGCACTCATAGTTTTCTCGACATTGCCTTCAAACAAATGGGGACGCAAACGCTCTTTGGCTTCTTGAGACCTTACAAAAACAATTCTTAATGGACAACAGTTGGCACTTGTTGGCCCAAACTTCATCACCTCATAAATGCTTTTTAAAAGATCTTCCGAAACAGATTTATCAAGCCATTTCGTATAGGTACGCGCTTCTTTAAAAATCTGATTTAAAGAAGACTCCGCAATTTTTCTCATGATAGCCCTTATGGTTTTAAACGTACATGTCCACTATCATAAGCTTTTAATCCGCGGTTGTGAATTAAATCTTGCAAATCACGGGTATAAGCTGTGCCCCGAACAGAATACTTTGTAAGGCATGAAGCTAACTTATGCCCACATAACGTCTGATTTTTAGCCCTTAAGGAAGCCCTATCCTTGCGAAAAGCATTATAGGCTTGGTGACGATTTAGATTTTTCACATAAGCTTCCACACTATGTTGAAGACTTTCAAATTTGGCCACTTTTGTTTTGGTAGCCATATAACCAAAGGGAGAATTTTTCTTTAAAGCCGCATGAGACCTGCCACCACCCGTCTCAAGAATACCTTGAGCAAGCGCAAGTGAAGGAGGAACAATATCAACGTGCATTAACAAAGACTCGATTTTTGTTGATTTACAGCGGTATTCAGAAGCAAGCTTGCTGAGCCACATTTTTTCTGAATGACGTAAATGCTGACCATTTTGTTTTCGTTCTTGCATATCTAAAAGACGCTCTCTATCAGATAAAATCTGCTCATTCACTCTTAAAATGTGAGGTAAAAGCACTTGAACAAAATCAGAGTTGGATGACTTTTTCTTATGTTTCATATCCTCCGGTAATTTTGACAAGAAAAGACGAGGGACCTGTCCCTCACTCTTGGCCTTCGCAAGAGTATAATCCAAATTGTTAAAGACTTTACCGAGTTCTTTTACACTACCCACCTGAATGTATTTTTCTTGAGGACGATTAAGGCCAAAAGCCTTGGCAGACCCTGCAGACACAACGGGTTTCTTCTCAATAATAACAGCCTGGGGTTCCACACTTTCTTCAGGAACGGGAAGAAAATTCTGATAAATAACAAAGCCAGCCTGGCCTAGAATCATCAGCCCCAAAATAACAATAAGGGAAATTTGAGTCTTCGATTGTTTCAACATAATAAACTCCTTAACTCTCTATCGCTCTTACTTCAAGAACTTCGGGCACATAATGCCGTAACATATTTTCAATTCCTGACTTTAACGTAGCTGATGAGCTTGGACAACCTGCGCAAGCTCCTTGCATACGCACATATAAAATACCTTCTTCAAAGGAATCAAAGACGATATCTCCTCCATCCATAGCTACGGCAGGGCGGATACGCGTATCTAAGATTTCTTGAATCTGTCCCACAATAGGATCATCATCATGTTTTCTGGATGTAGGGATTCTTTCTCCATAAAACAAGGGCTGGTGCGTTACAAAATGCTCCATGATAATCCCTAAAATTTCGGGCTTAAGCACAGCCCAATCTTCAGAATCTTCCTTAGAAACAGTAATAAAATCCGCCCCGAAAAAAACGCCATTAACGCCCTGAATTTCAAAAAGTTTTGAAGCAAGGGGAGATTTGGCGGCCTCTTCTACAGACTTAAAGTCTGACGTCCCCTCTGGCATTATAATACGACCAGGGAGAAACTTTAATGTGGCCGGATTTGGTGTTTCCTCTGTTTGTATAAACATTGTACGCACTCACTTTTGTAAATAGTGTTTTCCTTAATAAACAAAGTCATTCCAAAATGCAAGCATTTCCTTCAATTAGACTCCAAGAGCCATCAAAATCTTCCATGAAGCCGCATCTATGGGCATCACAGAAAGGCGAGATTGACGAACCAATCCCAAATGCTGAAAGCGAGAATCTTTTTTAATAGTGGTTAAGTTGACGGGGTGAGAAAAAGGAGTGTGCGTCTTAACATCCACCATTCCAAAACGCCCTGCAGGATCCGATGAATCAGGGTAATAAGGCTTAATAATCTCAACAATTCCCATGATCCGGCGCTCTTCCCCCGAATGATAGAAAAAGGCAAGGTCACCCACCTTCATGGCTTTTAAATTGTTGCTAGCTTGGTAATTTCGCACTCCATCCCAAAAAGTTACATCTTTCTCAACTTGATCCGCCCATGACCAAACATGAGGTTCGGTTTTTATAAGCCAATAATTCATCTATATCCCCTCAATTGTTAAAGGGCGTGACAGAAGATCTTTGATCAAAGTCTCGAGCGTTCCTTGCTTATTTAAAAGAGTATCCATGGCAAAAGTAATCGGCATCTCCACCTTATACTTTTCAGCTAATTTTACAGTCCCTGAGACCGTAAAAACCCCTTCCGTGAGAACCACTTTTTTTGCCAGCAATTCTTCAAGGCTCGCACCATCTCCCAAAGAAAGACCAAAGGTCTTATTTCTTGACTGGGCGCTTAAGGAGGTGAGCGTGATGTCCCCTACACCTGAAAGTCCAAGAAAAGTTTCAAGATGTGCTCCCATAGCGCATCCTAGTCTTGCAATTTCTATAAGACCACGCGCAACTAACGCGGCTCGAGCGTTATCTCCTAAACCTCGGCCTTCAATAATACCACAAGCAATAGCAATAATGTTTTTACAAGCTCCTCCTAATTGAGCCCCTATAGTATCTTCAGAGGCATAAAGGCGAAAATATTGACTGCTTAAGAGTGAAGCCATTTTCTGACTGAGAGAAATATCCTCTGCAGCAAGAGTTACAGCTGTTGGCAGCTCTTTTGCAACGTCACTAGCAAAGCTTGGACCAGAGAGAACCAGGAGAGGATTCTGAGGAAAGAATTCGCGTATCACCTCGGACATCAAGAGAGCCGTTCCATTTTCAATACCCTTTGAGGCGATAATAAGAGGAACGTGAGAGGGAAGAACTTTACTAAACGTCGCACATGTACTTCTCATAAATTGAGCCGGAGGGGCTAGAATGATACTATCAGCATTTGATATTTCTTGAGGATCAGTTGTGGCTCTTAAGGAGGGGTCTAAGGGAATTCCAGGAAGACGCGAGATATTTTCATGTTGTTGATTAATTGCTTCAACTTCCTCAGGACTAATCGACCAGAGACTTGTTTTTAAATGAGCTCTAAATGCCGCCAAGGCTAAGGCTGTTCCCCAGGCGCCGGCTCCAATAACAGCGATATGATGCACTTTATTTACTCTCCTGTTTTAAGTTTTAAGTCTTCGAGTGGCCACCGTGGACGCGGTGCAAAGGATAGAGTGCCATCCAAATTTCTTTTAAATCTTTCAATACCAGCCCACGCTATCATAGCTCCGTTATCTGTACAAAGGTTTATAGGAGGAGATATCACCGAAACACCATAACTTTCAGCACATAAAGCCAAGCGGTGCTTAAAATATTGATTTGCTGCAACCCCTCCTCCTATAACGAGGGTGGTGATTTTGGGACTTTTTTCAAGAGCCATTTGGAGAGCATGTTTCAATCGATCTTCCAAAATCACTCCGATCGCCTTTTGAAAAGACGCGCAAAAATCTTCATGAAAGTGAGGAGAAGTTTTATCTGCTTCAAGAATAACCTTTCGGGCCGCAGTTTTAAGTCCGGAAAAAGAAAAATCACATCCCATTTGACCTTTAAGTGGCTTAGGAAAATTAAATCTATCAGAATTCCCTTGAAGAGCGAGTCGCTCAATCGTGGGCCCGCCCGGATAAGGATACCCTAAAAGCCTTGCAGTTTTGTCCAAGCATTCCCCAAGGGCATCATCTAAAGTCCCCCCCAAGTAAGTGTAATTCCCAACGTCTTCGACGATCAGAAACTGGCAGTGTCCTCCAGAGACAAGTAACAAAAGATAGGGAAAAGGAATCTCATAGGTCAACCGCGCCGTTAAGGCATGGGCCTCAAGGTGATTTACAGGGATGAAAGGCAAATTTTTAGCCATTGCCAAACCTTTAGCCATCATAACACCCACAATCACACCTCCGATAAGGCCGGGCCCCCCAGCAACAGCAACCCCATCAATGTCATTCAAGGTCAGATTTGCTTCTTTAAAAGCGGCATTTATAATCCAGTCCATATGATCCAGGTGAGCTCGCGCGGCAATTTCAGGCACTACACCGCCAAAAGGTTTATGGTCTTTAAATTGAGAAGAGATCACATTCGAAAGGATTTGCTTGCTCTCAGTGACAAGAGAAGCGGCCGTTTCATCACAACTTGATTCAATACCTAAAAAAATCATTCCTTTTTCAACCACAAACAACTCCTCTAGGCAAGAGAAAGAGAACACTTTAAAGTCACATCTTATGAAAAGTATTCGTATCGGAACACGGGCAAGCCCTCTGGCCCTTATTCAAACTCAAGAAGTTATGGATAAGCTTTTAGAACATCATCCCTTTCTCAAAGGACACCTTGAGATCGTTCCTATCAAAACCACGGGTGATACCATTGTGGACAGAAGCCTTATTGCTTTAGGCGGCAAATCCCTTTTTACAAAAGAAATCGAACATGCTCTTCTGAAAAAAGAAATTGACCTTGCTGTTCATTCTATGAAGGATGTCACTGTTGACTGCCTAGAAGGCCTGCTCTTTCCAGCCATGCTTGAACGAGAAGATCCGCGAGATGCCTTGATATCACGAGGACGGATCCCACTCGAAATCTTACCCAAAGGTGCCCTCTTTGGAACGTCTTCCTTGCGTCGCCAAGCCTATATATTGAATAAATTTCCTCACGTTACCCCAATATCATTGAGAGGAAATGTAAATACACGCATCGAAAAAATTAAAACAGGAGAAGTTGATGCAGCACTCCTAGCTGTTGCGGGTCTTAAACGCTTAGGATTAATGGACGAAATAACACAAATTTTATCTCTGGAAGATTGCCTCCCCGCAGTGGCTCAAGGAGCTATTGGGATTCAATGTCGCGAGAAGGACTTTGATCTTCTCGAACTTCTCTCCTCCATAAACCATCCCGTAACTTTTACAACCGTCTCAGCAGAACGGGCCTTTATGAAAACTCTCAATGGCTCTTGTCGCACTCCTATTGCTGCCTACGCCACTCTTGAAGAAGAAGTTCTCACTTTAAAGGGAATGATCAGCGATCTAAATGGCCATAACATGCGTTTTGTTACTCACAAAGGGTTAGCTTCTCACCCAAAAGAAATTGGCTGTGAAGCGGCTAATATACTTCTCAAAGAGGGCATATGTCCCACGTTCTCTTAATTCGGGCCCTTGAAGATGCTCTTCCTCTCGCTTCACATTTGGAAGCACTTGGAAAAAAAGTTCTTTGTTACCCACTTTTTGAGCCTATGTTTTTTACCGTTCCTCCACTTGAGAATCCTCAAGCCCTGATCATCACGAGCAAAAATGCACTACGCGCTCTAAAGGATTATAGTCATCTTAAAAAAATTCCGCTTTACGTCGTGGGAGATCAAACAGCAGCCCTTGCTCATCAGTTAGGATTCATCACCATATTCAATGCAAGCGGAAACAGCCGTGACTTACAAGAGCTCGTGACACGACAAGCCAAGCCAGAAAAAGGAGTTTTATATTATCTCTCCGGCCAAATTATCAAAAGAGATATAGTTCACAAATTAAGAGTCTTAGGTTTTAAAGCTCAGCGCCAGATTGTTTATCAAGTCAATGATATTGAGCACTTCTCCAATTCTCTCATAACTGATTTTTTTAATAAAAAAATATCTCATGTGTTATTTTTTTCTCCTAGAACAACTGAACTGTTTGTTAATCTTGTCAAAGTTTCAAAACTTGAAAAGGAGATTGCCTTGAATAAAGCCCTCTGTTTAAGTTATGATATAGCTGAAAAAGCACAAAAAATTCTTTGGAAAGAAATTTGGATAAGTCCTCATCCCTCAACATACAATATGCTAGGATACTTTGATGACGGAAAATAAAAAAACTTATAAGAGCTTGTTTTGGCAGCGTTTCAGCCAAACCTTAAAGTCCTCTAAAAGATACCTGGCTTATTTTTTCTTGTTTATTCTTCTTTTTCTTTCCATTTTTATTTTATGGAAAAAATACAAAGAAGATGAAATAATAAATTTTCAAGAAGTTAAAGCTAAAGTTGAAAATCCTGAGCCCCTTGAAAAAATGGATACAGCCATAACAAATGCTCCAGCACCTCCTCAACAACTCATTACTATCCAACTTTTGGAAGGCGTATTAGAGGGTTGGATACCCTTGTCAATCTTTAAAACCTACCTTCAAAAGCACTCTGACGAAGATACCACCAATTTACTCCTTGAGCTCTCCACCATATCCAATTGCCCAACCTATACCGAACTTCAATCTTCCTTGCCTTCCGCTCCTGTTAAGTCAAAATCTCTTTGGGAGCGTTTAAAATCTCTTATACGCATTAAAAAAATTGATAAAAAGAAGGCTTCAGAAACAAGCTCCCCTCAAAAAATTGAAAAGGCTATATATGAAAAAAATATTTCCGAGGTTTTGAACTTATTTGAAAAACTCCCCGCGGACGAAAAGGAGTATTTTTCATCTTGGATAAAAACAGTTCAAGAACGATTCAAAGTTGAAATACTTTATAAAAATCTGCTGATAAAACTCGCTCAAGGATAAAATGGATGAAATGGCTTCTTTTTTTTATTGTCACAGCTATTTTCTTTGGATTTCTCGGTATCGTTTATCTTGTAAATCCAGGCTCATTAGAAATAATATGGTTTGGTTATAACATTCAACTTTCCGCCATTTTAGCTTTTATCATTTTGATTTTTCTCATGTCTATCCTTCTCCTTGTAGGGTACAGTATTTTGTGGCTCATTAATCTTCCCTCAAAATGGGCAAATCATCATAAAAAATCACAGGAAAGTAATGTAGAAACAGAATTGTTAAACCTTCTAATGTCCTACGAAGCTGAAAATTTTAATGTGGCCCTTGAACTAACTCAAAAGATGAAAAAAAAACTTGAAAAAAATCCTTTTTTTCTCTGGATTGCTGGAAACATTTTCGAAAAAACAAAACACCACTTGGAAGCAGAACAATGTTTTATGGCCCTCATTGGTCAACCAGGTACTTTCTTTTTAGGACTCAAAGGACAGATACGTGCTGCTCTTAAGCGCGGCGACTTCAATAGAGCTTATAATCTTTTAAAACATGCTGAAAAAGATTTCAGCTCCTCTCCTTGGGTTCTTAAGCACTTTCTAGCCCTAGCACGTGAACAGAAAAAGTTTATTGATGCTGAAAAAATAGCTCTCCGTTTAGACGATTTAGGCTATATCACAAAGAATCAAAGCAAAAAACAATTGGCCTACATTGAATATCAGGAAGCTCTTCAACCTAAAATTTCACAAGAGCAAAAGGAAACTTACCTTCGTCAAGCCCATTATTTAGATCCGAGCCTCACTCAAGTGTCCGAAATGCTCGCAGAATTACTCCAAGAACAAGGCCATCATGCTCAAGCTTTGAGCATTCTGCAGATCACTTGGGATCAAGCACCCACTCAAAAATTAGGAGATCTCTATTTAAAAATTCTCTCTCCTAAAAATGAAGGAGCTGCTTTTGAAAAAACAAAAGAGTTTGTGAAGAAAAATCCAAAAAATCCAGAAAGTCTCTTGCTATTAGCCCGAACAGCTTTGAAAGCGAAACTCTGGGGGGAAGCACGAACTGCTTTAAAACAACTTATAGAAAAACATCCTACAGCCATCGCTTATCAGCTGATGGCTCATTTAGAAAGTCATGAGCATCAAAATATGGAAGCAGCCATGGAGTGGCTTGAAAAGGGCCTTCAAGCTCCACGTTACACCCCTCCTGTTTTATTCTAACCGCCTTTTAAACATCCAACCCGCAAGGGTCAGAGTGAAAAGAGCAATAAGGACCATGGGCCAACTATACCTTAAAACCTCGAAGGTAGGCATATCTTTTAAAAAAATACCACGAATGATAATAAAGAAGTGCTTAATGGGAAAGATGTTTGTGATTGGCTGAAGCCAGAGAGGCATATTTTCAATAGGCGTTGCATAACCGGAAAGAAGCATGGTGGGCGTCATAAAAACAAAGGTTCCCAAAATAGATTGCTGTTGGGTTTTACAAATGGAAGAGATAAAAAGGCCAATTCCCACAATAGAAAACAAAAAAATAATCATGCTAAAATAAAGTAGAATGAGAGAACCTTTAAAAGGAATATTATAAAGGAGCAACACGGCAATCATCAAAAGCGTACTCTCACCAATACTGATTACCATAGCAGGCATCATTTTTCCCACCAGAATTTGCCAAGGTTGAAGGGGAGAAACCAGCAATTGATCAAAGGTCCCGTTTTCTCTCTCACGAGAGACGGACATAGCTGTTACCATTAAAGCCAGAATCATACTTAAAATAGCCACTAAGGAAGGAACTGTAAAATAAATATACTCAATATTGGGGTTAAAAAATGACCTGTATTGAATGGTGATTGGCTCAGGTATGTCAATCCCTTGATCCTTTAAGATATCTTGATTATAGGACTGGAAAATAAGGTTAAGATAACCAAAAACAATTTGAGAGGCATTTGATTTTCGACCATCCAAAATGACTTGAACAGGGGCAGTGTTCCCCCCAGCAACAAGTTTGGAAAAATTAGGTTGAAGTTGAAGGGCTACGATCACTTCTTGTTTATCGATAGACTCTCTTATACTTTGCGGTTTTTTATACTCATAAACATGCTTAAAATAAGGGGAGCCTTTTATCCTTTGGGTGAGTTCTTGACTATACCAGCCGCTATCTTGGTTAAAAATCCCAATAGAAATATTGTTAACGTCTAAAGTCGCCGCGTGAGATAAAATGATCAATTGAATAAGCGGTGGAACAACCAGTGTAATCCGACTTTTTTTGTCCCGCCAAACGGCAAGAATTTCCTTAATAATAAGCGTCCTAATTGGTAACCAGATATTTTTTATTTTCTTTTTCATATCAATCTATTCTCTTCACCATTTTAAGCGCCGAGATCCCAAGAAAGAGGCTTGCAATGAGGAACATCACAAGAAGACTCGGGAGAATAAGCGCCCATGTCGTTCCACTTAAAAAACTGCTCTGCAAAATAGTGACAAAATACCTGGGGGGAAAAATATAGGTCATCATCTGAATAATCCAAGGCATTGAACTGATTTCAAAAATAAATCCTGAAAGCATAAAGGCTGGAAGAAACCCAATAATAATTGCAATTTGACTCGCGACAAATTGATTACGTGTCGTGGAAGACACAACAAGCCCAATACCTAAGGCTGCAAGAAGAAATATGGACGTTGAGATAAATAGGATAAAATAAGATCCCCGGAAGGGAACCTGAAACAAGATGATAGTAAGAAAAACACACATTATCATTGCACACATACCGAGAAGATAATACGGCACTAGCTTGGCAAGCAGCATTTCAGAAATGCGAAGAGGAGTGGCCATGACAGCCTCCATTGTGCCCCTTTCCCATTCACGAGCCACAACGAGGGCCGTGAGAAGAGTTCCAATGAGGGTCATAATGATAGCAATTGATCCGGGAAGCAAAACATAGCGGCTTTCCAATGAGTCATTAAACCAAATACGCGGCACTGCAATAAGAGGACGGGTAAGGAACGATTTTCCTTCATCCTTTTGTTGTTTCACCCAATTATTTACCACCCCTTCAGCATAATTAAGAACAAACCGTGCTGTATTGGGCTCACTCCCATCAAGCAAAACCTGTATAGGAGTCTCGACTCCATTGAGTAAATTTTTTGAAAAATCCTGGGAAACAACAACAATACCGCGAACACGACCGCCCGTAAGGTCCTCCTCAATTGCCGAGCGATTATAGCTGGTTTTCACGTCAAAATAAGTTGTGCCCAGAAACGCATTCTCAAGACTTCTGGCTGTGGGGGATGTATCTTCCAAAAGAAGTCCCAGGGGAACTTTATCTGCATCCAAGGACACCCCATAGCCAAAAATAAACATCATTATTAAAGGAAGAACAAAGGCAATGAGAAAGGTACTGGGATCCCTCATGATTTGCTTTCCCTCTTTTTTAAAGTAAGCCCAAAAGCGGGAGAAGGAAAAATAGTTCATAAGCTCCCCTTTTGATCAAATTGTTCAATCAAGGTAATAAAAGCATCTTCAAGAGTTGGTTTTGGCAATGCCTTTGATTTCACCATTTCTTTCAATGCCTTCGGCGTTTCTGAAGCAATACTTCTTCCCCCATAAATTAGGGCAATACGATCACAATACTCCGCTTCTTCCATAAAATGGGTTGTCACCATGATTGTGACTCCCTTTGCAGCCATACCCTGAATGTGATTCCAAAATTCTTCTCGTACAAGAGGATCCACCCCTGAGGTGGGTTCATCTAAAAAGAGAACATCTGGCTCATGCATTAAGGAGCAAGCCAGAGCCAATCTTTGTTTAAAGCCTAAGGGAAGCAGCCCTGCATTCTCTCCCAGGTAGGGAGTGAGCTCAAAAATAGAGATCATTTGTTCCATTTGTGTCTGACGATAACGGCCCATAAGCCCATAGACCCCTGAAAAAAAATTTAAATTCTCTTTCACACTTAAATCACTATATAGGGAAAATTTTTGGGCCATATAGCCAATACGTAAGCGCGCTTCTGAAGGCGCCGTTTTTAAACTATAGCCCGAAACCAAAGCATGACCTTCCGTTGGCTGCAAGAGTCCACATAACATCTTAAAAATAGTCGATTTACCCGCACCGTTGGGACCTAAAAGCCCAAAAATTTCTCCTTGTTTAATGGTAAAAGAGATGTCTCGTGCCGCTGTAAAGTCACCAAATTTTTTCGTCAAATTTTTCGCTTGAATTGGCGGGACGTCCTTAACTGTTTTTGATGACATATGTTTCGCTAAAACCGATTCTCCTCTATGGCTTCCTCCAAGAATTTCAATGAAGGCCTCTTCAAATCCGAGCTCCTCTTTCCCCTCTTTATTCACTTGTTTTATTAAATCTTTTGGCGGCCCATAAAAAAGAAATTTTCCTTCATTTAACAAAAAAATCTCACTACATTTATCGGCTTCATCGAGGTAGGAGGTGGACCACACAATGCATATCCCCTCTGTTGCAAGATCACTGACCATCTTCCACAACTCCCGCCGTGAAACTGGATCCACCCCCACACTGGGTTCATCTAAAAGGAGAGCCTTTGGCTTTCCTAAAAGAGAACAAGCAAGGCCCAGTTTTTGCTTCATTCCCCCTGATAAGTTTCCCGCAAGCCGAGTAGTAAAAGGTCCGAGGGAGGTAAAATGAAGCATTTTATTAAAAACTTCAGGCTTTTCTTTCTCAGAAATTCCATGAAGGGCTGCATAAAGATCAAGATTTTCAATAACTGTTAGATCTTCATAAAGTCCAAATTTTTGAGGCATGTAACCTGTGATATCATGGAGCTTCTCCGCATCTCGAACCGTATCCAATCCGAAAACATTGATCTTACCATAGCTTGGCAATAGAAGGCCTGTCATAAGCCTTAGAAGGGTTGTCTTCCCTGCACCATCGGGCCCAATTAATCCGGTTATGATGCCTGGACGAATCACGGCATTAATATTGTCAAGAGCGGCTTTTTTAGCACCAGGAAAGGTTTTACCCAGAGAGGTGATGTGGATAGCGTCTTTATTCTTTGACATCCAATTTTACCGTAACAGGCATGCCTTGTCGCAGTTTCCCTTTTGGATCGTCCACATAGAGTCGAAGACGATAAACTAAATCCGTGCGCAGTTCAGGCGTTTCAACGGTCTTGGGCGTAAACTCAGCCGTGGGGGAGATAAATCCGATTTTAGCTTTAAAGGGATGTTCAGGATCCGCATCCGTGTAAATTAAAGCCTCCATGCCCGGTTTGATGTGGCCTAAGTCAGTTTCAGAAACATAGGCACGAATCCAAACAGGCTTATGGAGCGTAAGAGTATAGATGATAGATTGGGGAGAAATGATCGCTCCCGGCTCTCGCACGCGGGTAAGAATAATTCCACCGGAAGGAGAAAATATTTCCGTGTCTATTAAATTGATTTTAGCGGATTCAAGTTTAGCCTTGGCGACTTCCATAGCTGCTTTTCCCGCTTGAATATCCTCTTTGCGGAATCCTTCTTCCGCAAGACTTAAGCTTTCTTGAGCACTTTTTAACTGAGCTTCTGCTTCATTTTTTTGCGCAAAGGCATCATCATAATTCTGTTTAGAAGAAGCTCCAATTTTAATTTGTTCCTTCTGCCGTGCAAAAGTAAGCCCCGCATTTGTTACAGCAGCTTGTTTTTCGCGCACAAGGGCCCGGGCTTCTTCAATTTCCTGAGGCCGACTCCCATGTTGTAACTTTAAATAGTTCGCTTCTGCTTGGGCCAGTCCTGCCTTAGCTGAAGCAAGGTCTGCCTCGTAAGGCACCTTATCTAAAACCGCCAAAAGGTCACCCTGCTTAACTTGATCTCCTTCTTCAACGAGCATCTTCTTAAGGCGCCCGCTCACGCGAAATCCAAGGTCAACTTGACGAATATCCACATTGCCATAAAGAACTAAATGATTAGAATTCCCCTTATAATGCAAAAACATTATGAC
Source organism: Alphaproteobacteria bacterium (assembly GCA_019749915.1). Taxonomy (GTDB): domain Bacteria; phylum Pseudomonadota; class Alphaproteobacteria; order UBA9655; family UBA9655; genus UBA9655. Next base: position 54,617 of record JAIEPE010000015.1, on the reverse strand, counting down.
GAGTGAGATCACAATAATAATCATAAGCACTGCAATACCAAGAAGAGGGATTTTTATTTTTTTCCAATTAAGATTCAGTAGTTATCTCCTTTTTTCTTAGCTCATTAATTTTATAAGCCGTTTCAACCCATAAACCACAAAAAAAGTACAGCATAAGCTGGCGAGCCATAAGCCCAAAAACCAAAGCCACGGTTTTAATTTAGCTTCACTCATCTTAGTACCACTCTTGAGGCGTAGCTTTGCCACGGAAGACATAATAGGAATAAAAGGTATATCCCAGAACAAAGGGAAGAAAAAGAACAACTCCGACTAACATCAGAGAAAGAGAGCGAGTGTCTGCTGCAGCTTTCCACAAAGGAATAGTATAGGGCACAATCCAAGGCCATAAGCTTATAACAAGCCCCACATACCCAAGAGCGAAGAGGAAAAGAGATAAGAAAAAAGGAAGAAACTCTCTTTTCTTTGAAAGGCTCCCATAAAGAGCAAGGAAGGCACCCGCGGTTAGGATAGGAATGGGAGAAAGATAAGCAAGATTGGGAAGAGTAAACCATCTCCTAAAAATTTCTTCATTTAAAAAGGGAACCCATAAGCTCACGAGCCCCATAAAAATGGCCACATAAATTAAAACGTAAAGGGCTACTTTCCGCGCCCACTCTTGGGAAATACCTTCTGTTTTCATGACAATCCACGTTGCCCCTAAAAGAGCATAGCCAAAAACAAGGGCAATGCCCGTCATTAAAGAGAATGAGCTCAGCCAATCAAAGGGCCCTCCTACAAAACCGCGGCCCTCTACAGAAACGCCTTCAACAAATGAACCCAAGATCATCCCTTGAAAAAAAGCGGCGATGAGCGAACCAAAATGAAAGGAATAATCCCATAGTTTTCGTGTCTCGGGACTTGCTTTAAAACGAAATTCAAAAGCAACGCCTCGAAAAATAAGTCCTAAAAGCATTATGATGAGAGGAATATAAAAGGCAGGAAACAAAATAGAGTAGGCAAGAGGAAAGGCTGCGAAGAGCCCCCCTCCCCCTAAGACTAGCCAAGTTTCATTCCCATCCCAAAACGGAGCCACCGAATTCATCATTTTATGACGACAATCCTCGCTAGGAGCGAAGGGAAAGAGGATACCAACTCCTAAATCAAATCCATCAAGCAAAACATACAGAAAAACAGCCAGAGCAATGATTCCTCCCCACAGAAGGGGTAAGTTTAAAAAAGGTGAAAAATCAAACATTCTGATAACCTCCCCCTACAACCGTGGTGTTTTGAGACCATGTGATCCATAAATATCTTCCTTCTTCTCCTTTGAACTAGGCCCTTTTCGGATAAGCTTAGCGATATAATAAATCCCAGCCCCAAACACAAAGGTGTAAACAAATATAAAGGCAACAAGAGAAAAGAAAATATGTTGCCCTATGACTGGAGAACGTGCCTCTGAGGTGCGCATCAGTCCATAAACAATATAAGGCTGACGCCCAATTTCTGTGACAAACCAACCAGCAAGCACTGCAATAAAACCAGATGGGGTCATAAAAAGACACCAATACTGAAACCATTTTTGGGTAAAAAGTTGATTTCGGAAGTACAGCACAACTGCCATAAAACCCGTCAGGAGCATAAGAAGTCCGATCCCTACCATAACCCTAAAAGACCAAAAAATAGGAAGGATGGGAGGCCTTTCACTTTTAGGCCATGACTTTAATCCGCGACATTCTCCTTCTATCTCATGGGTGAGAAGTAAACTAGTAAGATGAGGAATCGTCACCTCAAAATGAGTAGTTTCTGTCTTCTCATCTGGCCATCCTACCAAAACAAAGGGTACATCCTTCCCTGTGTCCCATATGGCTTCGATGGCGGCTATTTTCTGAGGTTGATGTTTAAGCGTATTTAACCCATGGAGATCGCCTAGAAAAATTTGAATTGGAGAGACAAAAATAGCCATGAGCATGGCCATACCCACCATAATTTTAGCCTGTTTAAGGTGTTGTTTCTTTAAAAGATACCAAGCACCAATACCGCCAACAAAAAAGGCTGTTGTAAGATAGGCTGCTGTCACCATATGCAAAAGCCGATAGAGAAACGATGGATTGAAAATAATGTCTATCCAATTTACGGGAAGAAAAAGGTTGTCAGCTCCTATCTCATAGCCTGTTGGGGTTTGCATCCAACTATTTGCTGAGAGAATCCAAAAGGCAGAGATCACTGTTCCAACCGCAACAATAACTGTAGAGAGAAAGTGCATTTTGGGTGTCACCCTGTCCCACCCAAAAATCATAACTCCAAGGAAGGACGCTTCAAGGAAAAAAGCTGTTAAGACTTCAAAAGCTAACAAAGGGCCTAGAACACTCCCTGTTCTGTCAGAAAAAACGGACCAGTTCGTTCCAAATTGATAGGACATCACGACCCCTGAAACAACACCCATTCCAAAAGTAACAGCAAAAACTTTGACCCAAAGCTTATAAATATCTCTATAGGTTTCATTTCCTGTTTTAAGCCAAAGGCTTTCAACGATAGCAAGCCAACTAGCAAGTCCAATTGTCAAGGATGGGAAAAGGATATGAAAGCTTATGGTAAAAGCAAATTGAATACGTGCTAAAAGGGCGGGATCAAATTCCATTTTTTATTTTTTTCTATTCGATCTTAAATAATTGACAATCTCAAGGAGAATAGCGGTTTTTTAAAAAAATAGAAAGTTAAACCTATGCAACACAAACTCGGTTGCGTCCCCTCTCCTTAGCTTGATAAAGCGCCTTATCCACGGCCTGAAAGAGCTCTTTCTCTGTCCATCCATTTTCTGGAAACGTTGCCACCCCCAAAGATACAGTAAGCTGTTTTAATTCCTGTGACCCAATGGGAACACGAAGTTTTTGCACATCTTTTCGTAAGTTTTCCGCTCGTTTTAAGGTCATTTTTTCAGAAGAATCAATAAGAATAATCAAAAATTCTTCTCCCCCAAAACGGCATAAAATGTCACCTTCACGAAATTCTTCTTTCAAACTTTCGCCTATTTTCTTTAAGATAAGATCTCCCATTTCATGCCCATAAGTGTCATTAAAGTTCTTGAAATAATCAATATCAAACATGATAATTCCAAGGCTTGATTCCTTACGCTTGGCATTGGCAAGAGCCTTTGACAACATTTCTTCCATATACCGCCTGTTATAAAGACCTGTCATGTAATCGCGAATAGACATTTCATAAAGAGAATCACGTAATTTTAAGTTAGTAAGTGCAAGCGTGAGGCTTCGAGAAATTTGTGCCATCAAGTCTTGTTCAGTATGCGAAAGCAGTGGAAGATCAAAAGTGATGGATAAGACACCATACCATTCATCACTTGATAAAATGGGAAGACAGATATTTCCCTCCTTCTTATGACGAGAGTGAGAACAACTGGATATTTGAATTGCCCTCTTTTGAAAAGCTGAACAGGATTCAGCAGAGATATGAAGCTTTTCAAGAGACTTTTCATGGCCCCATTGAGCAGTTGCTTCCAATTTATTCTTTGTTTTAGAATAGATCCAAATGATCCCCTTAGAATTGGGAAACATTTTTTGGGTATATTTTGCGCAAATCGTATAGATTTCATCGCTTGAGTGTGCGCTTGTGAAGTTTTCACCCATTTCATTAAGAAGGGAAATTGAGCGAGCCTTCTCCTCAAGAGCTTTTCTTTGAATTTTCAGTTGCTTATTAGATTCAAATAACCGCGAGTTAACATCTCTCAAAGTAAGTTCTGCCTTTTTTAACCTAAAAAAGTCAGGAATTTCATAATTTGTTGCATATTCCATAATTTCGGGATTTTTTTTAAGGAAGTGAGAAATATATTCCTTCATTTTAGAAGGATGGGCCATTATAAACGTACATTCCTTATCTCCTTTAGCTCGGCAAGTAATTTCTGTTGAAATAAGAGGGATACCAAAGCTTTGTTCACACCATCCTGAAGAATATCCTGCATTCATAAAGCAGACAGGCACATCACTTTTTTTATCTGCCTCTAACCAAGCATCGGCTTCAAAGGAATGGGGATGCTTATAAGAAAGATAAAAATTTATGTCAGGTGTGGGGATAGAATCATCCAGCAGTTCAACAAAGGCCCACCCTGTATAAGCAAAGTGTGGAGGACCTGCTGAAAGTTTTTCAATGGGGGTTTTTAATTTCCATTCCGTATGAAAATGCTCTGCATCCTTCATACCAATGGCGTGCGCCATATCAAAAACAAGTTTTCGAGTGAAATTCTGCGCGATTTTTTTATTTTTACCTTTATAAAGGTTAAGAATACATTCAAAAAAGTCATAAGAAAGCGAAGCTGCACGAACAAAGAGATAACGCTCCCCTGAAATTTCAATCTTTCCTTTTGGGACATTGAATTCTTTTTTTTCAAAAAATTTCTGAACAGTTTTCTCAGCTTTTTTGAAAATAGCTTCAAATTTCTTTGGTACTTTGACAGCTTTCAATTTCCACAACTTTCCTATATTAATTTCAAATTCAACGGCTATCTAGCGACACAATTATAATAACCGCAGAATATTAAATATTTATAAATAAATTCAAATTACTTTTCAGAAAAGAGGTGGCTTTCTCTAAGAAATTTATGCACAACCGCTGAAGGTAACTGCCCCTGCTCCTCTACTTGAGAATTTAAATCTATCATTTTTTGTTCTGAAATAACACCAAATATTGGCGATAAGGCCTTTTCAATTTGGGGATATTTCTGATGAACGACTTCTCGCAAAACAGGAGCGGCTTGATAGGAAGGATAGATATTTTTATCATCTTTTAGAATTATTAAATTAGCACTTCTTAGTTTTCCATCTGTTGTGAAGGAGGCAATAATATCCGCCTTTTGATGTTCTATAGTTACATACATTAGTGTAGGACTGACCTGAATAACATTCTTAAAATTAAACCCATAGGCTTTTTTTAAATTAATCAGCCCATCTGGGCGTTTAAGAAATTCGGGAGGTGCTGCCACACTCAAATTTTTTGAAAGAGGGGCGAGATCACTTAAACACTTGAGGTTATTTGCCTCAGCAAAGTCCTTTCTCACCGCTAAAGATTGAGAATTGGAAAAACCAAAAGAAGCTAACCACCTGAGATTAAATTGATTTTTGTAGTTTTCTTTAACCTTTATAAAAAGATCTTTTTGAGTGCCATCCCAGGGCTCCTTAAGAACTGTCAAATATGCCGTTCCGACGTATTCTGGATAAAGATCAATTTCACCATTTAAAAGCGCTTGATGTACAAGAGCTGTCGACCCTAAATTAAACCTTCGAATAACTTTCAGAGAGGTTCTATCTTCTATGAGCTGTGCCATCATTTCAGCTAAGATATTTTGCTCTGGAAAATTTTTACTCCCAATAATAATAACTTTTGATGCCTTATTCCCCTGAGGAGTCAGAAAAAAATAGTTTCCTAAAAAGAGAATTCCCATTCCACCCAAGAAGAGGTATTTGTATTTCCACGCTGAAGCGTTTGTTGTTTTTTGCTTGCAGCGATAAAAATAATTTTCGAACTGTGAAATCCCATAATCAAAAGCCAAAGCCATGAGTGCGGTAGGAATCGCCCCTAAGAGAATTAGGTTCGAGTCATTTAAAGCCAGTCCTTGAGTAATAAAATCTCCCAACCCTCCAGCACCAATAAAAGCAGCTATTGTCGCAATACCAATGGTTGTTGCCGTTGCAAGACGTAAGCCTGAAATAATCATGGGGAGTGCCAAAGGGAGTTCTACATACACTAATTTTTGGAAGCTTAAAAATCCTAATCCTTCTGCCGCCTCCAAATACTCAAAAGGAATATTTTGAAGGCCCGTATAGGTGTTTCTTAAAATAGGATAAATTGCGTAAAAAGTCAGAACAAATATGGTTGGCATAAATCCTAATCCTAAAACAGGAACCAATAAAGCGAGCATGGCTAAGCTTGGAATGGTTTGGGAAACACTTCCTGCCTTTAGCAGAAGGGCACGCATTGCTGGAAAGCGTGCAATGAGAATTCCAAGAGGAATCGCAATAGCAGAAGCAAAAAGAAGCGAAGCCGCAACAAGACTAATGTGCTCAAAAGTTTTTTGTATGAGAGATGAAAAATTCTCGCTTAAAAAGTAAATAAATTCGATGATCACACCTCCTTAAATTCCCAACCCCGTTTGAACTAACTGTTCCACAAAAGGGGTTTTGGGAGATCCATACAAGGTTTCTTTGGAAGAAATTTGTTCAATTTTTCCCTTTTGCATAACCGCAATTCGATCTCCCAGTTTAAAAGCTTCTGAGATATCATGAGTAATAAATACAATTGTTTTTTTAAATTCCTCTTTAAGACGGATTATTTCATCTTGCAATTCACATCTTGTCACCGCATCTAAAGCGCCAAAAGGTTCGTCCATTAGCAGACATTCCGAATCTGCTGCAAGTGCTCTTGCAACGCCCACCCGCTGTTGTTCTCCTCCTGAAAGCTCATCAGGGTAGCGATTCAAATAAACATCAGGAGAAAGCCGAATAAAGTTCAAAAGTTCACAAACCCTTTCTTCACAAAATTTTGGAGATTTTTTTGTCAAACGTAAGACAATACTAATATTCTCTTTTACAGTCATATGAGGAAACAACCCTATTTTTTGGAAAACATACCCAAAGAACGATCTGCGTAAATCAAGAATATCATAAGAATTAATACTTTTTCCCTTGATCTGAATCGAACCAGAGGTCGGTGTCTCAAGACCATTTAACAGTTTAAGGAGGGTTGTTTTCCCTGATCCTGAAGAGCCAATAATGACCAAGCTCTCTCCTTCGTGAATGCTCAATGAAAGATTATCAAGTGTTGGAATATCTCTCTCAGGATAGATTTTTGAAATATTTTTGAGCTCTATTAATTTTTTATTTTTCAAAGTAACTCCTATGAAGATTGTTCTTATTGATTCGCAAAGCCTTAGAAGCCTTGGAAGACGTTTCCTTCTTAAGAATATCATCAATAAAAAGCGAGGCTTTAAGGAGCTTTGATAGATCGATGCCCGTTTCAATTCCAAGACCGTGCAAAAGGTAAATAACATCTTCGGTCGCTACGTTTCCTGAGGCCCCTGGAGCATAAGGACATCCTCCAAGACCAGAAGCCGAAGAATCAACAATGGAAATTCCCTCTAAAAGGGCAGCGTAAATATTGGCAATTCCTTGACCATACGTATCATGAAAATGCACAGCTAATTTTTCTAAAGGAATTGGTATTCCCTTAATCAGGTGTTTTACTTTTAGAGGCGTTCCAACGCCTATAGTATCACCTAATGAAATTTCATCACATCCCATCGAGAGAAGCGCTAAAGCCATTTCATGGACCTTTTTAGGCGAGATAAACCCCTCATAAGGACAGGCAATAGCACAGGAAATATAGCCACGCACCCACAAACCTTTTTTCTTGGCATCGGGAATAAAAGCTCTAAAATTCTCCAGGCTTGCCTTTATGGAAGAATTAATATTTTTTTGACAAAAAGTTTCAGAGGCTGCTGTAAAAACAGCAATGGAATCCACTTTATTTTCAAGAGCTATCTTATATCCTTTAAGATTAGGAATCAAAACAGAATAATTGATCCCCTCTTCTTTTGTAATGCCTTGATAAACCTTATCACTCTCCTCCATATTAGGAACCCATTTGGGAGAGACAAAACTGCCTACTTCGATGGTCTTAAACCCAGCATCAGAAAGAAGGTTAACAAATTGAATACGTGAGGCAACCGACACAGTTACCTTTTCAGCTTGTAAGCCATCACGAGGAGAAACCTCTACAACTTTAACTCTCGATGGGTAAATCATTCCTTCTCTCTCATATCAAGAACATCTGCTCCTTCTTCAACAATGTTTCCTTCTCTATAAAAGAGTCGCCTTATTTTTCCATCCCGTGGCGCGACAATGGTGTGTTCTATTTTCATTGCCTCCAAAATCAACAAGGGTTGCCCTGCCTTAACCCACTCACCTTCAGAAACGAGATTTAAAATAACTTTTCCCGTCAAAGGAGCTTTTAGGGGAGCCTCCTTTTTCTGAGCAACTCCTTGAAAGGTCTCACTAGTATGAGAGATAAGATTATAATTAATACCTTCATAAAAGAGAGAGAGCTTCTCATTTCTTTCCCAATAAGGGATACGCAGATCTGAAAAGAATAGAATATTTTCTGAAAGTGACGCTTCTAAGGGTTGAGATGAATTAAGAGTCCATCCTTTAAGAGTATAGGTAAGTAATACTTTTCGTCTTTCCTCACCACAAATCCATTCAAATTCAAAAGGGGCATATCCCTCAAGACGCCAATGCATTTTTTGCTCCCAAGGAGAGATTTGAAGCGTATTCTTAGAAAGAATTTTTATAAGAGATGCTGCCGCGTAAATATTGTCAGGAGGATTTTGAATTGGTTCTATCATAGAAACGTGATGATCAATAAACTCCACATTAATTTCATTTTGAATAACTTGTTTATTTTGAAGAAGATTTTTTAAAAAAGAAGCATTTGTCTGCAAACCTAAAACTTCCCATTGTGCAAGAGCATGGTCGGCTTTTTTCAACGCCTCCCCCCGCGAATCTCCTTCCACAATAAGTTTAGCTAAAAGCGAATCATAATAGGAGGTTATTTTATCGAATTCCTTTAAACCCGTATCCATACGTCCAAGAGTGGGGAGAGATTTTGTCCATATTTCTCCCGTTACAGGTTTGAAATTATGGGCTGGATTTTCTGCGTAAAGACGAAGCTCAATGGCATGACCTTTAGCTAATATTTCTTTCTGTGTCAGAGGAAGTTTTTCATTTGAGGCAATACGAAACTGCCATTCTACAAGATCAAGTCCTGTAATTATTTCTGTCACAGGATGCTCAACCTGAAGGCGAGGATTCATTTCCATGAAATAGTAATTGCCTTTTCTGTCCACAAGAAACTCGATTGTTCCAGCATTCTCATACTGGATAGCCTTTCCAAGAGTAAGAGCTGCCTTATAAAGCTTATCTTTCAGCTTTAAAGGAAGCCCGGAAGGGGCTTCTTCAAAAATTTTTTGATGGCGCCTTTGAAGAGTACAATCTCTTTCAAAAAGATGAACGAGATTTCCATGTGCGTCTCCAAAAATTTGAACCTCAATATGCCGCGCATCAGGAACATATTTTTCAAGAAAAACCTCCTCTCTCCCAAAAGCAGCTTTAGCTTCTCGCTGGCAGGCCTGAAGGGCCTTTTCAAAGAAGGCCACAGATTTAACAACCCTCATCCCCTTACCACCACCACCCATGACAGCCTTAATCACAAGAGGATATCCAAGAGTTGATGGTTCTAGAATTCCTTCAGATTGAGGAAGGGTAGGAATATCTAATTTTTTGGCAATTTCTTTGGCGCATTTTTTTGATCCCATATCTTGGAGACTCTTGGGTGAGGGGCCTATAAATATAAAGCCTTCATCACAACAAGCCTTAGCAAAGTCTCCGTTTTCAGATAAAAATCCATAACCGGGATGAATGGCTTCAACTTTGGCTTGCCTTGCTACAGTAAGGATACGCGGCGCATTTAAATAGCTTTCTAAAGCTGGGGCAGGACCAATGGGATAAGCCTCATCCGCATTTTGAATGGCTTTTGAATGGGCATCAACGTCTGAATAAACGACAACAGTTCGAATACCCAACTTCCGTGCTGTTTTTATAATACGACATGCAATCTCTCCACGATTGGCAATAAGGACAGATTTAATCATCCTTAAATCTTTCAGGAATCCACGGAGGGGATTTTTTCTTTAAAAAGGCATTGATTCCTTGGAGTCCTTCTTCTGAGCGCCGCAATCTGGCTATTGCTTCAACAGTTACCTGATGTTCTTTTTCGCCAATATTTGGAGTTAATTGATAAAGAAGCTTCTTTGTTTGACGTAAAGCATTTGGACTTGCAATCAGAATATTCCGCAAAAAAGGAGCTAAAGCTCCCTCTTGAGATTCAGCTTCAACTATTTCATGAATAAGACCCATTTGATGAGCTTTTATGGCATCAAAATTCTCTCCTGTAAGGAAATAACGTCGAATTAAGCGTGAGTTAACTCCTTTTAAAACATAAGGTGAAATAATGGCAGGAGCAAGTCCAAGCTTGACTTCTGGAAAACTAAAAACCGTTTTGGAATCTGAAATAACGATGTCAGAACACCCTATAATTCCAATCCCCCCACCCATAACAAGTCCATGCACATAAGTCAAAACGGGAATAGGAAGAGCATTAAAAGAAGATAGCATCGAAAAAAGCAAATTAGCATCTTGTACATTTTCAGCCTCTGTAAACTCTGAGGCCCTCTCCATCCAATGTAGATCTGCTCCTGAGCAAAAACTATTTCCCTTCCCAGAAACAACTAGGGCACGAACAGTGGAGTCCTCATAAAGTATTTTAAGGAAATCTCTAATTTTATGAATAGAGTTTTCATCAAGAGCATTATGAACCTCAGGACGATTTAAGATAAGCCTTGCGATTTTATCTTCATCAATTGAAAAAAGAATTTCTTCTTCCATTTCATCTCCTTAAAATCTAAAAACGCCAAATTGGGTGGGCGAAAAAGGAGCGTTTAAAGCCGTAAAAAGACTTAAAGCGATAACTTGACGGGTATCCAAGGGATCAATAATCCCATCATCCCACAGTCTTGCAGTAGCATAATAAGGATGCCCCTGCTCTTCATACTGCTCTAAAATTTTCTTTTTAAAAATCTCTTTCTCGGCACCTTTTAAATCCTCTTTTTTCACTTCAGTTAAAACACTTGCAGCCTGTTCTCCTCCCATAACTGAAATACGAGCATTGGGCCACATCCATAAAAAACGAGGGCTATAAGCTCTGCCACACATACCATAATTACCAGCCCCAAAACTTCCTCCAACAATGACCGTAATTTTGGGAACAGCCGCACAAGCTACCGCCATCACAAGCTTTGCACCTGCTTTTGCAATACCTTCATTTTCATACTTTTTTCCCACCATAAACCCGCTAATATTTTGCAAAAACAAAAGAGGAATTTGGCGCTGACAGCAAAGTTCAATAAAGTGAGCCCCCTTCAAAGCCGATTCAGAAAACAGAATACCATTATTCGCCAGGATTCCAATAGGCATCCCCCAAAGATGGGCAAAACCACATAGAAGCGTTTCACCATAATTCTTTTTAAATTCCTCAAACTGACTGCCATCCACAAGACGTGCAATAATTTCTTTAATGTCAAAAGCTTTCCGCAACTGAAGAGGTATGGCCCCATAAAGCTCTTCTAATGGATAAAGGGGCTCTTCTGGCATTTTAAGAGAGAAGTTTTGCTCTTTTTTTATGTTCAAGGTCGCAACAATAGCGCGTATTTGCTGCAAAGCCTCATGATCATTTTCTGCCAAATAATCCGCCACGCCTGAAATTTTAGTATGAACCTCAGCTCCACCCAGTTCTTCTGGAGAAACAATTTCTCCAGTAGCTGCCTTTACAAGGGGAGGCCCTCCTAAAAAAATTGTTCCTTGGTTACGAACAATAACCGTTTCATCGGCGATGGCTGGAACATAGGCACCTCCCGCCGTGCACGATCCCATCACTGCTGCTATTTGAGGAATTCCTTTGGCTGACATACGGGCTTGATTATAAAAAATACGCCCAAAATGATCCTTATCGGGGAAGACTTCATCTTGATGGGGGAGATTGGCTCCACCCGAATCCACAAGGTAAACACAAGGAAGATGGTTTTCTTCTGCAATTTCTTGTGCACGCAAATGCTTCTTCACCGTCAAGGGATAATACGTCCCTCCCTTCACGGTGGGATCGTTGGCAATGATCATACACTCATGGCCATGAATAGGACCGATGCCAACAATTAGACCTGCAGATGGAACGTGATTGTTATAAAGTCCATAGGCAGCCATGGCACCAATCTCCAAAAATGGCGCCCCAACATCCAGCAATTTTTCAATGCGCTCACGCGGGAGCAACTTTCCCCGCGCCAAATGTTTTTCTTTGGCTTTCTCATCACCACCCCTTTGAACTTGTTTAAGTTTTTCCTTGAACTCCTTCACAAGTTTTTTCATATGCTTTTCATTTTCATGAAAAGTTTTTGATTTTGAATCAAGGGATGAGGTTAACACGGCCATGATGTTTTCCTCTCAACGATTTTCTTTAAAAATTTCACGCCCAATAAGCATGCGACGTATTTCAGAGGTTCCCGCTCCAATTTCAAATAACTTGGCATCTCTTAAAAGCCTACCTGTAGGATACTCATTAATATAGCCATTTCCCCCCAAGCATTGAATCGCTTCAAGGGCCATTTGGGTGGCTCTTTCAGCCGCATAAAGAATGGCGCCTGCTGAATCTTTTCGCGTAACTTTATTTTGATCACAGGCTTTGGCAACCGTATAAACGTAAGCCCGGCAAGCACTTAAATTTGTGTAGATATCGGCAATCTTGCCTTGGATAAATTGAAATTCCCCAATGGGTTTATTGAATTGATGGCGTTCGTGAACGTAAGGAATAACCACATCAAGACAAGCTTGGAGAATGCCTAAGGGCCCTCCTGCAAGCACAACCCTTTCATAATCAAGACCACTCATCAGAACTTTAACACCTTGATTCACCTCTCCAAGGATATTTGGCTCAGGAACGCGACAATCTTCAAAAATAAGCTCACAAGTTCCGGAGCCACGCATGCCAAGCTTATCCAATTTTTGAGCCGTTCTAAATCCTGCCATCCCTTTCTCAATAAGAAAGGCTGTAATCCCCTCATCAGTTCTAGCATAAACTACCAAAACATCTGCATAGAGACCATTGGTAATCCACATTTTTGTGCCATTCAAAATATAATCTTTCCCATCTTTAACCGCAGATGCACGCATACTCAAAACGTCAGAACCAGCTCCTACTTCACTCATGGCTAAAGCTCCCACATGGTCACCAGAAATGAGCCTTGGAAGAAATTGTTTTTTCTGTGAAGGAGTTCCATGAAGGCGAATTTGGTTTACACAAATGTTGGAATGGGCGGCAAAGCTGAGTCCTACAGAAGCAGAAGCTCGGGAGAGCTCTTCCATAGCAATCACGTGCTCCAAATATCCCATCCCAGCGCCACCGTCTTTTTCTTCAACCGTAATCCCTAAAAGACCAAGGGCACCTAGCTTTGGCCATAGATCTCTTGGAAAGACATCCTTATGATCTATTTCATAAGCATGAGGAGCAACTTCTTTTTGAGCAAAGTCATGCACTGTCTTACGAACAGTTTCAGTAGTTTCTTCTAAAAAGAATGGCAAAGTTTGCACGTGCGCTCAGTCCCTTGAAATTTCTTTTTTTATTTATATGCTTATAGTATGCCAGAAAAAGCGTCTCTCACCAAAGTTTTTCATCACGTCAGAATCAAAGGTCAGGCTTGACGACTCTCCCTAAGGTCAGAGCATGAACCTCTTTTGCTCCTACTTTTAAGAGAATTTTAGCACATGCCTCCAGAGTTGCACCGGTTGTAAAAACATCATCAATCAGAAGAATCGTTTTTCCCTTGAGAAAGATTTTTTTTGAATCGACTACAGAAAAAGCACGAGTTACATTTTTATAACGCTCTTTTTTGGTGAGATACCCTTGAGAGGGTGTGCGCTTTTTCCGTTTTAACAGAGATGGAGCATAAACCCATCCCTTAATCAGGGCAATTTCACGTGCCAAAAGGGCTGCTTGATTATAGGTTCGCCTAAAAAGCCGCGTCCAATGCAAGGGAACGGGAATGCAGAGGGGATCCTTTAGATCATCAAGAATATGGGCCATCCATTTTCCATAGAGAGGCGTTGCAGAAAGATAATCTGCGTGCTTAAATTTTAATATAAGATCACGACTTTCTTCTGTATAAGAGAAAACCGAACGCGCTGTTGTATAGGGGGGCAAATCTCGACTGCAAACCCCACACAAAGCCCCCTCTTCAATTTCAAAGTCAAAAGGCCGTCCGCAACAAAAGCAATAAGGCTTTACAATAAAAGGGATACGTGGCCAACAGGTGATGCATAACCCTTCCTCTTTTTCGATAATAAGGCCACATTTCACGCATCTTAAAGGGATAAGCAGATCAATAAATCTTCTAAAGAGTGAAAGGTTTTTCTGCATGGCGATAAGCAGACTCTAGTGTATTGCGCAATAAATAGGCAACAGTCATCGGTCCAACACCCCCAGGAACAGGTGTAATTGCCCCTGCCTTCTCTTTTGCAGAGCTAAAATCCACATCTCCTACAAATTCACCGGTGGGAAGTCTATTAATTCCCACATCTATGATGGTAGCACCTTTTTGAATCCAGTCTCCTTGGATAAATCGAGGACTTCCAATAGCCACAATAAGAATATCCGCCATTTCACAAATGGCAGGTAAGTTTTGTGTCTTTGAGTGAGCCATCAAAACAGTACAATCATACTGCAGCATAAGAAGGGCCATAGGACGCCCCACAAGGAGAGAACATCCGATAACTCCCACATTTAAGCCCTCAAGTCGATCATGAACGGTTCTAATTAAAGCAAGGCAACCCAATGGAGTACAAGCTACAAATCCTCCCGGAAGTCCTTGAAAAAGCTTTCCAGCATTCAAAGGGTGAAGGCCATCCACGTCCTTTGAAGGATCAATAAGAGAAAGAAAATAAAACTTATCCAACGGAGAAGGCAACGGAAGCTGCAGGATAATACCATGAATATGAGGAGATTGGTTCAACTCCTTAATTTTACTTTCAAGAATATCGGCGGCAATCCAAGCTGGAAAAACATGCTCTTCAAAATGATACCCTAGATCACGAGCTTGAGATCCTTTCAATTGTACATAAAGCTGACTCGCAGGATTATCTCCCACCCTTAAAGCTGCTAATCCAGGTTTAATTCCTGTACTTTTTTCAAGGTCTTGCGCACTGGCGTAAAGTTTTGTTTTAAATTCTTCCGCAAGCTTGCGACCATCAATAATATTAGACACTGCCCACCATAATAATCTTCGATTTAAGTCGTTCAATGACTTCCTGAACAAACCATAGGAAAATTATCAAAACAACGGGAGAAAAATCTATGCCACCAAAAAATGGCAAAACACGTCGAATTTTTGAAAGAACAGGCTCTGTAAGCCTATATAAAAACTGCAGAAACATAATTATAAAATTATTATCGGCATTAATGATGTTAAAACTGACAAGCCAACTCATGATCACATGGGCAATAACAATCCAAACATAGATTCCAATGATATAATTTATGATGGAAAGCAATGGGATAAAAATGATGTCCATGAAGAGCACTCCTTCTCTTTTTCTTTCATTATACTGTCCTTGAAAAATTGGCGCTATAGTTTATTTATTGTCTTTAAAGACAAAATTTCAAATAAGAAAGCCCCACAAGGGCTGCTGTCTCAGCACGCAAAATATGGGAGTTCAAAGTAACTCCTTGTCCCCCGGGAAACCCTCGAAGCAGAGACAATTCTTGCTGACTAAATCCACCTTCTGGCCCCACCAGGAAAGCATATTTCTTATCTTTATCAAAAGAAATCTCATTTAAGGAAGGAGCTGTAAGGGTTTCATCGCCAAAAAGAAGATCTCTCCCTTTGGGCCACTCCTTCAAAACCTTTAGAAGGGGTGTCAAGGATTTCATCTCCGGCAGAGTCAACCGGCCACATTGCTCAGCGGCTTCTCGGCTATGAAGAGACATTTTTTCAAGATTGATTCTTGGGATTGATGTACGCTCACACTGCACCGGCCAAAGGCAAGTAGCCCCTAACTCTGTTGCCTTTTCCACCAAGAACTCTTGTCGTTTTGGCTTCAAAGGTGAGAAGAGCATCCATAAATCCAGCTCAGAAGACTGAACTGCTGTTTGCAATATAATTCCAAGATATGTCTGTTTTTTCTTAAACTCCCTTACTTCAGCGAGCCATTCGCCTTCTTTACCATTAAAAAGAAGCACTCTCTCTCCAACTCGAAGTCGCATGACTTTTTGAAGGTAGTGATTTTGTGCCTCTTCCAAGACAACTTCTTTGGCGCTGTTTAAGGGAAAATTGACATAAAGTCGTATCATCTCTCCTCTTTTTCTATGTTTTTCTATGATAAAATAACTATAGAAGATTACTTCTTCACTGAAAACCTCTAAGATCACAGTGATGAGGACTTGTCCTTGAGAAAAACACTATTATTGAGATCATTTTGTTTCTTGGTATTGTATTTTCTCATATAATCGACTAAAAAACGCTAAATATGATTGAGTTATTTAAATGAATTTTACAAATCTTTTTTCTGATAAAGCCAGCATTTCTCTTGTAAATCGCTTATGGAGGGAACATATCAAAGCTTATCATTGGTATATCTGGGGTGGGCTTTTATGCATGACCATTGCTGCACTAACAACAGCGAGTCTTGCCAAAATGCTCCAACCTCTTTTTGATGATGTTTTTGTTGCAAAAAATGAGGGGATGCTCTTTCAGGTTGCTTTGCTTGTCTTAGGAATATTTATCTTAAAGGGACTTTCTAGTTTTGGAGAATCGGTCAGTTTAATTTATGTAGGACAAAAGATTATTGGTGATATCCAAAAACGACTTTTTGACCATTTTATTGATGCTGATCTAGCTTACTTTCATGCACGCTCAAGTGGAGGACTTGTTTCACGGGTTATTAATGACGTCAATTTAATGCGCAATGCAGTGACCACCGCTTTGACAGGAATTGGGAAAGATACGCTTTCTCTTCTCTTTCTAATTGCATTGATGTTTTATCAAGATTGGCTTTTGGCTTCCGTGGCTTTCTTTGTTTTCCCTGTTGCTCTTCTTCCTATTGTGAAAATTGGTAAAAAAATGCGTAAAGTCTCCTCCAACACACAAGAAGAAATGGGCGTCTTTACAATTCTTCTCCATCAAGTGTTTCAAGGGATGCGCATCGTTAAATCCTATGCCATGGAGACTTATGAAAAAAAACGTGCCCATCACCTGATCAATACCTTAAGTCGTCTCAATATAAAAGGAGGGCGCGTCAGGGCCACTTCCCATCCCATTATGGAAACTTTGGGCGGTATGGCTATTGTTATCGTTATTCTTTACGGAGGGTCACAAGTTATTGCGGGCAACCGAACTACCGGAACTTTTATTTCTTTCATCACCGCACTTTTGCTAGCTTATGAACCTTTAAAGCGTCTTGCCAATTTAAATGCCAATTTGCAAGAAGGACTGGCCGCAGCTGTACGCGTTTTCAATGTTATTGATTTGAAACCAAATATCGTTGATCTTCCAGGAGCTTTTCCTCTTCACTTACATAAAGGGAAAATTTCTCTTAAATCCGTCGACTTTTCATACTCTCGCGGAAAAAAAGCTCTTAATACGGTTTCCCTAGAAGTTCCCGCAGGAAAGCGCATTGCCCTTGTTGGACCTAGTGGCTCTGGAAAATCAACCCTTTTAAATCTTATTGCTCGCTTTTATGAGGTCACTTGTGGAACTATTTCAATTGATGATGTGAATATTCAAAAAGTTACCTTAGAATCTCTTCGTTCACAAATCTCTCTTGTAAGCCAAGAAGTCATTTTGTTTGATGATACGATAAGAGCCAATATTGCCTATGGTCGTTGGGACGCTTCCGAAGAGGATATTATAAAAGCTGCAAAGGCAGCAGCAGCTCACGAGTTTATCCTTCAACTTCCTGAAGGATATGATACTTTTGTTGGGGAGCAAGGCATACGCCTTTCAGGAGGACAACGGCAACGCCTTTCCATTGCTCGTGCTATGTTAAAAAATGCGCCTATTCTTCTCTTGGACGAAGCTACCTCTTCCCTTGATACTGAATCAGAACGTCAAGTTCAAACCGCCTTAAATCGTCTTATGAAAGGTCGGACGACTGTCGTTGTCGCTCATCGCCTTTCAACGGTTATGGATGCAGATAAGATTTACGTTATGGAGCAGGGAAACATAACTGAGGAAGGAACTCATCAAGAGCTTCTTAAAAATAAGAAAACCTACGCACGACTCGTTGATCTTCAGTTTTCATCCGATGCTATCCCATTGGCTTCTTAAAGGAGGATGAGGATGAAGTTCTTTAAAAAAATCAGAGGATCTTCCTTTATTCGGCGAGCTGCCGGATTCCTTATCGCTCAATACGTTAGGCTTATTTGGTTCACAAACAAATGGGAATTGCAAGAAAAAGGGCATCCCTCTCCCTCTTGGAGCGAAGGAAAACCACTTATTGCCTGCTTCTGGCATGGCCGTCTTTTGATGTTATTTAAAGGGTGGTATGGACCTCATAAGTTACACATGCTTATTTCAAGCCATCCCGACGGAGAAATTATTGCAAGAACAACACAAAATTTTGGGTTTGGGTGGATTGCCGGCTCCTCAACCCGCGGGGGAAGACAAGCTCTTTTTAATATCATAAAAGTTTTGAAAAAGGGCGAATCAGTTGGAATCACACCTGATGGACCACGCGGCCCACGATATCAAGCTAGTCTTGGCGTGATTCAAATCGCAAGGCTCGGAAAAGCTGCGATTATGCCTCTGACCTATTCCTCAACTCGAGGTTTTTTTATGAAGAGTTGGGATCGCTTTTTTATTCCTCTTCCCTTTGGAAAGGGTATTATCCGTTATGGTCCCCTTATTGAAGTTAATGACCCCACCAAGAGTGATGAAGATATTCGCGCAGAACTAGAAAAATCTTTACGCAGAATTACCCATGAAGCCGATCTTGAATGCGGGCATGGGGAGAAGGGAATGGAGATAACATGAGTTTGCTAAAAAGTGGTTACTATAGTGTTTCTTGGTTAGGAGCCCCTTTTGTTTCAGTCTATCTTCACTGGAGAGCGTTTAAAGGACGTGAAGAAAAAGCGCGACTTTCTGAACGAAAAGGAAAAGCAAGTCTTCCCAGACCACAACGGTCTCTTTTATGGGTTAATGCAGTCAGTGTTGGAGAAGCAGTCGCAGCTCTCACCATTATTCAATCAATTATTAGAAAATATCCTGAAGTTCATGTTTTACTCACAACGACAACGCCTTCTTCAGCAACTGTCATCCAAAAGAGGCTTCCTAAAAATGTCTTCCATCAATTTTGCCCTGTTGATACTCCTCAAGCTGTAGGTCGTTTTTTAGAATATTGGCAACCTGATCTTGCTATTTGGATTGAATCAGAACTTTGGCCAAACCTCATGCATGAAACTCAAGAAAGAGGCATCCCCACCATACTTCTCAACGGACGCATGTCAGAGAAAAGTTTTTCAAACTGGAAACTTCTCAAGGGACTGATTTCTCCCCTCCTCTCTCGTCTTGTTTGTTGTGGCGTTCAATCAGAAAAGCAAGCCTCTCTTTTTAAAGACTTAGGAGCCAAGAATGTTTTTGATATGGGAAATGTTAAATTAATGATGTCCCCCTTAGAGGTTGATTCTAAAAAGTACATAGCCCTTAAAAAAGAGATCGGAACACGACCTGTTTGGCTTGCCGCAAGCACCCATCCTGGGGAAGAAGAGATTATCTTGGAGACCCATAAAATTCTTCAAAAAACGACTCCTGATCTTTTAACAATTTTGGTGCCACGTCATATTGAGCGCGCTACCTTTTTAAAAGATTTAACCCAAAAAGAAGGCCTATCTTCTATTTTGAGGTCTGAAGCAGTGTCTTTTTCAGACGCTCACATCTACATTGTGGATACCCTTGGAGAATTGGGACTTTTTTATGCTCTCTCCCCGATTGTTTTTATGGGCGCCACCTTGATTCCCAAAGGAGGCCACAATCCCATTGAAGCAGCCCAATTAAATACCTTCGTTGTCCATGGCCCCCATATTTTCAAAAATCCACAGCTCTACGAAGCTCTTAGTGCTTTAAACTTTTCCCACCTTATCAATGGAAATCCTGGCCTTGCGGCTTACATTGATCCTTGGTTACAAAAGAAAAAGGATAATTATAAGGAGCCTCTTATTTTAAAAAATTACAGAGAAGATGGTTTGAAAAACTTAATGACACTCCTCTCTCCCCACCTTAAAGCTCTAAAGCGAGATCAGATATGAAAGCGCCTCAGTTTTGGTACAAAACTCCAGGAATTCTTTCAACTTTTCTCTCTCCTTTAGGATGGATATATGGTAACATTGTAAATCGTACTCGTTTATTTAAAAAAAACCAGAAATTCTCAGTTCCTATTATTAGCGTCGGAAATATAGTATGCGGAGGAGCGGGAAAAACACCCATCGCTCTTTCTCTAGCTAAACTTCTGCAAAGCAAAGGATTTACTGTCCACTTTGTCACTCGCGGATATAAAGGAATTGAAATAGGTCCTCTCAAAGTTGATCCTATCCAACAAACTTACCAAGAAGTCGGAGATGAGGCTCTTCTTCTCGCTCAGCAAGCTCCAACGTGGGTTGCAAAAAAAAGAGGAGACGGAGTTAAAAAAGCTATAGAGAATGGAGCTGAGCTTGTTATTTTAGATGATGGACATCAAACAAGCGGTCTTGTGAAGGATCTTTCTTTAGTTGTTGTTGACTCCATGCAGGGCTTTGGGAATGGATATCCTTTGCCGGCCGGACCTTTGCGAGAGAATCTTAGAGACGGCCTGAGAAGAGCAGATGGCTTTGTATATATTGGGAAAAAGACAATCCTTCCTCTTCAACCCTGCTTTAAAGCAACCCTTAAGCTGAAACCTTTATCCTTAAAAAAGCGTGTCGTTGCTTTTTGTGGAATTGGCTTTCCTCAAAAATTTTACAAGTCCATAAAGGACATGGACTTTAATCTTGTCGCCACGGAAAGTTTTCCTGATCATTATGTTTATAAAGAAGCAGATCTTCTTCGTCTTGAAAAACTAGCTCGAAATCATGATGCTGTTCTTATAACAACCCGTAAGGATTGGATAAAAATTGATCCCTCTTGGCAAGGACGGCTCCATGTTCTAGACATGAGCATCCAATTTCAAAATGAGGAAGAGTTCTATCGCTTTATCCTTGGGAAAATTCCCACTTTAATGGAGAGATCATGAAGTTTAGTCTTTTAAGGAGAACCCGCCATCTTTTTGAGGGGGCTTTTGTGGGAAGTGCTTTTATTTTCTTCCATTATCTCCTTCCTACAAAAAAATCTCTTGCCTTAGGAGGGTGGATTGGACGGCATTTCGGCCCTTTATTGCCATGGAGTAAAAGAGCCAAAAGAAACCTTAGAAAATGCTTTCCTGATATGACTTCAATTGAAATCAAAAGAATCATTAAGGAAATGTGGGAAAACTTTGGTCTTTTAGCAGCCGAATATGCCAGCCCGGATGCTTTTTGGGATGGCAAGACTTTACGTAATATTGAAATCGTTGGCCTTGAGAATCTAAAGCATTTCCAAAATGATGGTAAACCAGGAATTATTTTCACAGCCCATACGGGAAATTGGCAAATGATTACCCTTGCAGCACAATCCATCGGGTTTGACCTCACGCAAATGTATCGTCCAGCAAACAACCCATGGGTGGATGCTCTTATGTTAAAATGTCAAAAACTTGCTGTTAAAAATGTCATCACAAAAAGACAAGGAGGTCCTAGAGATCTTTTCTCCCTTATCAAACGAGGAGAGCACGCTCTTCTCCTCATCGACCAAAAATTAGGAGAAGGCATGTCTATTCCTTTCTTAGGACGAGAAGCCATGACAGCTACAGGAGTTGCACGAATGTATCTCAATCAAGGTTGCCCTCTTTTACCAGCACGCTCCGAACGACTTGACGGTTCTCATTTTCGGGTCACTTTTTATCCTCCTATAAACTATGTCCCTAAAGGAGATCACCGTCAGGATATGTATGATTTACTTCTCTCAATTAATACAATGCTGGGGAAGTGGGTTAAAGAGCGTCCTGGACAATGGCTTTGGCTTCACCGGCGTTGGAAAGATTAATGAAAATCTTGGCCATTGATACTACAGCTTGGAATTGTTCAGTTGCTTTTTGGGAAAATGGGCAAGAGCTCGCTTTTCATGAAGAGATCTCTGAAAGAGATCAAGCTGCTCTTTTACCTCAACTGGTCAAAAACAGTCTTGGAAGCTCGCTTCCTGATCAAATCATTGTTAATTTAGGACCTGGTTCATTTACTGGAATTCGTGTTGGCCTTTCTTTTGCAAAAGGATTTTCTATGGGTTTAGATATTCCTTTAAAGGGAATGGATGGTTTTTTAATTGATTTTCTCTGTCTTAATAATCAAAAAGACATCCTTATTTTAATTGAAGCCCATCGCAAAGACGTTTTCGGAAGACGTTTTATTGATGGAACTCCTCAACAACCTCAAAGTTTAGAGAGAGAAGACCTCGAAAAAGTTCTCAAAACCTGTTCTCCCCCTTCCCTTGCGGGAAATGGGATTCATCCTTTCCTCGATGGGCTTAACTTCAACGAAATTTCAATCCCCTGGCAAGGAGCTCAAAAGCTCGCTTTCGCCTTTTTTAAAAACCCAACTCTGCTTATCGAACCCCATGCATTTTATGTCCGTGAAGCTGATGTAAACCCCTTCAAAAGGTCATGCTCATCACACCACTAATACAAAACGATTGCTCAAAAGCTGCTCTTCTTCATCAACAAGCTTTTTACAGAGGGTGGACAGAAAAAGATTTTAAAGATTTTCTCAATGACCCCCTTGTTTATGGGTTAAAAATCACAAAGAACGATGTCTTCACAAGCCTTATTTTATGGCGCGAAATCGGAAGTGAAGCTGAAGTTTTAACATTAGTTGTTGATCCAACCTACCAGAAGCAAGGACAAGCGAGTTTACTTTTAAAGACTCTTATAACTTACTTAGTCCATAAAAATATTTCGCAAATTTTTCTTGAAGTTGCTGAAGATAATAAAGTGGCATATCATTTTTATAAAAACTATGGTTTTCAGCTATTAAACAAACGTCCCCAATACTATAAAAGAGAAGGAAATGAGCGTGTTACAGCCTTGAACCTTAAGAAAAAACTCTTCTAAGAGAATTAAAGAAAATTTTTTATTTTTAAAAATATATAGAAAAGTGTTGAATACTTTTTATTAATGTAATATAGAAAGTGGTAATGAACTATGGAGAAAGGTTGAAAATGACTCAAAGAATAGATTCCAACAATGTTGTTGAATTAGTTGTAGACGTTGTTGCGTCTTATGTTTCTAACAATGAAATAGATGTTCAGGAACTTCCCGAACTAATTCAACAAGTTCATCGTAGCCTCTGCAATTTAGGATCAGCCCGGTCTTATTTATTACAAGACCGTTCAGAACCCATTGTTCCTATTGAGGATTCGGTACATCCAGACTATATCATTTGTCTCGAAGATGGACGTCGCTTAAAAATGTTAAAGCGTCATCTAAGAACAGCTTACAATATGACGCCTGATCAATACCGTGAGCGTTGGGGATTATCTCCTGACTACCCTATGGTAGCTCCAAATTATGCAAAACGCCGCAGTAATCTTGCCAAAGACATTGGCCTCGGAACACGACGCGAACGTCAACGTAATATTGCAGCTTAAAAAGAGGCACAAAAGCACCAACGTTGATTTAATGCAACGTTGGTGCTTTTTTATTTAAGGAAGTACATGAGACTTTCTCATCTTGAAAAGACCTGCCAAGAAAAGGGATTAAGAATGACTACGCAACGGCGCGTCATTGCCCGAGTTCTATCAGTGTCCGAAGATCACCCAAACATTGAAGAAGTCTATAAACGCATACAACAAGTTGATCCAAAAATTAGTCTAGCGACTATTTATCGGACCTTGCGCTTATTCCAAGAAGAACATATCTTAAAGCGGCATGAGTTTGGCGATGGAATTGCGCGCTATGAAAATGCTTCTGTTGAGCACCATCATCATTTAATTGATAAAGGTACAGGGCAGATTATTGAGTTTTATGATGATCGCATTGAAACTCTTCAGCAGGAAATAGCGAAGAGTTTAGGATATGAGCTTGTAGGTCATCGCTTAGAATTGTATGGAGTTCCTTTAACAAAGGATAAAAAGAAAAAAAGTTAGTTATGATAGCAAATGTAAGCCCATTACCTTTTAAACAGTTTTCAAAGATCCTTCCCACATTGACGTCGGGAACGCTTGAAGCTCGTCTTGCCCGCACAGCAGAAGAAATTCAGGCTGCACAAGCTTTAAGATATGAAGTTTTTTATGAAGAGTGTGGCGCACAACCTGATCCAAAAATGGCTCTTTTAAAGCGAGATACGTCCCTTATTGATGATTTCTGTGACGTTTTATTGGTCATTGATCACGCAAAAAATAAAATCGTTGGCACCTATCGTTTTATGTTGCGGGAAGCCGCCGAACAATATGGCGATTATTACACGTCAACGGAATTTGAAATTAGTAAGATTGTTTCTTTTCCCGGACAGGTTATGGAATTGGGCCGTTCATGTGTTCAAAAAGACTACAGAACGAAACCTACCATGCAACTTTTATGGCGGGGTATCGGAGCCTATATTCAAAAAAACAATGTAAATTTATGCTTTGGCTGCGCTAGCTTTATCGGAATGGACATTCAAAAATATAGTCAAGCCCTTGCTTATCTATATCATAATCATTTAGCTCCTCCTGAACTACGTGTCCGTGCCCTTGCAAGTCACTATCAGGATATGAACCTTATCCCCAAAGATAAAATAGATAAAAGAGAAGCTATGCGGCAACTTCCCCCACTGATCAAGGGATACCTTCGACTTGGCGCTTTTGTGGGAGAAGGAGCTTTCATCGATCAAAGTTTTAATTCGCTGGACGTATGTATTATTGTGATGAGAGAAACTGTAACGGGAAGATACACAAATAAATATGTTTCTCCACCTTTCGGTGAGGACGTTTGATGCCCCAATCACCTGGACTCGCCCTCTGGCGTTTTATTCTCATTATTCTTATTTTTTTAACCTACACACCCCTTTATTGGTTTTTACTTAAGATTTATCAACCCCTTGGGTTTCGTTTTGGACGATTTTATCTCTCCAGTTGGCGCAAGTGCATTGGGCATCAACTTATCATAAAGGGAGAGCTTTCTAAAGAAAAACCCACTCTTTTTGTTTGTAACCATTCGAGTTATGTAGATATCCTTATTCTTGGGACATTTGTTCCCGCTCGTTTTGTTGCAAAGAAAGAAGTCGCGAAATGGCCTATCATGGGATGGCTTGCAACGAATCAGGGGACTCTTTATATTGATAGAAGTCGAACTGCCATTGCTGAAGGAACAGATAAGTTACTCGACTATATTGATAAGAAAGAGAGTCTTATCCTTTTTCCAGAAGGCACAACGTCTGATGGGTGTCGCATCCTTCCTTTTGGAAGTTCCTTCTTTGATGTGGCAATGAAGAAAAATGTAACGGTCCAACCCATCACTATAACCTATGCAGGATGGAATCGCTTGCCCATGCCTTATTTTATGCGCAAAGTATGCGGATGGTTTAGCCCTGACATTGATCTTGTCTCCCATCTCTGGATCATCGCCCAATGGGGAACAGTCCAAGTGATTGTGGATATCCATCCTCCTCTTAAGGCGGCTAACTTCCCCTCCCGCAAAGAACTTGCCCAAGAAAGTTATAAATGGGTTCAAAAGGGTCTTCTTGATGCTTTCTCAAGGCCTTTATCAGAACAAATGGGTAAATGAGATGACTCAAAAAAATCTTTATATTAAATCCTATGGCTGTCAAATGAATGTCTATGATTCAGAACGTATGACTGATATTTTAAAACCCCTAGGATATATCCTCAGCCCAACTCCAGAAAATGCGGATTTGGTGATCTTAAATACTTGCCACATACGAGAAAAAGCGGATGAAAAAGTTTATTCCGATCTGGGACGTATTCAGCCCCATAAGGATAAAAAAATGGTTCTCGCCGTTGCGGGGTGCGTAGCCCAAGCTGAGGGGGCTGAAATCCTGCGCCGTGCGCCCTATGTTGATTTGGTTTTTGGTCCTCAAACTTACCACCGTCTTCCTGAAATGATTGCCAGGGCCCAACGATCCCAAGATAAAACTCCAGGCGCGGGACGGGGTATTTTAGATGTGGAATTTCCTGTTGAGTCAAAATTTGATTTTCTCCCTCAAGAAAGAGGGAATTTAGGAACTTCCGCTTTTCTCACCATTCAAGAAGGATGCGATAAGTTTTGTACTTTTTGTGTCGTGCCTTATACTCGTGGCGCTGAGTTTTCTCGTCCTGTTCAAGAAATTATCTTAGAAGCCCATAGTCTTATTGATAAAGGGGTTAAAGAAATCACTCTCCTAGGACAAAATGTCAATGCTTATCATGGTCTACTCGGTGACGAAGAGTGCGGCCTTGGTGACCTTATGAAGCACCTTTCAACTCTCAAAGGGCTTGAGCGATTGCGCTATATGACGTCTCACCCACGGGATATGGATGAGGCTTTGATGATCGCTCATCGGGATGTCCCCCAGGTCATGCCCTTTCTTCATTTGCCGGTCCAATCAGGTTCTAACCGCATTTTAGAGGCCATGAATCGCAAACATACTCGAGAACATTATTTAAACCTCATTGAAAAGCTTCGTACCTTCCGCCCGGACATTGCTCTTTCATCTGACTTTATCGTCGGTTTTCCTGAAGAAACAGACCAGGATTTTGAAGACACTTTAGATCTAGTACGGCAAGTTGGGTTTACACAGGCCTATACATTTAAATACAGCCCTCGTCTTGGAACTCCAGGTGCACTGATGGAAAATCAAGTTCCTGAGGCTATTAAAGCCGATCGACTTTTACGTCTCCAAGAACTTCTCAATCAACAACAACAAGATTTTAATGAATCTTATGTTGGAAAAATTCTCCCTGTTTTATTTGATCGAATGGGGAAGACAAAAGATCAATATTTAGGAAAAACACCTTACCTTCAATCAGTGCACATAACATCAGACACTTCTCTTTTAGGAAAATGTGTTGATGTCCACATTGAAAAAGCTTTTGCCAGTAGCCTTACAGGAACATTAAGTATAAGACAACACTAGACATTTTTTAACAACTTCTTTATAAAAATATCTCAGTTATAGGAGATTTTTCATATGAAAAAAGAAATACATCCAGATTATCATGAAATTACAGTCGTTATGACTGATGGAGAGCAATTTAAAACTCGTTCAACCTGGGGAAAGCCTGGAGATACTTTGCGTCTCGATATTGATCCTAAATCCCACCCTGCGTGGACAGGCGTTCATCGTCTTTTAGATTCAGGTGGTCAGCTCGCTAAGTTCAAGGGCCGCTTTAAGGACTTGGGTATATAATATAAATTAATTGCTTTACCTTCAATCTCAAGTACTTCCAGCAAAAGAGATTAAGCACTTTTTCACCAAAAGGAATTTCAGGAGAAGGTTGCTGTCTATCCCTCTTGATTTGGGAGCTTGAAACGGGTAAGGTCTTGTCTGTGCCCGCTTGGTGGAATGGTAGACACAACAGACTTAAAATCTGTCGATCGCAAGGTCGTGCCAGTTCGAGTCTGGCAGCGGGCACCACTGCGCCTCTATGAGGCGACACCTACGACTATGCCACAGCTTTAACATAGGTTTATCCTAAGACCGACTATTTTACTGAGCACTAATAAAAGTCTTGTTCCGCTCTTTTTGAAGCTGTTCAAATTGGAATTCGTCAAGATTAAAGCCAACATAGATGGCGGCCTTTTTTTGAGTTGGGATTTTTTCTTGAACCTGAATGAAGTTAACTTTCGTAGTTTGATCACTTGCAAAGGTAATCTCCAGGTCATGATCAGAGCGCGACAAGACCGTTCCCTTCTCATCGATTACAGCGACAAAATAAGACGTTTGAACAGTTAAAGGCATTTTAAGAGAGGACATGGGCCTAAAGCTTGTCGTGCGGAGGCGGAAAGTAACATATGTATAGGCATTGTCTTGAGTACACTCAGGAATCAGACTATCCAATTCAGTACGAATGGGAACGCCTTCTATTCTATCGATGGTCTTTGAAAACTCAGCCAGAATTGCCGCTTTGGGACAGCGAACACGGTCAGAAGGAAGGGCGCATCCTCCTAAAAGAAAGCATAGACCAAAAAGATAACTTCTTAAGGACACGTGTTATGGCTCCCATCACAATAGGGTGGATTTTTTGTCTTCTTACAGCCGCAAAGTTTTACTTTTTCGGACACCTCAGCGTTAAAACAATAGGATTTTAGGCCTGAGCCTTTATGAGCCCCATCACAAAAAGGCTGCTTTGCACTGAAGCCACAAGTACACCAAAAGTATTTTTGATCTTTTTCCAGATCGATTTCATAAGGTTTCATACATTACTCCATTTTCTTTTAACTTAACTAAGGATGAACCCCTCGACAAGAAAGAATCATCTATGGCACTTTTAGAGTGAGGGGAATGAGATGATACAAAAAGTTGAAATTTATACAGATGGTGCTTGTTCAGGAAATCCAGGTCCAGGAGGATGGGGCGTTATTCTGCGCTATAAAAATACAGAAAAGGAACTGTCCGGCTTTGAGGCTATGACAACCAATAATCGTATGGAACTTAAGGCTGCTATTGAAGGCATAAAAGCCTTAACACGATCTGTTAAGATCGAAGTTTATACAGACAGCCAATACTTGAGAGATGGCATTACCAAGTGGCTTTTCCAATGGAAGAAAAACAATTGGCGCCTTTCAAATAAATCTCCCGTCAAAAACCAAGATTTGTGGGAAGAGCTGGATGCCTTGACTCAAAACCATGACGTTTCTTGGCACTGGGTTCGTGGACATTCAGGACACCCCGAAAATGAGCGCGCCGACGCTCTTGCGCGTCAAGCTATTGAAGAAGCTTTGAAAAGTTAATGTTTAAGTCCTGCCTTTTGTAAAACCTCCTCAACCCCAGAGATGGAGAGAACTTCTGGCAAAGGAATCCCTTCGGGATTACTAGGTCCAAAGACAATATTAAAAGGAATGCCATAACGGTCATATTTCTGGAGGAAGTCGGTGATTTTAGGATCCTGCTTTGTCCAATCAGCCCGCATCGCGATGACCCCTGGTTGGCTGAGCAAACTTGCAATTTTAGGATCACTTAAAACAAGGCTCTTATTAACAGCGCAGGTAACACACCATTCCGCCGTTGCATCCACAAAGACAATCTTTCCACGATTAACGAGGGCAGGAATTGCCTCAGGTTCAAAGGGCTGCCATATATCCAAAGTTGGGGAAGATTGAGAATGTCTATCTGCAGGCGCTTTCTCAGGAGTTTGTAAAATCCAAGAAAAAGACCAAGCAATTAAGAAAAGAGGGGTTGCATAAAGCCAAGCATTGAGGGTGGGTTTATTGTGGTGCTTTATCCAAAATAGAGAGATGCCAAGAAGCGCTAAAAGCGTACTCAGCAAGAGCGTCAATAAAGACAGATGGAAGCTTAAAATCCACCCTATCCAAAGAGCTGTCAAAACCAAAATACCTCCAAGGGCTCTCTGGACCCAGACCATCCACATCCCTGGTTTTGGTAACATAATGAAGCGCTGAGGAAGGGAGGCGAGCAAAAAATAAGGAAAGGCAAAGCCTAAGCCTAAAAAGAAAAAGACGAGAAAAATCTCACCTGTTTGCCTGGCTAAGGCAAAGCTAAGAGCGGTTCCCACGAAGGGAGCAGAACAAGGAGTAGCAAGCAAAGTAGCAAAAACCCCCGAGAGGAAGTCTTTAACCCGTCCCTTTCCTTCATGGGTGATAAGCCATGTCCCGAAACCAGAGGGGAGGTCGATTTCAAAAATACCCAAAAGACTCGCTGAAAAAGCAACCAAGACAAGGAAAACAAAGAGCAAAAAGTGAGGATTTTGGAAATGAATTCCCCAACCAAACGCCGATCCTGAAGCCTTTAAAAGAACAGTGATAAGAGCAAGCATAAGGAAAGAAAATAAAATTCCTAAACCTGTGATGACAAAGCTTTGTTTGGCATGATTAGCTGTTGCCTTTTTAGATTGTTTGACAAGAGACATCACTTTGAGGGAGAGCACAGGCAAAACGCATGGCATAAAATTCAGAATAAATCCTCCTAGAAGAGCGATTAGAATAAGACTAAAAAGTGAAAGGCCTTCATAAGACTTTTCCCATTTCTTCACCGCCTTAAAAACATCGTCTTCCTTATCGGTCGGAGAGAGCGTCAAAGAGAGTGTTGTATCAATGGGAACGCACATAGAAGCGCATGCAAGAAGGGAAATATTTAAATTAAGCGCAACAGGTTCCTCGATTTTTTCAGGAGTTAACTCGAAAGGAATCAGAATATCCCCCTCATAAACGTAAGAAAGTTGTTCTTGAATTTCAGTTTTTAAGGAAGGAGGCCATAAAATAGTAAGGTCCTTTAGGTTTGATGACTTATCCCAGGTGATTGTAGGCTCAAAGCCCGCTACATCTTCTCCTTGAGGTGCGGGGCCATAGACGTGCCATTCAGGAGGGATTTTCATCTCAAGGCCCGCAAGAACCTTTTGGCCTTTAAGACCTCCAGAAACAAGTTTTAGTTCAACCGGCGCTTTATCTGTAGCGGCAACAAAAGATGTAAGGAGAAGAAGACAAAAGAGTCCCCTTAAAAGCTTGAAAAATGGATTTTTCATATAATTCTTTCATTTGTAATAAAATTTTAACTCAATTTGTGTCATATATATAATATGACAGAAGAATCTAAAGCAAAACAAGAAGAACTTTCAGGGTACCTCACTGGCCAGTTTTTGCTGGCTATGCCACATATGAAAGACCTTCGATATGAGAAAGCCGTTATTTTCATTTGTGGTCATGATGTAAATGGTGCCATGGGCCTCGTCATTAATAAACATTTAGGGAATTTAACCCTTAAAGGACTTTTAGATTACTTGAATCTTTCACAAAAAGCAATAAAAAGAGACCTGCCTATATTTTTTGGTGGTCCAGTAGATTCTGGTCGTGGTTTTGTCCTTCATTCCAATGATTTTACTCATCCTGGGACCATTTCTTTGGGAAAAGACATTTCCCTAACAGCAACTGTAGATGTTTTACAGTCGATTGCTGAAGGTGGAGGGCCAAAAAATTGTCTTCTGGCCATGGGTTACGTTGGTTGGGCTCCAGGTCAACTAGATGCAGAACTTCATAGTAATAAGTGGCTTCAAATTGAAGCCGATCCTGATCTTCTCTTTGACGTTCCTGTAGAAAAAAGATGGACGAGAGCCATTGCAAAGTTGGGAGTGACACCCGAAACTTTATCAGAGGATTTTGGTCAAGCCTAAAAGTCAATTTTTGTTAAATAAAGGCCATGTGCGGGAGCTGTAGGACCGGCAACCCTTCTGTCTTTAGCTTCAAGGATTTCTTGCATCTTTTCTGGCGCCCAAGTCCCCTCACCAATACGTTTTAAAGTTCCAACTATATTGCGGACTTGATGGTGAAGAAATGAGCGTGCACTCGCTCTAACAAGGATTTTCTCCCCTTCCTTTTCGAGGGAAAGATGATCTAATGTCTTTAGAGGGGATTTAGCTTGACACCGGCTATCTCGAAAGGATGAAAAATTATGGTAACCTATCAGGGAGGAAGCTGCATCGGTCATAGCCGCAATAGATAAGGGTTTAATTACCCACCAAGCACGGGTTTCTTCAAGGGCTGACGGGGCTCTTCGATTTAAAATAACATACTCATAGGAGCGCTTTTTTGCTGAAAAACGGGCATGGAAATCGGGGGAAACTTCTTCCACTTTGACAATACTGATAGGAAAATTCCGCAGACGCTTATTCATAGCACCTTGAATTGCCAAAGGCTCATAAGGTTTGAGAATATCCACATGAGCCACTTGCCCGTAAGCATGAACTCCTGCATCGGTGCGTCCACTACCCCAAATCGTAACAGGACTTCCTAAGAAATCACAAAAAGTTTCTTCAAGAATGCCTTGAACCGTGGGAAGATTTTCCTGGCGCTGCCATCCTGAAAAAGGAGGACCTTCATATTCAATGGTGAGTTTAAATCGGGCCATGGGGAAGGTGTTTTGAGAGGAGTTGATATCCTCTTAAAAATTCATCGGTAGATAAGGGCGTTTTCCCAATTTTCTGGACCTTGAGAAGACGTAAAGCTCCTTCTTTGCAGATAATAGTAAGTCTCTCATCGATAATGGTTCCAGGAGCCTCGGAGAAGGAACCGGCAATAATTTCGGCTTCTAACACTTTAATCCGATCTGCTCCCACGTCGAACCATGTGCCTGGCCAGGGATTTAACGCGCGAATTTGCTGATTGAGGGTGGATGCAGGTAAATTCCAGTTTAAGAGCCCTTCTGATTTTTCAAGTTTTTTTGCGTAAGTCACCCCTTCTTTGGGTTGAGGTATGGGCTTTATTTTTCCGTCGAGATAAGCGGGAAGAGCTTCCAAAAGGGCTTCTACTCCTAACATAGCTAGTTTTTCAAAGAGAAGAGGGGTTGTCATCTTTGAGGTCAAAGGCATTTTTTTCATCGATACAATGTCTCCTGTATCAAGGCCTATGTCCATTTTCATAATCGTGATGCCCGTTTCTTTATCCCCTTCAAGAATAGCCCGTTGGATGGGAGCGGCACCTCGCCAACGGGGTAAGAGAGAGGCATGAACGTTAAGAGCTCCTTTTTTAGGAGCTTCCAGAATTTCTTTTGGCAAAATAAGGCCATAGGCAGCAACGATGGCGACATCCAAGTTCAAAGCTCGCCATTCTTTTTGTGCTTCTTCTGACTTAAGGGTTTTAGGACAAAAAACGGGGAGGTGATGGTCTTCTGCAAATTTTTGGACGGGGCTTGGAATAACTTTATATCCCCTCCCGACAGGCCGCGGAGGTTGAGTATAGACGCCCACAATTGAATAGGACGCCTCAAAGAGGGCTTGAAGGATTTTGAGAGCAAAATCAGGAGTTCCCATAAAACCAATGCGTGGAGGAGAATTGGGGGCCATAAACTACCTTTGCTTACGTTTTATTTTGGTGAGCTTACTCAAAATTAAATTTCGCTTTAGGGAGGAAAGATGCTCAATGTATAAGATACCATTCAGATGGTCAATTTCGTGCTGTATACAATCGGCCATAAGTCCATTAACTTTTAAGGTCATTTTCTGGTTATTTTCATCCAGATAGCTGACACCAATCTCCAATGGTCGAGTCACATTCCCAGAAAAATTGGGGAGAGAAAGACAAGCTTCTGCAGTTGTTTGAGTTGCAGGAGAAAGCCAGGTTAATTCTGGATTGGCCATAAATAGGGGTTTGGGGGAGATGCCATGTTTGTCCCCTAAATCAATTGCAATAACTCTTTGATGAATGCCCATTTGAACAGCTGCAATTCCAACCCCGTTATTATCATAAAGTGTCTCTAGAAGATTATCCATAAGTTTTCGAACAGAAGCATCAACCTTTTCAACAGGAAGGGATTTCATGGTAAGACGAGGGTCTGGTGCGGTTAAAATTTCTAAAATTGCCATTTCAAACACCCAAAGGATTCATTAAAAAAACTTCATTCATAAGTAATTTACATAATCAAAGAAATAAACAAATGCAAGACCTTGAAGATATAAATAAATCCTAAAATTCAACAGAAACCCTTTGTGTCCCCGAAACTTTGGGATGGGCCTCTGTTTCAAAATGGATCTTTTCACCAGGCAAGAGGGAGCTCTCTGAGAGGCGGTGGTTCCAAGAATCTAATACACATTCTTTTCCCAATTTTTCCTTACAGCTTGGATGAAAAGAATCACCAAGTAATTTAACTTTTAAAGGCGGGATTTTGCGCACTTGGTTTGAGTTATTGATAATATCACCTGAAATTTGGAGTATTTCGTCAGCCTCTTCCCTGTGAAGGAGAGAAGACGTATTAAAAATGGAAAGATCTGTGCCGGGGTGATTTATTCGTAATCCAATAAGGTTATAAATCTTTTCTGCTTGTGGCCAGTAAGTGATTACATGTTCTCGTCCAAAACTTAAAAGAAATATTCCTAGAAGGAAAAAAGAAAAGCTGAAAAACAAAAATTTCCAGGAGCTCTTCTTTTCAAATGAAGTGCGCGGTTCAATAAAAATATCCCCAGCTTCCTGTAAAGGAAGAATAGGAAATGTCTCTTCTAGAGGGGCTTGAAGCCAAATATGTTGACACGCAACGCAGCGAACTTGCCTCCCTTCTCGTGGGAGCAAATTATCATCTAGCATATACCTCTTTGCACACGTTGGGCAGGTAATGATCATAAAATGAAACCTCTTACATATTATCTACTTTGGTTATATGCTCTTTATAAAAACGGTGCAAGCTGGACGATGTTTTCATTTTGTGCCATTTTATTTTTTATTTTAAAAAGGATTGATGATTGTGTCAGAAATGATCGGCGAATTATTAGGTGTAGGCCATCAATATGATGAGGGTCCTGAAAT
This sequence comes from Alphaproteobacteria bacterium, assembly GCA_019749915.1. Taxonomy (GTDB): domain Bacteria; phylum Pseudomonadota; class Alphaproteobacteria; order UBA9655; family UBA9655; genus UBA9655. The sequence goes on along the minus strand of JAIEPE010000015.1, from coordinate 20,439 downwards.
TTTCAAAGGGGTCAGTTTTTGTATTGAAAAGGGGTCTTTTCGTTTTATTACAGGACTAAGCGGTTCTGGAAAATCCTCTCTTCTTAAGATCTTGTATTTAGGTCTTAAGCCAAAGTGGGGAAGCGTTAGGCTTTTTGGCGAAGATACTTTTCAGATCAAACCGACTCTTCTGCCCTTCCTTCGCCAAAAAATAGGGGTTGTCTTTCAAGAATTTAATCTTTTGGATCACTTGACTATTATCGATAATGTTTCTCTCCCCTTAAGGGTGCGGGGTGTTGATATAAAACGAAGCTATAAGCATGCAGGAGAACTTTTGGAATGGGTTGGGCTTGGGGATTGTTTGAAGTCCTATCCCCCCTCCCTTTCAGGAGGGCAAAAACAAAGAGCAGCTATAGCCCGGGCCATAATTACACGTCCGCAACTTCTTTTAGCGGATGAACCAACGGGAAATGTGGACGATGAAATGGCAACCAAACTTCTTTGTCTTTTTGAAGAATTAAATAAAACGGGAACAGCCGTTCTTATCACAACCCACAACCAACGTATTTTGAAGAAATTTCCATACCCTCAGCTTGCTCTTAGGGAAGGAACTGTACTTCAACTGCCAGTAGAAAAGAAGGCCGCATGAATAAAGATCAAGATTTACCTCTAAGAAACGATATTGCTGCTCGTTTTGTTCCGAAAATCATCATCTTAATGGTGTATCTTGGAACCCTTTGTTCTACCTTTACTTTTTTTATGATTCATTCAACACTCCTTTGGGAAGAAAAACTGGCAACTCACCTTTCTATCGAAATTCCCTTCTTTTCTGATTCTTCTAGCAATGATCTTCAAACTCAGGTCACCGACCTTTTGCAAAAAACCCCTGGTATTAATAAAGTTGAAGTCGTTTCAAAGACAGAGATGAAAACGCTTTTTAATTCTCTTTTGGGAGAGGGCACTAGTGTAGATGCATTTTCTCTTCCCGCCATCGTTGATGTTTCTTTAAATAAGAGAGATGCTTTTAATGTGGAAAATTTAGAAATGAGATTGAAAAACATCTCCCCTTTAATACAGCTTATTGATCATCGTCTTTGGCAAAGCCAAGTATCAAATTTACTTTTTACTACCACTTCTCTTGCACTGTTCTTAACATTCCTTATTTTATGTTCGACTCTTGTAACAACATTTTTTGCAACACGAACAAGCCTTCTGATTCATCGTAAAATTGTTGAGGTTTTAAGCTTAATTGGAGCAACACCTTCTTATATTGCCAAGCAATTTCAACGCAATACTTTTAAGCAAGGATTTTTTGCAAGTTCCATTGGAGCTTTCTTAGCTTTTTTAACGTTTTTAGGAATCTATTTCCTTTTTGAGAAGGCAGGTCATACTTTTGTTGTGACGACGTCATTCTTTTTTGAAGTTCTTGCCATTTTTATTTTGGCTCCTTTTATCACCTCATTTTTTATGATGTTATCTGCACGTAGAGCCGTTATGAAAGCTCTATGCTCATAAGTTGGAGAGGCTATGGTAAAGTATACTTTGCTCTACGGATTAAGGTTCTTAATTGTTCTCTCGATTGGTGCAGGTCTATGGCTGATAGGCCTTGTTCTTTTTACAAAAATGATTCCCTCGATGCCTCAACCGCCCATCCATTCAAGCGATGGGATTGTTATATTTACGGGAGGGGGAACACGTTTAAAGGAGGCTCTGGTTCTTTTTGAAAAAGAAAGGGGGAAGTATCTACTTATTTCAGGGGTAAATCCAGACTCAGAAATTTCTACTTTACTGAGTCAAAATCCTTCAAAGAAGAGAATAACTCTGGGATATGAAGCTCTTGATACTTTAGGAAATGCTGAGGAAACAGCCCATTGGGTTCATCATAATAACATTAGATCTTTAATTCTGATTACATCAAATTATCATATGCCGCGGAGTCTTTTAGAGCTTCGACATTTAGTTCCAAATGTAGAAATTCTCCCCCATCCCGTGGTAGGAGAAGCCTTTTTACAACCTAAATGGTGGCTCGAGCCATCTACCTTACGTCTTGTTCTTCAAGAATATAATAAGTTTCTTTTTGCTTTAATGAGACGGGCAATTGAAGATATTCAGAGTTTTTTCAAGGCTGAAGAGAAATCCTAATGTTATTTATAAGATCATTGCTTTTTAATGTTCTATTTTACAGCTGGACGTTTCTCTGTGGGGTGATTTTTACCCCTGTTCTTTTCCTTCCTCGTATTTATACTTTAAAAGTAGCTCATTTTTGGATTGAGAAAGTTATTTGGCTTTGTGAGCATGTCTTGCATCTTCAATATAAGCTTGAAGGAAATAAAAGCCTTCTAAAAACACCTTCTCTTTTTGCTGTCAAACATCAATCTTTTTGGGAAACCTTTATTTTTTATTACCTTCTTCCAGATCCCGTTGTTGCTTTAAAGAAAGAACTCCTTTGGATTCCTTTTTTTGGGTGGTACTTAAAAAAGTTAAATATGATTCCTCTCTCACGTTCAACGAAAAGGGGTGGTCAAGATCTTATGCGGTTATTGAGAAATGCAGAAGAAGCTGTGACTTGTAAAAGGTCTCTCCTTATATTTCCAGAAGGAACCCGTTCAAAGCCTGGTCAAAAGGGGGTGTATAAAGCAGGAGTCGGACGTCTCTATCTTCATTTAAATATCTCCGTTATCCCTATCGCTCATAATGCAGGCTTATTTTGGCCGCGGCGAACTTTTGTTAAGCATCCTGGTCAAATTACAGTTACTATTATGGATCCGATTAAACCAGGTCTTTCACGTCAAGAATTTATGCATATACTTGAAGAGAAAATTGAAGGAAAAACTAATGAGCTTGTTCAAAAGGAGAGGTCCTATGAAGCTTACACGTAAAAAACTCTTAGGTGGTTTTCTTATTCTCCTCGCCCTTAGTATTTTAGGCGGCTTTATTCTTTTCGAGTATAGCGTAAAATGGCTTGAGAAAGAAATTTCATTGACGAAGATCCGGCTTGAACAACAGGGGTATGCCGTCTCTTACTCTAGTATTTCTATAACAGGTAATCCTTTATTAATGGAAATTAGATTAGAAAATCCCTCTCTCAAAGAGAGACAAGAGACTTGGGCATGGCAAGGAAAAGAATTAGTGATTTCAGTTTATCCTTGGAAACCTTATATTTGGACTTGTTCTTTTTCGGGAAATCACAAAGTAACCGCGCTAAAAAATGCACCTATTCCCTTGGGGACTCTTTCTATTGAAAGGGCATTAGGAGTTTTCACCCTTTCTTCCGAAGGAAAATTAGAACAAGCTGATTTTAAGGTAGGAGCTATAACTTCTCTTCTAGAAACGCAAGTTCAATCCGTCTCTCTTAAAAACCTTTCTTTAAACATGACTCAACTTAATCACCCCCTCAACTCAAAATTTACCTTTACAACGGAAGTCGTAAATTTAGAAAGTCTTTTGAAGGCAGCTCCTCTTGATTATCCCTTGATTCTAAATATTGAAGGAGAATTATCAGGATATACCTTAAAGACCTCTTCTCCTCGCTCTCTTTCTCAGTGGCGTGATGGAGGAGGAATTATGAATATTATATCCTTAAATATTTCATGGCCTCCCATAAGTGCAGAAGCTGAAGGAACTTTAACCCTCGATAAAAACATGTATTTGCTGGGATCTTTTTCGAGTAAAATTATAGGTTATCAAGAAGCCTTAGAAGATATGGTAAAACTGGGGTGGATAAAGAAAAAGAAAGCCTTAATGGCTTCCTTCATTTTAGAATTATTTACAACCACCGATGGGTCTGGCTCCAAACAACTTACAGTCCCTATTACTCTTCAAAACGGAATGATTTCAGTTGGCCCGGCGCCCTTAATAAAACTTCAACCTCTTGAGGATATTTAGATAGTCTGTTACCTATGTGTCCGGGTCGGACACATGAAAAGTGGTGCGCCCTGCAGGATTCGAACCTGCGACCTGCGGCTTAGAAGGCCGACGCTCTATCCAACTGAGCTAAGGGCGCATAACTACTACACCATACCTAATCTTCCAAAAATGTAAACGGGGCATCATTGCATATATGATTAATTTTTCTTGTTTTGTACGACAAAGACCTTTAAGATTCGAGATATCTTCTTAAAAAGGGCGGGAGGAAGATCAGGTTAACTCTATGAAAAATAATGATCTACTCACAGAACAAGACTTTTCAATTAAACAGTTATTGAAAGAAACACGAGAAGCTCAAAAGCTATCGATGGATGATGTTGCTAAAAAATTGCGCATTAGTAAAAATTATTTGAAAGCTCTTGAAAACAAAGAAGAAAACCTTACTTGTGATGTTTATACCCTAGGATTTTTAAGATCCTACGCTAACTATTTAGGTCTTGATTCCGAGAGTCTTTGCAAAGAACTCAAAGAAAAAGCTGCCCCCCCGCACACCTCTCAGCTTTCTTTCCCGGCTCCTTCACCTGGAAAAGGAATGCCCAGCCGTAAAATTCTTTCTTTTTCTTTTTGTGTGCTCTTTACTATTATTGGAGGATGGTGGTGGATTGAAAATTCAAGCGCTCCTTCTCTCTACGTTCCTCCCTCCCAGAAAGAAAATCTCCTTGCCGAAGTTCTACAGGAACCTTCCACTGAACTCATTAAGGCAGAGGCACAAGTTCCTCTAGAACCCTTTATCCCAGAGCAAACGATCACTGAAGCCCTGGATACCCCAACGAATTCTCCTGAGCCAATTCTCCCTCCTTCCTCTGAGACAGTTATTTTAAAAGTTTCAGAACAGACATGGGTTGAAGTCAAGGACAAAGAAGGGAACATTATTGTGAGCCGTCTTTTTGAGCCCACTGAAAGTTATGAGTTTAAAGAGCCAGTAAATCTTCTTCTCAAAACAGGGAATGCCAAGGGAACACAACTCATTTACGGAAATAAAATGCTTTCTTTTAAGACAAACAGTGGAACTGTAAAGAGTAATATTCCACTTGATCCTGAAAAATGGGTTGAACAAATCGCCGAGACTCATTAACTAAAAGCATCATGAATCACTTAAAGTATAGCTAATGACAACCTTACAGCCCATTCGGGGAGCTCACGACTTACTTCCCCTAGAATTTAGAAAGCACACCTTAGTCATTGACACTGCCCGAAAAGTAGCTGCTTCGCATGGTTATGGAGAAATGGCAACTCCTATTATGGAGTTTAAAGACGTATTCAAGCGCACTTTGGGAGATGTTTCTGACATTGTCACCAAAGAAATGTATGAAATTGCTGACCGCGGTGACGACCCAATTGTTTTACGCCCTGAAGGTACGGCAGGCGTAGCCCGGGCCATCATTTCAAATGGTCTTACTCAATCTTTGCCCTTAAAATATTTTTATGAGGGCCCTATGTTCCGTTATGAAAGGCCTCAGAAGGGGCGTCTACGACAACTTCATCAAATTGGCATTGAGCTTTTTGGCGTTCCTGATCCCATAGGAGACGTTGAAGTTCTCTCGATTGCCAATGATATCTTAAAGAAATTAGGTTTAGCTCAACACATCACTTTAGAAATTAATACTCTTGGAGACAAAGAAAGCCGCCAAGCCTATCGGAATCAACTGGTTACTTATCTTAAGGATCATCATGCTCATCTTTCTCCCGACAGCCAGCTGCGACTGGAGCGAAATCCTTTACGAATTTTAGATACAAAAGATGAAGGAGATAAAAAAATCTTAAAAGAAGCCCCTCTCCTTACAGAAAGTCTCAATCAGCATTCTCGAGAAATGTTTGAAAGAGTAAAGGAAGGGCTTAAAGCCTTACAAGTTTCTTTCAAATTAAATCCTCATCTTGTGCGGGGATTAGATTATTATTGCTATACGGCCTTTGAATTCACGACGACAAAACTCGGTTCTCAAGGCACCGTCCTCGCTGGCGGACGCTATGATGGACTTATAGAAACCATGGGAGGTCCTTCCATCGCTGGTGTCGGCTGGGCTGGCGGAATTGATCGTTTGGCCATGATGTTGAAGGATGAAGATTTAAGCCCTCTTCCTTCTCCTCTTGCTATTATTCCAATGGGTGAACCTTTTGATATGCATGGTCTTGTGCTTGCTAAACTCTTACAAGATGCAGGGTATATTGCAGAAATGACCTATGGAGGTAGCCTTGGAAAACGCCTCAAAAAGGCAAATAAAATAAATGCTCGGTACGCTCTCATTTTAGGGGAGGAGGAAGTTGCTTCTCACTCTGTTACTTTAAAAGATTTACAGTCAGGGGAGCAAACTCTTCTGCCTCAAAAACAAATTGTTGATATTCTTAAAGATAAAGGTGTCCTTTGAATTTTGATGAGAAATTAGGCCAACTTCTTCACCATTATGAAGAAGTTCGTGAGAAGGTTTCTTCTACTGTTGAAGACCCGGCCGAGTTTGCAAAGCTCTCGAAGGAGTATTCGGATCTCACCCCTGTTGCCGAAAAAATCACAGAATGGCAAAACCTTAACAGTGAGAAGAAAAATTTAGAAGATCTCATTCAAGATTCTTCCCTCGATAAAGAATTAAAGGATATGGCTCAGGAAGATTTGCAGAGGGTCAATGAAAGACTGCCTGAAATGCTCCATGGAATTCAATTGCTCCTTCTTCCCAAGGATGTGGATGATGACAGAAATGCTATCATAGAAATCCGTGCGGGCACGGGTGGAGAGGAAGCTGCTCTCTTTGGAGCAAACCTCCTACGTATGTACCAGCGTTATGCTGAATTTCAGGGATGGAAGTTTGAACTCATGCATGAAAGTGATACGGGTTTAGGAGGCATTAAGGAAGCCACCGCGACAATTTCTGGTAAGGGCGTTTTTGCGAAACTTAAGTTTGAATCAGGAGTTCACCGCGTTCAGCGCGTTCCCGAAACCGAAGCTGCGGGACGTATTCATACCTCTGCTGCCACCGTTGCTGTTTTACCAGAGGCGGAAGAAGTCGATATTCATATTGAAGAAAAAGATTTACGTATTGATGTTTTCCGGTCAAGTGGTCCCGGGGGGCAATCGGTTAATACCACTGACAGCGCCGTCCGTATTACTCACATTCCAACGGGCGTTGTTGTACAGCAACAGGATGAAAAATCCCAACATAAGAACAAGGCAAAAGCCCTGAAAATTCTAAGAGCTCGCCTTTATGAACATCAGCGTGCTGAAAAAGCAGCCACTCGCGCCGCAAGTCGCAAGAGCCAAATTGGTTCCGGCGATAGATCTGAACGCATCCGTACCTATAACTTTCCCCAAGGTCGTGTGACCGACCATCGCATCAATCTGACTCTTTATAAGTTAGACCGAGTTATGGATGGCAGTGCTCTTGATGAACTTATCCAGGCACTTATTTCAGAAGATCAAGCGAGTCGTCTCGCTGACTTAGGTGATATGTGACTTTTTCCTTATGAAGATTACATCAGCAGAATTCGAAGCTACTTTAAAAGATATCTCTTTCCCTCTTGCTATCGCCATCTCTGGTGGTCCAGATAGCCTTGCTCTATTGCTGCTTATTCATGATTTTGCAATAAAAACAAAAAAAAAAATCATTGCTTTAACCGTTGATCATGGGCTGCGGACCTCCTCCTACAAGGAAGCTCTCTATGTCCAGAAACTTGCTCATAACCTGGGAATTCAGCACGTCATCTTAAAGTGGGAGATGAAAAAGCCTACTACACGAATTCAAGAAAAGGCACGCGAAGCGCGTTATGATCTCTTGTTAACATGGTGCAAGAATAATCAGGTTCCTACTCTTCTTTTAGGGCATCACCAACAAGATCAAGAAGAAACCTTTTGGCTTCGCCTTTCGTCGGGAAGCGGGCTTGATGGACTCACCGGTATGAAGCCTGTGATTGAGCGTGAAGGGATTCTTATATATCGCCCTTTGCTGAACTTCTCAAAAGAGCGGTTAAAAGCGACCTTAAAAGCAAAGAACCAAGAATGGATTGAAGATCCGAGTAATGAGAGCTCAACTTATTTTCGGGGACGTTTTCGAGCTCATCTGAAAGAAGAAGGACTTACATATGAACGCCTGTTAGCCGTTATGATGAAGTTACAGGAAGATGCGGACTTTATTAATTCTTCTTTATTATCCTCCCTTCAAAATGCGGTTAAGATTTTCGAAGAAGGATATTTTACTCTTCAACGAGATGTATTTGAAGCTCTTCACCCAGCCCTTGCCAAAAGAATGATATCCCTTCTCATCAAGTGGTTTTCTAGAGTCCCCTATCCTCCTCGCTCTACCCAAGTTGAAGGGGTTTTTAAAAAAATAAGAGAAGGACAGTCTTTTACGGCCGGGAGGGCCTTTTGGGTTTCAAAACCAAAGGAAATCTTGATTTTACGTGAAGCTGCAGCCATGAAAGAGAAAATTCCCCTTTCTTCACTTAACAAACCTCACCTTTGGGATAATCGCTTTTGGGTGTCTCCTCATCTGAAGAACGCACTCCTTCAAAAGGAAGCACTTTTGATTCCTTTAGGAAATTCTCCTTTTGATAAAGACAAGGTTATCTCCTCCTTCCCCTCCTCTGTCTGGCCCACTTTGCCTGCTATTGAGGTTAAAGGAAAGATTGTTTCAATCCCTCATCTTTGCTACAATATTGAAAATGAAGTGAATCAACGGAAGTTTTTTTATTTAAAGCCCCTCTTTCACGATTCGTTAACCTTCACTATATAAAGTTTATAGACTTAAATGAAAGATTGCTCATGAATAGAAACTTAGCTCTTTGGATTATTATAGGATTGTTTCTTGTTGCAATCTTTAATTTGCTTCAAACGCCTCCTACACAAAAACAAAATATCACCATTGACTATTCCACGTTAATGCAAGATGCCAAAGAAGGGCGCATTCAAGAGGTCCTCATTCATGGCACATCAGTTACGGGATCAATGCTTGATGGCAAAAACTTTTCAGCGACTATCCCCCTCAATGATCCTAACTTACTCAATCGCCTTACGGAAAGTAATGCCCGCATTAAATTTGCGGCAACAGAAGAAGACGTCCCTAATTTCTTCTCCATGCTTCTCGGGTGGCTCCCCATGATTTTACTCATTGGTGTTTGGATTTATTTCATGCGTCAAATGCAATCGGGCGGGAACAAAGCTATGGGTTTTGGAAAATCAAAAGCGCGCCTTATGGATGATAAAGGAATGCGCGTCACTTTTAAGGACGTTGCTGGAGTTGAAGAGGCTAAACAAGAAGTTGAAGAAGTTGTGGAATTTTTACGCGATCCACAAAAATTTCAACGTTTGGGCGGAAAAATTCCCCGTGGCCTCCTCCTTGTTGGCCCTCCAGGTACAGGTAAAACCCTTCTGGCGCGCGCCATTGCTGGCGAAGCGGAAGTTCCCTTCTTTACCATTTCTGGCTCTGACTTTGTGGAAATGTTCGTCGGTGTGGGTGCAAGTCGCGTAAGAGACCTCTTTGAACAAGGGAAAAAGAATGCCCCTTGTATCATCTTCATCGATGAGATTGATGCGGTGGGTCGTCACAGAGGGGCTGGTCTTGGTGGCGGCAACGATGAACGCGAACAAACCCTTAACCAACTTCTTGTCGAAATGGATGGTTTTGAAGCCAATGATGGGGTGATCCTCATTGCGGCCACCAACCGTCCTGATGTTCTTGACCCTGCTCTCTTAAGACCCGGTCGTTTTGACCGGCAAGTAGTTGTTCCCAATCCTGATGTGTTGGGTCGCGAACAAATCCTGGCCGTTCACGCCCGTCATGTTCCTTTGGCGGATGATGTAGACCTTAAAGTCATTGCTCGTGGCACCCCTGGATTTTCAGGAGCTGATTTGGCAAACCTCGTTAATGAATCAGCTCTTCTGGCTGCCCGCCGAAACCGTCGCACTGTCTCTATGTCTGAGCTAGAAGAAGCAAAAGACAAGGTAATGATGGGCAGTGAGCGTCGCTCCATGGTCATGACTGAGGAAGAAAAACGCCTCACCGCTTATCATGAATCAGGACACGCGGTAGTGGCTTTTCACTCACCCGCCTCTGATCCTATTCATAAAGCCACTATTATCCCGCGGGGGCGCGCTCTAGGGATGGTCATGCGCCTTCCCGAAGGCGATCGTGTATCCATGTCCATTGAAAGACTGCAAGCTGATTTGGCTGTTGCCATGGGCGGCCGTATTGCGGAAGAAATGATTTTCGGCCCCAATAAAATCACAACCGGCGCCTCTTCCGACATTAGTATGGCCACCCAAATGGCTCGCCGCATGGTAACCGAATGGGGGATGAGTGATAAACTTGGTCCCATTACGTATGGAGAAAATAGCCAAGAAGTTTTCCTCGGCCATTCAGTGGCCCAACATAAAAATGTTTCAGAGGCCACAGCACAACTTATTGATGAGGAAGTCAAGCGCATCGTCGAAGAGGGGTATAAACGAGCAGAGAACATCTTAACAAAGCACCGCAATCACCTTGAGCTTTTGGCAAAAACATTATTAGAATTTGAAACCTTAAGCGGCGATGAAATTAATGTCCTCCTTAAAGAAGGCAAACTTGACCGCGCCAAACATGCTTCAGGTCCTGAAATGCCCTTGTCTTCTTCTATCCCTTCAGGAGGCAAAAAATCCCCCCCTAAAAAGAAGAAAACAACGCCAAAGAAATCTGCAAAAACCACTCCTGTTCAAAGCGGGGCTTAAGAGGATTATCTCTTTCACCACATACTGTACAGAATGAGATGTTGCGTTAATTTCCAAAATTTTTAAAGGAAGATCTCTCCATAATAGAGTAAAGAGAATCCGATTGACGCCCCTTGCGAAGGCTTATATCTTGAGCTCAACAAACGAGAGGCTTAGCTTACCCGAAGAATTTCAAGGATTCGGGTAGGCAACCAAGCGGCGAGCCCGATGAGCATAGTCACCTACGCGACAGAAGGCGAGTTCCAAAGGTTAACGCACCCGAAACTTGAAAGGCGAAGGGGATATGAGTTTTTACAAGTCCATAGCTACCGTTGGGGGTTTCACCTTTGCAAGCCGCCTAACAGGGTTTGTTCGGGATGCGCTTATTGCAGGTATTTTGGGTGTGAGTGGTATCACAGATGCCTTTTTTGTGGCCTTTAAGCTTCCTAATTTTTTTCGTCGTTTTTTTGCAGAAGGGGCCTTTAATGCGGCCTTTGTTCCGTTGTTCTCAGGGATTCTTGTCTCCTCAGGCCCTATGGCAGCGCGGCTTTATGGAGAGAAAATTTTTGCTCTCCTTCTTTTTACGTTGACGGGATTTGTTCTCCTCATTGAACATTTCATGCCGACGGCTGTTTTTTTGTTTGCCCCTGGATTTGAATCCACACCCGAGCGATTTGATTTAGCGGTGACCCTCTCTCGCATCACCTTCCCTTATATTTTGTTTATCTCTCTTGCCTCTCTTTTAAGCGGTATCTTGAATTCTATGGGAAAGTTTGCAGCCGCCGCGGGCACGCCCATCATCTTAAATTTAACAATGATCGCAGCCCTTCTTATGGCTTTATTGGAATGGATTTCTCCTGGAAAGGGATTGGCCTGGGCCGTCTTCATTGCGGGCGTATTGCAATTAGGGTGGCTGTGGGTTTCCTGCCATTTTCAAAAAATGGGCGTTAAAATTGTCCTTCCTAAATTAACGCCGGAAACCAAGTCCCTTATTCGTTTGGGAATCCCGGGAGCCATCAGTGCCGGCGTTATTCAAGTCAACCTATTTATGGATATGATCTTTGCCTCTTGGCTGCCAACCGGGTCGGTATCCTATCTTTTTTATGCAGATCGACTAAATCAACTTCCTTTGGGGGTGATTGGCATTGCCATTAGTACAGCTCTTCTCCCTGAACTTTCCAAACATATTAAGGCCGGGAAGATAGAGGAGGCCCATCACAGACAGAATCGGGCCATTGAATTTGCCCTGACCATCACATTACCTGCGGCCGTGGGATTAATTATTTTAGGAAAGCCAATAGTCACTTTTTTGTTTGAGCGCGGTGCTTTTTCTCTGGAAGATAGTCAGGCAACAGGAATGACCCTTGCCGCCTTTTCTTTAGGGTTGCCAGCCTATGTTTTGGTCAAAATTTTAAGCACCCAATTCTTTGCGCGCCAAGATACAAAAACACCGATGAAAATAGCCATTGCGGCGGTTGGTCTCAATTTTATATTGAATTTCCTTCTTATTGGTCCTCTCAGCTATGTAGGGCTTGCCTTAGCAACGGCTTGCGCCGCATGGTTTAATGCAGCAATTTTAGGGACACTTTTGTTGACGAAGCAATGGATGATTTTTGATGAGAGATTTAAAAAAGTGGTACCACGTCTTCTGATGGCTTCCTTGCTTATGGGCCTCTGTTGCTACGGTTTTCAATTTATGATGCCTTTCCCAAAAACATTACTGATGCGAGGAGGGATTATGGGTTTATGGATTGGAGGAGGGTTCTTGATCTATCTTATGGCAATTTGGCTCGTGGGGGCGTTCCAGTTGAAGGATCTTCAGAAACTTTTAACAAAGCACACTTATTCTTGAAAGACTTGCATCTTTTATAAATATTTTTTAAAACCAAGTATTAATTGTTGAATAAGAGAGAAATCATGAATCTTGTTAAATCTATTGCAACTGTGGGTGGTTATACAATCGGAAGCCGCATAGTAGGCTTTTTGCGAGAGGTGCTAACAGCATCCTTTCTCGGTGCTGGGCCTGCCGCGGATGCACTTGTTATTGCGATTAAGGTTCCTTCATTTTTTCGTCGACTTTTTGCGGAAGGTGCCTTTAATGCTTCCTTTGTTCCTTTATTTGCGGGACTTCTTGCTACAAAAGGGAAAGATGAGGCCCGTTCCTTTGCAGAGCAAATCTTAACGGTATGGGTAGGAGTTCTCTTTCTTTTAATGCTGTTTGTTGAACTTTTCCTTCCTTCTTTTATGGTCCTTGTGGTTCCTGGTTTTAAAGAAACCCCTGACCGCCTTTATTACGCCATTGAGTTTAGCCGCATTACTTTTCCTTTTATTCTCTTTATTTCCTTAACGGCTCTTTATAGTGGAATTTTAAATTCTATGGATAAATTTGCAATTGTAGCGAGCTCTCCCATGATAGGAAATGTTGCCATTGTTGCCGTTGTTTTAAGTTTTTATAACCATTTTCTTTCACCTGGGTATGCCTTTAGTTGGGGAATTATGGTGTGTGGAATCATCCAATGGCTATGGGTGTGGATTCCTGCGTTAAAAGCGGGGATGGGCCTTCGTTTTGTGTGGCCAAGATTTAATGGGAATGTCAAAAAATTTTTTAAAGTGTTGGCGCCTGCTGCTTTTGGTTCAGGAGTGGTGCAGATCAATCTTTTCATTGGTGCTTATATTGCTTCCTGGCTTCCTGTGGGAGCTATTTCCTACCTTAACTACGCGGATCGGCTAAACCAACTTCCTTTAAGTGTTATTGGGGTTGCGGTCAGTACAGCTCTTTTACCTATTCTCTCGCGACAACTTCGTGCGAAATCGTGGCAAAAGGCTCAAAAGACACAAAATGAAGCCGTTGAATTTTCCATGTTTCTGACCCTCCCTGCGGCTCTTTCCCTGATCATTCTGGCTGAGCCTTTTATCATGATCGTGTTTGAACGAGGAGCCTTTTCTGCTCAAGATACACTCGCCACTGCCTTAACACTTCGCGCTCTTGCTGTAGGGTTACCGGCCTATGTGCTTATAAAAGTTTTTAGCTCCAGCTTCTTTGCGCGCCAAGATACCATGACACCTGTCTATAGTGCCTGTGCAGGAATTATCGTGGATATTGGTTTGAGTCTTGCCTTGATGGGAACGTTCCAACAGGTTGGCATTGCCTTTGCGACCGCTGCTGCCGCTTGGGTCAATGCTTTATTGTTGGGATGCCTTTTGTGGCGTCGGCAATATTTTACCTTTGAAAATCATCTGAAGAAATTTTCAACACGCATGCTTTTAGCTTGTGCAGGAACAACGGCGCTATTACAAGTATCTCAATACCTCATTCAACCCTTAGCACTCGAAGGGGCTTTTTTAAGAGGCTTCTCTGTTGCGGGACTTGTCCTTATTGGGTTGTTTGGGTTCTTAAGTCTCTCTCATTTAGTGGGAGCCCTTAAGTTGAATGAATTGAAATCCATGTTTTTGTCGAGGGCATAATGGGACGCATATTTTCAGGACTCCAACCAACGAGGAACCTCCATTTAGGAAACTATTTAGGAGCTCTTCGCAATTGGGTTGTGATGCAAAAAGAGCATGAGAGTTTTTTCTGCCTTGTTGACCTTCATGCTTTAACCACGCTGCCCGAACCATCCAAATTGCGCTCTAATGTGAGAGAAATTGTTGCTGTGTATCTCGCCGCAGGAATTGATCCTGAAAAATCCTATATTTTTCCTCAAAGTGCCGTCTCAGCTCATTGTGAACTTGGATGGATCTTATCATGTTTGACGCCCCTTGGATGGCTTAATCGTATGACTCAATTTAAAGAAAAAGCTGGTAAGCAACGGGAGCAAGCCAATCTTGGCCTTTATGCCTATCCCGTCCTTCAAGCTGCAGATATCCTTGCTTATAAAGCAACCCACGTTCCTGTTGGAGAAGATCAAAAACAACACCTTGAGCTTGTCAGGGATATCGCAGGGGCCTTTAATCGCCAATATCAAGTAGATTATTTTCAGCTGCCCGAGCCTGTTATCCTGAAAACCGCCGCACGGGTGATGAGCTTGAGAGATGGGTCGGTGAAAATGAGTAAATCAGATCCTTCCGATTTTAGCCGTATCAATTTTACGGATGATGCCGATAGTATTTCTCTTAAAATTCGCAAAGCCAAAACTGATCCGGATCCGATTGCGGGAGATCCAAAAACCATGGAAAATCGCTTGGAAGCTCTTAATCTTTTAGGAATTTATGGTGCCTTGTCAGATCAAAGTTTGGAGGTGGTTTGCCGTGAATTTGAGGGACAAAATTTCTCTTATTTTAAACAAAAACTGACCGAATTACTTATTGCTACTTTTGAGCCCATTCGTCAGAAGATGACCTTATTTCTGAAAGAACCGAAACACCTTGATTCGATTTTAGAAAAGGGCTCCCAAAAAGCACGGGATCTAGCCTGCACTCACATGAATGAAATTAAAGATATCGTTGGGTTATTAAGGACATAAGATTACTAAGAAATGTGACACTTTAAATCACGCCTTGCACAATTAGTTCTTGAGTTACAATGGACGTGCCGTGAAAAACTTACTTTACAATTTTTATAATTAAACGTAACAACAGAAAATATAATGTAAAATTCATATAAAGGTGCCAATTATGTTTTCTTTTTTTAAAGTTTCAGCAGCAATATCTCTCCTTGTTCTTTCACCTATTTCAACTTTTGCAATGGTTACAGAAGAGAGTACAGAAGATTTAAAAACTGTTAGAATGGCAGCTACAGAACTAGAACCCGAAAGAACTATCCTTCTCACAACTCTTGCAGATAATCCCAAAATTGAAATATCGTCTCGGCTGTACGCTTGTATTTTAATCTCAGAACCTGAGAGAACAACTGTTGCCATCAAGATTATGAATGATCCCAACCTTTCACATAAGGATCTTACGAATGTTGCCATAAGAATGGCATCAAATCCTCTGCTATCGGAAGAAGTTCGTAAAAAAGCAACCGAAAAATTACCTGAAGATGAAAGAAGTAAACTCACTACAGAAATTGACAGAAACGATTATTGACCCGCTACGAAAGTCAGAAAGACGTGTTAGAAAGAGCCTTTTCGACTTTCATCTAATTTTCGT
The DNA here is from genome assembly GCA_019749915.1 of Alphaproteobacteria bacterium. GTDB lineage: Bacteria > Pseudomonadota > Alphaproteobacteria > UBA9655 > UBA9655 > UBA9655. The sequence goes on along the minus strand of JAIEPE010000015.1, from coordinate 4,775 downwards.
ATTCTTGACTAGCTTTGGTAATCGCGGAACCGGCTGCAACTAGATCGTCTTCTGCACAAATCAAAAAAGAGTTGAAACGACGGTCAGCCATTGAGCCTCTTATCGGACATCTCAAAAATGATGAACATTTAGGGCGGAATCACCTCAAAGGTAGGCTTGGCGATAGGATCAATGCCGTCTTCTCGGGAATTGGTCACAACTTTAGACTCCTCCTCCGCTGGATCAGGAATCTTTTTATCTATATTTTAGCTCTCATCTTGGGGAGGAATTTCTCTACTCACCATTTCAATCTTCTTCTTTCAAACTTAAAATCACCTTTTTAACACAAGATTCTATAAGAGCACTCTGCACATCATCTTCACAGTCAACACCCTGAGATACCATCTTCATACCAGAAAGAAGTCATTTGACTTCTTGTCTTTAAAATACTTAATTCAAAAATGAAGTTGAAAAAAGATTTATTTTTCTAGACATTATCCTTTTTAGGAATAAGAGATTAGAAAATATAAAAATATATTGGGGATTTACGATTCCCTCAAAAGAAAGGATAATCATTCCGTTTAAAAGGAGTTCATGTCATGAGGCGTCAACGTTGCGCAAAAATTATCGCCACTTTAGGTCCAGCCAGTTCCTCTGCGGAAATGATTGAACAACTTTTTCTTACAGGTGTGGATGTATTTCGCCTTAACTTTTCCCATGGCAGCCATGAAGATCATGCCAAGCGCTATAACATCATTCGTGATCTTGAAAAAAAGCTTGATCGACCCATTGGTATTTTGATGGATTTACAAGGCCCTAAGCTCCGCATTGGAACCTTTCGTAATCCCATTGTTCTGCACGAGGGCCACACCTTTATCTTGGATCAAGATCCCACTCCTGGAAATGAAAAGCGGGTTTTTTTGCCCCATCCTGAAATCTTTAAAGCGATCAAAAAGGATGCTTTCCTTCTTCTTGATGATGGAAAGATCCGCCTGCAAGTCTTGAAAAATACCCCTGATAGAATCGAAACAACAGTCATTATTGGCGGCCCTCTTTCCGAGAGAAAAGGCGTGAACGTCCCCTCCGTCACCCTTCCCATCTCTGCCATGACAGAGAAAGACAGAGAAGACCTTGTTTTTGGATTAAAGCTAGGCGTAGATTGGGTGGCTCTTTCCTTTGTTCAACACCCCAAGGATGTTATTGAGGCCAGGGAAATTATTGGTGAAAAGGCAGGCATTATTTCTAAGCTTGAAAAACCTTCCGCTATCGATCATTTGGATGAAATTGTATACCTTTCTGATGCTATTCTGGTAGCACGCGGAGATTTAGGCGTAGAAATGTTACCCGAAGAAGTTCCCAGCATTCAAAAGCGCATTGTGCGTGCCTGCCGTAAGGCTGGAAAACCTGTTGGTGTGGCAACTCAAATGCTCGATTCTATGATTAAGCTTCCCACTCCTACTCGGGCTGAAGCCTCAGACGTTGCAACGGCTGTCTATGACGGGGCTGATGCAGTTATGCTTTCAGCGGAATCTGCCTCCGGAGACTATCCTCTTGAATCAGTTGCCATTATGAACCGCATCATCACCCATGTAGAGCACGATCCCTTTTATCGAAAAATGCAAGAAGCCAGCCTGCCAGAGCCTGAAGCCACGACTTCCGATGCCATCACAGCGGCTGCTCGCCAAGTGGCTCATACCATTAGAGCTGCTGCCATCGTCACTTTCACAAGCAAGGGTAGAACAACCTTTAGAGCCGCTCGAGAGCGGCCTGAAGTCCCCATCCTGGCCATTACTCCAGAACAACTTACAGCACGCATGCTTTCTCTTGTTTGGGGAATTCATGCAGTGATAGGCAATGATGTTAAAAGCTTTTCAGAAGCTGTTGAAAGTGCGTGTCACATGGCAAAAAAGGAAGAATTTGCGAAACTGGGGGATCTTATTGTTGTCACGGCAGGAGTTCCTTTTCGTGTTTCTGGAACGACAAATATCTTGCGTATTGCAACCATTGAAACTTCATAAATCCCATGAGTGAAGATTCTCTTACAGGTCGTCTTAAACGCTATACCAATGTGAGCACAGCTGTTGGTGGACTTATGGCCCGCCTCTTAAGTGATCGCTATTTGGGAGTTTCCATTGATGCGCCTCAACATGCGGAGGACTTAAAGATAACTCTGGGGCACCTTAAAGGACCCTTGATGAAAATCGCTCAAATCTTGGCCACCGTCCCGGATATGCTCCCTCCTGAATATGCAACAGCTTTCCTTGAACTTCAATCCAATGCTCCTCCCATGGGGTGGCCCTTTGTCAAGCGGCGCATGCAAGCTGAGCTGGGAGTGGACTGGAGAAGTAATTTTCTTGAATTTGAGCCCACTGCGGCTGCGGCCGCGTCTCTTGGCCAAGTGCATCGCGCCCTTGACTTAAAAGGAACCCCTTTGGCTTGTAAGCTGCAATACCCTGAGATGGGATCGGCAGTGGAGGCAGATCTCAACCAGCTTAAGTTCATCTTAAAGTCCTTTGAAATTTACAGTGGTGCTTTGGATACGGAAAACCTTCAAACTGAAATTCGTGAACACCTCCGAGAAGAGCTGGATTATCTCCTTGAAGCCAAGCATATGAAACTCTTTTCTGAGATTTTAAAAGACGCGCCTTATGTTGAAATCCCTGACGTTTTTGACAAATTAACCACAACAAGGCTCTTAACCATGTCCTGGCTTGATGGGGAAAAACTCCTCGACTTTAGGGATACTCCTCAAGAGCTTCGTAACGAGATCTCTACCGCTCTTTTCAAATCCTGGTATTATCCTCTCTATACATATGGTGTTTTGCATGGGGATCCTCACCTCGGTAATTATTCTTGGAGCCAAGAAGGTAAGTTAAATCTTCTTGATTTTGGGTGTGTCCGTATTTTTAATCCTTCTCTTATTGAAGGTGTCTTAGACCTTTATAAATCCCTTCAAACCGGAGATGAAGAGCTGGCCGTTCATGCCTATACAACTTGGGGTTTTGCGAACATTGATAAGGAGTTGATTGAGGTTCTCAACATGTGGGCCCATTTTTTATATGAGCCCTTGCTGGATAACAGGGTGCGCCCTATTGATGAAACCTACTCGGGCCTTCGCGGGCGAGAGGTGGCAGGCGCTGTTTTTGAAGCCTTAAAGCGCAAGGGAGGCGTTAAGCCTCCCCGTGAATTTGTGTTTATGGACCGAGCTGCTGTGGGCCTCGGATCGGTTTTTATGCATCTGCGGGCTCAACTCAATTGGCATGTGCTTTTTGAAGAGCTTGTTCAAGGTTTTTCCAAAGAATCTTTTGAAAAAAGACAAAAAGAAGTCCTTTCCAAAAGCGGTCTTTAAAGGAAGGCCTACTCTTCCCGGTGGGTTTTTTCCATACGCTCATGTAATTCTTGAGCTTCCAAACATAATGTAGCGATAGGACGTGCTTCAAGACGCGCAATGCCAATAGGAACACCCGTCTCTTCACAAAACCCATAGGTTCCTTCTTCAATACGATCTAACGCCTCATTAATTTTGAAAATTAATTTACGCTCACGATCACGCGTGCGGAGCTCTAAAGAACGATCAGTTTCTGAAGACGCCCTGTCATTCACATCTGGTTCATTCAGAGATTCCTCTTGCATGTGATGCAAGGTTTCAACGGATTCTTTTTGCAAATCTTCACGCCATTTCAGGAGTTTTTCCCGAAAATAGTCTAGCTGCGCCTTACTCATATAAGGTTCATTTTCGCTTGGTTTGTAATTCGAAGGTGTTCCCATTTTCTTGCCTCTCGAGGATTTTTAAGACCGGCACATCATGACGTATCTTGGTAATCTCTGCAATCTTAAAGTTAATATTCTTGTATAGGAATCTATAATTCTCTCCGTATAAGTTTCACATTTTTCTCTTGAAAAAAATAGATTTGAATGTTTCGGTGAGGTAAGATTTCTTGGAAGAAAAAATGAGGGAGAAATATGAAATTTATCGCAACAACTTCATTGATGGATTTTCCCCATTTCTTATACTTTTTGCTTTTGACTGGGGCAATGGCGTCATGCTGGATTTCGAAAAAGCAGGTTACAGCTGCTATAGCGCTTGGTGCAATTGGACTCGGGATTTGGCTTACACACATTCAACCGTTAGGCGTGATAAGTCTTATTTTTATAGGAGTTCTCATTTTTGCTTACTATAAATTTGAGGGAAACTTTTGGATAAAACAAGGATTTTTCTTATTGGTGATTTTCTTAGGGTTTCTTTTTTATGAGCATATGGTCCCCGGATTTCAAAATTTTATTTTGGCAAAGAATATTCATCTCAGTGTAGATTCAAAAGCATATCAATTTTACTTAAACGCAGACAAGGTCTTGGTTGCACTCATGCTGATTATAGCAGGTCATCCTCTTAGTAAAAATTTTAGAGATTGGAAAGAGACGCTTCGAGTTCTTCCTCTTCCTTTTTTAGGCGTTAGTTTGATTTTGTTAGGAAGTGCTTTCTTGGCTCATTATATCCGTTTTGATTTCAAGATACCCGCCATTTTATGGTGGTGGATACCTGCAAATCTCCTTTTGGTGTGTGCGTCAGAAGAAATTTTCTTTCGAGGATTCATTCAAAATCAACTTGGTCAATTTTTGAATACATTCTCTTGGGGAAAATGGGTTTCTCTCGGTACGGCTTCAATTCTTTTTGGTCTTTACCATCACGCGGGAGGTCCTATTTACATGATTCTTGCAACCCTTGCAGGGGTAGGATATGGCTATGTTTATCTAAAGAGTCAACGAATTGAATCTTCCATATTGCTTCATTTCTC
>JAIEPE010000004.1 GCA_019749915.1 Alphaproteobacteria bacterium | reverse complement strand
TTGGAAGCCACTTCCCGAACCATTTGAGCGCCCATGTTTTCAAACTTGTCGGTCAAGTCGATTTCTTTTGCAACAGACACGCCGTCTTTTGTAATGCGTGGAGCGCCAAAAGATTTATCAAGAATAACATTGCGTCCCTTAGGGCCGAGCGTAACGCGCACAGCGTCTGCGAGAATTTCAACACCGCGAAGCATGCGTTCACGAGCATCCGTACTAAATTTTACTTCTTTTGCCATCGTTTATATTCCTTTCCTTTACGCAGCAACGACGCCCATGATGTCGGATTCCTTCATCACGAGATACTCAGTGCCACTAAATTTAACTTCTGTTCCAGACCACTTGCCAAAAAGAATGCGATCTCCGACTTTAACGTCTAAAGGAATCACTTTTCCATCTTCTAGGCGTGTGCCTGAGCCAATAGCAATAACTTCACCTTCAATGGGTTTTTCTTTTGCAGTGTCCGGAATGATAATTCCGCCAGCTGTTTTTTCTTCTTGCTCAATGCGTTGAACAAGAACACGGTCGTGTAATGGTCTAAATTTCATCTTTTTCTCCCTCTAGTTTGGGAATTTCACTAGGTTAATGTCTAATTAGCACTCTCACCATGAGAGTGCTAAAAGATATAAAAGAGAAAGAGATTCGTGTCAATATTTTTTAATTGGCCATCTTAACACCATGGTAAATGGAACTAAATCTTAAGGAACGACAAGAAATTTGGTAAACTGCCATTCTTAACCATAAACTACCAGATATCATTGCCTTGTTGAATTATTTATATTTTTGAGAGAGGCTTTGATTTCCTTTAGGAGAAGATATAATCAAAAAAAGTTGATAAGGAATTATTAAAATGAAATTAAAAAAATTTTTATACATGTATTTTTTTGTAAATATTTTTTTAGTGAATGTTTCTCTTACTATAGAGAATGAAAAAGAGACTAGAGAGATTCAAACTGCTATAAAAGCCTTAGGTCCAAGCCGTTCATTTGTCTATTATGATCTTCATCTCTCAGAGAACGAAAAAAGCGCTGGAAACGCTCTCAAAATAAGTAAAACGGATTCATATAATAATTATGGGAACTTAAATGTCTTAGAATCTGAAGTCAGGGAATTTATCAAAACCCTGGGTAAAGTAAATAATACAAATGCTAAAGAAGTTGCTGGTCTCATCGTGAGACTTGTGAACGAGATCCTTCAAGCTTCGGAACAAGAAACAGCTTGGGTAGCGGTGCGTGCCTTTACTCCAATCTCGGAATATGATGTACCTCGCTGGCATACTGACGGCTATTATTTCGAACCTTACTCAGGAGATCTCTATAAGTTTGCTCTGACGCTAAAAGGATCTCCGACTTTATTTTATCGATTGCCTGATAATAAGAGAGAAGAATTTTATGCTTTACGGGGTAAAGGGACTGAGCAAAATGACTATAATCGTCAAGCCCTTGCGGATATGTTAGGGCAGTTTAAAGAAGCCATTTCCATTGCACACCCTTATCAGGGAGCGGTTTTTATTGTAGGGCCTAACAATGCGGCTGTGCACTCGGAACCTCCTATCAAAGAGGAAAGGCTTTTCATATCTATCCTTCCAGGAAGCAAGACGCAAATCAAAGAGTGGGAGTCTAAGTAAAAGATTTAAAGTTTTCCTATATGGCCCTCAAGTCATTTGATCTTTCTCTTTATATAAAGAGAGTAGCTTCATTTTTGGTTTTTTTTAATGTGATTTCGCTATAGTTCCCTATTTATTGTATTCAGGCTTGAATTTTTTAAAGAACAACAAATAGCTTTTAGTTTTTCCTTTTAATTTCAATGATGGCTTCTCAATACAATGCCAGGAAAAGATAGCTATAGGTAAAGTGAAACAAAGAGAGAGTACAAAAAGGATATACGGATCATATATTTTCAACATAGATACAAGAGTTTGCTGTGTTGGAAAGGAAAAAATATAAATTCCATATGAATAATCAGGTATATTAATCATTCTTTTAATTATTAATTTTTGGTAAAAACCAAAAAAGAGGACTGAATAACTTACAACAATAGTCTCAAGGTAAAGAGAATGAGGAAGCAAAAAAAATGCTAAAATCAATCCTATAAATATCAAAGGATTAATTGGCACATATTCTTTATATAAATACGCGTACATTCCTATGATAAAGGCTAGGGGAAATTTTATTAGTCCATAACTAGGAACGCGAAAGACAAAAGAAACAGCTCTATCTAGCAAATAAGAATCATATATAAAAATTAGGTACATAAAAAAACACATTGTTAAAAAGAATAAATTAAGAAAATATTTCTTTTTAAAAACTTGAAAAAACCCTAAAAAGAGGACAAGTATATACATTCTTATTTCTGCAGGGAGAGACCACAAGGATCCGTTAGGAGCATTTGGGAAGGGATTGTCTATATATACACCCAATAGATCAGATGATAATGGTCTCATCAATAAATAAGAAAGAGTCTTCAAAAAGAAATTAAACGCAGAAAAAATATAGGAATGAAAGCTTGCTGTTGTAACTAATAGTCCAAGGAGAATGCAATAAATTAAGCTTAATGTATATCCTGGTAAGAGCCTTAAAATTCTTGCTTCAACAAACGAGTAAGCATTCTCATTTGTTGAATAACTTTTTGTAATAAGAAATCCACTAAGAGTAAAAAAAGAAGTAACAGCGATATCTCCAAACCATCCTGTACTAAAACCAGGAAATAATTCCGGTATAACACCTAAGGATAAAACGAAACTGTGTGCAAATACAACAGAGATGGCTGCAATTAACCTTATAAGGTTAAAGTTGTTAATTTTATCTTGTTCTAGTTTGGATAAAGTATGCATTATGAGTTCTTTCTTAAATTGCTTTTTAAAATATGAATATCAAAGAATAATAAAATAAATAAAAATGCCATGCCATTTGTTAATACAGTGATAAAGGGATTAGATATCATTAAAAGAATACAGAGGGGAAAAAATGCTTTTATAATATCTGAACTATGATAAATGACTAGATAGAAAAATATCGGAATAAATATTGAAATAAAAAAAAGGAATAAAAAACCATATTTAGCATAAATTTCAACAAAATAGGGAGCGGCATTTATTCCAATAAATTCCGTTCTCAATTGATCATTATTATCATAAAAGGAGTATTGATAATTAAAAGCAAGTTGATCATATGGAAAGTATTTTTTTTCAAATAATATGCTTATGGGTCGAATAGTATCTATAATTGAAACATCTTTGTCCTTCATAATTTCAGATTTGAAACCTAAATATGCGTATAAAGTAGCATAAGGAGTCCATAAAAATCTATTAAGCATAAATGAGATTGGGGATTGGGAAGAGAAAATAAAATTTGGTAAATTTGGTAATTCCTGTGGAGGCTGGATCTCAATAGTATCACTTTTATCAGTAACCGAGATAGAAGATATTGTGGATATTGTGTCATATATTTTCTTCGGTCCAGCGAAATAAAAGAAAGTTGATAAAAAAACAGAAAAACATAAAAACAGAGTTAACAACATTGTTCGTTTTAGATTTTTTTTAGCTGAAATTAAATAATAAAAAATTAAGGGTAAGAATGCTTTTATACAAATGGTTTTTGCAAGAGAGAGTAATAGAGTGCTTGTAAAGATAAATAATACTAGCCATTTGTATTTGCTTTCTTTTTCAAAGAAAATAATTATAGATAATGGACAAATAAATGAATAATACAATATATAAAAATAAACTATAAACTTTTCCCACCCAATTCTTGTTAAATCATAAGCAAGCCTATAATTATAAATTTCTGATTGGTTATCTCCTAATAATGAGCTAACTAGTGGAATTTTTGGACATGTGATGCACAACAAAAAAATGATGATAAGATACGACAAAAATATTCCATAGATAATAGAAATATTTATATTCAATTCAATTTTTTTAATTTTAATATTAATGAGAAATTTTTTGCATAAATAAAATATGGCTACAAATGACATTATAGCATATGTTGGAAGGAAAAGTGCCGTAATCGTTTGAGGATTAATACCAAAATAATACATTCCAAGAAAAGACTGTATAATATACAGAAAAAAAATAGAAAAAACAAATATAAACTCATATCTGAAAATATTTTCTATATTTCTGAAATAAAACATTACACGGAGCTCCTATATTTTACCAAGAATTACTAAAAAGCTTTATTGTCTTCACAATACCTAGATGATAAGATAGTTTCAAATCTAAGCATTCCTATTGCTTTCCAAAACATATAACTAAATACAATTAGAAAATAGTCAATGTATGACAATTTTAAATCTACAATTTTAGAATTCTTTAATTTGTTTATAAAGTCATCCATAATTCTTTCAGGAGAAAAAAGAGCTGCTTTTTGTTGACTCAAATTTTCTATATGTTTGTATTCACCTGGTGTATATCTATAAAGTTCCATAATCTTTTCATAAAAAGTATATGTTTTGGCGTTTGGTATAGGTCCCCCAAGATTATAACCATTATTAATTTCAGGGAAAAAACCATATGTATAAGGGTTTGTAGAAGGACACAGAGTTATTAAAGAGGGGACACCAGCAGCTGAGGCTTCTAACATAGCTGTGCCACAACCTACCAAAAGAAAAGCATCCTTGAAAACATCTTCTAAATTATCGTAAGGTAGTAGTCCATGCAAAAAAACAAATTCAGAAGCGGATTTACTATTGATGTAATCAACTAATTTTTTTCTCAATGGACCATCCCCATAGATATGATATTCTATTTTAAGATCCGGGTGATTTTTATTCAAATCGCAACAAGTATCCACAATTTGAAACATATATGTTCTAAAATTAACAATGTTTCCAATAGAAATTATTTTTCTTCTGTTTGGGTTTCTAATTACATTTTGAAAACGCTGAACATCAATAGCAACTGGAATAATGGGGGACTTTGAAAAATCCCTTTCGAGATACAAAGTATGTTTTTCTTGCGTTAATTGGCTCATGAAGAAAATATTCTCTAAAGGAAGAGATTTTAATAACTTATGAGCGATTTTACGAATACAAGAATTAGGCCCATGTTTCCAACAATACTCAAGTGGGTGGTATACACCACAGGATACTTTTGCTCTTTTAAAAAAGAGACCACTTATAAGAAGAGAAAACACGAGAGGGAATAAACTAAATGAGTATATATAGTCAAATTCTTTTTTTTTAAATTCACTTCTTGGATTTAATAAATCTATCCCATAATAAACTGTGCATTTTGATTCAAACGAATTAGCAAGAACATCATTTTGTCCTTTTATCATAAACAAGAGATTTATCTCGATGTCTTCGCGAAGCATAAGGTAAGATATCATACGCTGGATCAAAGTTTCAACGCCAGCAATGCCTGGCTTAGTTGATACGAGTAATAACTTCATAACTTAATATGCTCAAATTTAACATTATTAGGACTCTTAACTAACTGATAGGTTCGTTTCCGTCAATAGCGCAGCCTATCTATTCGCTGCCCGTCAGATTTGATAGAGGCTTGAAAAAAAGAAAAATAACACAAGTTCTGAAGTCGTTCTCTTGCAAAGAAAGGATTTCAAGATGCTAATATTAAAGCATTTTTATTTTTTAAAGAAAATAAGGAAACCATTCACTTAATCGGGGTTTCAACACTGGTATGACCTAGCTTAGTAGATGGTAGCAACAGTTTGATTTTTAATTTCACAACTCAGTATTCCTTTATAAAAAATGATTAACATAAAAACAAGGTAAAAAGAAGAGTTTATTAAAAATGAATACATCGCTCCGATCAGAGAAAACTTGTTTACAAGAAAGATGGTCAGGAGGACGTAAGTAGAAGAAAAAAACAACTCAGTGGATAAGAAAAGTTTTGTTTTCTTTTTTGCTAGCATTAAAAATGAAATGACCCATGAGCTTATTTTTACAACATCTCCTAAAAGCTGAACGAAAAATAAATCCCGAATCGCATAAAAATTTTCTCCATATAGAATATAAATTATAATATCCTTTAGAAAAAAAATAGAGAGAGACAACAAACATACGGCAGGAAACAGTATTTTATAGGTGGATATAATTTCCTTTTTTATCTTATCCTTATCACTGATTTCAGATAATTTAGGCAAATAATACACTGTCATTGCCATTGTTATAAATAACAAATAAACATCTGAAATCCTAGTGATGGCTTGCCAGTATCCAGCATCTGCCCATGATGATACTTTTACGATGTGATCTCTTATAAGAATATGAGAAATGGGCGTGAGAATGGCCGTTGAAATCGCCATTAAAGAATAGCTCATCAGGTTTTTAACACTTCCTATATCGAAGATTGGTTTGAAAAAATCTTGTTTTAACCAATCTTTATTCCTTATAAAAAACAAAGTGATAAAGACGAGGCATCCTTGTGAAAATATTAGCGAAAGCAATACACCATAAAGATCAAAACTTTTGATCAAAAGATAAGAAATAATGACACTAATGATTGCGGCAACACAGTTAGAAAAGACTAAAGCTTTCACATCTTTATATCCATTAATAATAGAAAATAAGAAATTATTAATAGCTATGCATAATTGTGCTATAGATAAAATCACAATGACAGATGTATATTCTGTATTGTCGAATAGTAAAATTGATATATCTTTGGAAAAAGAAAAACAAATTATAAAAAAAACAAAAGAGCTAGATAGAGTAATAAAAAAACCAGAATTCAGGATGGTTTTTATTTTATCAGGGTTTGTCTTTTGATACTCAGCAACATATCGAATGATGCCATTTGAAATACCCCCTCCGGCACAAACACCAACAATTGTCATTAAACTCATAAACTGACCCATTTTTCCAAGACCTTCTGGACCTGTGTAAAGGGCGATTATTTTAACAATAAATAAATAGGATATTATTTTTGCAAAAGTTGATAGAGAAGTCCAAAACCCAACTTTAATAAATTCAAACACTTAAAGAAAAACCATTCATTGTACAAATTATCTTTTGTAATTCTATCATGTTCATATGTGGCCCAATTGGCAAACTTAATACTTCATTATGAATTCTTTCTGATATAGGAAAGCTGCCACTTGGACATTTCATTTCAGCGTAGGCTTGCTGTAAATGCGGTGGAATTGGGTAATGAATGAGAGAATCAATGTTCTCTGATTTTAAGTAAGATTGTAAGACCTCACGATTTTTTGTCCTGACAACAAATAAGTGCCAGGCTGGTATTATATTTTTCACTACATGGGGCAACAGAATATCTGAACTTGAGAGGCCGTCTAAATAGTGATTAGCAATAGCCGTTCGTCTCTCATTCCATTCATCCAAATACCGAAGTTTAACTCTTAAAAATGCGGCTTGGAGTTCATCCAATCGTGAATTAAAACCCTTCATTTGATGGCTATATTTTACTTTAGACCCATAATTCCGCAACATACGAATTTTTTCAGCAAGAACATCATTATTCGTTGTAATAGCACCGCCATCACCGAAGGCTCCAAGGTTCTTTCCAGGATAAAAACTAAAACCAGCTGCGTTCCCTAAGGACCCTGTTCTTTGGCCTTTATACAAAGCCCCGTGTGCCTGCGCGGCATCCTCAATAACCCATAACCCGTATTTTTTAGCGATAGCGTTAATCTCATCCATTTCTGCGGGTTGTCCATATAAATGGACTGGGATAATGGCTTTTGTTTTAGGTGTAATGGCATTTTCTATTTTTTGAGGGTCTATATTATATGTTTTTTCATTTGGCTCTACAGGAATAATTTTTGCCCCCGCATAGGAAACAGCGAGCCACGTTGCAATAAAGGTATTAGAGGGCACAATAACCTCATCCCCTTCTCCAATATCATACGCTTTCAGGATAAGATGAAGTGCATCAAGGCCATTACCTACGCCAATACAGTGATTAACACCACAGAAGGAAGCAAATTCTTCTTCGAATTTTGAAACCTCTTCTCCAAGAATATACCATCCTGAATTCATCACCTTCTGAAAGGCTTCTGTGAGCTCACTTTTTAACTCATGATAAGCTTCATGTAAATCAAGAAAGGGAACTGTAGCATCCTGTGTGGGGCTAACGCTTAACGTCATCTAAAAACTCCTTATAGTCTCTGTAGTAATCATCCTCTTTGTAAACATCAGAGGCTAAAACAAAACATACACTTCCAGACGAGAAGCTATTCAATTCTCTCCACATCATGGGAGGAACATATAAACCTTGCCATGGTTTTTTTAAGAAAAATGTTTGTCTATTATATCCGTCATCTAATGTAAATTCAAAGCTACCTGAAATGGCAATAATAACTTGTTCTAATGTCTTGTGTCCATGAGCACCCCGTTGTGATTCTGTAGGAACATCATAGAGGTAGTACACACGCTTTATATCAAAAGGAATATGCTTTTTTCCTTCGACGAAACTTATATTTCCTCGATCATCGGATATTTTTGGAAAGTCAAGGAGTTGTACTTTTGATAAGGGCACTTATATAATCCTATGTTAGGTTAACTAAATATGTATCATGGATAATGGACCGAGCTCCAAATCCTTCTTTTTGAGTAATAAGCCCCTCATTTAGGTACAATCCATTATTTTCATTTGAAATGCCAAAACTAAAGTACTTATGGTCCTTTTTAAATTTTTCTATTAAAAAGAAAAATAAGAAATCTAAAGCCCCTGTCTTTGCTCCTCTTTCGCTCGTAGAGATATATTGAGCATGAACTGTTTTTTTGTTAATATATAAAACAACTCCTGCTAAAATCTCTTGATTATCACGACATAAAAACAATAGAATATTTTTAGGAAACAATGAAGATAGATATTTTATTTCTTCTATAGAATGCGTTGGTTTTACATTATGTCTGTTTAAAAGCACATGATTTAATAATTCCCAAAAAGTGGAATAATCCGTAGACTCCTCAACGATAAGATCTTTTTTTGCAGCTTTCTTTTGAGATCTCAAACGCCTTTCTTGAATGGGGACGACTGCGGAAAAGTCAATTACTGAAATTAGATCACGTCGTATAAGCTGAGCGCCGTTTGCATACAAAGTATACTGGTCCTCTTGACTTAATATATCTGAATATATTTGTGGTATCGTTTTATAAATAACTGAGCTTATTTTTTGATCTTTTAAAAATTTTTTTAATTCAGAAAATAGATTAATATTTTCACAAGTGGTCATTCTAACGTCTGAGATTATGCCACCATAGGTCAATCCTTCGTGGGAATAAACAACATCTTCTCTTTTATTTGCAGGGAAAAGGGCTACTAAATCATTTTTATTATTATAAATTAAAAGAGAAAAATCCTCAAAGCGATCTCTGTGGTATTCCATATATTTTCTGTTGAATAAAAAAGTTCCATTTTTGCTTTTAGCGTTAAAGGAGTCCCACTCAATTTCTTGTGTTTTATAAGGTTGAATTTTATACATGCTTATACTCGAAAAAATTTATTAGTTGTGATAAAAAAGTGTTTTAATTTAGAAAATATTAATCCCATTAAAACTCCATCATCAATGTGAGTTATCTTGAAGTTATTAAAAATCGGGGTGGGAAAAGGTGATCCATTCTGCGTATAGTTTTTATTGTGGTACTTTTTTATCTTTGCGGAAGTCAGAACCCTTTTTCTCATGAAAACATTTAGGACAACGCCAGCAAGAAATTGTTCCTTTTCTTTCAACATACTTGTTTCTAAAGCTATAAATTGAATGATTTTCATTTCTCTACAAAAACTGCATATCCAAAGCCTTGTTCGCCATAATTATTTCCATTGTAAAATAAGTAGGAACCGTACGGTGTTCTTATAAAACTCGGATATCCCATCATTTGACTATCCCAGCTGTCATCATTTGAAACATCCATTCCCAACTTTTCATCACACCTTTTCCACTTAATCCCATCTTCCGATTCCGCATAACCTAAACGATATCCTTTTGAAAGCGTACTCACACAACAAAACATCTTATATATACCTTGATCAAAAACAACGTAGGGTCGTGCTACTCTATATTCATCCGAATTAGCAAATGTAAGAATTGTCTCTCCTATACTAGGAATAATTGTAGGACTTGATGACTCTAAATATTTTACGTCATATACAGGAAGAGTTTTTTCTTGGTGGGTGATAAACTTATCCCCACCACCGTACCAAAACCGCCATTTTCCGGATTCTATTATGACTGAGTGAGGAACCCTAAATAATAACTCACTTTCAGTACGCTCAAAAACTGGAGATCTCTGGACTCTTTCAAAACTTTGTCCATTATTTTTACTAATAGCTAATCCTGAAAATACACAAAATCTAACTTTATTTGAAAGGTGATACCCTGCATAATATAAATAAATTGTATGATCATGGTGAATCACTGCAGAAGGAACGACTCCATTATCATCGAAAGCACCAGGAACGCCGATATCCAAGAGAGGACTTTGTGAAGTATCAAGAATACATGATGGATCCTGAGCACTTAGGTCAACATACCCTATTCTACTAATCCCCTCATTGTCCCGCATTCCAACAAACACTCGAATGACATCTTTATTGAGCAAGAGAGGAGTTGGTTGTAATGCTGATTGTTGCGCCCACTGTGGTAAATTCTCTTTTGAAAAACATAACCCTTTTTTGTCCCATCGCATTCTATGCGTTGACTGTGTCATCTTTATATTACCTCGCGTGTTTTTTCATCAATTTTGAAAAATTTAAAACTACTCAATTTAGAAATTTCAGCCCTGGCGGAAGGAGGTGCTTTATACATAGTTCCGCTTTCAATATTTTTACTTAAAAAACATCCAGCGCCTATAAAACAGTAATCTCCAATTGAAATATTATCAACAAATGTAGAATTAACTCCTACAAAGCAATTTTTCCCCAAACTGCAGTAACCCGAAATCACCACATGAGAAGAAATAAAACAATTGTCTGCTATTGATGATCGATGTCCAACATGGTTTCCACTCCATAAAATGACATTGTTTCCAATTGAAACAAAATGCTGTATGACATTATTTTCAAAAATAAAACAATTTTCCCCAATGGAGGCGTTGTTCCACACAAATGCTTTTGAACTAATGTAGGTGGCGAATTGGTAACCCATTTTCTTTGCGGTTTCATAAAGCCGCGTTCTAACGTTATTTAATTGTGAAAACGTGATCGCAACGAAAATCTTGTATTGATGGGGAGGAAATTTTTGCTCTATATTTTCAAATTCCATAATTGGTAAATTATAAAGAGTATCTTTTGTAATGTATTCTTTTTCTACAGCAAACCCAACAACTTCATAATTTGAGTCATGGGTAAAGTACTCATAAGCAATTTCTGCAAATTCACCATCTCCTACGATAACAAGTCTTTTTATTGACATTTTATTGTCTCCAAATATATTTCATGATCGTTTGTTAAAAATTTCTTTCTATATCCAAAAAATACATTCCTTCTTGATCTTTTGAAGATAAAATGGGGTTAACATCCTTTGGCCAACGAATTCCAATCTTTGGATCGTCCCACCGTATACACCTTTCATGTTCAGGGGAATAGTAATCTGTCGTTTTATATAAAAATTCCGAATTTTTAGAAAGGGTCATAAAGCCGTGAGCGAATCCTTCAGGAATCCATAGTTGTTTCTTGTTTTCTGCAGAAAGAGTCTCACCAATCCACTGTCCAAAGGTTGGTGACCCTTCGCGAATATCCACGGCCACATCAAACACTTCTCCAACGATTACCCTAACCAATTTTCCTTGAGCTTTAGGAGGTATTTGATAATGAAGCCCTCGAAGAACATTTTGAATGGATTTAGATTGATTATCTTGAACAAATGTTACAGAGCGAGAAATAACTTCTTCAAAATTCTTATGGGTAAAACTCTCAAAGAAAAAACCTCTATCATCAGAAAACACAGTGGGTTCAAAAAGAATAATGTCAGGTATGGAAAGTCGTTTTGCTTTCATCATACACCTTCTTTCAAAACTTTTTCTAAATATTTTCCATACTCGTTTTTATTAAGAAATTCTGCAAGCCTTTTGAGTTGTTCAGAATCAATCCACTGCTGTTGGAAAGCTATTTCTTCTGGGCATGCAATTTTAACCCCTTGTCGAAGCTCAAGAATACGGATGAATTGACTAGCTTCTATCAAGCTCTCGTGGGTTCCTGTATCTAACCAAGAAAATCCTCGTCCCATTTTTTCAACGTATAATTCACCTTGATCCAAATATATTTTGTTAAGATCCGTAATTTCAAGTTCACCGCGTGCAGATGGTTTTAACTTTTTTGCATATTTTGTAACATTTGAATCATAAAAATAAAGCCCAGTGACGGCATAGTTTGATTTTGGATATTGTGGTTTTTCCTCAAGACTGACCACTTGTCCTTCTGTGTTAAATTCTGCGATCCCATATCGTTCCGGATCGTTTACATGATAGGCAAAAACCGTTGCTCCCTTTTCACGAGAATTGGAGGAGGCGAGTAACCTTGGCAAATCATTACCATAAAAAATGTTATCCCCTAAAATTAGTGCAGAGGGAGAATCCTCTAGGAAGGATTCTGCAATAATAAATGCTTGGGCTAATCCATCAGGAGATTCTTGAATGGCATATTCAAGATGAATTCCCCACTGAGAGCCATCTCTTAACAACTCTTCATAAAAGGGAAGGTCTCGTGGGGTTGAAATGATTAAGATTTCTCGAATCCCTGACAACATTAAGAGAGTCAAAGGATAATAGATCATGGGTTTATCAAAAACAGGCAACAGTTGTTTCGAAATCGCAAGTGTTGCTGGATACAACCTTGTTCCAGAACCGCCTGCGAGAATAATTCCTTTGCGCTTTACCATTTTTATTATCCTTTTATTAATTCTGCTATTACTTTAGAAGCATTTTGTTGCCAACTTGGCATCTCTATCCCTAAAATTGATGTTAGTTTTTCTGTGCTTAGACGTGAATTTTTTGGACGCTTAGCTGGAAGAGGGTAATTTTCAGAAGATATGGGCAACAGCGAATCTAGGCTAACTCTGAACTTTAATCCAGCCTCCATGGATTGCTCTATGATAAACCTTGCAAAATCATACCAAGTTGTTTCCCCAGAAGGGACCAAATTGTACAAGCCTTTTAGCTCATTATTTATGGATGATTTATTTTTTATTTTTTGAATAATTAAGGTGGTTATATCTGCTATTAACTCAGCACTTGTAGGGGCGCCTACTTGATCATCAACAATTTGTAACGAATCTTTTTCTTGAGCTAATCGTAAGATGGTCTTTATAAAATTATTTCCATGTCGCCCATAGACCCAACTCGTTCGAAAAATAACATACTCACAACCACTCAAAAAAATAGCTTTTTCTCCCTCTAATTTACTTTTTCCATAAGTATTGATGGGACATGTTTTGTCTGATTCAACGTAAGATACATCCTTAGAACCATCAAATACATAATCTGTTGAGTAATGAATGAGGGTTGATCCCAAGTGCTTTGCACTTTCTGCTAATACACCCACCGCCTTTGCATTAATAAGATATGCTTTTTCAATCTCACTCTCAGCTTTGTCAACATTTGTATAAGCAGCAGCATTGATAATAACTCTAGGCCTAACTTTCATCAAAATATTTTTCAATTCACCAGGGTTCTCAAAATTTGCCTGATTTCGATCTAAAGAAATTATGTCTTCTGAAGACTCTAGTAATCGTTTTAATTCCCAACCAACTTGGCCATTTACACCAAAAAGAAGTATTTTCATACCGCGTATCTTTTCTTTATCCAATCTTGATAAGCGCCACTCGTTATATTTTGAACCCAGTCAGAGTTTTTAATGTACCACTTAACTGTTTGATAGATTCCTGTTTCAAAAGACTGAATAGGTTGCCACCCAAGTTCCTCTTGAATTTTCGTTGCATCAATGGCATAACGCCTATCATGCCCTGCTCGATCCGTGATGAATGAAATTTGAGTTGCATAAGAAAAACCATCATCCTTTGGTTGTAACTCATCTAAAATGCTACACAGAGTCTGGACAACTTCTAGATTTGTTTTTTCATTCAAGCCACCAATGTTGTAAGTTTCTCCAACCTTTCCAGCATTTAAAATAAGTCTAATTGCTGAACAATGGTCTGACACAAAAAGCCAGTCTCTAATATTTTTCCCATCTCCATAAATAGGAAGCTGCTTACCCGATAACGCATTGTAAATAACAAGAGGAATTAGTTTTTCAGGAAATTGATAGGGACCATAATTGTTTGAGCAGTTGCTTGTAAGTGTCGGTAATCCATAAGTATGATGGTAGGCTCTTACCAGATGGTCGGAAGCTGCTTTACTCGCACTGTATATGCTATTTGGTTCATAAGGGTTTGTTTCTTTAAAAGGAAGGGCTTCTGAACTAAGAGAGCCGTAGACCTCATCTGTAGAAATGTGAAGAAATCTAAAGTTATTTTTGTTTATTTCTGCTAAATTTTCCCAATAAGATCGTATGGCTTCCAGAAAGTGAAAAGTACCAACAATATTTGTTTTGATAAATGGTTCTGGGCCATAAATTGAACGATCTACATGTGATTCGGCGGCGAAATTAATCACTGCTCTAGGAGTATATGTTTCTAATATTTTAGAAACAATAGACTTGTCACCAATGTCTCCATGAATAAAAACATAATCATCATTGTCTTTAACTGACGAAAGATTGTTTATATTGCCAGCATATGTAAGATTATCAAGATTGATAATCTTCTCCTTTTCCCTTGAAAGCCAGTCAATGATGAAGTTAGAACCAATAAAACCACAACCTCCAGAAACAAGTATTGTCATCTTTTTTATATCCTCTTTAACATGCAAGCAATAAACAAAGAAACATTTTCAAAGAACGTTTGTCGATAAACGCCCGCTTTCCAAAACCCAACAAGCCTTTGTATTGTGCTCTTGTTTCTTGAATTTTTAAAAAGTTCAAAACATTTTTTATTTTTTTCTGTCATAATATCGCTAATCTTTTCAAGACATTCTATATTTATATCATTCCACTCTTGAAAAGTACCATTTATCAATAATTTTAGTCGACGCAAACGAGAGAAAAAATTTATATTTTCGCCCATTAAATTTCCTCCATGTTGACGGTACTGCAAACTTGTATAGGAATCATAAAAAATCTTTCCCCCCACTGCAGAAACAACCAAGTAAGAAAGCCAATCATGAAAAAATATTTTATTATTTTTAAAGTGTTCTTTTATCAAGTTTCGAGATACTTGGTTTAAAACCATTGTATTCCCAGCAGAGATATTTTGAACTAATGCATTTTCGAAGCTTGGTTTTTTCTTAAAGAATTTAGATTCTCCTAGTTTTTTGCCAAACTTGTTAATCAAAGTTGCGCGTGAACCATAAATTGCTGGTACGCCTGGGGGAACGGATTTTAAGTAGTCTAAAGCTCGAGATAATTTATCTCTCTCCCAAATATCATCTTGATCAGAAAAAGAGTAATAGTCCGCTTTAATATCTTCATTACATAAAAGGGATAAAAAATTTTCTGCAAACCCTTTTCCAGGGCCGGACAAAAAGTGCACTTTTCCATTTTTCCATCCCTTAGCTTTTTTCTCGATAAGAGCTTTGGATCCGTCATCTACTCCATCAATACTTATCCATAAAGAAACATTTTTATGACTTTGTTTTATAATAGAATCGACTTGTTCTTCTATAAATTCTTTCCCTTTAAAAAAACACAAAAGAACAGCTACATTTTCTTGAATTTTAAAACTCATCCTTACATCATACCTTGGTTAATTTTTTTCATTAAATGTTGTGAAAAATTTTCTCTTTCTCAAGCTCATCCCTAAGATGTTGCTTGATACGTTCGCTAAGGTGAATTCCATCATTATCAACAATTTGGCTGATTTCAATTTAAGGCAACCTTATGCAATCAATATTTAATAGATTAAATTGATTTTTAATTAAGAATTGATCTAGTGTCCAGACAAAAATACTCTATGTGGGAATTCATATGAATTGAGACTTAAGAGGCCTGAAATCTCAAATTTCACATAGGTTTTCTTGAATTTAGCCATAAATTCAAATTCCCCTTCAACCTGAATTGAGAGGATATTATAAGACATTTGCCTTATAAAGTTTAGCAAGAAGCGTTTAGAATTGGGACTTTTGATATTTGAAAAAATTGTCGTATCAAAACCTACTTTATTTTTTATACAGCTATTTAATTGACATGTAGAGATAGAATTTCTATTGTGAGTTATAGAATTTTTGTCAAAAATTAATTTAAATTAAAAATGGTGGATAATGAACATCCTTGTAACAGGTGCTAATGGTTTTGTCGGACAAGCCTTGTGTGCACATATTCCTCGCCATGGGTTTAATGCTTATGGACTTCTTCGAAAAAAACAAGAAAATCTGACCATAAAGAAGCAATTCATTGTAGAAGATTTTCTCAAGCATTCCGATTGGGAGCCGATCCTAAAAGGGATGGATGCCGTTATTCATGCGGCAGGTTTAGCTCATGTAAAAAGTCGTCCTGATAAAGATTACTATGAGATTAATACAGAAATTACAAAAAAATTGGCTTTAGAATGTGTAAAATTTAATGTAAAGCGCTTTGTATATATAAGTTCTCTTGCTGTGTATGGTGTTTCTTCTTCTCAAGACGTTGTTGCTCTTTCAACTCCTCTTAATCCAAAGACACCCTATGGTCATTCTAAACTATCCGCTGAAAAATTTTTGCAAAATTTGCATGAAACAGGAACTTTGGAAATCGTCATTGTGCGCCCCCCTCTGGTGTATGGACCAAGGGTGTCGGGAAATGTGTTGACACTTCTTAAATCAATTCAAAAAGGTATCCCTTTTCCTTTTGCAGGAACCAAAAATAAACGCAGCATGGTATTTGTTCAGAATTTAGCAGATGCTTTAGTATTGTGTGCATCTCACCCTAAGGCAAAAGGACATACTTTTTTTGTTAGCGATAATCATCCATTATCTATTGGAGAGTTTATCCAAGGACTTGCAGAGGGGATGGGAAAAAAAGCAAACCTTTTTTATCTACCTGAGTTTTTTTTGAAAACCCCTTTCAAATTGATTGGAAAAAGCGAATATCTTAAAAAAATTACAGGTTCTTTACAATTGGATATCAGCTCTATTCAAAAAACCTTAGGGTGGAAACCTCTTGTCTCTGTGGAAGAGGGATTACGGGAAACAGCCCGCTCATTTCAATCATTAATTGGGCATCCTTTATAAGTAAGGGCAGCATGGAAAACCATAAAACCTCCCGTCGGTTCCCTTCATCCCTCACTTATAGAGGGGATACAAAAATTTATTGAGAATAAAAATAAAGGTATGATAGAGTTAATTTTATGAAAAGAATATTTGATATTATGCTGTCTCTTTTATCCGCTTTTTTTTTGATTCCGATAATTTTAATGGTAATACTTGTCATTAAAATTACATCACGAGGTCCTGTTCTTTATTGGTCTGATCGGATAGGAAAAAACAATATCATTTTTAAAATGCCAAAATTTCGTACAATGCGCTTCGGGACACCTGCAATTCCCACCCATTTGATGATAGATGCCTCCCAATATTTGACGCCAATTGGGTCATTTTTAAGGAAAACATCTCTCGATGAGATACCCCAATTGTGGTCTATCCTAAAAGGAGACATGAGTTTTGTCGGACCTAGACCAGCTCTTTTTAACCAAGACGATCTTATAGCCCTAAGAACACAACTAGGCGTACATACGCTTGTACCTGGCCTTACAGGCTGGGCCCAAATTAATGGGCGCGATTCTCTTCCGATCTCGGAAAAGGTTGTTTTGGATAAAGAATATGTTGAAAAAAAATCCTTTATTTTTGATATTTATATTTTTATAAGAACCTTTCAAAAAATTTTTTTTGAAAAAAATGTTAGTCATTAGGCACAATTCCTCTTCTGAATGTTTTTGGCGAGAGGAAGAGTAAACAAGATAAAATTTTCGTATAACCTATTTGTTGTAATTCCAAATCCTTTGCAAAGTTTTTTAGGGCGTGTGTATCTAAAAAGCTTTTTGATCAAAATAAATAGACATTAGAATAATCATATGATAAGGGATGTTCTATATAGGCATGCAGAACATAAGTTGTTTAAATTACCTTACTAGGAAATTAAAAGTGAGCTGATTTTTAACCTTAGAAAATTTATAAAGGAATTTTTACAAAAATGAAAATAAAGATTTTAAATAAAGGTTATGATATTATTTGCGATAAACACTATTTGAGTGGTTATAGTATCGATGGTGATAAACACAATTCAAGTGTAGTTGAATTTGAGCCTCATACATCTAAAATATTCAAGGCATTGGTAGAACCTGGGTATACAACGATTGATATCGGAGCCAATGTTGGGTGTACCTTGATTGCACTTGGACAACTTTGTTCTCGCGTTATAGGTTTTGAGCCTAACCCTGAAACATTTAACTATTTAAAAGAAAACATATCAAATTCAAAATTGAATAATGTAGAATATTACAACTTAGGGATATCAGACAAAAAACAAGACTCAACAATTAATCATCATGGCAATCTTGCCGGTGCTTTTGTATCTGAAAGTGTTCCCGGATTTCATGGAATTAGTACAGATATTCACATGGTTAACTTAGATCAATTTTGTGAAAATAAAAAAATACAAAAAATTGATTTTATCAAGATTGATGTTGAGGGTTATGAACTAACCGCTTTAGCTGGCTGTAAGGAAATACTAAGAAAAAATAAGCCAATTTGCCTTTTGGAAATGAATCATTGGTGTTTAAATGTTTTCCAAAGAACTTCACTTCCAGATTTTATTGACAGCTTAAAGAAGATTTTTCCATTCATTTATGCCATACAGGATGGAAAAAGCGCAAATCTATTTAATGAAGAGCATATATATACAGTCCTTTATGAAAATACTTGTTTTTTTAAATGGGTAGACGTTATTGGATGTTTTAATGAACAACAGGCTTCAAAGGTTTTAGCTAACTTTCCTCCTTTTGATGCAATAGCTAGTTTACCATTAAATACAAAAGTTTTATTTTCTCATGACGAAGCACGAAAATATTTAAAATCTGGTTGGTCTTTTGCAGAGTCTTGGGGAGTATGGTCTGAAGGAAAACAATCCATAGTAACATTTCAACTACCCAATAATATGATGAATGATTTTGAGTTAAACGTTGAAGGAATGCCCTTTTTGCATGGTGCTCATCAAATATTACATGTAGATGTTGTAATAAACGACAAAAATATAGGGCGCATAACATATGATTCGTCTAAAGTGGTTAAAAAAAGAATTAAAATTCCAAAAGAGGCAGTGTCATCGAAAAAGGGAGGAGTGCACATTCAGTTCAATATCGATAATCCAAAGTCACCCGCTGAGCTAAATCTAAGTAAGGACGGACGGGCTTTAGGTTTAGGAATTGTATCTATGCAGTTAACAGAGTAACTCCCCTATAGGATCTTTATAAAGAATTAGTGGGGAGAGTGAAATAGAGACCTCAAACTTTACGAAGTTTCAACAGGGTATAGGGTTTTAAAAGCTTTTGGGGAAAAAGATGAGCCGACATGAATTTATCAATGATTTACCATCGAATTTAAATTTACAGGCGGGTTTTGTTGATCGTTTTCTCATTTTCTTGCAACCAGGCCTGAAACATAAGAATATTCCATAATTTGTGAGTTCGATCTTGTCTTTTTGAGCAATGTTCGGTCCAAAATCTTTTGACGATGTCTATTTTAAAAAACCCCTGTTCTTTTATACGATTCTCGGATAAAAGTTCCTCTGCCCACTCCTTTAATGGCCCTAATAACCATTCGCCAATGGGGATGCCAAATCCCATCTTTGGACGTTCTATAAGTTGCTCAGGCACATGTTTGTAAAGTACTTCTCTTAGAGCAACTTTTCCTTTTTTTCCTCGAATTTTCATATGTGGGGGCAACATCAACATCCAAGCAATTTCAAATAAATTGGGATCAAGAAAAGGAACTCTTGCTTCTAAACTACTTCCCATACTCGCGCGATCAAGTTTCGTGGTGAATAAGAGAGTCAGAAGAACTAAGAGCATTACTGGCTTTAACTTCTCTGACCCGTTTCTTGCATCCTAAATCCCTAAGTAAGTTTACTATGGTTGATCGATTGGGATAACTTTTAGGGTTTTGAGAATTTCTTTCTGAGGCTTCTTGTCTTGTCTTGCGAGTTTGTCCAAGAATCTGTAGGATTCTTTGAAATGAATTAGGTGCAAGGTAAAAAATGATTCAAGCGTTTCAAAGATTCTCTCAATCTCGGGTTGCAAAGGTTTTTCTCGCTATTGTGGCTTTAAGCTTTATGGCTTTTTTTGGAGGAGGAAGTTGGTTCCGTCCCCATGATCCCAATGCTGTTGTTGCAGAGATAGGAGATCTTACTATCGGGCGTTACGATTTCGCTGAAAGAGTTCAACAACAGATTCAACGTCTCACAGCTGAGTCAGAAGGAAAAATCTCTCGAGAACAAATTCTTAACGCGGGGATTCCTCAAATGGTTTTGGGGCAAATGATTCAAGAAATTCTTTTGAACCTTGAAAGTAAAAATTTAGGGATTACGGTAAGTGATGAAGCTATCCGCGAGCAAATTCAATCTATTAAAGCTTTCCAAAACAAAAATGGCGTCTTTGATCGCACTCTATTTACCCAAATCTTAAGATCCATGAATATGTCAGAGGATGCCTTTATTGAAGAAGTTCGAGGAGAACTAACACGCGAGCAGCTTGCCGATGCGGTTGTCGTCGGCGTCCATCTTCCTGAAATGATGGTAGATAGGCTTTTTGAAGCTCAATATCAATCCCGGCAGGCCTCGATGCTTTTAATTTCTCCTAGCACCATGCCTGTGCCTTCAACGCCAAGGGATGCTGTGTTAGAAGCCTTTTATAATGATAATCAAAAAGAATTCAAAATTCCTGAATTAAGGACTCTTACAGTCTTTCTTATTGATCCAACCCGGCTAGTGACAAATATTCAAGTTACTGAAGATGATATTCAATCTCTTTACGAAGCAAAAAAGAATAGCTTTGACAATAAGTCACTTAATGAAGTAAGGCCTGCCATCATCGCAGAGCTTCAAAAAGATAAAACCAATGAAGCCGCCTTTAAACTTACCCAAGAGTTGGATGATAAAATTGCGGGTGGCGCAACTCTCGAAGAACTTGCACCGACTGTTCCTGGAGGAAACCTTCTAAAACTCGAAAACATCAGTCGTTCCGGCTTAGAAAAGGGAGATACTCCTTCCCCCCACCTTCCAAAAGAACAGGAATTAGCCCAGGAAATTTTGCAAGCTGGTTTTGCCTTGGACGAAGCTTCTGACACGCCCTTTACTCAAACTAAATCCGGAAATTATTACATGGTTCGTGTGGATAAGGTACTCCCTCCTTCTCTCCCTGCTTTCACTGAAATTAAAGATCGTGTTCTAAAACTTTGGATCAGATATGAGCAATATAAAGAAGCTCAAAGAAAAGCCGAAGGGTATGTTCAAACCTTTAATGAGGGCGATCGGAAAGCAGTTTCCATGATGACACCTCTTCCTCAGTTGTCCCTTTCTAAAGCCTCTCCAAAGGTGGCGGATGAGGTTAAAAATGTTGTTTTTTCTTTAAGACCTCAAGGTACAGGCTTAGCTCAGACAAAAGAAGGTTTTGTGGTGGTTACATTGAATCACATTACCTCGCCAACTGTGCAAGTGAAGGAAGAGAATCTTGCTGGCTTTGAAGAAAAACTTTTAGAGCAATACAAAAACGATTTTTTCCTGGGATATGTTAATGCTTTAAGGATTCGCTATCCTGTTAAAGTCAATTCAGCGGCGATCAAGGCTTTATTCTCCAATGAATAAAGCTTTTATTTGAAAAACCCCTGTTTTTGGCAAAGAACGTTCTTATATTATAGATTATTCATCCTTATAGGGTTCTATGATGCAAAGTCGTTTTTTATATTTGGTCGTTTGCTTTGTACTTCTCCTTTATGGAGGAAGGATTTTCTGGCAAAAAACATCTTTCTCTCCTTTAAAGGTCATGGAGGTTTCTTACGCCCATCAGCGAAATCTCACAGGAAAAGGCCTTATCGTCGCTGTTCTTGATGAAGGATTTGATGCATCTCATGGCGCTTTAAAGCCACAATTAAGTTCCTATCGATATAACACAGCAAACCAAAGAAATGATGTCTCGGAAACCGTTGTATTTAGCAATGGCTCCTTTAGATTTGAAAGTCATGGAACTCATGTTGCAGGCATTATTGCGAATGTGGCTCCCGATGCTAAGATTATCCCCATTAAAGTTCAGGGATTTGATGGAGATCAAGATTTTGTAAAAGCTCTTCAAATTGCTTCAAAAAGTCCTGCTCATATCGTTAACATTTCCTTGCGTTTAAGCCACACAGGACGCAAGTTAAGTCCTAACGTTTATGCAGCTCTGATAAAGCTGGCTCAAAGTGGGAAAATCATTGTGATTGCAGCAGGTAATGAGGGAGTATCTCTCATGAAAAACGCTTATACTGCAAGCCTTGTTCAGCTCTCTCACGATCCAGAAATGCAAGAACGCCTTATTTTAGCAGGTGCTCTTTCCTATAAAAATGGAAGTGAGTCCTTGGCTGAATTTAGTAATTTTCCTGGAAATAGTTCCTCTGGAATTTCACAAACTTATTTTATTACAGCCCCTGGAGAAGACATCCTTTCAACTATTACAGGCGGTTATTTTGGAGAAAAATCAGGTACCTCAATGGCAGCTCCCATGGTTGTTGGAGCTTTATGTCTCTTAATGCAGGCTTTTCCTGAATCTACGCCTGAAAATGTGGCTCGCCTTCTGTTAACTTCTGCACGAAAAGTGTCCATAGATAGTCTCCCCGTTTCTTTAAACACTTTTGGCCAAGGCATAGTTGATCTTAAGGCCGCTCTAGATAAAGGGTGGAATATTTCTAGGGGAGCTCTTTTATAAGACAAATGCTTAAGGTATAATCCAATAAAAATATGATTGAATTGGGTTGTTCATGACTTATGTAAAAATTCAAGGGGTGCTTATTTTTCTCCTTTTCCTTATAGACTCTATTTGGATTATTTCTTCATCCCTTGAAGTTATTTACAATACATCACTTTATATCAAATATATGGGAGTCACCGCTTTTCTTTATTTAGTTTATCTTTTTTATACAAAAATTCGCTACGATGCTAGAATTGGACTTCTTTTTATTACAACGATTTATCTGATCATTTTTACGGCAGTAGCCTTACCCTTATCTTATTTAGCATATACAATTCCTAATCCCCTGATGGATTCTACTCTTATAACTGCGGATGTTCATTTAGGATTTAATTTTCCAGCTCTTCATACTTGGTTTTTACACCACGATCATTGGAATATTTTTTTTAATATTATTTACAATTCAATGATTTTCCAAATTATTTTTATTTTTCTTTATTTTGGGTTTTTTGGAGAAGAAATTTATCTTCAAAGATTTCTCATGCTCTTTATGATCTCCATCCTTCCCACTATCCTTTTAGGTTGTTATTATCCAGCTGTGGGACCTCATATTTGGCTTCATTATCCTCCTCCAGATTTTCTTGGGAAAGCTATTAATTTTTTACTTCAGTTAAGAAAAGGAGTTTTAGATCTAACTCAAGGACATGGGATCATCGAATTTCCCTCTTTTCATACAACCTTAGCTCTAATCTTTCTTTATAGTTTTAGAAATGAAAACAAGTTTTTATTCCTCTTTTTTATTATTCTTAATCTTTTAATGGTTTTTTCAACTCTCATTCAAGGAGGGCATTACCTTATCGACATACTTGGAGGGCTTTATATTTTTCTCTTGACCTTAGCTATTGAAAAAGTTGTTTATCTAAGTGTTATGAAATATGGAACTCTTGATTTTTTACCAAGTAGACAAATACTTTTCCTTAAAAAGGTAAGAGGGCTCTCAGATGTCTGATTTTGCACTCATGCGTCAAAACATGGTGAAAGGCCAAATTCTTCCTGAAGAGGTAACTCATCTCCTTGTGTTAGAGGCCTTTTCAAAGGTGCCAAAAGAAGCGTTTGTTCCCCGGCAACTCTCACATATTGCCTATATAGATGAAAATTTTCCCCTTAACGCCAACCGGGTTTTATTGCGGCCTGCAGTTTTAGCTCGGCTTTTACAAGCTTTAAATCCTTCTCAAGGGGATAAAATTCTTTATATTGCTTGTGGATCCGGCTATGGTCCTGCTCTTTTAAATAACATGGGAGCACATGTTGTGGCTTTGGAATCAGATACTTCCCTCTCCCAAGAAGCTGAGCGCGTTATTCAAGAGCTGAAGATGCCCTTAATTGAAGTTGTTTTAGGCCCTCTTGAGGAAGGCTGGGAGGCAGAAGCACCTTATGATAAAATGTTCATTGAAGGAAGTGTTGAATTTATCCCTGAAACTCTCTTGAAACAATTAAAGGATGGTGGCAGCATCGTAACGCTTAAACGGATAAAAGAAGGATGTGTAAAAGCCTTTCTGTACATAAAGAAGGGCTCTACATTTACGGAAATTTGTCTCTTTGATGCTTTTGCACCACTCCTTAAAGTTTTTAAAAAAGAGAAGCCTTTCATTTTTTAGTGAAAAACACTACAACTCAGTGTATGGTAAACTTAATTATCGCAGAATGATCTAACAGATGAGCATGCCACATTATAAAATACTAAAGTTTTCTTTTGCGCTAGCGTCTACTAGTTTGTTTACGTTGCCGTGTTTTGCAGCAACCGAAACGAGTGATGTTCAAACAGAAAATCTCGCAGCTTTGGAATCTATTCAAGAAACGATGGAAAAAGCCTATATGCAAAATGCTGATCTTGATGCAGCGCGTGCAGGTCTCCGGGTGCAAGATGAAAATGTTTCTCAAGCCAATGCGGACTGGAGACCAAGTTTGTCGGTTCAAGGTACACAACAAATTGCTCAAAAATATCCTATTGGGCATGGAGGAAGAGCACATGGTAGCCAAACCCAATATACAGCCAGGATCGCTCAAAATGTTTATAAAGGTGGCAAAACAGAGGCGACAATTGGGCAACAAGAAAGTTTAGTTCTTCAGGGAAGAGCTGACCTTTTTGATACGGAACAAACAACGCTTCAGACGGCTATTCAAGTTCATACGGAAATTCTCAAGAATGAAGCCATTGTTAATTACCGAAAGCAGAACGAAGAAGCCTATAAAAAAATTCAAGAATTTGCTCAAGCTCGTTTCGAAGTCGGTATTGGAAGCCGCACTGACGTAGAAGCGGCTAAAGGAGACTATGAAAGCGCAAAAGCTCTGTTGGATCGTGCCCTTGGCGATCTTGATATTGCAAAAGCTGCTTATACAAGGCAAATCGGAAGCTCTCCAGAAAATTTAGCTGCTGCCAATGTTATTGTTCCTCTCCCAAGTAAATATGAACACGTTCTTGAAATAGCAAAAGCTCATAACCCGACTATACTCAAAGCACGATATGCTCTTGAAGCCGCTCAGTATAACGTTGATATTCAACTTGCGGGCCTTTTACCTACTGTTGATGTGGAGGGAACAGTGGGCAACAATCGTGGTGTTAACTCATTTAGTTCAGGGGGAGTGAACCCAAGCAAGTCTACAAATTTAGGGTTTCAAACATTGGTTAATGTCCCTATTTATAGTCAAGGCATTCCCAACTCTCAAATCCGTCAAGCTTACCAACAAGTTGCGCAACAAAAGGTTAATTTAGTTGGCGCCCAGCGGGTTGTTGTTGAAGCTGCACGCGCTGCCTGGGATACTCTTATCGCTGCTAGGGAAAGCCTAAAAGGGTTTTTAGCAGCTGTAAAAGCCCAAGAATTGGCTGTGGAGGGAGCTTATGAAGAAGTCAGTGTTGGTACAAAAACAATTATTGACGTGCTTCAAATTGAAGAGCGCCTCATTCAAGCCCAAATAGATTTGGCAACAGCTCAACAAACTCTTATCGTTGCAGGATATGGGGTTTTGCAAGCCATGGGACGTTTAACAGCCCGTGACTTGCGCTTAAATGTGAAGTACTATGACCCAGATGTTTATTACAATGAGTATAAAGATGCTTGGATTCAATTCTGGCAAGGAAAAGACTGGCGGTATGTAAAAGATGGTGATTATTAATGACAACAGAAAATAATCTCGCTGAAAACATCTCTGAACCTTCCATGGATGAAATTCTAGCGTCTATTCGTCAGATTATTGAGACAGATCTCCCAGAAATTCGAAATGAAGACGATAATTCGATTTTAGATCTTACATGCCTTTTGCCTGATGAAAATCAGTACGCAAAGCCGTTGGAAAGTCATTACAAATCCTTATCTGAAAAGGAAGAGATTCTCACTTTAAAGGATCCCTTAAATGATTCTTTTATATCGCCAAAAACAATTAATGAAACGGTGGAAGTCCTTGATTCTCTCCGTAAGTTAGCCCAGGAAAACCCACCAATGCCTAAAAAGCGCGTTCCTGAAGAAGTTGGAGGTCAAACGATTGAAAACCTAACAAAAGAAATCCTCAAGCCCCTTTTAAAGGAATGGCTTGATGTGAATTTACCTAAAATCGTGCGCTCCATCGTCAGCGAGCAAGTTGAAAAAATTATGAACAAAGAGTCACTCTCTCGATCTAACTCCGTTTCACAACGTGGCTATTATTAGTTTCATACCTTAAATGTATAGTTGATAAACCCATGCTAGATAAAACTTTTTTACCCTCCCATTTTGAAGAAAAAATCTACGCTTCTTGGGAGGACTCTAAACTTGGAACTGCAGGCCAGCGCTCTCAAGCAGATCCTTATACGATTATGATGCCCCCTCCCAATATTACGGGAAGCCTTCACATGGGCCATGCCTTTACTTTTACTCTTCAAGATATGCTTATCCGCTATTATCGTATGAAGGGGCGAGACGTTTTATGGCAGCCAGGTACGGACCATGCCAGCATTTCAACCCAAATGGTTGTAGAAAAGCAACTCGATCAACAAAATATTTCACGCCATACCTTAGGGCGAGAAAAATTTATTGAACGGGTGTGGGAGTGGAAAGTTGAATCAGGCGGAATGATAACCCATCAACTTCGTCGCCTTGGCGCTCTTCCTGATTGGAGTCGAGAACGTTTTACACTTGATGAAGGTTTAAGTGCCGCCGTTCGTCATGTGTTTGTTGAGCTTTATCGAGAGGGACTTATCTATAGAGACAAGCGTCTTGTCAATTGGGATCCCAAACTTCAAACAGCGATTTCTGATGTAGAGGTAGAAAACCTCCCCATAAAAGGTGCTATGTACTACTTTCAGTATCCTCTCGAGAATAAAAAAGGGGAGTTCATCACTATCGCGACCAGTCGCCCTGAAACTGTGTTTGGCGATGTGGCGATTGCAGTTCATCCTGAGGATGAAAGGTATCAAAATCTGGTAGGGTCATTCGTGTTGCACCCCATAACCAAGGTCCGTCTTCCAATTATTGGTGATATCCACGCAGACCCAGAAAAATTCACGGGGGCTGTAAAAATAACCCCGGCTCATGATTTTAATGACTTTGAAGTGGGGCGTCGTCATAATCTTCCTCTCCTCAATATTTTAGATAAGGAGGCCTGTCTTAATGAAAATGTTCCTCCCTCTTATCAAGGATTAGATCGATTCGAAGCCCGAAAAAAAGTGGTTGAGGATATCACTGAACGCGGGCTTTTTGAAAAGATTGAGCCCACAGAAATTCCAACGCCTCATGGAGAAAAATCAGGGGTTATTATTGAACCTTGGCTGATGGACCAGTGGTACGTTGATGCGAAAACCCTGGCTCAGCCAGCTCTTAAGGCTGTTGAAAGTGGAAAAACAAAATTCGTTCCTCAATACTGGGAAAATACCTATTTTGAATGGCTTCGAAATATTCAACCTTGGTGTATTTCTCGCCAATTATGGTGGGGCCATCGGATCCCTGTTTGGTATGGACCCGATGATAAACCTTTTGTAGCTTTGACTGAGGAGGATGCCCTTAGAGACGCTGCCCACTTCTATAAAAAAGAGGTATCTTTAACTCAAGATAATGACGTTCTTGATACATGGTTTTCTTCAGCGCTTTGGCCTTTTTCAACTTTGGGATGGCCTGAGAAAACCGAAGCCTTTAAAAGGTATTATCCGACCGACGTTTTAATTACAGGCCATGACATTATCTTTTTCTGGGTCGCTCGTATGATGATGATGGGGCTTCACTTTACAAAAGAAGTCCCCTTTAAAACCGTTTACATCAATGCCCTTGTACGAGATGAAAAGGGACAAAAAATGTCTAAAACAAAGGGAAATGTTGTTGATCCTCTAATCCTTATGGATGAATATGGAGCAGATGCCTTAAGATTTACTCTTGCTTCGTTGGCCGCTCCAGGACGGGACGTTAAATTTTCTAAATCTCAGGTGGAAGGCTATCGAAATTTCGCAACAAAGCTTTGGAATGCGGCTCGTTTTGCCGAAATGAATAGGTGTTTTTTTGATCCTGATTATACAACTGCAAATCTTGAAGTTCCCATTAATCAATGGATCGTGGATGAAATAGCCTCTCTTTCTGCGGACGTGAGTGAAGCCATTGAATCTTATAAATTTAATGAGGCCGCCCACCTTCTTTATCATTTTGTTTGGGGCACTTTTTGTGATTGGTACTTGGAATTTTGTAAGCCAAAATTTGAAGGTGCAAACAGAGAGAAAACGGAAACGCAAAAAACCATAGCTTGGGTTTTTGATCATATTTTACGCCTTCTGCATCCCTTTATGCCCTACCTTTCGGAAGTTCTTTGGGAGAATTTGCATCCTCAAAGTGGCCTTCTCATGGGGGCGTCTTGGCCAGAAAAATTAAGGACAACTTATAAAGGGAAAGCCGAGGACATTACTTGGCTCATTCAAGTTATTTCTGAAGTGCGCAGCATTCGTGCAGAAATGAACATTCCGCCCGGGCCCCTTCTTTCTTTGAGTTTTTATGATGCCAATCCAGAAACTCATCGGCGTCTTCGAGAGCATGAGGATCTTCTTTTAAAGCTAGCGCGCCTCAAAAACATTAAAGCTTTCTCTGAATCCCTCAAACCCAACGAGGCCAAGGGAGCCGTGCAAGGCATTATTGGTGAGTCCACTCTTCTGATTCCCCTTGCAGGAGCAATTGATATTCAAGCGGAAAAAGAAAGGTTGGAGCGGGAACTTCAGAAAGTAGCTGCAGAAATTAAGGGAATTGAGAAAAAGCTTTCTAATAAAGAATTTACAGCCCGTGCGCCGAAGGAAATTGTTGACGTGCAGAAAAAAAGAATCGAAGTAGCCCAGATTGCAAGTCATAAGTTGGAGCAAGCCTTACATCGTTTAGGGACGTAAATTTTTAGCCTGTATAGTTCTCTCCAATAACACGGATGGCTTTGTCAAGATCTGCCTGGGTATCTACTCCAAAGGGGGTCTCTGTATCCACTATTTTTACATCAATGCGCATACCATGAGCAAGGGCACGAAGTTGTTCAAGTTTTTCACGCATCTCTAAGGAATTAATCGGGAGATTCACAAACTTGTTTAAGGCTTGCCGTCTAAAACCATAAAGACCAATGTGATGATAATGCGCTCCTTCACCCGAAGGGATAAGATTACGGCTAAAATAAAGAGCGCGCCCTATCATTTTGTTATCATACAGTGATAGAGCAATTTTAACCGTTCCAGGGTCGGTTAATTCGAGGGGATTTTTGATGGGGGTTCCAAGGGTTGTGATATCTACAGCTGGATCCACAAAGGGATCCAAAGAATGGCGAATAATGCAAGGGTCAAGGGTGGGGATATCTCCTTGAATATTGATTACAAAAGGAAATTTTTCATCTGAATCATAAAGATCGGCAGCCGCTTTCACCCGATCCGTTCCTGAAGCTAATGAAGGGTCAGTTAAAACAGCCTCTCCCCCAAAGGAATGAACAACTTTAACTATTTCTTCATCTCCGCAAGCCACTACAACAGGGCCAATGCCGGCTTCAACCGCCTTTTCCCAAACATGGATAATCATGGGTTTTCCCCATATATCTGCCAAAGGCTTATTCGGAAGGCGCGTTGCAGCCAAACGTGTAGGAATCACAACTAATGTATCTTGTTGAGCCATATTTTGATATTTCCTCAGTGAATTCACAAGAAAACACTGCCAAACTTTGGAGAAAGAAACAATATAAAAAAATACTTTATTACGGTTCTATATAAAAAGCGCGTTCAGCTAATCCCCCTTACCTCTCATACAGTTTTCTCTCAATCCCTCGCTGCTGGCCTTTTTGTGAAGCTCGTTGTAGGAAATTTATGCGCTTTTAAGAGCGCTGCTTTAGCTGGACCAATCGGCTTACTTGAAGGCACTTTTTGATCTTTAGAAGAAGGTTTTACTCCACTCACCGGTTTTTTTTCTTCCGTTTCCTCTATTGCATAAACAGCATAAGAAGAGAGCATTGCACCTATCATCAATAGAACCAACTTTAATTTTTTTAATATATTCATAGTATCACCATAATTTTAACAAAAAAACACGAATTATTTCCAAGTATGGCCTCAAAACTGATAGGTTGCAAGGAAAAAACTTAATATTACAATTTCATTGTAATTTTCATTTTTAAAAATATAATGAAATTTTTATACAATTTTTAATGAAGTTGGAAAAGTATGAAGAGAACAAAAATTGGACTTATCTTAATTCTTTTTGGGCTTTTATGTGGATGCGAATTTTCAGGTCATAGAGTATATCATGATCCTGCTTTAAAACTGCAAAAAGAAGATTATGAAAAAATAACAAAACCTCCTTCTGAGCAAGTGATTATTCCTTCTTTTTGTCCAAAAGCTATTTGTCTTCCTAAAGCTCCTCCGCTCACACACGCAATGAAAAGAAAGCTTTCTCTGTCTCTTCAGGAAAACATCTCGCTCAAAAGCGCTTTTATTGAGATTGGGCGTCAAGCGGGGGTAGGTATTGTTTTAAGCCCTAAAATGGCACAAGAAAATATGGCTTTGGTTTATGATGCACAAGAGGCCATGTTCATTGATATTATTGGAGATCTTTGTTCCTTAACAAATCATCGTTATCAAATTCAGGGAAATCGACTTCTTATTGAGCCGGATGATCCTTATTTAACCACATACAATATTCAATTTTTAAACCATTCTCGAAAAAGTGAAAACAAGATTTCTATCTCCACTGATCTTTTTTCTCCTATGGAGGGGAAAAATCATCACGATAATGGCTCTATGAGCACCTTGCTTGGTCATAGTCAGATGGATTTTTGGACAGAACTTGAGAAAAATCTAAAATTACTTCTTTCCTCTAAAGAGAATCCATATTATTCCCTTCATAAACAGGCAGGTCTTTTGACCATATTTGGTTCAACAAAGACCCATAAACATATTGGTGAATATCTCGCTAAACTCAAGGAATCTATTGCAACGCAAGTGATTATTGAAGCAAAAATTATTGAAGTTACCTTAGATAATGAATATAAAACAGGAATTAATTGGAGTCATTTCGGTGAAACCTTTAAATTGGGGACTCCCTTAGGAGGTCTCTCTCCTTCACAATTCATTTCTCGTGACATGTTTACCTTTTCCATAGGGCTAAGTGACTTTTCTTCAGTGGTCAACCTTGCTAAAAAGTTTGGCACTGTTCGTACCCTTTCTAATCCCCGTCTTACAGTGATGAATAATCAACCCGCTATCTTGAAGGTAGCAACAAATGAAGTTTTTTTTCATTTAGAATTTGAACGCTATTTTCAAGCTGATGGAAAACCTGATATTGAAAATATTTCGAGTGATGCTATGACCGTACCCATAGGTCTTGTTATGATTGTTCAACCTTCTATCAATCTTCAAACTGGCGAAATTCTCATGACACTACGTCCCACCATTTCTCGTGTTGAAAAAGAGGTACAAGACCCTGCAGTTTCCATAAAATCCCAACAAAAAGTGATCTCGACAATTCCTGTGATTCAGGTACGTGAGCTAGATTCTGTTTTGAAGATGAAATCAGGGCAAGTGTTAGTTATGGGGGGCCTTATGGAGGATCGTTCAAGCTATCAAACCAGTTCAACCCCAGGTATCGATGAGATTCCCTTTATTGGCGAATTAATTAGCGGCAAGGAAGATGAACGAAAGACAACGGAACTTGTTATTTTCCTCACGGCTCATATTGTTGATGATCCCTACATTCATGAAGCGGATGAACGTGTATATAATACCTATTCGGAAGACCCGCGGCCTCTCTTCTGAAAACACATGTAGGCACACTTCTTCCCTTGTTTTATGGCCTTTTGCTCATAGCGAGTTGCGGGCCAGCCTTCCGGCCGAGGGGACCAAGTTTGCGGATCAGCAGAAGGCGGCCCTTCACAAAGGATAAGGCCTGGAAAACCATAAAGTACGTCTTGAATTTGTTCCACATAGGGTTGATCATCGCTCGCCACATGGAGAAAAGCTCCCTCTTTAAGGGTTGGCCATAATTGTGTCATAAATTCTTTTGTGATTAAGCGTCGTGGGTGATGACGTTTTTTAGGCCAAGGATCCGGAAACAAAATAAAAACATAGGAAAAATAAGAAGCAGGGATAACATGCAAAAGATGGCGTACATCCTCATGCCACACACGAACACGGTCGTAATTTTCAGGTTTAAGTTGTATAAGAAACTTTGCCACCCCATTCATAAAAGGTTCACAGCCAATCATGGAAACAGTAGGATTACATCGAAGTTGTTCTATAAAATGTTCACCGCCCCCAAAGCCGATTTCGAGCCACACTTCAGAGGCATTAGCGGCAAAGGGCACATGTTCAGGGGCAAGTCGGACAAGGGGCAATATCTTATCATAGGCCTGCTGAGATTGGGCCCGCATCTTGCGTGCTTTTCGACGACCGAAGGAGGGTCTAAGTTTAACGTCTATCATTATACAACCAGCCTTAAATTGAAAGACACGCTAACAAAGGAAAGGGTCTCCTGGCAAGAAAAGAAAAATCAAGAGTTACACATCATATTTGAATGCAGAAGTAAGTTTTGATCACTTCCCCCTTGAACCTTTCCTCAACCTCCAGTAGCTTCAACTCCTGCGGAGGGATGCCGGAGCGGTCGAACGGGGCGGTCTCGAAAACCGTTGTGCGTGCAAACGTACCGTGGGTTCGAATCCCACTCCCTCCGCCACTTTTTTTAGATCCGACCCGAAGACATGAAATTTTTTTCTTGATTAAAATCTTTAGGCTTTTTAGACTAAACTTATGACATTTAATAAACAGACCATTAATACCTGTATTCTTTTTAAGCGACCTCGCAAAACCTAAGCGCGTGTCCTGCGCCATTTTGTTGACTTTTTTACATAATCATTACATTTAAAAGGTTCTTTGCGAATCAAAAGGTAGCCTATCATGATTAAAACTGTTTTTATTGGATCCGCTTCTGGTTGGGGGGCACAAGTGAGGGAGACGGAAAAGGGTCCCCAAGTGTTTCAAAAATCTGATTTTTTAGCGTCATTTCCTTTCTTCTGGACATGGAAGGAAACCCTCTTTCCCTTGAAAACTGCTGAAGAGATTACTCTTCCTCCAGGACCTTTAACCTTGCCCTATATAGAGGATATTTGTTTGCGGGTCGCCCATTCCGTTGAAGAAACCCTTCAAAGGGATGAGCGTCCCGTTGTTATTGGAGGTGATCATGTGGTGGCAGTGGGAACCTGGACAGGGGTGATCCATGGTCTTGAAGCAAAAGAAAAGTTTGGCTTGATTTGGGTGGATGCTCATATGGATGCTCACACCATGGAAACAACACCTTCTCAAGCCTATCATGGAATGCCTTTGGCTATTCTGCTTGGGCATGGCGAGCCTTCTCTTGTTAATCTGTTGGGTAAGGGGCCTGTCCTCCGTCCGGAGCATGTTTGCCTTATTGGCGTGAGAAGTTATGAAGAGGGAGAAGCAAACCTTCTTAAACGGCTCGGGGTGCGCATCTTTTTTATAGAAGAAGTTGAGGAACGTGGGTTTGAGGCTGTGTTTAAGGAAGCTCTGGCTATTGTGAAAACAAATACAGATGGCTATGGCCTTTCCATTGATTTGGATGCCTTTGATCCTATGGAGGCTCCAGGGGTGGGAACCCCCGCGCCTCAAGGATTGAAACAAAGGGAAGTCTTACCTTCCCTTATCCAGGTTAAAAATGATCCTGCCTTGAAGGCTTTTGAGATCGTCGAATATAATCCAGACCGAGACAAAAGAGATAAAACCCTCTATCTTATGAGGGATATCCTTTTGAATCTTTTGCCAGCTAAGGGAGAATAAAAATGAATGCGAAGGATTATATTGCTCGTGAAAACGTTGTCTGTGCCAATATTTATACACCTCTCTCTGTGGTTTTACATAAAGGAAAAGGATCTTGGCTTTGGGATGTTGAGGGTAAAAAGTATTTGGATCTAATGACTGCCTATTCAGCAGTCAGCTTTGGTCACTCTCATCCCCGTCTTGTAAAGGCTCTGAATGAGCAAGCGCAACTCTTGGCGCTCCCTTCTCGGGCGTTTTTCTCGGACCAACTGGCTCCTATGATGGAGAAAGCCTGTGCTCTTTCAGGCCTTGATATGGGAATTCCTATGAATACGGGAGCGGAAGCTGTGGAAACAGCTGTTAAAGTTGCTCGCCGCTGGGGATACCAAGTCAAAGGCATTCCAGAAAACAAGGCTGAAATCATTGTAGCTGAAAATAACTTTCATGGCCGGACCACAACCATTATTAGTTTTTCAACAGAACAAGAGTATCAAAAAGACTTTGGGCCTCTGACGCCTGGCTTTAAAGCTGTTCCTTTTGGGGATGTTCAGGCCTTAGAAAAAGCTATTACGCCGAATACCTGTGCCTTTTTGGTGGAACCCATTCAGGGGGAGGCAGGCATCATCGTACCGCCCAAAGGTTATTTGAAGGAAGTACGCCGTATTTGTACAGAAAATAATGTGTTGCTTATTCTAGACGAAATACAATCTGGATTCGGTCGAACAGGAAAAGTTTTTGCCTTTCAACATGAAGGTATTCAGCCAGATGGCTTGACTTTGGGGAAAGCCCTTGGGGGAGGACTTCTTCCCATCTCCCTCTTTTTAGGCCGTCGCGATGTGCTTTCGTTAATGACGCCTGGCAGTCATGGCTCCACCTTTGGAGGCAATCCGTTGGCATGTGCTGTGGCTCAAGAAGCCATGGATTTATTGGTTGAAGAAAAGTTGGCTGATCATTCCGCTAAAATGGGCACTTATATGCTAGAGCGTCTCAGAAAAATTAAATCTCCCTTTATTAAAGAAGTCAGGGGAATGGGACTTTGGGCCGGAATTGAGTTTCATGAAAATCATTTGATGGCACGTAAAGTATGTGAAAAAATGAGTGAAAAAGGTGTGCTCTCTAAAGATACGCACACAACGGTTATTCGCGTAGCTCCCCCCTTGAATGTGACGCAAGAAGAGCTGGATTTTGGACTTGACGTTTTTGAAGATGTGCTGAAGGAAATAGAAAAAGAGACATCGTACGGTTTTTAGCACTTGATGAATTTTGTGAGGTGCCCTAGGTTGAGGGCGAAATGAGGTGTTTATTATGACAATAACGAGTTCACAATTTCCGAATCTTCACATCATTAATCATCCACTTATACAACATAAAATGACCCAAATGCGGAAGACAAGTACGCCGAAACACGCCTTTCGGCAGCTCCTTCGTGAAATTGCTCTTCTTATGGGTTATGAGATTACTCGCGATCTTCCCTTAGGTACGGAGAAAATTTTAACGCCCCTTGCCACAATGGAAGCCCCTGTTATCATCGGTGCAACGCCTGTGATCGTTCCCATTTTACGTGCCGGCCTTGGTATGGCGGACGGCCTTCTGGAGCTGATGCCCGAGGCGGATGAGGGCCATATCGGCATGTATCGTGATCCCATCACAAAAAAGCCGGTTGAATATCTGGTTAAGCTTCCGAAAGCCAATGGCCGCCTTTTCTTTCTTGTGGATCCTATGCTAGCGACGGGAAATTCGGCGGTAGCTAGCGTTGAAACTCTTTTAAAGCATGGAGTAGATCCTTCAAAGATTAAGTTTATTTCTTTAGTGGCCGCTCCTGAAGGTGTCACTGTTTTTAATGAAAAGTTCTCAAATATTCCCATTTATACGGCTGCATTGGATGAAAATTTGAATGAAAAAGCCTACATTCTTCCCGGGCTTGGAGATGCAGGTGACCGTTTATTTGGGACCTTGTAGTTGCCAAGGTTTCATCTTTCATTAATTAAGGAAATCCGTTAAATTGTTTTGCATGAATTTAAGAATGCGTAATTTTCAAAGATTGAGTCAAAAAGCCGTTGCTCCTTTTATGGTTCTCTCTGTGATGGGGTATTTTATTTATCACTCGATTCAAGGAGAAAGGGGACTTCTGGCTTGGTTTAAACTTCAAGAACGCTTTCATATGGTGGAAAGTCAGCTTCGGGGGGTAACTTTTGCACGAGAAGAGCTGGAAGAAAAAGTCCAAGCTTTACGTCCGGAGAGCATCAATCGTGATCTCCTTGATCAACAGGTTCGTCAAAAACTGGGGTACACTCATCCCGATGATGTAGTGATTTTGAGGTTGGATACCCCTGAATAGGGTAGCTTAAGATTTTCAATAACAAAGTTGGTGGCGTAGTAGTTTATGCCCCTAAGATATCGCTCTTTCAGCAATCTTTGAAATGTCTTCCCCGGCATCCTTTATCTTTTGAATTCCTCGATTGATAGTTTCTTCTGCAAGCTCAAGAAGGCTGGGTTCAAAACGACAATGGGCACGTAGCCATTTTTCTTGAAAGAGCATGTCTTTTTCAAGTTCTGTCCAAGTTGAAAGAGGAGCTTCAACATGCTGAAGAAAAACTTCAATTTTATCTAGCGCATTAACGAATTTAGCCTCATAAGATTCTTTGCTTTCATATTCTTCCCAAAGGGTAAAAAGCTCTTGCTCTAAAGGGACATCTCTTAAAGCACAGATTTTTTCCATGGCCATCTTTTCAGCAATAAACTTACTTTTTTTGGCTTCGAGAGTTTGGGTTTCAAAAACAGGAATATCCCCGACTTCAGCTTCTGCCAAGTCATGGATAATGGCCATTTTTAGACATTTTTCAAGATCAACTTTTTGAGATAAATAAGGAAAAAAAGTCATGACCATAAGACCCATGCGCCAACTGTGCTCGGCCACACTTTCTTGTCGTCCTGACGATAGCCATGAATGGCGCATTTCACATTTCAGTTTTTCTGCAATGTTTAAGAATTGAACATAGCGCTGTAACGACTCTTTGGTAAGGTTAAGCATTTTGATTCCTAAGGTTAAATTATATGGAAAGACGTCCCATGTTTAAAAACTTGGCTCGACGTTTATCACGTAAGGTTTGTCGATCGAGAGAGAGAAGGGGTATTAAGGACTTCTCAATAGCCGCACCAACGGCTGTAATAACAGTTTTCGCATTCCGTTGCGCTCCGCCTAAAGGTTCAGAGATAATAGAGTCAATGATCCCCAACTTTTTTAAATCTTGGGCGGTGAGTTTTTGAGCTGCTGCTGCTTCTTCTTTCTTATCTCGCGTTCTCCAAAGAATTGAGGCACAGCCTTCAGGAGAAATTACGGAATAAATGGCATGTTCAAGCATCATGACAATGTTTGCAAAGGCAAGAGCAACAGCTCCTCCCGAGCCTCCTTCTCCAATAATGGTTGTGATGATGGGGACTTGAACAGAACCGCTTACCTCAAGGCTTCGTGCAATGGCTTCAGACTGTCCCCGCTCTTCAGCTTCAATAGCGGGATGGGCACCGGCCGTATCCACAAAAGTAATGATGGGTAAATTAAACTTATCAGCGAGTTGCATTAAACGGGCTGCTTTTCGATACCCTTCAGGCCGTGGCATGCCAAAATTGTGCTTTATACGAAGCTCGGTATCTTTTCCCTTTTCGTGACCCATTACAACTACCGGATGGCCTTTAAACTGGCCTAAGCCTCCAATGATGGCTTGATCTTCAGCGAAATTGCGGTCTCCGGCCAGAGGAGTAAAGTTTGTGATCAGGGCTTCAATATAATCACTTGTATGTGGTCTTTCGGGATGGCGCGCGACCAATACTTTCTGCCAGGGAGTAAGGGATCCATAGGTCTTCTTCAAGAGAGTATCTACCTTCTCTTGAAGGCGATTAACTTCAGCAGCAATATTAACTTCACCATTTGAAGAAAGATGACGTAGTTCTGAAAGCTTGCTTTCTAGCTCGGCGATGGGCTTTTCAAACTCAAGTATTACAGCCATGGCTATTTTCCTAATAAAGTTGTTTTCTGGGATTGAATCTAATGATGGTTGGCCATTGGATCAAGCAAAACCTGAAATCTTATATTTTCCCTAAAGGATGATAGGTCTTGACCATTTCTGCTAAATCTTCCTGGGCCACGTGGGTGTAAATTTGTGTTGTTGAGATATCACTATGACCTAAAAGCTTTTGGACAATCATAAGGTCCGCGCCATGGCGCAAAAGGTGGGTGGCAAAAGCATGCCTGAGAGTATGGGGAGAAAGAGAGTGAGGATTGAGTCCTATTTTAAGAGCAAGTTCTTTGAGAAGTTGCCCAAAACGTTGACGAGTAAGATGTCCCTCTCTGCTGGAGGAAGGAAAAAGCCAAGAAGATTCTTTCCCTTTTTTTAGGAAAGACATGCGTATTTTTAAATAAGCTTTGAGAGCCTTGAGAGCTGAGGATGTTAAAGGGACAAGGCGATCCTTATTACCTTTTCCGCGAATCATAAGGAAAGGTTTTTCACTTTTTAAAACTTCCATGGCGGCTGTTGCGGGAAGGGTGACAAGCTCACTTACCCGAAAACCGCTCGCATAAAGAAGTTCAAGCAACGCATAAAGGCGCACTCCCTCTGGTCCTTTCCAGGTGCGGGCTCCCTCTAAAAGGCGATTTACATCCTCTTCACTGAGGACGTTGGGTAATTTTCGACGATAGCGCGGGGCTTCTATTAAGACCGTGGGATTTTCTGTTAAGTTTTCTTCGCTCATCAGATATTTATAAAACTGTCTTAGAGAAGAGAGCCTTCTTGCGAGAGAGGAGGGTGCCAAATGTTTTTGAGTTATGAAATAGTTTTGAATATCTTTAGAGGTGGCTTGATGTAGTTCATTTGGCGTGAGAAAGGTCGAAAAATCTTTTAGATCAGATTCATAGGCGCTTAAGGTTGAACGTGC
This sequence comes from Alphaproteobacteria bacterium, assembly GCA_019749915.1. Lineage (GTDB taxonomy): Bacteria > Pseudomonadota > Alphaproteobacteria > UBA9655 > UBA9655 > UBA9655. Next base: position 69,527 of record JAIEPE010000004.1, on the reverse strand, counting down.
CATTCCTTTTTCAGCGGCAAGCATTTCTAAAAAGCGGTCAATTTCCAACATTTACGCCGCTTTCAATGGATTTAAGATTGGGGGGCTTTCTTTTCAAGGGCTTTATTAAGGGCTTCAAGGCTTCCTCCACCCTTTTGAATGACGGAGGAGAATTCAGAGCGTTGAGTAATTCCCATGCTAATGCCCTCTAAAATAACATCATAGACCCTCATTTCCCCTTTTTTTTCAAAAATCTTCCAATTGATGGGGATGGTTTGTCCATTGGGCCTCATAATTTGACTTGAGACAATAACGCCCCCATCCGGCTCAACGTGGCAGCCGCGAATTTCAAATTTTTCTGAGGTGTAATCTTTAAAGCGATTGGCATAAGTGGCGACTGTGGTTTCCTTGAAAAGGTTTAAAAATGTTTGCTTTTCTTCATCGCTCGCTTGCTTCCAATAGCGTCCTAAGACAAACTTTCCAATAGCTTTCAGATTAAACTGATTTTCAAGAATGGTACGGAATTGATCCGCTCTTTCTTTGTCGGAAATGGATTGGTTGGTGAGGAGAGAAATAACATTTTCACCCATATCATTCATAAAAGTTTTTGCAGCATCGCAATTTGTCTCCGCATGGGCAATGTGAACCCATGTTAAAAAAGAAAACAGAGTAAAAACCGCCCTTTTCATGAAAGAGCCTTTATTAATATTCATCATCTTCAAGATTCTCCTCGTCCTCATCCTCAGGTTGTGCTGTTTCTATAACCCTTTCCTCGTTTTTTGAGCTCAAACCTCTGCGCCGTTCTGTATACCATGAACGGAACGTTACATAAGGGTCGATTGAATTCGTTTTTAAGTCAGTGATGATCTCAATGTTGTCAGATTTAGCATCTAATACTTGAGCGCCTGTGCGAGTGTAACTATAAAAGGCATTGTCATCAGTAAAATAAGCCCACCAATTGATAGAATCAAAACCATAATCTCCGATACGTCCAATAGTATCACGCAGATTTGAAGGCCCCAGAATCGGAAGAACAATGTAAGGCCCTTCTTCAAATCCCCACGAAGCAAGGGTGAGCCCAAAATCTTCTCGTTTGTAAGGGATGTCTAAATCTGTTGAGACATCAAAAATTCCTCCGAGGCCGACAGTTGAGTTGATGGCAAACCTGCGAAGTGTATCTTCGGCATCTTGCATCTCTCCTTGGAGGAGATTATTCACTAAAACAATAGGCTCGCTCAAATTCCGTAAAAAATAGCCGATCCTTTCGCGCAAAAATTCCGGAACAACCCCGACGTACATAGCAGAAATTGGATCAAAAAGGATATCATCAAGAAAGCTGTTAACCCCAAAAGTGACGCGATTGATAGATTCAAGTGGGTCATTATCTTCAAGGTCTGAAGGAGGATCAAAGATTTCTTCAAATTCCTCAGGATTGATTTCAAGGATCTCTCCTGGGTGTTCATCCGTATCCATATAACTATAGGCATCTTCTTGCGCCTGCACTGGCGAAATGAGAAGGAGTAAGGAAAAAAGTATAGTAAAGAAATAGTTCATGTAACTTTCACATTGTGATTTTAAATTAAAGGGAGTTTAGGCTTCTATGACAAAACTGTAAAGGCATCAAAAGCGACAAGTTTAATCATAGATATAATTTTTAAGAACCTCAATAACGCGCTCTACAGTAGCTTCATGGGCATCATCGTTGCTTTCAACCATAAGGTCAGCTTCAGCATAAACGGGATAACGTTTTTCAATCATTTCTTCCAAAATTTCTTTGGCATCTCCTTCAAACAGAAGAGGACGCGTATCTCGACGGCTGACCCGCTCATATAAAATTTCAGGATCTGCTCTTAGCCAAAGAGAAATGGCATTTTCCTTGATAAGTTTGCGGCTTTCATCGTCAATGAAAGCTCCATCTCCAGTAGAAACTACTTGAGTTTGAGCACTTAAAAGACGTTTTATAACTCGTCTTTCCGCATCGCGAAAAGCTTTTTCACCCCACGTTTCAAAAATATCGGCAACGGAGCAGCCCGCCGCCCGTTCAACTTCTTGATCTGAATCATTAAAGGGGATGCCTAGTTTTTGGGCAATACGCCAGCCAATGCTGCTTTTACCCGCTCCCATCAAGCCAACAAGGACTAAAGTTTTTGGCAAAACCAGGTTTGTCGAATATCTCTTCGATTTTATTTTCATTCCTTTGAAATCTTTCTTAATTTCCTTTAACATACATAATTGTAACCCTAAGAGGAAGCATCTTTTATAATGGCCATAATAGATATTCATTCACCAAAACTAGAAGTGCTTTCTGAAAAAGAAACAACTATCTTCAAGCCCAAGGGGTCTTGGGTGGCTAAAACATCCTTTGAGGCTGAACCTCTTTGCACCGATCTTCTTCAAAAGACTCTGCCGAAACGTCTTGTTTTTGATTTATCTGATTTACAACAGTATGATACAGCTGGAGTATGGCTTTTGCAACGGACGATGCACGATTTAGAATTTAAAGGGCATCACATTGACCTTCAAAATCAAAGTGCAGCTTTTCAAACGCTTTCTTCGCGTCTTTCTCCTTATAAGCCCTCATTTGAAAAAATTCATCACCCCTCTTCTTTTTTTGAAGAACGGCTTGTAGAAATAGGAAAAGTAAGTCTAGGGCTTGTTTTTCTAACGTTTGATCTTATTGTTTTTCTAGGTCAAGTCGCAGTGGGTCTATTTTTAACGTGCCTTCACCCTAAGAGATTGAGGGTCATATCTGTTTTTTACCATATGGAAAAAATGGGAGTGAATGCTCTTCCCATTATATCTCTTTTGGCGGTTTCTTTGGGGCTTGTTCTTGCTTATCAAGGCGAAGAGCAGCTCAGACGTTTTGGGGCTGAAATTTATACGATTAACCTGGTTAGTATATCGATGTTGCGTGAAATTGGTGTTCTTATCACAGCTATATTGGTGGCGGGACGTACGGGGAGCTCTATTACAGCACAAATAGGAATTATGAAAATTAATCAAGAAGTGGATGCCCTGAATACCTTGGGATTAAATCCTATGGATGTTTTAATTCTTCCTCGTATTATAGCGCTTGTCCTGGTTATGCCTCTTTTAACTTTTGCTGCTGATATAGCTGGGCTGATTGGTGGTGGGATTATGGTTGTTTTTTCCTTAGATGTGACTCCTCAACTCTATATTCACCGTATTAGTGAGTCTGTGACCTTAGGTGGTTTTTGGATTGGAATTTTGAAAGCCCCTCTTTTTGGAGGGCTTATAGGTCTTGTTAGTTGTTTCGAAGGGATGCGCGTGAAAGGGACGGCCGAAAGTATAGGTATATGTACAACACGCTCTGTGGTTGAAAGCATATTTTTAGTCACTATTGCCGATGCCCTTCTCTCTATTTTCTTTTCAAAAATAGGGATTTAAATGACGAATCAAACACCCATTATATCTATCCGTAATTTAGTCACTGAATTGGGAGGGAAGATTGTTCATGAACACCTTGATTTAGATATAAATCAAGGGGAAATCTTTGGTATTGTAGGTGGATCTGGTGCGGGAAAATCAGTTCTCATGAATACAATTTTGGGGTTAATGACTCCAAAAGAGGGAGAAATTACTGTCTTGAAGACTAAGATTGGATCTCTTGAAAAAATTACAAAGCTTCACATGCAATCTCATTGGGGGGTTCTCTTTCAGGGAGGAGCTCTTTTTAGTTCACTTACAGTGGGAGAAAATATCCAAATTCCAATGAAGGATATGGAAAATATGCCTGATGATTTGGCACGAGAAATGGCTTTTATTAAATTGAAAATGGTGGGATTGAAGGAAGATGATTTTTTCAAATATCCTGCTGAGCTTTCAGGAGGAATGGTAAAAAGAGCTGCTCTTGCCCGCGCTCTTGCTGTAGATCCTGAAATCCTCTTTTTGGATGAGCCTACCGCAGGTCTTGACCCTATTGCTGCTGCGGCCTTTGATGACCTTATTTTAACCCTGAGAGACAATTTAAATTTAACGGTTGTTATGGTGACTCATGACTTAGATAGTATTAGTCGCCTGTGTGATCGCATTGCGGTTTTAGTTGACAAAAAGGCAATTGTAGGGACACTAAAATCTTTGCTAGATAATAATCATTCCTGGATTCGTGCCTATTTTCACGGTGCTCGAGGGAAAACGGCCCTGGCCGACTTTAGGGAGTAGAGATGGAAACACGAGCTGGATATTTGATTGTAGGCACTTTTGTTCTTTTGTTAATCACAGGGATTTTGGCTTTTTGTCTGTGGATAGCGAAGATGGATTTCGATTATAAAGTTAAGTACTATACTATTTATTTTCCTGGATCTGTAACAGGCTTGACTCTTGGAGGACCCGTTAATTACTTAGGGGTCCCTGTGGGAACGGTTAAAAATATTAAACTTGATCTTGATACCCCTGATCGTGTGAATGTTCTTGTGGGACTTAAAGAAAATATTTCTATTCGAGAGGATTCATTTGCCTCTCTTGAATTACAGGGTCTCACTGGTTATAAGTTCGTCCAAATCTCGGGAGGAAGTAAAGATAGTCCTCTTCTAAAAGCAAAAAAGGGAGAGCCTTATCCTGTAATTCCTTCCCGTTATTCTGGAGTTGAAGAAATCATGACGACCTTGCCACGTATGGTAAATAAATTCGCTAATCTTATTGATCGAATAAATGCCACCTTTAATGAAGCAAATCGAGAGCGGTTTTCGGACGCTTTAAAAAATATTGATATTTTAACGCAAAACCTTGCGGAAAGCGCAGGTCCTTTAAAAGATTTAATTAAAGATACACGTAAGGCTATGAACACTTTTGATACCGAACTTCAACGTCTTGGACGCTCAACAGATAGTGCTTTGCTGCAGGTTGAAAGCGTTGCTAAAGATATTCATCAGTTGTTAAAGCAAAATCGTATTGCAATAGATTCGTTGACTCAAACAGGATCTTATGAGATTCTCCAGACCTTAAATGAAACCCGCGAAATGGTAACAACAGCCAGGCAATTCTTTGAAAAACTAGATGAAAATCCCCGAAGTTTATTCTTTGATTCGCAGCGAAAAGGAGTTTATGTGCCGCGGCAATAATAAGGAGAAAATAAATGTGGTTCATTTTTTGTCTGTTTTCATTATTGATCATTCAGCCTGTTTTTGCAGGAAATTGCCCTACAAAAAAGGACCTGCAAGGGTGTGAGCCAAAAGAACCCTGGTGGTGTCGTGGATGGGCAACGACTATTTTTGCAGGGCCTTTAACCTCTCAGACCTCGAGTAAGATCATTAAAGATGCTGACTTTGGAGATTCAGGAATTGCCGCGATTGCTGTTTCGAAAGAACTGGTACGATTTTTAGATAATCGTTTGGGGTTTGAATATGAAGGACAGGCTGTTCAACACTTTGGGGATCAAAATCATTTTGAATTAAACCCCGCTATTCTAGTAGCCCGTTGGTGGTCCTTTCCTTGGAATAAGACAATGCCAACAACAATAGCTATTGGAGATGGTATTAGTATTGCAACCCATAGGCCAAAACTTGAAGTCAAAAGGAGAGGGCGCAATAAAACATCTAAGACCTTAAATTTTGTGATGGCGGAAGTCACTTTTTCTCACCCTTGCCATCCTAACTGGGCGTTTGTTTTGCGCTACCATCATCGCTCAGGTGTTTTCGGAACCTATAATGGGGTGGATGATGCCTCTACAGCTTTTGCATTGGGCGTAAAATACTGGTTTTAAAATCGCATCCACGCTGATCCATGAGCTTTAAGCCATTTTCGGTGTTTTTTGTAAGTTGGGCAAATCCCCTCCACCACTTCCCAAAAGGCTTTGCTATGATTCATATGTAAAAGATGGGCGGCTTCATGGGCACAGACATAGTGACCAACCTCAGGTGGGAGAAAGATAAGTCGCCAGTTCAAAGAAATGGTTTTACGTCCTGAGCAACTACCCCACCTTGTTTTGCTGTCTCGAAAAGAAACTTTCTCCACTCTTTGGTCTAAATCTTCAACTGCCTTGTATAAAAGAGGAAGGAGTTTTTCATGGGCAACCTTTTTAAAAAGCAAATGAAGGTCTTTTTGTAAAAATTTAGAAGGAAGGTGCAAGATTTTTGTTTCCTGGCAGAGGGTAGGTTTGCGTCTTAAGGGATCATGAATGCATTCAAAGTCTTCTCCATAAAGAGATAGTATTGCCCCTGGATGAAGGGAAGGGGCATCTGTAATTTTTTCAAGTTGTCGCTCAATCCATGGCCCACATTTGTCGAGGAAGTGTTGAAGTTGACGATGAGTGGCCCGCGGTGGATGGGTTAGAATAAAAGTGAGTTCTTTAGGAGATAAACGGAGGGAAATTCGTTTGACTCGCAGACTTGGTTTGTACACGACGGGTATATTTTGATTGTTCCAAGTAATTTCTTGCATCATTTATCCTGACGTTAACCGAGCAATCCCTTTCTCCTGTCGAAACAAAGAAAGAAGAATGCGAGCAGCCCTTCCTTGAGGAGATTTCAGGTAAGGATCTTCCTTCAAAAGCTCTTGGGCAGCCATATAGGCTTTTTCTAAAAGAGGTCCACAAGTTAAAGGGTCGGCTAGACGGTAAGAGGGAAGGCCGCTTTGCTTTGTTCCCAGCACATCGCCACCCCCACGAAGGCGTAGATCTTCCTCTGCAATGCGAAAGCCATCATTGGTTTCCTTCATAACTTGAAGACGTTGCTTGCCAATTTCCGAAATAGGAGAGCCATAAAGGAGAAGACAATGAGAGTTTTTTTCTCCTCTCCCTACCCGCCCTCGTAGCTGATGCAGTTGGGCAAGGCCAAAGCGCTCTGCATGCTCAATAATTATGGTGGTTGCATCACTCACATCAATGCCCACCTCAATAACTGTCGTGGCTACCAAAATTTGCGAAGTCCCATCCTTAAAGGCAGCCATGGCTGCTTCTTTGTCTTCTGCTTTTTGCTTTCCATGAACAAGGCCTACTTTCTCTGTCCCAAAAAGAGATTTGAGGTGCTCATATCGATCCGTGGCGGCAGCTAGATCTATCACTTCTGATTCTTCTACCAAAGGACATACCCAATACACTTTTTGTCCTTCCTCTAATAATCGTCCAAGACCGGTCACAACTTCATCAAGGCGATTCAACCCCAAAACACGGGTTTGAATGGGCTGCCTTCCTTGAGGTTTGTCGAGGATGCGAGAGATCTCTAAGTCTCCATAGGCCGTGAGTTGAAGGCTTCGCGGAATGGGTGTTGCTGTCATAATAAGCACATCCACATCTTGACCCTTTGAGGTCAGATTAATGCGTTGTTCGACTCCAAAACGGTGCTGCTCATCAATGACCACAAGTCCAAGATTTTCAAATTGAACGCCTTCTTGCAGAAGGGCATGGGTTCCCACAATAAGGTGTATTTTGCCGTCTTTTAAATCGTTATAAAGGGCTTGTTTTTGCTTTTGACGACTCGTGAGGAGAGCCACCGAAATACCAGCTTCGGCGACTAATTTTGTAAGGGTTTTGGCATGTTGGTTGGCAAGGACTTCTGTGGGGACAAGAAAAGCAGCCTGGTAGCCCGCCTCAATAGCATCGGCAATGGCAAGCAAAGCGACCAGGGTTTTGCCTGATCCCACATCGCCTTGAATTAAACGAACCATACGATGTATTGAGGCCATATCGTCTTCAATCTCTTTCAAGGCCTTTGCCTGTCCTGGGGTGAGGGGATGGCCAAAGGCCTTGAGAATTTTTGCCTTTAGGATGCCCGTTGAGATAATCGCTTTTCCTTTGGCTTGGGAGTTGCGCACCAAACTGAGGGCCAATTGGTCTGCAAAAAGCTCATCAAAGGACAGACGTTCTCTAGCTGGGTGATGGGGCAAGAGGTCTGATTCAACTTGGGGAGTATGAACCGTTTCAAAAGCTGTTTTCCAAGAAGGCCAGATATTGTTTCGATGGGCGGGGGGGATCCATTCGGGAAGGTCCGGAAGACGTCCCAAGGCAAGCTCTGTAAACCTCTGAGCTTGGTTTTGAAAGAGTCCTGCGGTTAGGGGATAAAGAGGGCTTTTTTCTTTCCAATAGGGCGCGACTTCTGCGGGAGCAATGCGTTCTGGATGGGCTAGCTGCCATTCTCCCAGAAATCGCTCAATCGTTCCGCAGATGAGGCGTTGCTGTCCTTTGGGCAACCGCGTTTCAATGGATTTAGGATAGGCCTTAAAAAACGTAAGATTGAAGGGATCCTTTCCCATTTCACACATGACTTTAAAGGGTTTCCTTGTGGGAGCACTGTAGTCGAGTATTTTAACGACAAGCGCCACAGACTCTCCTGGCTGGCATTCCTTGAGAGACTTTTTCAAAGGGAAATGAGCCACCCCAACAGGAAGGTGACACACTAAATCAAAGACGCATTTGATCTGAAGTCGCTCCAGAGTTTTAATCAAACTGGGACCGACGCCCTTCAAACTTGAAAGAGGCGCAAAAAGAGGAAAGAGAATTTCAGGTCGCATAGGTTCACCCTACCTTCTTCAAGTCGTGAGAGAGAAGAGCCACATCCTCAATCATGAGGGTAATTTTTGCCTTTCCACCCCAGGTATCGAGTTTGGGAGAAGCGAGAAGGTTAAAGGGACGACCTTTTGCTTCCATTAATATATCCCCAAGGGGAGAGCCTTTCAGGCGAAAGCCAATACCTTCAATATGAACTCCATCTCCTTGAGTAAAGCGACATTTAATATGTTCGTCCTTAATAAGGGTGTAAGAGCTAATCACGACATCAGAGAAGATAAATTTGGGCCCCGGATTCCCCATCCCAAAAGGGGAGAGTTTATAAATTTCCTCTAAAAGAGCTGGTGTGAGAGATGTCAAATCCAAATATCCATCGCACAAAACCAAAGGACTTAAGTCAACATCTTGAGCAACTCTTTTCAGTTCGTTTGCAAGGAATTTTTTGAAGGAGGGAAGATGTTCTTTGGTAAGGGAGAAGCCGGCAGCCATGGCATGACCACCTCCTCCTAAAAGATACCCCAAATGGTGAGCTTTATGGACAAATTGACCGAAATCAAAACCAGGTATAGAGCGAGCGGAGGCCTTTCCTATGCCGTCCTCATTCCACGTAATGACAGCCGTAGGTTTGTGATATTTTTCCTTAAGGCGCCCTGCCACAATACCAATAACCCCTTCATGCCATCCGTCCCGGTCCACCACAATAAAAGGGGTTTCTGGATCGACTTGGACAAGAGCTTGCTCTAAAGCCTCTGCTTCAAGAAGGCGTCGTTCTTGGTTGTAGATATCAAGCTTTTTGGAAATTTTGAGGGCTTCCTCCACATTTTCCGTAGATAAAAGGCGTGCGCCTAAAAAGGACTCTCCAACCCGCCCGCCTGCATTAATGCGAGGTCCCAGAACAAAACCCAGGTGGTAGGGCGAAGGGGTTTCTGAAAGTCCGCCTATATCAGCCAGGGTTTTGAGTCCTATATTTTGTCGCTGTGCCATGACCTTAAGGCCTTGGGAGACAAAGGTACGATTAAGTCCAGTTAAAGACATCACATCACAAACGGTTCCTAAAGCCACAAGATCAAGGAGGGAAAAGAGATCAGGTTCTTGATGAGTCTCATAAAATCCAGCTTCCCTCAAAGTACGATTAAGGGCTACAACACATAAAAAAGACATGCCCACCGCGGCCAAGTGGCCGAGGGCCTGAGTTGTCTCAGGATCTTCATCAAGGCGGTTGGGGTTGACGAGTGCGTGAGCTTTGGGGAGTTTAGCTTCAGGTGCATGGTGATCTAACACGATCACGTCCATGCCTGTTGCTGCTTCAATAGCATCAAAAGAAGTCGTGCCACAATCAACGGTTATCATAACCGTATAGCCTTCGCGAATAAACTTTTGAATGCCTGCAATGTTAGGGCCGTAACCTTCCTTGATGCGATCAGGAATATAAAGAGTAATAGGAACACCGATGGCCTTAAAAAAGCGATGGAGAAGAGCACTAGAGGTGGCGCCATCCACATCATAATCTCCCCAGACAAGAATTTTCTCGCCCGCTTTGATGGCCTGGTGCAGACGCTGTATGGCTTTGTTCATATCCTTTAAAATCAGTGGATCAGGTAAATGGCGACGGAGGCTAGGCTTTAGAAAAAGAGAGGAAGACTCAAGAGTTTGATGGCGCATGACCAAAAGGCGAGAAAGAGTTTCCGACAAGCCTAATTTTTGCATAAAAGTAAGGATAAGAGCGTCATCATAAGGGCGTAAGACCCAACGTTTTTCAGAGAGGGATGAGGCGCAAACTTCTTTCATAAAACCTAAAAATCTAAATCTGTATATTCAGGAGAGGGAGTAATCCCGGGGATGCTATCAGCTAAAATGTCGCGAAAGCTGGGACGTGATTTAACTCGCGAATACCATAGCTTTGCTACAGGGTGTTTGTTCCAAGGGACATCTCCAAGGTAGTCAATACAAGATAAGTGGGCAGCAGCCGAAATGTCTGCAAGGGAAAATTCTTCTCCTCCAAGCCAATTGCGTCTATCACATAACCAAGAGATATACTCTAGGTGATCATGAATATTGGCGTTTCCAATGCGGATGGTCGCCGAATCAGGTCCGCCTTGTCCCATTTTACGGCGCAAGACTTTCTCAAAGACCAAATTATGGGTGACTTCACTATTAAATTTTTCATCAAACCAGGCAATGAGACGTCTGACTTCAGCACGTTCAAGAGAAGTTTTTCCTAAGCTTGGCTGTTCATGATAAACCTCTTCGAGATACTCTGTAATGGGATAGGCATTACAAATACTTTTCCCATCGTCATCGGTCAAAATGGGGGGGAGTCCTTCAGGGTTTAATTGAAGAAGAGAAGGTTGAGGATCCCAAGGCTTAATGACTTCTAGAGTAAAGGAAAGTTTCTTTTCAGCTAAAAGAAGACGTATTTTTCGGGAAAAAGGGCAGAGCCAGTAATGATAGAGTTTCCGCATGAGAGTTTTTCCTTGGATTGAAATTAATTTTATGCTACTTCCTCACTTTCTACCATAAGGAGCCCCTATGACTCTAGAGCAAATCTTACTACTTTCGTTTATTCAAGGTGTGACCGAATTTCTTCCCATCAGTTCTTCAGGCCATTTAGTTCTTGTTCCAGCCCTGTGTGGATGGCGTGATCCAGGCTTGATGATAACTGTAGCCGCGCACATAGGCACATTGGGGTCCGTTCTCGTCTATTTTCATAAGGATATTGCGTCTCTTTTTAAGGGAACTTTTTCTCTTCTCAGAGGCAAAGTGAATGAGAATACACAGCTTCTCATTAATCTTATAATTGCAACAATTCCTGTGGTTTTATTAGGGGTCGTATTTGAAAAATGGGCGGGAGATGCCTTTCGAAGTGTAACAGTCATTGCTTGGGTTGGCATTATTTTTGGTCTGATTCTTTATGCGGCTGACAAATATGGCCAAATGATAGAAACGGTGGCCGATACAAATCTAAAGCGTGCGGTGTATTTTGGCCTGGCCCAATGTGTGGCTCTTGTGAATGGTGTTAGTCGCTCAGGAGCCTGCCTTACAGCAGGAAGGTTTATGAATTATAAGCGTGCTGATGCAGCGCGTTTTGCTTTTTTAATGTCCATTCCAACTATTACAGCAGCAGGCGTTTTAAAGGGGTATCAGTTTGTAAAAGAAGGAGATATGTCCCTTTTAAATGATGCCCTTTTAGTGATGGCTTTTTCCTTCTTTTTTGGATTTTGTGCCATTGCCTTTATGATGAGGTGGCTTCAAAGATCAACGCTGACGCCTTTTGTGATCTACAGGGTTCTTTTAGGGATATTTCTTCTTGTTAGCGTTTACAGTGGCTTTATAAACTCAGTTCCCTGTCATTAATTTTTAACTCGTGCCCAAATACGCTTCATCAGAAAGTACATAAGGCCTGTGAAGATAGCAAAATAAATAAGCACCTTATAGCCCATTCTCTTGCGCTCCTCGAGTTCAGGTTCTGCAGCCCAGGCCAAAAAAGTGACCACATCTTTTGCCATTTGATTAACAGAAGGCTGGGCACCGTTGTCATAGGTTACAATACCCGGGCTTAAAGGAGGGATCATGGCAATTTGTCCTCCAGGAAAGTAAGGGTTGTAATGCATCCCTTCAGCTACCTGAATATCCTTGGGAGGGGTTGTTTCATAACTTGTAAGAAGAGCATAAATATAATTGGGCCCCCCAGGCCTTGCCTTTGTAATGAGAGAAAGATCAGGAGGAAAGGCCCCATTATTAGCGGCTCTTGCGGCTTTCTCATTCTTATAAGGGCCTGCAATTGTATCGATGGGGGTTGCGGGTTTTTCAATGATATTTCCATCTTCATCCGTAGTCTCAACCTTATATTCCGCTGCAATGGCTTTGATTTCTTCGGCATTATAGCCGAGAGCTGCCAGGTCTCGATAACGCACTTGTTTTAAACCATGGCATGCGGCGCAGACTTGCTGATAAATTTGAAATCCATGCTGAAGGTCCTCGCGATTATAAGTTCCAAAAGGTCCCTCGAAAGACCACTTTTCTTGAGGAATTGAGGGAACGTCTTCAGCGGAGACGGTATGAGGGAGCGTTAAGAGTATCAGGACAATGATGCTTTTTTTTAATACGGGTTCGCTCAGACTTTTTGGGAGGGGTTTATGTTTTTCAAAAATACCTAAGAGAGGTAACGCTAAGAGGAAGAAAGCAAAATAAAGGACGGTTGTGAGCTGTCCCAAGGTTTGGTTGGAAAGATTTCCAAAGTCGGTAAAAATATGATCTGGAGAATGGGCACCCACAAATCCTAAAATGAAGCAATCAATGACAAAACCCCAGAAGAACCATTTATACCAAGGTCTAAATGTCGCGCTTCGTACCTTTGAGGTATCAAGCCAGGGAAGGAAAAAAAGGATCATAACGGCTCCAAACATGCAGAGAACACCTAATAATTTGTTTGGGATGGAGCGAAGAATGGCATAGAAGGGAAGGAAATACCATTCAGGAACAATGTGGGCAGGAGTGACCAAAGGATTGGCTGGGATGTAGTTGTCTGGCTCTCCAAAGAAATTAGGGTTGAAAAAGATAAAATAGGCCCAAATCAATCCAAAAAGTCCCAGACCAAACATATCTTTCACCGTATAAAAAGGGTGAAAGGGGATGCTGTCACGAGGTTCTTTTCGGTCAATTCCCAAAGGGTTGTTAGAGCCATGTTGATGGAGGGCAATTAAATGTAGAATGACCACCCCTACAATCAGAAAGGGGAAAAGATAATGTAGGGCAAAAAAACGATTTAAGGTCGGATTATCAACGGAAAAGCCACCCCAAAGCCACTCTACAATCGACTCTCCAAAAGGAAAAACGGAGAAAAGGTTGGTGATGACCGTTGCTCCCCAGTAGCTCATTTGGCCCCAGGGAAGGACGTATCCCATAAAAGCGGTAGCCATCATTAAAAACAGGATGACAACTCCCAACATCCATAAAAGCTCACGAGGCGCTTTGTATGACCCATAATAGAGCCCTCGAAACATATGGATATAAACAATAATAAAAAACATCGTAGCGCCATTGGCGTGAAGATATCGCAAGAGCCAGCCGTAATTAATATTGCGCATGATATATTCAACGCTATCAAAGGCTTCTTTTGTACTCGGTTCGTAATGCATGGCTAAGAAAATACCAGAGAGAATCATGACAACCAGCGTAATTCCAGCAAGGGAGCCAAAGTTCCACCAGTAGTTTAGGTTTTTAGGTGTAGGATATCCGCGTAATTCATGGTCAATAAATGAAAAAAAGGGGAGCCGATAATCAATCCACCGGATCACTTTTGTGACGCTATCCATGGCTGACCTCCTCTGTGCCAATACGAATATGGGTGTCACTTAAAAAAACATAAGGGGGAACAGAAAGATTTAAAGGAGCCGGGCCGTGTCTTACCCGTCCTGATGTGTCATAGAGTGAACCATGACAGGGACAGGCCCATCCTCCATATTTCCCGCGGTTTTGTGTCGGTTTATTACCGGTGGGAATGCACCCCAGATGAGTACAGATTCCCACAACGATGAGCCACTGGTCGTGCCCTTTTTTGACGCGGGCTTGGTCAGTTTCAGGATCAATGAGTTCTGAGAGGGGGGTTTGCTCGGCCGCACGAATTTCTTCTGCAGTGCGTTTGCGAACAAAGATAGGTTTTCCTCGCCAAACAACTGTAATTGCTTGTCCTTCAGGGATGGGGGTCAGGTCAACATCAATCGTGGATTGGGCTAAAATGTCGGCGGCAGGATTCATGCTATCAATAAAGGGCCAAGCAAAATAAGCTGTTCCCACAGCGCCAACTGCACTTGCCGTTAAAAGCAAAAAGTCACGCCTTGTGGGTTTGTGGCTCTGAGGTTTGAGTGTTCCTTCTGTCATGGCTTTCTTTTTATGCCTTATTTGATGTCTAGCCTATTCCTGTTTACCTGATGTAGGATGCAGGATAAGACAGTTTTAGTCGACTTTGAATGAAATTTAAAGGACCCAAATGCATCTTGTGTTATTTCAACCTGAAATTCCTCAAAATATGGGAACACTTATGCGCTTTTCTGCTTGTATGAACTTACCTTTAGATGTGATTGAACCCTGTGGTTTTCTTTTGACGGACAAGCATTTAAAGCGAGCCGGTATGGATTATATGGAAAGGGCCATGACAACGCGGTTTCCTTCTTGGAAAGCTTTTTGTGAGGAAAGGAAAGGGCTGCGGCGTGTGGCTGTTAGTGCAAGCGCTTCTCAAAGTTGTTATGAATTTTCGTTTGAGCCCTCTGATTTGCTGATTATGGGGCAAGAAAGTTCTGGTTTTCCGTCAGAAATTATAGAAGACTGTCATGAAACAATAATTATTCCAATGGTTTCGGGTGTGCGTTCTTTAAATCTTGCTCTTGCCGCAGCGATTGTTTCAACTGAAGCCCTTCGTCAAACTCATCAACTTCCAGGAGGATCCCTATGACAACTCAACAAAATCGTGCTTCTAGGTGGTTTTTAGCGCTCCAATCTCAACTCATTGAGAGTCTTGAGATTCTTGAAAAGGAAGCCATCCTTTCTCAATATGAAAAACCTGCCGCCTCGTTTGTACGTAAGTCATGGGAGAGGGATGGAGGCGGGGGGGGCACCATGGCCGTATTAGAGGGCCGTGTTTTCGAAAAAGCCGGGGTTAATTTCTCTGAAGTTCATGGAGAATTTTCTGAAGAGTTTAGGAAGCAAATTCCTGGCGCTGAAGAAGATCCCTGCTTTTGGGCCAGTGGCGTTTCTCTTGTGATTCATCCCCGTAATCCTCATGTGCCTATTGTTCATATGAACACGCGTATGATTCAAACCCAAAAGCTTTGGTTTGGCGGGGGGGCTGATCTGACGCCCTGTTTTCCTGTTGATAAGGATACCCAGGATTTTCATGCAGCTTTTGAAAAGGTCTGCGATTCCTATGAGTCCACCTCTTATGAAAAGTTTAAAAAGTGGGCGGATGAATACTTTTATCTTCCTCATCGTCAAGAACCGCGTGGCGTGGGCGGCATTTTCTATGATTATGTGAACAGTGGCGATTGGGAACATGATTTTGCTTTTACGCAAAATGTAGGGAAAACCTTTGCCGCCATTTACCCAGAGATTGTTCGAAGGCATATGAATACCCCTTGGACAGAGCTCGATAGAAAAGTTCAGCTTCAAAAGCGGGGTCGGTATGTGGAATTTAATCTTATTTATGACCGAGGAACTCACTTTGGCCTGAAGACGGGTGGAAACACAGAAGCCATTTTGATGTCCCTGCCACCGCTTGTTGAATGGCCGGCGGCTTGAGGCGCCACAAGAGGTGACATGAGAAGCGGAATTATTTGCGATAAAGCGACAAGCGCAGCATCTCATTTTTCTTAAATTCCTCGAGTGATGTTCGTCAATCGAGGAATTATTCTAGTCGTCTTATGGTTTAAAGGAATCAATCACAAAGGGACCATCGGGACCAATTGAGCTCATTTGAATGGTTAGATTAGGATTAGATTGTTTAAAAAGAGTTTGAAGAAAATTTTTATTTTTCTGTTCGTTATCTCCTTGAATAAAAAACACTAGGTTAAGCGTTCTAAGGTTTTTTAAATTTAAAGCGGCAATATCTCGCAATGTATGACCGAGAAGACTTATTTTTCCTTCTATAGTAATTTCGCCAATTTCATCTTTTTTTAATTTATTAATTATTGATTGTCTAAGATGGCGGCCTTCCTCCAGTAATCCCATCAGTTCAGTATGTATATGGAGTTTATTTCCAGTTATTTTAGCTGCAGGCGGTAGTTCATCATCCATAGCAAAAGAAGGATAAACAAGTTGAGTAAAAGACATAACAAAAAAAAGAAATAGTGAAATTTTCTTCATAATTAACTCCTATGATAAATTTGCAGTATATATGTGTGTATTACCATAAGGTATGTAAAAAAACAAGTTACATTTAGGGCATTATTTTAAATTTAATGAGCTACTTTTTATCACGAATCTTGCGCCAGGTGGCGTGATGCTTTTGATGATCTCCAAGAGTTTCAGAGAAAGCATGACCGCCTGATCCATCTGCGACGAAGTAAAAATAGGCAACATTAGCGGGATGGGCAGCCGCTTTGAGGGAAGAAAGACTCGGATTTGCAATGGGGGTGGGAGGAAGGCCTCTATAAAGGTAGGTATTGTAGGGACTTTCAAATTTCAAATCTCCACGAAACAGTGCACGTCCCAACCCTTCTCGACCATTTGTTAAGGCATAAATCACCGTTGGATCGGCTTGAAGGGGCATTCCTTGTTTCAAACGATTTAAGAAGACGGCGGCAACGAGAGGTTTCTCCGAGGCCTTCGAGCTTTCCTTTTCGATAATAGAGGCTAAAACTAAAAGCTCCTGAGGGGACCCGAGAGGATGATTGTCACAGCGTTCTGCCCAAGCTACTTCAAGGGCATGAGTCATCGCCTTTTTCATGCGATCCAGGATGATGTAACATTCCGTTCCATGGGGAAAGTGATAGGTCTCTGGCAAAAGAATGCCCTCTTCAGGTGTCTCGCAAGCTCCTTGAAAGTGTGTATTTGAAGCAATTTTTTCAACGAGCCGGTGGCATGTTTCTCCCTCAATAAGGGTGATGCCATGGAGAATCACTTCGCCTGACTTTAAGATGTGAATGAGTTGGGCGGGTGTAATGGAAGGAGGAATGAGATACTCACCGGCTTTAAGCTTTTGAGCGGCTCCCGTTACATAAACGACTGCTTTAAAGAGAAGAGGGGAGTTTAAGACTTCATACTGCTTAAGGGTTTGTGCAATTTGAGAAAGGGAGGCACCTTTTTCGATAAAGATGGTGGTTTTTTCATTTTTTTGAGGGTGTTGGATCCAATAGGCTAAATAGACTGTAATTATTGAGGGTAAAACAATAAGTAGGGCTATAAAAACAAAAAGTTTGTGATGGAGGATTCGTTTCAACCAACCCATGCCCATCAAGGCTTAGATGGCTCCCATCACAAGGGAGGCGTTGGTTCCGCCAAAGCCAAAAGAATTGGACATAGCGTAGCGAATCTTTTGTTCTTTAGCCTTATGGGGAATAAGATCAATCCCCTCTGTTCCCTCTGAAGGATTATCCAAATTGATTGTGGGGGGCAAAATGCCGGAATTCAAGGCGAGGATTGAGAAAATAGCTTCAACACCGCCCGCAGCTCCTAACAAGTGACCTATGGCTGATTTTGTAGAAGACATATTCGCATTATGGGTAAAGAGGCGCTTAACCGCCCCTAATTCAATCATATCACCGATAGGAGTTGCCGTGCCGTGGGCATTGATATAGCCAATATCTTCTGGATTTAATTTTGCATGGCGAAGGGCACCCTTCATGGCTCTAAAACCGCCATTTCCATCCTCAGCAGGTGCTGTGATGTGGTGGGCATCGCCTGAAAGACCATAGCCTAAAACTTCAGCATAGATCTTGGCGCCACGCTTTTTCGCGTGCTCATATTCTTCCAAGACCACAACACCGGCCCCTTCTCCTATCACAAAACCATCCCGATCACGATCCCAGGGACGGGAAGCTTTTTCAGGGGTGTCATTAAAGTTAGTAGAAAGGGCTCTTAAGGCCGCAAATCCAGCTACACCAAGTTCACAGACAGAAGCTTCAGCACCGCCCGCAACCATGACGTCAGCATCACCCCATTGAATGAGGCGCGCCGCATCGCCAATCGCATGAGCACCTGTAGAACAAGCCGTCACCACAGCATGATTAGGGCCTTTAAATCCATGACGAATAGAAACTTGACCAGAAACAAGGTTGATAAGACAGGAGGGAATAAAGAATGGGCTTATTTTTCGAGGGCCGCCTTCTTTTAAAAGGACCGAGGCTTCATAAATGCGAGGAAGTCCCCCCACACCGGAGCCAATCATAACGCCGGTCATTTCTCTTTGCTCTTCTGTTTCAGGAACCCATCCTGAATCACTAAGTGCTTCCTCTGCTGCCGCAATACCGTAGAGGATAAATGTATCTATCCTTCTCCGTTCACTGGGGGTGATATAATCCGTAGAATTAAATTGGCCCTTTTCTGTTCCCAAGGGAACAAGGCCGGCAATTTTCGAAGGGTAAGCCTCTGTATCAAAGGTATCTATGCGCCGAACTCCAGATTTACCTTTAATAAGACGCTCCCAGGTGGTTTGGACACCATTCCCTAGAGGGGTTACAAGACCCAAACCTGTTACAACAACTCGACGCATAGATTTATACCATTAATAATTTACTTAGAGGCACGCTCTTGAACATAGTCAATTGCGTTCTTCACGGTAATGATTTTTTCAGCGGCATCATCAGGGATTTCGCATCCAAATTCTTCTTCAAAAGCCATGACAAGTTCAACGGTATCGAGGCTATCCGCGCCAAGATCATCCACAAAACTTGCACTGTCTATGACTTTGTCTTCATCGACACCTAAGTGTTCAACGACAATTTGTTTTACACGTGCAGCAACGTCACTCATTTCAACTTTTCCTTACGTTGTTGACAATTACATTGTTAAGGTAAAAAACTTTACCTACTTTAACTATGGCTTGCTAGCATACTCTTTCGCATTTGGCTAGTATAGAGTGAAAAAAATCTACACCATAGTCATTCCGCCATTAATATGAAGGGTTTGACCCGTCATATACTTGGCTTCATTGCTGGCTAAATACACAACTGCAGCCGCAATATCAAGAGGGGATCCAATTTTCCCTTGTGGAATTTCCTCTAAAATTCTTTCCCGTTGCTTTTCATTCAGCACATCGGTCATGGGAGATTCAATAAATCCAGGGGCAATACAGTTCACCGTAATGCCTCGAGTAGCGACTTCTGCAGCCAAGGATTTAGAAAGTCCAATCAATCCTGCCTTCGAGGCCGCATAGTTGGCTTGCCCCGCATTGCCTGTTACACCTACAATCGAGGTAATATTGATAATTCTTCCTGCGCGTTGTTTCATCATGCCCTTAATGGCTTCACGAGAGAGGCGAAAAGCAGAGCTTAAATTCACCTCAATCACTTTACTCCATTGGTCGTCACTCATGCGCAGCATAAGTCCATCTTGGGTCAGACCCGCATTATTGACCAAAATATCAAGTCCTCCTAACGCTGTTTCTGCTTCAGAAATAAGCTTTTGCGTGGATTCGATATTGGAAAGATCACAAGGAAGGATAGTGGTGCGGTCTCCCAGCTCTTTGGCGAGCTCTTCGAGCTTTTCCTTGCGCGTCCCAGAAAGGGCCACATGGGCACCCTGCCTGTGGAGGGTGCGGGCTATTTCAGCTCCTAAACCACCTGTGGCTCCTGTGACCAGAGCTTTTTTTCCTTTCAGTTCAAACATGATAAATCCTTTACGCTGCTATGTCTTGCTTGAGTAGAGACTCTATATCATAAGGCGTATTCAAAGCAATCCCTTCAAGCGTAGGGCAAATACGCTTTGAAAGGCCTGTAAGGACCTTTCCAGCACCGACTTCGAGTGTTGTTGTTACGCCAGCCTCGGCCATCTTTTCGATACTCTCGCGCCACCGAACGCGCCCTGTAACTTGGTCGATCAAAAGTTGAGTAAGACTTGTTCCCTCTTGAACGGCTTCAGCCGAAACGTTATCAAAAACGGGAACACAAGGGTTTTTCATCAAAACTTCTTGGAAAGCTTCTGCCATTCGATTTTGGGCGGGTTTCATAAGGGCACAATGGAAGGGAGCGCTTACGTTCAAAAGTATGCTGCGTTTAGCCCCTCGTTCCTTTGAAAGCTCAACAGCTCTTTCTACCGCCTCTTTATGGCCACTAATGACCACTTGGCCGGGGCTATTATCATTAGCAATCTCGCAAATCTGGCCTTGGGCCGTATTTTGCACAACTCTTTCCACATCGGCCATCTCAAGTCCCAAAATGGCTGCCATAGCACCTTCACCTAAGGGCACTGCCTTTTGCATGGCTTGTCCCCGGATTTTAAGAAGACGCGCTGTGTCTGCAAGGTTCAGGGCACCCGCTGCACAAAGAGCTGTGTATTGGCCTAAAGAATGGCCGGCAACGAAGGCGGCTTCCTTCGATAGGTTTAGGCCACCTTCTTTCTCCAAGACCCGCATAAGGGCCATGCTCACAGTCATAAGGGCCGGTTGGGTGTTTTCGGTTAAGACAAGGTCGGATTCAGGTCCTTCAAAAATTATTTTTGTTAGATTTTGCTTGAGCGCTTCATCAACTTCTTGAAAAACGTCTTTTGCACAAGGGAAGGCGTCATAAATCTCACGCCCCATGCCAATGCTTTGGGAGCCTTGTCCTGGAAAAAGAAATGCTTTCATGCGTATCACCTATTGCCTATTGTCGTTCTTAAGAGATGGCGCGTGATGGGGCAGATGTCAAGGGATCTTGAGAAATACACTTTGCAGATTCTGCACAAAATATTGTATTGTCCCTTATATTAAATTGAAGATGGACGTTAATGCTTGAATCCCTTTCTATACGTAATATTGTTCTGATTGAAGACCTTCAGATTTCTTTCAAAAATGGTCTTTGTCTCTTAACAGGTGAAACGGGAGCCGGGAAATCAATCCTTTTGGATGCGTTGGGGCTTGCTTTGGGAGCGCGGGCGGAGGCGCGTCTCTTAAGGCCTGGAGCTTCGAAAGCCCAAGTCACAGCAAATTTTTCGTTGCCTCCAACCCATCCTCTGTGGAAAGAACTGGATGATCAAGGAATTCACCATGAGGGAGGGGAACTTATTTTTCGCCGTACCCTTGAGGGGGATGGAAAAAGCAAATGTTTCCTTAATGATCAAGTGATTACCCAAAGCTTGATGCGTCAGTTGGGGCAGGAGCTGGTCGAAGTCCATGGGCAATTTGACAAACTTCTTCAGCCAAAATCTCACTTGAAAGCTCTCGATGACTATGGAAAGGTTGATAAATCAATGGTCGAAGAGGCTTTCAAAGCTTATCGAGAGGCGCGAGAAACCTTAAAAACCTTTCAGGAAAATTTGGGTCGAGCCCAGGAACGACAAGCTTTTTTGCGTTTTGCCAGTGATGAAATTGAAAAAATAAATCCCAAACCAGGAGAAGTGCCAGAATTAGAGCGAGAAAGAGCGCTCATCTCTCATCGTGCAAAAATGGCTGAAACCTTTAAGGTGGTGGATCAAGGCCTCGCTTCAGCTCTTTCGGGGCTTTTCCTCTCGCACAAAACCTTAACACGGATTCAAGACCTCCTTTCTGAGAAAATAAATCCGCTTCTTAAAACGGCCGATCGGGCTATTATTGAAGTGCAGGAATTGTGTGAGGAACTCAAATTTCTTCAGGGAGAGGTTGAAAGTACTCCCCATGACCTGGAAATCCTTGAAAATAGATTGTATGCCATAAGGGGTCTTGCCCGAAAATACCAAACAGAAGATCTACTTGCCACGTTGAAATCCTTTCAGGAAGAGTTAAATTCTCTTGATCATGGGGAAGACACCCTTAAAGCTCTGGAGAAAAAACTGGAGGAGGGGCGTTATACTTACCTTAAAAATGCAAATCACCTCTCAAAGATACGAAAAGAGAAGGCTCTCGAGCTTCAAAAAGCCCTTACGGAGGAACTCGGACCCTTAAAGTTAGGGCAAGTCCATTTCCGCGTTCATTTTGACGTTTTTTCGGAAGATAGCTGGGGTTCCAATGGGGTTGATCGAGTGGAGTTTTTCATCCAAACTAACCCAGGCATTCCGGAAGGACCTTTGTCGACTGTGGCGTCAGGTGGAGAATTGTCTCGTTTGATGCTCGCCTTAAAAGTGGTTTTGGTACAATCGGGCGCTGTGCCTACTCTTATCTTTGATGAAATTGAAAGCGGGACGGGAGGTGCTGTTGCAGCTGCTATGGGCGAGCGATTGTATGCTCTCTCCAAATCTCTACAAATTCTTGCCATTACTCATTCTCCGCAAATTGCGTCCTATGGGTCAGAACACTTGGTCATTTCTAAATCCGTTCAAGAAGGTGTCACAACCACTCGCGTACACGTTTTAGAAGAAGCTGAACGGGATGAGGAAATTGCCCGCATGCTGGCAGGCGAAGAAATCACAGAAGAAGCCCGTGCTGCGGCCCGCCGATTGATGGGAGTAAGACGATGAATAGTATTCCTGTGGATCAACTAACAGAAGAAAAGGCCAAGGAAGAGCTCAAGGTTCTTGCTCAAACCATTGCTCTTCATGACAGGCTGTATTACCTCGAGGATCAACCCCAAATTAGTGACGCCGAGTACGATGAGTTCAGATTACGTAACGCAGCTATTGAAAAAAAATTTCCTTATCTTATTCGCGAAGATAGCCCGAGTTTGAGGGTGGGAGCCCCTCTTACGGGTCCCTTTAAAAAAGTTAAACACCGGAGAGCCGTTCTCTCCTTGGATAATGGTTTTGAAGACCAAGATATTTATGATTTTATGGATCGTATTCGGCGCTTTTTGGGGCTTTCCCAAGATGCCACCATTGAAATTGTTGCCGAGCCAAAAATTGATGGGCTCTCAGCTACCTTGGAATATGAAAAAGGGGCTTTTATCTTAGGTGCCACCCGAGGCGATGGGAACGAAGGGGAAGATATTACTCAAAACCTTAAAACATTAAAGGATATTCCAAACCTTGTTGAAGATAAGGATTTCCCCGCCCTTACGGAGATTCGCGGGGAAGTTTACATGCGCCATGAAGATTTTGTGGTCATGAATGCGGAAAGGGAGAAAAATAATCTTCCGCTGTTCGCCAACCCTCGTAATGCTGCTGCTGGTTCAGTACGTCAATTGGATCCCAAAATAACAGCTAATCGTCCCCTCAAATTTTTTGCCTATGCTTGTGACGATTATGACCCTTTTCATGTTCCGACTCATTGGGACTTTTTAGAAAAACTGAAGAGATGCGGATTTATTGTAAATCCTCTTGCTCGTCTTTGTGAGAGCGTGGATGAAGTCTTAGCTTATTACCATGAACTGGAAGTTCAAAGAGCCACTCTGCCTTATGATATTGATGGGATTGTTTACAAGGTCAATCGCCTTGATTGGCAGAAACGGATGGGGTATTCGACTCGCGCACCCAGGTGGGCTCTAGCCCATAAGTTTCCCGCTCAAAAGGCCCAGACTCTCCTTGAGGATATCCTGATTCAAGTGGGCCGTACGGGCACTTTAACTCCAGTTGCGATACTTAAGGCGGTCACCGTTGGAGGCGTTGTTGTTTCCAGAGCCACCCTTCACAATGAGGATGAACTCGCTCGCAAAGATGTCCGCACTGGGGATACGGTCATCATCCAACGAGCAGGAGATGTAATTCCTCAAGTATTAAATCCTGTTTTAGAGAAACGTCCAGAAAACGCAAAGCCTTTTGTTTTTCCTCACATATGCCCAGTTTGTGGTTCCCATGCGGTTCGTCTTCCAGGAGAAGTGGCTCGAAAATGTATCGGAGGGTTAATTTGTACCGCCCAAGCGGCTTTAAGGCTTCGTCACTTTGTTTCGCGAGATGCTTTTGACATTGAAGGGTTTGGATCAAAACATGTGGATGCTTTTTATAAAGAAGGCTTAATTCACTCTCCCCAAGATATTTTTACCTTAGAAAAAAGGGACCAAGAGAGCCTCACTCCCCTACGCAACCGGGAAGGCTGGGGGCCTCTTTCTGCTCAAAATTTATTTAAATCTATTAACGCTCGTCGCAAAATTCCTCTTCATCGATTTATTTATGCTCTTGGAATTCCTCAGGTAGGACAAGCTACTGCCAAGCTTCTAGCGCGTCATTACCTTTCTTATACGGCCTTTAGAGATGCTATGATGGCGGCTAAAGATCAGATCAGTGAAGCTTATGCAGGGCTTATCTCTATTGATGGAATTGGCCCGAGTGTTTCTGAAGATCTGATCGCTTTTTTTGATGAACCCCATAATCTTCAAGTGCTTCATGATCTTTTAGAAGAAATTACTGTTCTGAATGAAATGCCGCAGCAAATCAGTGATAATCCTCTTGTCAATAAGACGATTGTCTTCACCGGGACTCTTGAGCACATGACCCGTGCAGAAGCTAAGGTGCGTGCGGAATCCCTTGGAGGGAAAGTGTCAAGTTCTGTTTCTTCAAAAACCGATTATGTGGTTATGGGGGTAGATGCGGGCTCAAAAGCAAAGGCAGCCCAAGTCCTTGGTGTCAAGGTTTTGAATGAAGAAGAGTGGTTGAAACTGTTGGAGTAGTTTGCTGACGACGCCATGTGGACCATTCTTGAATTCCTCCAGCTTTTCTCTGGCATATAAAATCATAAAATTGGGTGATAAACATTTTACGATCTTCAAGTTGTTGTTTTGTATAGCTACCCCCTTTCCGAACATCAGTATTGAGCAAGTCTTCTGATCCAAGGAGATGCTGGCGTTTGATAATGTTTTCTATAGAAACAAGGGGAGCGTTTTTCATAATATCGTACATGACTAACATCATTGAAGTTCGTCCCTTACCATAATGACAATGAAAATGAACCCAGGTATTAACAGGCAAACTCTCAAGAACTTTTACTAAGTTATCGATTGTCTCATCCGATGAAATAAATTTACTTCCCACTTTAAGATGGGCATAAGAAAATCCATGTTTCTGAGCTTCGATAGCTTCAGGAACAACAAGCTCAGGGTGTACCTCAATTGATCCGGTATAAATCCACCTGCGAACATAATATTTCCAATGAGGGTTTAGTTTTTGATAAGCGAAAAATGTAGAGGGAATTTCGTGAATGTAACCATGAAATTCGTCAATTCCATCAATAATAAAGACAGGATCGTTAATGTGACTAAGTTTTCTCTTCAGATCTGAAAAGCGAACGGATGTTCCACCAGAAGCCTTTAATTCTTGCAATCCCCTTAAATCAAGTCCTTGTGTGAAGACAATTTCATCATTTGTTGTGCGAAAATTGCTGTTAAAATAAGCTTCGTAAAATAAGAAAAAACCAAGTCCTATAATCGCACTCAAGACTCCAGTAATAAAGATGTTTCTTAATTTAAAGAACTGTTTCATTGAACTCTTTTATACTGTGTTTGATGCCAGTCAGACCATTTTTCAAATCCTCCAGCCTTTCTTTGACAAATAAATTGATAAAATTTTTCAACGAATTCTTTGCGATTTTCAAGTTGCATCTTGGTATAAGTTCCATTTTCCCAAACTTCTGTGTTAAATAAATCTTCAGAACCAAGGAGATGTTGACGTTTAACAATATCTTTGAGAGAGATTTGAGGGGCATTTTTCATCGTATCCAGCATTACAAGCATTAGAGAAGTTCTTCCTTTGCCGTGAGAACAATGGAAATGAAGCCAAGTATTTTCAGGAATGCTATCATAAAAAGCGATGATATTGTCAATATCTTCATCACTGGAAATAAATGTGCTGCTAACATTAACTTTTTTATAATCAAGATCATATTTTTTGGCTTCTTCTTTTTCAGAAATGACCAGCTCTGGATGCATACCTGTGGATCCAGTCAGTAGAAACCGTCTCGCTAGATGTTTAAGTTTTGCCAGTTTATGATAGCCTAAAAATGCAGTGGGTATACTTTTAATAAATCCATGATATTCAGACATAGCATCAACAATAATAATCGGTCCATCAATATGGCGCAGTTTCCACTTAAGGGAAATAAAACAAGTTGGGGATCCTCCAGAAGCGCGGATGTCTTGCAGTCCTCTTAGATCAACTGTTTGAATTGGGCTAATTTTATCCTCCATAGAACGAAAATTTCTTCCATAGAAAGCATCAAAAAAGAGAAAAAAGAGAACAAGGACAAAAGTGCCTATTCCTCCAAAAATAATTTTTTTTAAACTTATTTTTTTTAGCAAAGTACTAACTTTCACTCTTCCAGGCAGACCATGTTTGCTGGCCACCTATTTTTCTTTGACAAATGAAGGCATAAAACTCTTCGATAAATTTTTTACGGTTTGTGAGCATTTCTAACGAATAGCTTCCCCTTGCCCACGGAACAACGTCAAATAAATCTTCGGATCCTAGGAGATGTTGACGCTTGATAATATCCTCCAAAGCCACTTGAGGAGCATTTTTCATAATGTCAAACATAGTAAGAGCTAAAGACGTTCTTCCATTTCCTCTTTCGCAATGAAAGTGAATCCATGTTCCAGGAGGAAGGGAATCTATAACTGCGACAAACTTATCAACGGCTTCTGCAGAACTTACGTATCGACTTCCAATAGGGGCTGAGATGTAATCGAATCCGTAAGCTTTGGCTTCCGCTTCTTCACTTTGGAGCCATTCAGGGTGTGCTTTTAAAGTTCCAGAATATAAAAGCCGTCGCAAATAATGCCTTAATTCGGGTTGCTTATAGTGATAACCAAAATAACGATAGGGAATACCATTAAGATAAGTAGAATTTGATTCTTTAACGTCACAAATCACTTTTTTTTCTTTGAAAAAATTTAGTCTTTGTTGTAGTTGTGAAAATAGTGGGGTATTGCTTCCTGAAGCCTTGAGTACATTTAACCCGTCTAAATTAATCTTTTCCGAGGTCTGAACTTGATCTTGCATGGTACGCATTTTGTTCATAGGGTATCTATCGACGTAGATATAGACTCCAAAACTTGCAAAAAGAACCAAAATAATTCCAAAAAAAATTAAAGTTGTTTTTAGGAATTTATTCACTCACCATCTCCTATGAATTTAATTAGCATAAGTGCTATTTAAAACAGCAAACTTGTAGAAGAGTTTTTCTGGGGACGCAAGATTTAAGTTCTATATCTTTTTCAAGAAATGAGAATACTTAATTTTTTCTGTAGGATATTTGTTGAGTTTAGATTTGATTTTGTTAATAATTTTTTTAGAGATTTTTACAAAAAGTTTTGGTATACTTAGTTTAAGATTAGTTATAAGTGGTATGATGATGAAGGAAGATCTAATGCATAAACTTGATAAACTCAAAGATGAACATCGAACATTGGAAAATAAAATATTGAGTCTTATGTCAACGACTTTATATGATCAGGTTAATGTTCAAAGACTTAAGAAGAGAAAACTTCAAATTAAAGATGAAATCATAAAGCTTAAAACAAAGCTCATCCCTGATATTATTGCTTAAAGTGCTTATGGGGTTATAGTCGTTTTCTTTTGCTTGAAAAGAGCGAGGAACTTTTTCTCAACTTGCTCGTGAACAATTTCTGCCATAAGGAAAGCATAAATCAAAGCAAGGCCAACACCCCAAAATACACTAATGTCCTGGCTAATCATGAAATACATCATCATATAGCCGGGTAATACATGGCCAACATAAAAAGGATAGCTGATACTTGATACCCATTCAAGAAACTTGTTGTTTTTCCTTTGTCCTTGCAGGCTTTTCTTATCAAAGAGAATAAAATAACCAAACACTATAAGGCCTATAAGGTAGCTATGAGTTTTTAGTGCATCAGGTGAGCTAAATAAAGGGGACAAAAATGCACTAAAGAAGAGGACACCTAGCAAAAGGCCTCGCTGTAGAGAAAGAGTCTTTTTGTAATAAGCATAGAGAACAGCTCCTAAAAGAATGAGCATATAATATTTTAGGTTTTTTCGAGCCAAAAACACAAGATAGCTCCACCAGAGGTCATCACCAGCTATAACGCTGTAAAGGACATAGGTAAGAAGGCTGAGTCCAAGGGTTACAGCACACATTGTTTCAAGGAAATTTTTCTTACTAAATTGCCATATAAGGGCAGAAAGAAGATAGAATTTGATTTGAATTTCTAGCGTCCACACGGCCCCGTCAATATAGGGATAATGGCAAAGATCTCTGACCCAAAAGAAATAGGACAGAACATGACCAACAGTATAGGGAAATTCCCACCCTTGAAGGGTAAAAAACCCATAGACGAAAAGGAGCCCCGAAGCAAAGCAAACAACATACGTCGGCCATAGGCGAAAGATTTTGTGTTTGAGGAAATCTTTGAAAGAGCCATAGCGTTCTAAGGAGGGAAGAATAAGGAACCCTGAAATCAAGAAGAAGAAGGCAACACCTAAGTGCCCAATATCAAAGGGCAGGGCATTAACCATGTCCAAATAAAAAGGCGGTACAAGTTCTACCCCTTCCATGTTAAATAATCCAGCGGAAAAGCTTTGATGCTCAAAGAAGAACACAAAAAAGTGATAAAATATCACAAAAAGAGCCCCGAGCCCCCTTAAAATATTTAATATGTAATACTCTTTGTTTACCATACATTTAAAATAATAGCCGAGAGGTCAAATTTCAAGTGTGTAATGTGTAGAACACGAGAGCCTTCCAAAATTAATCAAAATTTAATCTTCCACCACTATTCTAAAGGAGATTAAATACAATAAGTGGAAGAGGGGTTTCTCTATGAATCTAACCTCAATTGATCGTGAGGAATTGCAAGCCATTCTTGTTCAACTGGAACAAGCTCTTTATAACCATGTTCAATGGCATAACTCTTTGATTCGTAGTTTTGCGTGTCGGTTACCTGGTAACCTGAATGATCTGCACCCTCAATCTTACAAAAAGTGTCTTTTTGGCCAGTGGTATTATACAGCAGCTTCCAAAAAACTGTTGCAGCACCCAGGCGTAGCTTCAATCGGTGAAACCCATCGTCATATGCACCAAATGGCAACTGAGCTTCTTTCAACTGTGAATGTGGGACAAAACATTGATTCCCATGATTACGATAATTTTAGCAACTTAGTTGAACGACTGCGGCTTGAAATTTCTTCCCTTAAACGGGAAATTGAATTGTCTCTTTATACTCATGATCCTCTCACAGGAGCCATCAATCGGCTTGATATGCTTCCCATGTTGCGGGAAATCCAAGCTATGGATCGGCGGCAAAATCAAATTTCTTCACTTGTTATGATTGATATAGACCATTTTAAGAAGGTTAACGATAAATTCGGTCACCCCACCGGCGATAAAGTTTTACAGTCTGTCGCTCACTATCTCATGGAACATCTTCGCCCCTATGATAAATTGTTCCGCTATGGGGGAGAAGAATTTTTGCTCTGCATTCATAATACCGATCTTAAAGCTTGTCATGAAAGGATAGAGCTCTTACGAAGCCACCTTTCCAAAAGTTCCATTGATATTGGTAGGCGAGATCCTATTTATGTCACCGCGTCTTTTGGAATTGCCGAGCTCAATCCAACCCTGTCTATTGAAGAGTGCATAGAACATGCAGATCAAGCAATGTATGAAGCCAAAAAGGCAGGTCGAAACTGTACGCGTCTATGGGAGCCTTAATAATGAAATCTCAAGTTAAAAACATTCTTGTGGGGGAGAAGATCTTGCTCTAAAAATAAATAAATTTTAATCTAGATACAGGATCAGACCCTATGTCCATTTTACCCGATACTTGGATTCGTGAGCAGGCCCTTAAGGGAATGATTGACCCCTTTGTGGAAAATCAAGAAAAGCAAGGAGTCATTTCCTATGGCCTTTCATCTTATGGATATGATGCCCGGGTTTCTGATGAATTTAAGATTTTTACCAATGTAGATAGTGCTGTGGTTGATCCGAAAAATTTTTCAGCCCATGGTTTTGTGGATAGAAAAACGGATGTGTGTGTGATTCCTCCCAATAGTTTTGCTTTAGCTCGTACCACGGAATATTTCCGTATCCCTCGGGATGTGTTGGTGATTTGCCTCGGAAAATCCACCTATGCGCGTTGTGGAATTATTGTGAATGTCACCCCTCTTGAGCCCGAATGGGAAGGCCACGTGACCTTAGAGTTTTCCAATACAACACCTCTACCGGCAAAGATTTATGCCAATGAAGGAGCCTGTCAGTTCCTTTTTTTAAAAGGTCAGGGAATCTGTGAAATTTCCTATCGCGATCGATTAGGTAAGTACATGGGGCAAACGGGAGTCACCCTTCCTAAAATCATTAAAGCGGCTTCTTAAAGAGGAAAGAAAACTAAATGGATAAAATTCGAATTCGGGGCGGGGTGCCTCTTCAAGGAGACATCAAGATAAGCGGTGCAAAAAATGCCGCCCTTCCACTTATGGCGGCCTGCCTTCTTACGGATAAACCTCTTCATCTTCTGAACGTTCCTGACCTTTCGGATATTGACAGTATGAGGCAGCTTCTCTCTCAAATGGGCGTTTCTCTTGACAGGGATAAGGATTCAAATACTCTTGAGTTGTGTGCCAAAAACCTTTCGAGCACAACAGCGCCTTACGATATTGTTCGGAAAATGCGTGCCTCCGTCCTTGTTTTGGGCCCTCTCATTGCCCGTGAAAAGGAAGCCCATGTTTCTTTGCCAGGCGGCTGCGCCATTGGTATTCGCCCCATTGACCTTCACCTTAAAGGTCTCGAAGCCCTTGGAGCCGAGATTACCCTTGAAGATGGTTATGTGCATGCCCACGCGCCTCGAGGTTTGAAGGGTGGATCTTTTACCTTTCCCGTAATTTCTGTCACGGGCACCGAAAATCTTCTCATGGCAGCAACCCTTGCACAGGGACAAACTCGTCTCATTAATGTGGCAAGGGAGCCTGAAATTGGAGATCTAGCTCACTGCTTAAATGCCATGGGCGCAAAAATTTCAGGAATAGGCTCTGATACCCTTGTTATTGAAGGCGTTAACTGTCTAGAAGGGGCGCACCATCGTGTGATTTCCGATCGGATTGAGACGGGAACTTACGCGATGGCAGCAGCGATGACTGGAGGGAGCGTGCGTCTTCACCAAGGACGCTTGGATCTGATTCCAACGGTGGCACCTCTTTTGACCCAAGCTGGCGTATGTTTAGAGGAAGAAGAGGAGGTGCTTGTCGTTAAAGCGCCGTCATCTCGTCTTCAGGGCGTGGATATGATGACCGAGCCCTTCCCCGGTTTTGCTACCGATTTGCAAGCTCAGTGGATGGCGCTTATGAGCCTTTCAGCAGGAGCTGCCATGATTACGGAAACGATTTGGGAGAACCGTTTTATGCATGTGCCCGAGCTTTGCCGGATGGGAGCCAACATTACGGTTCATGGCTCTTCGGCGCTTGTGCGCGGGGTGAAAAACTTAAAAGGAGCGCCGGTGATGGCAACAGATCTTAGAGCGTCTGTTTCCCTTGTTTTAGCGGGTCTTATAGCCGAAGGAGACACCCTTATCAGCCGCGTTTACCATTTGGATCGGGGCTATGAAAAGGTGGAAGAAAAATTACGGGCTTGTGGGGCTGACATTGAGAGGATGTGATCTTATATAAAAAGAAGAATGGATTTAACAGATGAGAAAAAGACAATGTCTTACACGCCTTTAAAGATTATTGCTGAGGACCATGAGGACCTTAAAATTATTGCTGCATGCCTTCAAGATGCTCTCATTCCCCTTTCCGGTATGGAATATGATTCAAAACAGGGCCATTTTCACATTGTTGCCAACCGTTTTTGCTGGGAATGTGAACCGGAAACTCTCGAAGGGCAACCTTATTACGCTCGCGTTGCATCGGGACTTGCCTTTCATCATGTGAAAGAAGTACAAAAAAAGTGTCTGGATCGTCATAATGAAAATGAACTCGTGAATCTGTTGACCATCCATAATGCGGAAGATGGCTGTGTTCACCTCGTTTTTTCCGGAGGCTCAGAAATCAAATTAAAAGTAGATAGGCTTTGTTGTCATCTGAAAGACGTGGATGAGCCTTATCCAACCTCTCATAAGCCTTCCCATACCTAAAAAAACACACCCCATAAGAGATGTAACTTTATTTTCATTTTTATCTTCTTTTGTGTTTAGATGCATTCATGCTATAACACAGATAGTTAAAATTTTATTGATGATTTAAAAAGGGAGAGCGGTGATGATTTTGAGTAAATTGTTTTTTTTAAACCTTTTAATTTTAGTCTGCGTGTTGCAAACGACGGGGTTTGCTGAGCCGGTGACTTGCGCTGAACCTGAGGCTACTCCTGAACCTGTATTTTCTGCTCAACCCGTGATTTGTGATCCTTTGCAAGAAGTTTGTATGAAGATGGAAATTGCTATTGAAGATCCAATTCTAGCAAACTTACAAGAAATGGGCATCACGGAGATGACCCTCACCCCTGCCATCGACGGTGCGTGGAGCCGGACGTTTCCCATTGAAAACAGAACGATTGAGACTTTCTCTGATAAGGCGGATCCACTGAGTTTGAATTTTGAAGATGGCATCCTGGTGACTTATGCTACCTGTGAAGGGAACAAAGTTTATGCATTTTGCCAAGTCCAAGAAGATTTAAAAGGGCAATATCCTGAGGAGATGCGTCTGAACCTGAATCCTATCTTAGGTGAGTGTGACATTGAGGTTTTCTATACCCAGTGTCCTTAATACTCTTCGTTTTTCAAGCTCCGGGTTGCGTTGCCCGCCGGGATCGCCCTCTGTGACGTATCAAAATACGCTCATCGGGCTCACCTTTGGGCGCCTGCCCGGCAACTTGAAATCCTTTGAGTATTAAGTCTTTTTATTGAACATCCCAAAAACCTCAAGCCCGTTTTTTGCGTTCAACTTGTAGCTGGCGAAGTTTACGGTGAAGGGCGGACCGTTCCATTCCAATGAAAGTGGCGGTTCGGGAGATATTTCCAGCGAATTTTTGAACTTGTGCTAAGAGATACTCACGCTCAAAATATTCCCGTGCCTCTCGTAAGGACATAGAAAGAAAGTTGGGGGAATTTTGAGTGGTAAGAGAGGACAGATCTTCTCCTTTAACCTCGGGTGGCAGTTCATCGGGCATGACAGGTGCATCATTTGCCACAGGTGAGAGAATTAGCGCCCGCTCCACCACATTTCTTAATTCGTACACATTGCCGGGCCAATTATACATTTTCATGAGAGCGAGAGTGGAATCAGCAAACTGGCGTTTTGGAACTCCCACCTGTTTTGATAGAATTTCCACAAAATAAGTTACTAAATCAGAAAGATCCTCAATGCGTTCCTGTAAAGGAGGTAAATGAAGAGTGATGACATTCAGACGAAAATAGAGATCCTCCCGAAACAATCCTTCTTCAATGTATCGTTTGATATCTTTTTGAGATCCTGCAAAGATGCGTACATCGGCGATGACCTTTTGATCGCCACACGCCCGCTTAAAGGATTGCTCATGCAGGAAGCGCACCAATTTAGATTGGATATCAAGAGGAAGCTCAGTGACTTCATCAAGATAAAGAGACCCCCCGTGGGCTTGCTCAAGCATTCCTAATTTACGGGGTGCACTTTGACTCGCTTCCTCACCAAAAAGTCTTTTTTCTAAGGAATCTTCTGAATCAGATTTACAATGCAAAATAAGGAAAGGACCCGAGGCTCTTTTTGAAGCTTTATGAATTTCACGCGCTGCAAGCCCTTTACCCACGCCAGAGCCTCCCAACATAAGAACGCGGCTATTGGTAAGGGCGACTTTCTCAATGGTTTTACGGACGGTCAAAATGGCCGAAGAATTACCAATCATTTCCGTAGGTTGGGATTCATCTTTTAATTGACGATTTTCTCGCCGCAGATTAGCGGCCTCAATAGCCCTTGCAATAACAAGCAGAAGTCGATCCGTCTTAAAGGGTTTTTCAATAAAATCATAGGCGCCTAGCTTAATGGCATTGACCGCTGTTTCAACGGTTCCATGGCCGCTAATCATCAAAATGGGGAGATCAGCGTTTGTTTTCTTTATGTGTTCTAAGATTTTTAATCCATCATACTTGGGATCTCCTAACCACACATCCAAGATAAGGAGGTGAGGTTGACGTAGGGAAATTTGCTCAAGGGCTTCTTCTCCTGTTGAGGCTACACGACAAAAATAGCCTTCATCAGTCAGTATTCCCGCGACAAGCTCCCGGATGTCGGGTTCATCATCAACAATAAGAATATCTTGGCTCATAATTGAAATTCCTTAAGTTGGGGATCGCGTAAATAGAACTTGCACAAGAGCGCCTCCTTCTGGGGAATCTTTAAAAATTAAACTTCCCCCATGATCTTCTACGATTTTTTTCACAATCGCAAGCCCTAGACCTGTTCCTTTTTCGCGATAAGTAATATAGGGTTCTGTCAGGCGTTCTCTGCCCTCCGGCGGTAATCCAACCCCATTATCCGAAACTGTCAAGGTCACTTTTTTTCCTTCTTTTTCCAAATTCACCTGAATATGCCCGTTTGCATTTTGTTTTGTCTCGATGGCTTGAACGGCGTTTTGCAGAAGATTTGTCAGTACCTGTCCCATTTGTCCCCTATCACAAGGGAAAGAGAAGGATTTTAAGGGGGAGATAAAATCAATTTTGATGTTTCCATGAGCTTGTTGCTGTAAAAAGATCTCTTCCTTGCAGATTTGAATCAGGTTTTCTGGCTTAATATCTGGAGCAGGCATGCGGGCAAAGGAAGAAAATTCACCCACCATCTCTCCAATATGTCCAACCTGACGAATGATCGTGTCCACACAATTATTAAAGGTGTCAGGGTCTTGAGTGATTTGGTTTGTATATCTTCGCTTTAAACGTTCGGCAGAAAGTTGTATGGGTGTTAAAGGATTTTTTATTTCATGAGCAATGCGGCGCGCCATTTCGGCCCAAGCGGCTTTGCGTTGTGCAATTTGCAACTGGGTAATGTCATCAAAAGTGATTACATATCCTGTAAGTTTTTTCCCCATTTGATTTGCTGAGAGGCGGACGATAAAGGTATACCCATGGCCTCCTTGATTAATGGTGATGTGCTTTTCAACAAATTCAGAGGTGGTTGTTTTAATTTCTTGTAAAAGAAAGGCCATTTCCGGAATAATTTCTTTAATGCTTCTTCCAATCGATTTTCTTAGGTCGAGACCAAGAAGGCTGCTGGCGGATTCATTTGAAAGTTGAATTGCCCCCTTTGCATCCAAACCGATCACCCCTGCAGACACTCCTGAAAGCACCGCTTCCGTGAATTGACGTCGCTCATCAATTTGTT
This sequence comes from Alphaproteobacteria bacterium, assembly GCA_019749915.1. Lineage (GTDB taxonomy): Bacteria > Pseudomonadota > Alphaproteobacteria > UBA9655 > UBA9655 > UBA9655. The sequence goes on along the minus strand of JAIEPE010000004.1, from coordinate 34,303 downwards.
CGTTGGCAATCATTAATTCATCCCTTTGAGACTCAAGCTGAGATGTCATTCGGTTAAAAGCGGATGTGAGAGATGAAAGCTCTGGCGTTTCTTCTCCTGCTTTAATGCGCACAGAAAGATTGCCTTTGCACACTTCCTCCGAGACTTGAATCAGGCGCCTTATGGGACCCGCTAATTTATTTGCGAAAAGAAGGCCGCCTAAAACAGCAGCTAACAAAAGGAGGATGGCAATGCCCACAAAAATGCCTGCCAATTTGAATGCATAAGACGATCCTTCTCGTTGAAGTCGTTTATATTCAAGGGCTGCCTTTGAGGAATTTTCAACTCGGCTTAGAACAATGGGGGAGACGCGCCGTCCCACTAACAAGTAGGTACTCGTGATAGGATCAATGGCTACAAGAGCTCGTACCCGGGAACTTTCTTTGTCCGCATGAAGTACAGGAGAGGTGCTGGCCTTACTAAGATCACTTGCAGGAATTTTTTCAAAATCCAAGGAATAGGAAAAGCGTGACCTTCCTAAAACAGCCATATTTTCATTAAAAATGATCGCCTCATCCAAGGACCTTATTTCCGTCTGGTCAGTGAGTTTGCTATTTAAAACCAGGGAATCATGTTCATAAGTGCGCACAAGCGGCATTAATTCTGCCGCCATGGCTTGAGCATTGGCACTGACTACATTTTGATGTTCTTGTAAGTAAGCTTCAGAAACAGTTTTAGATTCATTAATTGCAGTTTCAACCCGCTGGTTAAACCAACTTTGAATGCCGATATTAAAGAAAAGAACGGAACATCCTGCTACAAGAATTGTTGGAACAATAGCTAAGAGACTGAAGATGGCTACAATGCGACTATGAAGCATCGAGCCCGCTTGGTCACTCTTTCTTTCTGCCCAGAGGGAGGCGACAGATTTGGCAATCACAGCGATAAATATCATTAAAAAGACAAAGTCTATTAAAAGAAAGGTAAGAAGGTTCCGACTCATGGAAAGATTTGGTGTATTTTTAAGCATAATCGAGGTAATGACCACAGAAATAATCGAGCCTAAAACACAGATGAATAATAGCTTCCGTCCTAAATGGTGACGGAGGGCCCAATCTCTAAGCTTGCTGTAGGCTTGGCTAAATTTCATGGGTATCCTTATCAAGGCAAATGTTCAGTTCTGTAATTTTACGCCTAAGAGTATTGCGGTTAATTCCTAAAAGTTGGGCCACTTTTACCTGATTTCCATTTAAACGCTTGAGAGTTACCTCAATTAAAGGTTTCTCAATTTCTTTGACTAAAAACGGATGAAGCCCACTTGCTGGCAAAATATCACCATGAAGGTCAAAATAATGGTTTAAATATCGTCCAATAACTTCTCCAAGCCCTAATGTGAAGAGTTGTTGATTAAAGTCATTCATAAAATTCCTTCTCTATTTCTCTCATAAAGTTCTGTAATAAGTTTTTTTACTTTATCTGCACAAGTTGACTGATTTATGGCAACACGAAACTCTGCGGATCCTATTAATCCCTTGCTATACCATCCTAAATGTTTGCGGGCCATCAAAAGGCCTGTCTGAATACCATAGTGGCTGAGCATATCTTCAAAATGCTCTAAAACAAGACTTTTTTGCTCAGTAAGAGAGGGAGGGGGAATTTTTTCTCCCGTTTTAAGGAAATGACCCACCTGTTTTAAAAACCAGGGTCTTCCGTAAGTGCCACGACCTACCATAACCCCATCAGCTGATGAGGCTTCTAATAATTTTTGAGCATCTTCCTCCGTCGTAACATCTCCATTACCAATGACGGGAATAGTTACAGCTTCTTTCACTTCTCGAATAAATTCCCAATCCGATTTACCCCTATAAAGCTGACAGCGTGTTCTTCCGTGGATGGTGACCATTTGAATGCCGCACTCTTGAGCAATTTTGGCAAGGTTTGGGGCATTTCGAGTATTATCATCCCATCCCGTCCTCATTTTTAAGGTTACAGGAATGGAAACTGCCTTAACCGTGGCTTCAATGATTTTAGCCGCATGAGCTTCGTCACGCATGAGGGCTGATCCCGCATACCCATTCACAACCTTTTTCATGGGGCAGCCCATATTGATATCAATCAGCGTGGCTCCACGATCCTCATTTAATTTTGCGGCTTCTGCCATGACATGGGGTTCACACCCTGCTAATTGAACGACGCGGGGATATTCTTCGGAAGAGTGAGTTGCCATAAGCAGGGATTGGCGCGTTTGGCGAATCATGGCTTGGCTTGCAATCATTTCAGATATCACAAGTGAGGCTCCTTGTTGTTTAACAAGGCGCCTGAAGGGCATATCTGTGACACCAGACATAGGGGCCAAAATAACGCTATCTTCGAGATGAATATTGCCAATTTTTAAGGACATGAGATTCCTATATTAAATAAAACAACCTAACTCTTTTTTAAATTTGAGTTCAAGAGTCAAATAACAGAAAAAATAATTATTTAGAAACAAAATTTTAACGAAGATTTAATCCTTACTTGCTATCCTATAAACGAGTTAGAATGAAGTGTATAGGGAGAGAATTATGAAAACAAAAGCAGTTTCTCAAAAGAAACTTACAAAAAAAGAATTTTTTCTTCTTATGATTGCTCCACTCCTTATTGGCGCTCTCATTACTCTTCTTTCAGTGTCCAGTGCAAACGCTGGCTGGAGAGATAAGGAAGAAGTCAATAAATCTCCTTTACTACAAGGATGGGCTGAATTTCAAGATAAAGCTTCCTTAAAAAGCATCCTCTAATTACTTATCAATTTTTAAAGACCTCTGAGAGAGAAAAACTATCGAAAAAGTCATTAAGCCTTTTTATACTGCCACACTGTAGCAGGTGGAATGTTCAGGAAGATAGTCCCCATACGTTCCTTGCTAAGGCCATAGGTTTCAGCCTTAATGGAGGATCGTGGTGAGTAGGTGTACTGGAGGTAGGCTCCGTTGGGGCTCATAATTTCAAAACAACTTTCTAAAATTTCGCGACGCACGCATTCAGGCATGTTGATCATGGGAAGCCCAGAGACAATACGGTGAACCTTGCCAATAATATGCGGTGGAAGAATTTTTCCAAGTTCGGTCGCATTGCCATGGATAACATTAACTTGTGGAAAAGCGGATTTAAGATAAACAGCAAGTGCTTTGTCTAATTCAATTACGTAAATGCGCCTCGGTTCAATACCGGCTTTAATAAGTGCGCGGGTAAGAGATCCACTTCCCCCGCCCAATTCCACAATTGGAGAATGATTATCTACCGCAGCATGGCGGGCTAGAAGGGCGCCTAGATGGCGAGAACTGGGGGCAACTGCGCCTAGCTGGCGAGGATTTCTAAGAACGCGAGATAGAAAAAGTTTCGTTCCAAGTAAACTGTGTGTTTGAACCTGCATGCCTTTTCCTTCAATATATCCTTTCAGGAATAATTCATGCTCTTTCTTCATTCAAATGTCAAGTGAGTGACGCACTGCCTTATAATCTCTTTTTTGAGCGTGGGTGAGCCTTTTGATAAGCTTCCAAAACCTTGTCTTGGGTAAGGTCCGCATAGATTTGCGTTGAACTTAAGGATGCATGGCCCAAGAGATCCTGAATATGGCGCAAATTGCCTCCGCCTTCTAGAAGATGGGTTGCAAAGCTGTGCCTTAAGGCATGGGGTGTTGCCGTTTCCGGCAGGCCCAGCTCAAAGCGCAGATCTCTGAGGGCTTTTTCAGCCACACTGGGGTTAAGGCGATCTCCCCGGCTTCCTCGGAAAAGAGGCGTTTCTCTCGTGAAGGGGTAGGGGGAGGCTTTTAAATAGCTTTCGACCTTTTTAGTAACACTTTCCAGGAGCGGCACATGACGCTCCTTGCCGCCCTTCCCTTTGATGAGAAGAAATGAGGGTTTCCAATCAACTCCATTTAAATTCAGAGCTTCTGAAATACGGAGGCCACACCCATAAAGGAGCATGAAAAGGGCTTGATTGCGTAGCTCGACCCATGTGTTCGAGGGGCGCTCCACAAGGTTAAGAGATTGGATTTTTGAAAGGGGGCGAGGAAGCCGCTTGTCAAGACGGGGAGCCGAGATAGCCTCAAAAGCAGAGGAGACGGGTAGCTCTTGCTGGCGCAAATATTTAATAAAGCCTTTTAGGCTGGAGAGAAGGCGCGCATTGGAACGTTTGCTGACCTCTTCTTTCATGCGATGGGCGAGAAAGGAGCGTAAATCCATTGGCTTTATGGTTTCAAAATCCTTAAGGCAAAAAAGGCCTCCGCGATGATTTTTAAGGAAGATAAAAAAAAGCTTTAAGTCAGAAAAAAAGGCATGCACCGTGTGCCAGGAAGCTCGTCGCTCATACACCTGTTTTTGATAAAAACCTTCGAGCCATGGACCGAGTTCAGGAGAGACAAGCTGCCGCGTTTCTTCAAGGCGAAGTTTTGCTCGCTCTTCCATCTTAGGCCGGGAGGATGGACTGACCGGTTTTTTTCCAGTCCGCTAAAAAGTCAGCTAATCCCTTGTCTGTGAGGGGATGTTGATAGAGCTGATCTAAAATTCTTGGCGGCATTGTTGCAACATGAACGCCCATGCGGGCCACTTCTACCACATGAAGGACATTGCGAATAGACGCAGCTAAAACTTGAGTTTTGAAGTGGGGATAGTGGCTATAAATTTCCATGATTTGGTGGATCAAATCCGACCCCATCTCGCCAATATCATCAAGGCGACCAATAAAAGGGGAAATATAGGTGGCGCCAGCTTTTGCAGCAAGGAGGGCTTGGCCCGCTGAAAAACAAAGAGTCACATTAACGGGCGTTCCCTCATCGGAAAGTTGGCGACATGCTTTTAATCCATTAGGGGTGAGGGGCACTTTTACAACAATGTTTGAAGCAAGTTTCGCAAAATAGCGTCCTTCTTTGAGTATACCTTCCAGATCTGTTGCCGTGACTTCCGCACTGACAGGACCTGTGACAAGGCCGCAAATTTCTTTAAGAACTTCTTGAATGGGGCGCCCTGAGCTGGCTATCAAAGAAGGGTTCGTGGTGACTCCATCTACAAAACCGGTTTCGACAAGGGTGCGAATTTTTGTCACATCGGCAGTATCAACAAAAAACTTCATGGGGTATGATCCTCTATATGTAAGAATGTGAGTATTATGAGTTCGAATCAATCTGCTGTAAAGGTATCTGCGCAAGTTTCTGTTCTCTTACCTCTTCCCTTGAAGGAGGCCTTTGATTATACCTGCGATTTTGTGGCACCTGTTGGGACGCTTGTCAAAGTACCTTTTGGTGCGCGAAAATCTTATGGGCTTGTTTGGAAAGGGAAGGGCAACTATCCTTCCAAAAAATGTAAGCCGGTCTTTGAAGTTTTCGAAAACGTGTGCCTTCCGGAAGTGTCCCTCAAATTCATCGAATGGGTTAGTGAATATACCATGACTTCTCCAGGGCAGATTTTAAAGATGGTTTTGCCCTTACCTGAAGCCTTTGACATGAAGCGTAAAAGCACTTTGAAGCCACTGAATTTCAGCCATACTGATACACTTCAAAAGCCTCAATTGTCCTTGGATCAATGGGCGGCAGCGGAGGAATTAAAACGGAGTCTTGAAAGCAGAGAGTTTCACACCTTTCTCCTTGAAGGAGTTACGGGGTCAGGTAAGACAGAAGTTTACTTTGATGCTATAGAAAATGTCCTTGCGAGCAAAGGGCAAGCTCTTGTGTTGTTGCCAGAAATTGCTCTCACGGCTCAATGGCTGCAGCGCTTTGAAGTGCGTTTTGGTTTTCGTCCGGCTCTGTGGCATTCAGAGACAAAAAAAAGTGAGAAAAAACAAACGCTGAAGGCTCTCATGGAAAGTCAAGTTCCTGTGATGGTGGGGGCGCGCTCGTCCCTTTTTCTGCCCTTTTCTGATTTGAAGCTCATCATCGTGGATGAGGAACATGATGGATCCTACAAGCAAGAGGAAGGAGTGATCTATAACGCGCGGGATATGGCCATTGTGCGGGCACGCTTGAGTGGAGCCACTTGTGTTCTGGCGTCTGCAACACCTTCCCTTGAAACCGAACTGAATGCTCGTACCGGTAAATACCGTGAGCTTCACTTAATGGATCGCTATGGTGGGGCCCATATGCCTGATGTGCATTTGATTGATCTTCGTAAGGAGAAGACAGTTAAACAGACTTGGCTTTCAGAGCCCCTGCGGGAAACTATGAAAACAACGTTAAGTCGTGGAGAGCAAATTATGCTCTTTTTAAACCGCCGTGGTTATGCACCTCTTGTGGTATGTAAGGGGTGTGGTGAGCGGGTCATGTGCCCTCACTGTAGTCTTCCTTTTGTGTATCACAAGTTTCATGAACAGCTCTTGTGCCACCATTGCGGCACCAAGGGACGACTTCCCGCTTCTTGTTCTAAGTGTAAGGAAAAGGATACCTACAGCCCTCATGGGCCGGGTGTAGAGCGCATTTATGAAGAAGTGCGTGCCTTTCTCCCCGAAGCTCGTTGTGCACTGCTTAGTAGTGATCATATGACTGATTCCAAAACAATATTTGAACAAATTAAGGCCATTCAGGAGCATGAAGTAGATATCTTGATCGGTACCCAAATCATGGCCAAGGGACACCATTTTCGGCTTCTTACCCTGGTGGGAATTGTGGATGGGGATGCAACCCTTTCGGGGAGTGATTTACGGGCGTCGGAAAAGGCTTTTCAATTGCTTCACCAGGTTTCAGGGAGATCGGGCCGGGAAAAGCATAAGGGACAAGTCCTTATTCAAACCCATATGCCGGAGCATCCAGTGATGAAGGCCCTTGTGAATCAAGATCGGGGAGAATTTTTTGCTCTGGAGTCGGACCAGCGCTTGATTCATGGCTTTCCACCTTATGGACGGCTGGCAGCCCTTATTGTGTCAGGGATGAGAAAAGATGAAGTTGAAAAGTTTGCCCGCCGTTTGGCACATACGTTCCCTTTGACCCAAAAAGCTGATCTCCTGGGCCCAACGCCCGCTCCTATCCCGCTTTTGCGGGGGCAATACCGGTGGCGGCTTCTTTTACGCACATCTAAAGAAATAGCGCCTCAACCTCTGTTGAAAAAATGGCTCTCCCAAACTCCCGTACCCCATTTTTTGAAGCTGCAGATCGACATTGATCCTTACAGTTTTTATTAAAAGCAAAATGGTGTTAAATCAAGAGAGACGCTTGCTTGCTACTCAAAACATAATTTTTAAGCCCCACTGCGCGAACCTTTTCATGAATCAAAAAGTCCATGTCTCCAGGCGTAATAACTGTAATTTTTTCGAGCTTTAAGTCTTCAAGAGCTGAATGTAAGGATCGTGACATTTTAGGGGCGTCTGTGTATTTAAACTCAAACCCCATTCGTTGGCTTCCTCTTACAATCAAAAGATCAAGTTCAGCTTGGTTAGATGTTGCCCAGAAGTAACAATCCTCCTGATCGGCATCATGGAAACGTATAATTTCTTCAAGAGCAAACCCTTCCCAGGAAGCACCAACTTTCGGGTGCAAAATCAAATTTTCTTGAATGTTTAAAAGGGCTTGGAAAAGACCGCTATCTCGAATATAAACTTTAGGAGATTTAACCTGACGTTTCTTTATATTTTCAAACCATGGGCGAAGAGTTCTAATCATAAAAGATCCCTCTAGGACATAAATATAGCGACGAATTGTGCCATTGCTTAAACTTAATGATTTTCCTAGTTCTGAGTAATTGAGAATATTGCCATGATAATGGGCTAACATTGTCCATAAACGACGCATTTCCTGAGAAGAAAGGGAGAGCCCTAGGTTGAGAATATCTCTTTCGAGAAAAGTCGCGATATAGGCTTTGCGCCACGCCCAACTTATTTCAAGACTTTTTCCGAGGTAGGACTTTGGAAAACCGCCTCGTTCCCATAGACGCCTTAGGTCATGACATTCAGACAGTTGAAAAGGGGTTAATTCTAAATAACCAATTCTTCCTGCAAGAGTTTCAGAGGATTGTTGAATAAGGTCCCGAGAAACGCTTCCAAGAATCAAATATCGTCGATCAGGATACCGATCAATGAGAACCCTTAGGTAGGGGAAAATCTCAGGCCTTCTTTGAATTTCATCAATAACAATGAGGCCATCCAACGTTTCAAGGGTTAACTTTGGCGTGGATAATTTTTCCAAATCCGTTGGATCTTCAAGATCAAATACATAACATTTTTCTTCTATAGATTGACGGTAAGAAGTTGCAAGAGTTGTTTTTCCGCATTGACGTGGACCTAAAATTGCGCAGACTGAATTTACGCTATGAATTTGCTTAATTTGTTCTAGAAAATGTTTTCGTTCAATCATGTAATTTTCTCTTTCAAAGTTAAATTTACATGAATATACCAGCTAGGATCCCAAAATCAATCATGTAATTTTCTCATTTAAAACTGGATTTGCATGAAAGTCGAGAGAGTTTTCTTTTCTTGCCAGGAGGTCACATTCCGCTTTTGCGGGGGTAATACCGCTGGCGGCTTTTGTTGAGGACACCCAAAGAAGTAGCGCCTCAACCTCTGTTGAAAAAATGGCTCTCCCAAACTCCCGTACCCCATTTTTTGAAGCTGCAGATCGATATTGATCCTTACAGTTTTTATTGAGAGCTGCTCTCTTAATCACATCTTAGCATTTTCAGAAAAGGACACACGAATTAAAAGCTTTGTTTCAATGTTTTTCTGGAGTATTATTATGTCAGTTCGTTTTTTTCGAGCTATTATAAAAATTAACAAGGAGGAAAACAGAAAATGAATAAGTCTATGAAATTCGTAGCCGTTGCGGTTTTAGGGTTAGGTGCTTTTCAAAACTTTGGAGCAGAAGCTGTTAAAATAGTAAGTTCTGACTGTTCGACCGGAAACCTATGCATTAATAATGCGGATAATGGAAAGAAATATGTACTAGATAATACTTCCAGGAAGAATCTAATGGATGCTTGGAAAGATACGGACTTTAAGGAGTCAGGTTCAAAATTAACGGGGATAGTAACAATTAATGGGAAGGATGTTGAACTTTCATATGACCAACAGAAAGAGTAACCTTCATACCTAAAAATTTGAGTCCTGAAGTATTTCTTTTGAAGGAAAATTCAGGACTCTTTCCACAGTTGAATGGGTCTTTGATTAAGAGGCATTTCTAAGTCTCGTAATTAATTGTAAATATCTTTTAATCCGCCTTAGCATTTTCAAAAAGAAGGGCGTTGATACAAATAAAAACTTTGTTTCAATGTTTTTCTGAAGTATTATTATGTCAGTTCGTTCTCTTCGAGCTATTATAAACAACAACAGAGAGGAAAAAGAAAATGAGTAAGTCTATGAAATTCGTGAGCGTTGCCGCTTTAGGGTTAGGAATTTTCCAAAATTTTGAAGTAGAAGCTGTTAAAATAGTAAGTGCTGACTGTCCGAAAGGATTATGTGTTATTAAGGGGAGTGACGGTAATACATACGCATTAGATGATGGTTCTAAAAAAGCTATATATGAGGCTTTAGAGAATGAGGAATTTAAGGAGTCAGATTCAACAAAATTAACGGGAACAGCAATAATTAATGGGAAAAAAGTTCTTCTTTCATTTGAGAAACAATAAGATGATCTTAAAATAGTTCAAACAAAGTAACCTTATTACCTAAAAATTTGAGTCCTGAGGTATTCTTTTTGAAGAAAAATTCAGGACTCTCCTTAAAATTAATGGTAGATTTCTAACTGTTGTGTAAGACATTTAAGAGTATTTCAGTGTTCTCCTTTTACTAACTCCGTGTTGTCAGCTTGCATTCCATGTGGTAAACCAATAAGAATACAAGAAAAAACTGCGGGGCCTGGTTTGTGGCAAATTTAGAGATCAAAGGCTACGAAATTGCAAAGCGCTATGGAGGCGTTCTCTTTGACTTAGCTCAAGAAAATAAAAAAACAAAGGAACTTTTAAAGGAGGTTGCTATTCTTCAGCAGTGTGTAGCACAAGAACCTCGGTCTTGGGCGCGTGTTGCAAGCCCCGTCCTCCCTCCCCAAACCCAACGAAAGATTATCGAAAAATTAACTAAGACCTTGAAATTGAGTTCTTTGATGACTCACTTTATGTTGGTTTTGTGCAAAAACCGACGTCTTCAGAATTTAAAGCTTATTTTGGATGACTTTGTGATACGCTCTCAAGTAGCGGAAGGTCTTGTAAAAGGTGTTATTGAAACATCTCTTGAGTTGACAAAAATCCAGCAACAAGATCTTGAAAAAAACTTGGAAGAGCATTTAGGAAAAAAGATTTCCCTAACCCAGGTGATTAAGGAGGATCTTATTGCAGGCGTTGTTTTGCATTTGGGATCTTTGATGATTGATGCATCGATAGGAATGCGTTTAAACAAATTACGATTGAAATGAAAGGGTAGAAGATGGAATTACGAGCGGCAGAGATTTCATCGATCTTAAAACAAGAAATAGCCAATTTTGATGAAAGTGCTGAAATTGCTGAGGTAGGACAAGTCATTTCCGTAGGCGATGGTATCGCTCGAGCATGGGGACTGGATAAAGTTCAAGCAGGTGAGATGGTTGAGTTTTCCTGCGGTATTCAGGGAATGGCTCTGAACCTTGAAGAAGACGACGTAGGAATCGTTATTTTTGGGGACGACCGGGAAATTCGTGAAGGTGATACGGTAAAACGCACAGGGCGTATTGTGGAAGTCCCCATGGGACGTGGTCTTTTAGGACGGGTTGTGGATGCTCTTGGCAATCCCATTGATGGTAAAGGTCCTCTTAAAAATGTAAAGATGTCCCGAGTGGAAATCAAAGCGCCAGGAATTATTTCCCGTCGTTCTGTTTATGAGCCTATGCAAACGGGTCTTAAAGCCATCGATTCCTTAGTGCCTATTGGGCGCGGTCAGCGTGAGTTGATCATTGGAGATCGGCAAACAGGAAAAACATCTGTAGCCATCGATGCCATTTTAAATCAACGGGCTGCCAACGAAGGGGATGATGAGTTTAAAAAACTCTATTGCGTCTATGTGGCCATTGGTCAAAAACGCTCAACGGTGGCGCAAATCGTTAAGGCTTTGGAGGAGCGGGGAGCCATGGAATATTCCATTGTAGTTGCGGCCACAGCTTCCGATCCTGCGCCGATGCAATTCCTGTCCCCCTATACGGGGTGTACTATGGGGGAATATTTCCGAGATAATTCAAGCCATGCCTTGATAGTATACGATGACTTATCAAAACAAGCGGTGGCCTATCGTCAAATGTCCCTTTTGCTGCGCCGTCCTCCAGGTCGTGAAGCTTATCCAGGTGATGTCTTCTATCTTCATTCCCGCCTTCTTGAGCGAGCGGCGAAGCTCAATGATGAACACGGAGGCGGGTCCTTAACAGCTCTTCCTATCGTGGAGACCCAAGCCGGGGACGTGTCTGCATACATTCCTACCAACGTGATCTCCATCACTGACGGTCAAATTTTCCTTGAGACAGACCTTTTTTATAAAGGAATTCGCCCTGCTATTAACGTAGGTCTCTCTGTCAGTCGAGTAGGCTCTGCGGCTCAAATTAAAGCCATGAAACAAGTGGCGGCTTCTATCAAGCTTGAATTGGCTCAATACCGGGAAATGGCATCTTTTGCCCAGTTTGCTTCTGACTTGGATGCGTCCACTCAAAAGCTTTTAAATCGCGGCAGTCGATTGACGGAGCTGCTTAAGCAACCGCAATACTCTCCTATGGCGGTGGAAGATCAAGTGATCTCTATTTTTGCAGGAGTGAAGGGGTATTTGGATGGGCTTCCGGTGCAGGATGTGAATCGTTTTGAGCAAACTGCTCTTAGCGCTCTTCACCATGAGTATCCCGAAATTGTGGAATCCATCCGGACAGAAAAAGCTATTTCAGAAAAAACGGATGAAAAGCTCCATGACTTCTTTAAGAACTTTGTAAAAAAATTCACCTAATGGCTACATTGAAGGCACTGCGCGATCGCAGAAAAACTGTTCAGTCCACACAAAAAATTACCTTGGCCATGAAAATGGTGGCGGGAGCAAAGCTGCGCCGTGCTCAAGAAAATGTGGAAGCCGGACGCCCTTATGCGCATGTGATGGGTCAAATTTTGCGCGATCTGGCAGTAAATGCTCAGGTTCTTGAAACCCTTCAACCGCTTTTGACGGGAAGAGGACAGAACATGACTCACTTGATTCTCGTGGCTACCTCCGATCGAGGACTTTGTGGACCCTTTAATTCCTCTATTGTGCGTCAAACCCGCAAGCTGATAGAGGAACTTCAAAGCCAAGGAAAAACTGTTAAAATATGTACCATTGGGCGCAAGGGAAGGGATATGCTTACCCGAGAATATAGCGACCTTATCATTGAATCTTTTACGGAAGTGGGAACGCCTCGCCTTCAATACTCCGATGCTGAGCGTATCGGAGACAGTATACTCAAAATGTTTGAAGACGGCCTTTTTGATGTGTGCACCCTCATTTACAACCATTTTAAGTCTGCCTTGATGCAAGAGGTGACAACCCATCAAATTATTCCTGTGCTCATCGAAAATGCACAGCAAACCCAAGACAAATCCTTAAAAGCCATTTATGAATATGAGCCTGCGGAGGAAAAGATTTTAGGCCAACTTTTACCTCAAAATGTGATTGTTCAAATTTATAATGCTCTTTTAGAAAATGCCGCAAGTGAACAGGGCTCGCGTATGACGGCGATGGATAATGCCAGCCGGAATGCGGACGACATGATTCGCAAATTGACGCTGACCTATAATCGATCTCGTCAAGCCCAAATTACCCGTGAGTTAAACGAAATTATATCTGGGGCAGAGGCCCTGCAGTAAGAAGAGGAAAGAACTATGGTAAAAAAAACAGCAAAGGGAAAAATCACTCAAGTTATCGGTGCTGTTGTGGATGTTTCTTTTGAAGGTCCGTTGCCAGAAATTCAAAATGCCCTTGAGACGGAAAATGATGGGAAACGGCTGGTTTTAGAGGTAGCTCAGCATTTGGGAGAGCAAACTGTGCGCACCATTGCTATGGATGCTACAGAGGGTCTCGTGCGAGGTCAGGAGGTTATAGATACGGGGCACCCCATTCGTGTTCCTGTAGGTCCAGGAACCTTGGGGCGCATTATGAATGTGATTGGAGAGCCTATTGATGAGCTTGGCCCTATTAAAGCCGCTGAATACCTTTCCATTCATCGGGAAGCCCCTAAATTTATTGATCAATCCACGGAAACAGAAGTCCTTGTGACGGGCATTAAGGTGGTTGATCTTTTGGCTCCTTACGTGCGTGGAGGAAAGATTGGTCTTTTTGGCGGTGCGGGCGTGGGGAAAACCGTTTTAATTATGGAACTGATCAATAACATTGCCAAAGCTCATGGCGGATATTCCGTCTTTGCTGGTGTGGGGGAACGTACTCGCGAAGGCAATGACCTTTATCATGAAATGATTGAATCCGGGGTGATTGATCTGGAAAAGGGGAACTCGAAAGCTGCTCTTATCTATGGACAAATGAATGAGCCGCCTGGAGCGCGAGCGCGGGTGGCCCTTTCTGGACTTACGGTCGCTGAATATTTCCGTGACCAGGAAGGTCAAGACGTTTTATTCTTTATTGACAATATCTTCCGTTTTACTCAAGCAGGGGCTGAAGTATCGGCTCTTCTAGGTCGTATACCTTCTGCCGTGGGTTATCAACCTACCCTTTCAACGGAAATGGGTGAGTTGCAAGAGCGGATTACTTCTACTACCAAAGGATCTATCACCAGCGTTCAAGCTATCTATGTTCCTGCTGATGATTTGACAGACCCTGCGCCAGCAACAGCCTTTTCTCACCTTGATGCCACAACGGTTTTAAGTCGTCAAATTGCGGAACTGGGCATTTACCCTGCCGTGGATCCTTTGGATTCCACTTCCCGTATTTTAGATCCCCGTATCGTGGGGGATGAGCATTATGAAGTAGCCCGGAATGTGCAACGTATCCTCCAAACCTATAAATCTCTCCAAGATATTATTGCTATTTTAGGTATGGATGAGCTTTCGGAAGAGGATAAGTTAACTGTAGCACGAGCGCGAAAAATTCAACGATTTCTTTCTCAACCTTTTCATGTGGCGGAAGTTTTTACAGGCTCGCCTGGAGTTTTTGTGCGGCTTGAAGACACCATTGCGGGATTTAAAGGGATTGCGGATGGTTCTTATGATCACCTGCCGGAAATGGCCTTTTATATGGTGGGTACTATCGAGGAAGCGGTTGAAAAGGCTCAGCGTTTAGCTAAAGAGGTGGCGTAACCCCATGGAAACTTTTCCATTTACTCTTGTTTCTCCTGAAAAAATTCTTCTTGAAAGAGAGGTGAGCATGGTTGTCATCCCTGGTCTTAAAGGCGATATCGGTGTGCTCCCAAGCCATGCCCCACTTTTGACTCTCCTGAGACCTGGTGTTGTAAGGGTTTATGAAGGCACAGATATCTTTATGAAGATTTTCGTGAATGGGGGATTTTCAGAAATTACCCCGGAGAAATGTGTTGTGCTTGTCACTGAAGGCACTCCTCTAGAATCCTTGGATAAATCAACTTTGGAAATTGAAATTAAGAACTTGCTCGAAGATATTGAAATAAGTAAAACAAGAGAAGAGCGGGAGCAAGTCGGTGAGAATTTAGATATTGCACGATCAAAACTCATGGAAATTCTAACTCACGAAAAAATATAATAAGACTTAAAATTATGTCACAGCATTGGAAATTTGAAGATATCGATTGGTCTCGTTTTGACTCTCAAAAAGTAAATCCAATTCATCTCGCCCTTGTTAAAGCCGGTAGTGTTATTGAACATAATGGCAGTGATTATGGCCACTATCTCAAAAATGTGTTTAAGGGAGATAAAGCCCTTGAGAAGGAAATTGATGCTTGGGTAGTGGATGAAGTCAAACACGGGAAAGTCTTAGCTGCGTGGGTCAAACTTGCCGATCCATTCTTTGATTTTGAAGAGTGTTTTAAAGCTTATGTGACAGGCTTTCCTATTAATATTGAAGCGGAAGAATCCATTAGAGGCTCTCGCACCTCTGAATTGTTAACCCGGTGTATGATTGAAATTGGTACCAGTACTTTTTATACGGTTATTAAAGATGGGACGGGGGAGCCTCTTTTAAAGCAAATCTGCAACAAAATTGCTGCCGATGAGCTACGCCACTATAAATTGTTTTACACCCACCTTCAGCGGTATCAAGCACAAGAAAAACTTAATTTTTTCAAGCGATTTTGGGTCACCTTTAATCGCCTTAATGAAAATCAAGATGACGAGCTTCCTTTTGCTTATTATATCGCGAATAAAGGAACAACTCCCTATACGCGTCAGCACTACACAAAAGTTTATAGCCAGGCTGTTTATAGCCTTTATGGGAAAAAACATGTTGATCAGGGAATGGCTCTTTTCTGTAAGGCTATTGGCATCAGCCCGCGGGGTCTTCTTCAAAAGCTAATGACCTTTTTGGTTCATAATCGCATGGCGTCTCGCAGCATTAAATATGCTGCAGACTTAAGAATTTGTTAAAGGTTTTATATTGTCTTTAAAAAAGACACCACCCCTAAGGGTGGTGTTTTCTAAAGTTACGACTAAGCTATAATTAGTCCAAAACTGTGATCGCAACACGGTTTTGTTGGTAAGCCCATTCGCTGCCATCTTGTTCAACGATTGGACGGTTTTTACCATAGCTAACAACTTTGATGCGATGTGCGTCAACGCCAGCTGCAATAAGTTTTTCTTTCGCAGCATGCGCACGGCGCTCACCGAGAGCCAAGTTGTATTCCGTTGTTCCACGCTTGTCGCAATGACCATTAATGGTTACAACGTAGTTGCCGTAGGTATTTAACCAAGCAGCTTGACGTTGTAATGTTTCCATCCCGTCAGCACGAACGTGTGAACGATCGAAGTCGAAGAAGACGCGATCACCAACGTTGTCAACGAAATCAGCGACTGTACCTGGTACGCAAGCTTCAGCTGCTGCTGCTGCTTCCGCAGCTGCAAGAGCACCTTGGCCTGACGCATCAAGACATTCGTCCATGCAACAATCACAAGCAGACAGAGCAAGAGCAGCTGTTGCTAGAAGACTAGAAATTTTTAAGCGCATTTTAGTTTTTCTCCTTTTTTGGTTTTCATTCGCCCACTGTAGCGGGAGAACATTAAAAAAATATTAAAATCAAATCTTTTTTTTTGTGTCCTTCGCCTTATGCAGCGCCATGCCTTGTCCGAAGACTTAAGACATCTTAGGCCATAATATAACCTATTGATTGAGTGGGATCAAGAGGGACATTGCATTACCACGTTGGATAAGATCCTTCTCCCGGAATATTAACATCTCGCTTGTGAAAACCTACAATATCTACGCTGCGAAGCTTGACTTTTGCGTTAGAACTTGTTTGGCATGTGTACATAAGTACTCGTCCATTAGGGGACCAGGTGGGTCCTTCAAGAAGGTAGGCAATGTCCAGCATGCGCTCTCCCGATCCATCCGGACGCATCACTCCAATATAAAAGGTGTTTCCATTTTGGCGTGTAAAGGCAATTAAGTCTCCTCGAGGAGACCAAACCGGATTGTCATAACGACCTGGGCTAAAACTAATGCGCCTTTCATTGCCTCCTGAAGCATCTCGTACATAAATTTGAGGTTTCCCACCCCGGTCAGAAATATAAACAATTTGTGAGCCATCGGGAGAATAACAAGGGGAAACATCGATGGAAGATGTAGACTCGGTGAGCCTCTCAAACTTTTTAGTTGCTAGATCCATTTTATAAAGAGAAGCCGCGCCCTTATTAGCGCTACTGAGGATAATATGGTCCCCTTTGGGAGAAAATCTCGGGGACATTCTTTGCCCATCAACAGATCCTAAAGAAACAGATTTTCCCGTAGCCAGATCATAAATATGAAGGGTTGGGGTTTTATCATTCGCGCCAAAATCTACATAGGCAACTTTTGTCCGGCAAGGAGATATGCGAGGAGTTAATACTCGCTGATTACCTGTTGAAATCAATTGATGATTTTCTCCGTCTTGATCCATGATGGCTAAGGAATATTTACGGCCCATTTCAGGACCGCTTTCCGCGACATAAACAATGCGGGTGTCAAAATAGCCCTTATCACCTGTGATACGTTCATAAATCTCATCGGCAATTTTATGGGCAACTCTACGCCAATTAGAAGGCTCGGTTTCGAGGGCAAGACCCGCAAGCTGGGATTCTGTAAAGACGTCAAAAAGGCGAAAATCGACTTGGAAATTCTGACCCCTGCGTTTGACAAGGCCACCTACAAGAGCCTCGGCATGGAGAATTTTCCAATCGGGAAAACGAGGGTGGGACATAACCTCGCTCGCGTTTTGGATGTAAGCATTTGGATTTACAACCTTAAAAAGGCCACAACTTTCCAAATCATTGGAAATAACCTTAGAGATTTGATTCGCGATTTGTGTTAAGGCAGGATCTCCACCCCCATCAAAGGGAGTAATGGCAATTTCAATGGGTTTAAAGGTGCCCTCAGTAATATCAATGTGAAGATCTGCCCAGCTAGGACTGGTGAGGCTCAAAAGGATAAATAGAGAGAACATGAACTTTTTTAGCATCAAAACAATCCTTTGAAAGAGTTTCATAAAATTAAAAGAATAATATAGGGTTCTTGGTGAAAAAACAAGAATGTCAATTGAGAATGGGCACTGGGCTTTCGGTCAAGCAAAAAGAGTGATATTATTCTTAGAAAAGTCATAAATGGAGGAAGCTAAGGATGCGTAAGGAGATAAAGGTAGGGGCTATACTTCCTGATTTTGAGTTGCCAGATCACACGAATGTAAAACGAAAATTGTCATTTCTTCAAGGAAATGATCCCATGATTCTTATGCTGGGCAGGGGAATTTATTGTCCAAAAGATCGACAACAATTGCATCAATTGGTAAAATTTTCTTCTCAATGTGATGTAGGTTTCACCCGAATTGTCACTATTAATTGTGATAATTACATTTTAATTAATGATCTTCGCCTAGGAGTGGGGGCTCACTGGCCTTTTTTATATGATGAGGAAAAAATCATTCAAAAAGATCTTGAAATTGAGGAGTATACTGATGCTCTACATAAGCCAATGATTCCTCACACCTTTGTTTTAGAACCGGGTTTGAAAATCTATAGGATTTATAATGGGTATTGGTACTGGGGCCGTCCTTCAACGGCTGAGCTTCATCAGGATTTGCGGGAAATTTCCATGAAATATCGCCCTGATTTTAAAATAGACACTCCAGAGATGCGGAAGAAATGGGAAAGTGAACAAAGGGATGAATTTTATCCTTATGGTAAAAGCTGGGAAGAAGTTTTTATCCGCATGTCTGGTGATGTTAATCAGTTTTAGATATCATTAATATGAAACTTTTTCTTTAAGAAAGGTCTCCAATGCTTTTTGTTCAAGGTCTTGTGGTACTTTACAAAGGCCAGAGTAGTGCTCTTTTTTAGAGAGCAGTTCTTGAAAACAAAGAGTAGAAACAGCAAAATTTAAATCAATTTGTTCAATTGGCCACCCATTTCCTGATGAAATGTTTACAAGATTTCCTTTGGATAAAATGGTTATTTTTTTTCCATTTTTTAATGTAAATGTATCTACATGATTATCTGAAATATCATGATGAATTGAATTTTCTTCAATAAGTTTAAAATCTATTTCGGAAGAAAAGCATCCAACGTTTGCGATTATGACTTCGTCTTTAACTGTACTGAGCTCATCCTTACCAAAAACATTTATATCTCCAGAACAAGTAACAACTATATCAGCCTTATTTAAGAGCATTTTTTCAGGATCGGGCTTATAACCATTAAAGTAAGCAGCTACTAAGTTTTCTACACTGTTATCCCAAACAATAATATTTGAACCATTTTGTGAAAAAGATTTAGCAACACCTTTACCTACCTCTCCATAACCTATAATCAGAACATTTTTTCCTGCAAGATTTATATTTACCAAATTGAAAATAGTTATAAGAGTGGAAAATCCGGTTCCTGGCCCATTACAAAGTTTGTGCTTACAGTAACTATCTCCTACATCAAATATTGGAAAGCAACTGGAATCATCCTCATACTTTTTAAGTGTGTTTGATCCTGTTGTTGTGAATTCAATAGCTCCAATAAGTTGAGGAAAATCCTTTCTATTGTCGGCGCAATAATCGATTAAAACAGCTCCATCATCAAAAATGAGATGAGGAGAAAAGCTTTTAATCATTTCCAAATCGTCAGGCAGTAAATTATCACTTACTCTAGGTATATATTTAATTTTATTTTGTTGTAAGTAATCTACAGTTTTTGAAGAAATTGAAGACGGGTGGCTTGGATAAACAAGCGTATTAAAGCCTTTTTCGTGGAACATGAGAACCCACTCAGCCAGCTTCATTTCAGCGTGTGAAGAAAAAATTATATTGATTGGTGCTGGAAATATATCATCTGCTAATTTCGATAAACTTTCCATGATATGACTCGTTGTTTTAAGCTTAGAAATTTTTACAATATGATTATTTTTCATTATTTTCTCCATGTAATTATGAATTTTATTTATCTGCTTTTTGTTAAGTATTTAATATTATTCAAGAATCCGTTCTTGAAGAGCAGCTGACTTTACGGCTTTTTGAATTTTTTCAAAAGCACGAATTTCTAGTTGACGGACCCGCTCGCGAGAAATACCCAAAGTTTCGGAGAGGGATTCAAGAGTTTCTGGGGGCTCCTTAAGGCGGCGTTCTTTAATAATTAGGTATTCCCTTTCGTTTAAAGACTTCATAGCTCTTTCCAGAAGGGCGTTTTTATGCTGGTTTTCATTGTGATCCATGATTTTTGCTTCATGGCTTGATTCTTCATCCACGAGCCAATCTTGCCACTCCTCATTGCCTTCAGCTTTTAAGGGAGCGTTTAGAGATTGATCTTGGCCTCCCAGGCGCTTACTCATTTCAATAACTTCTGTTTCAGAAACATTCAGCTCACTTGCAATATCTTTGATGGTTTTATCGGAAATAATAATTTCATCAGCGGACTGCATTTCCCCTTTAAGACGCCTTAAATTAAAGAACAACTTTTTTTGAGCGGCGGTCGTTCCTATTTTTACCAGAGACCAGGAGTGAAGTATATATTCTTGCATGCTAGCGCGGATCCACCACATAGCATAGGTTGAAAAGCGAAATCCTTTATCTGGGTCAAATTTACGTAAGGCCTGCATCAAGCCCACGTTGCCTTCTGCGATTAAATCAATCATGGGCAGACCATAGCCACGATAACCTCCTGCAATCTTAGCCACCAGGCGCAGATGGGAACTTACCAACCGTTCTGCTGCTTTGGGGTCCTGGTGTTCATGCCAGCGTTTGGCAAGCATATACTCTTCATCAGGTTTTAAAATAGGAAAACGACGAATTTCGCTCAGATAGCGTGTCAAGCCGTCTGCCATACTGGGAAGAACAGTGGCTTTGGCAAGGCTGGGTAAATTATTTTCGTTTTCCTTAGACACGTAATTTTGACCTTAAACGCTATTCAAGACTTAAGTTTAACACATCTAGAAGATTTCGTATATCCTGAGGAAGATCTGTTGAAAATGTCAATTTTTTTTGGGTGGTGGGGTGGATAAAAGAGAGTTCCTTAGCATGTAATGCTTGGCGTTTTTTTGGCCACCCGGTATCAAGAGTATTCTTCAAGAGAACAGGGATGGCTCTAGGGCGCTTTCCATAAAGGGGGTCACCTAGAAGAGAATGGCCCTTTGAGGCCAGATGAACCCTGATTTGATGGGTGCGCCCTGTGTCAAGACGGCATTCTACAAGACTTGTAACACGACCAAATGTCTTCAAGGT
Organism: Alphaproteobacteria bacterium; assembly: GCA_019749915.1. GTDB lineage: Bacteria > Pseudomonadota > Alphaproteobacteria > UBA9655 > UBA9655 > UBA9655. The sequence goes on along the minus strand of JAIEPE010000004.1, from coordinate 13,536 downwards.
TTTGTAGTGGGTGCGCGCAAATTTTCCCTTTTCACGAAGAGCCATGCGCTGGCGATGGCGAGGGTCGCGGCCAATTGAGCCTTCAATAACTCCTTCAAGAGGGCTTAAGACGCCCCATACAAGGGCCTGGTATATACGGCTCATCTCGCGAGTGGCAAGTTGATGGGCTAAGGATTGGTGAGCTTTATCATTTTTGGCAGCCACCATCAGGCCGCTTGTTTCCTTATCTAACCGGTGGACGATGCCTGGGCGGCGGACGCCATTAATGCCAGAAAGACTGGCTCCACAATGGCTCAGAAGTGCATTTACAAGGGTTCCTTCGGGGTTGCCGGGGGCGGGGTGAACCACAAGACCCGCGGGTTTATTGATGACAATCAGGTCGTTGTCCTCATAAAGGATATCCAGGGGAATATCCTGAGGAGCTGGCACTGAATCAACAAGAGGCGGAATTTCAATTTGAATGATCTGATCTTCTTTGACTTTTAAGGAAACGTCCTGGGTGAGTTGGCCATTGATGTGAACAAAGCCTGTCTGAATCAGGTCTTTGATGCGGGTGCGGGAGAGGTCAGGGGATTTTTCGGCCAAAAATTTATCAAGGCGTAAAAGTTGTTCGTCTTTTTCGACCTTATAGGTAAAAGAAGGGGGGGAAAAGGGCATGGTTATTCGATCCCTGTTAAATTATTCTTCAACCAATGATGCAATCGTCTCACGGAGTTCTTCAAATCCTTGGGCCTCCCGAGAACTGGTTAAAAGTACGTAAGGAAAGGCAGCAGGATGGCTTTTTAAGGTTGTTATTATAGAGTCAGTTAATTCTTGAAGATGTTGAGCACTCGATTTATCCGCTTTTGTCAGCACGATTTGATAGGAGACAGCAGCCTTATCTAATTCTTCCATTACCGTAAGGTCAGTTGTCTTCAAGCCGTGACGACTGTCGATCAAAAGGAAGACACGTTTTAAAGGAACGCGGCCCCTTAAATAATCATGGATAAGTTGTGTCCAGACTTTGACTTTAGATTTTGAAACGGCGGCATAGCCGTAGCCCGGCATGTCTACAATATAGCATTCTTTTCCCAAACGAAAAAAGTTCAGCTGTTGGGTGCGCCCTGGTGTATGGGAAACGCGGGCTAAACTTTTACGGCCTAAAAGGGCATTGATAAGGCTTGATTTTCCTACATTCGAGCGGCCCACAAAGGCAATCTCAGGAAAAGTAGGGTCAGGCAGATCTTCGAGTTTGGCTGCGCCCACGACAAAGGTGCAAGACTGAACAAAAAGCCAGCGTGTGAAGTCCTCTTTATTTAACAGAGTTTTTACCATGACGTTTGTTTTTTTGCTCTGTACGCTTCATAATAACCCATTGCTGAGCAATGGAGAGGATATTGTTCCACGCCCAATAAATAACCAGCCCTGCAGGAAATTGTGCCAAAAGATAGGTAAACAGCAAGGGCATGAAAAGGAACATCTTTGCTTGTGTTGGATCTGCCGGTGGAGGGCTTAACTTTTGCTGAAGGAACATGGTGCCTCCCATGATAATGGGCCAAGCACCAAGCATGAGGAAGGAAGGGGGATCCCAAGGAATTAAACCAAAGAGGTTGAAAATGGTTGTCGGGTCAGGAGCAGACAAGTCATGAATCCACCCATAGAAAGGCGCTTGGCGCATTTCTATGGAGACGAAAAGAACTTTATATAAAGCAAAGAAAACGGGAATTTGAATGATCATTGGCAAACAGCCGGCCATGGGATTTACCTTTTCCTTTTTGTAAAGCTCCATCACCTTTTCATTCATTTTCATACGGTCATCTTTGTAGTGTTCACGGATTTTTTCAATTTCCGGCTGCAGCATTTTCATTTTTCCCATAGAGCTATAGGATTTGTTAGCGAGAGGGAAGAAAAGAAGCTTGATAAAAACTGTGAGGGCTAAGATGGCAAGTCCAAAGTTTCCGAGGATCCCCTTTAAAAACTCCAGGGCATAGAAAATAGGTTTGGTCAGGAAATAAAACCATCCAAAATCTACTGCAAGGTCAAAATGATTAATGCCAAGGGTTTCTTCATAACCATCAAGAAGGTTCAATATCTTAGCACCTGCAAAGAAGTAATCCGTACTTTCAAGACTTTGTCCGGGAGCCAGGACAAAAGGATCTCTTTGGTATTGCGCCGTAATCAGGATATTTTCTCCCGTTCCTGTTTGCCCATAGGAGGAAGTAATAGGAGCTTTGGGATCGGGAACAAAGGCGGTAAGCCAGTATTTATCTGTCAGTCCAAACCAGCCTGTGCTTTTAGGGTTTTGAATAAGATTGGTTTTAGCAAGATCTTCATAACTGGGGTCATGAAGTTTTCCATCAAAAACGCCAACGGGGCCGAGATGAAGGATGAAAAAGCCTGAAGATTTAGGCTCGCCCCGTTTCGCAAGGTATCCTTGGGGACTTAAGGAAAGGGGAGTTTCACTTGTGTTTTTAACACGCTGAGTAATGGTAAACATATAATTTTCATCAAGAGAAAGGACTTGCGAGAAAGAAAGGCCTTGTCCATTGTCCCAACTTAAGGTTACCGGTGATTGAGGAGAGAGAGTTGTTCCGTGGGCTTGCCATAAAGTTTTCTCGTTGGGAAGCGATCCTTGGGAGCTCGCCCATCCAAAGCGAGCAAAATAGGCATTGGGAGTATTCTCAGGTGATAGGAGAACAATTTCAGGGCTGTTTGGATTCACGGTTTCGCGATATTTTGTGAGCACGAGGTCATCAAGGATCGCCCCGTGTAAATTAATGGACCCTTTCAAGGTTTCTGACTGAATTTGAATGCGCTGGGGCTGGTTTGTTAAGGCTTCTTTACGGGTGAGAAGAGGAGCAGTTGTAGCCAATTGTTGAGCAGGCGTTCCAGCTTGTTGTTGGGATGAAGCTTGTGTCTGAATGGACGGCTGTGTTGGGGAAGGAAAGAAATAGTGAAATCCAAATAGAATGATTATGGAGAAAACAACGGCGATAATAAGGTTCTGTTGATTGTTCATTTGTCCTCTTCTCCTTTTATCTTCTCTACGGGGTCAAACCCATGTCCCCCCCAAGGGTGACAACGAATAAGCCTTTTGAAGGCTAAAATACACCCCCTATAAGGACCATAAAGGTCAATGGCGTCAAGGGCATATTCAGAGCAGGTCGGTAAAAAACGGCATTTAGGGCGAATCCACGAGGAAATAAAGAGCCGATAAAAATATATGGGCAGTTTAAGGAGAATGCGGCTCAAGTTTTTTTCCTCTTATTGAGCGTCATAAGCGCTTTTTGAAGATCTTCCACTATAAGAGCATAAGTCCTTGTTAAAGCCTCTTTACGAGCAATGAGGACATAATCAGTCCCCTGGCAAGCAAGGGGTGTCAAAAACTGGCGCGCTAAAGCTCGAAGGCGCCTTTTGGCGCGGTTGCGCTCAACAGCGCCGCCAACTTTACGACTAGCCGTAAACCCAACCCGGGCAGGGTCTTCAGGGGTTCTGTGATACACTTGAAGAATAAAAGCAGGAGTTGCAAAACGCTGACCTGCTTTTGTAACAATAAGGTAGTCTGATCGCTTTTTAAGCCGCTCCAAAGGACGGTTAAGCGCTCAAACGCGCCCTTCCTTTTGCACGACGGCGGGCAATAACCTTTCGACCTCCAACGGTGGCCATACGAGCCCGAAAACCATGACGACGCTTGCGAACAAGATTGCTGGGTTGAAAAGTGCGTTTCACGTTCCTATCTCCTAATTAATACATATTGATTGCTGTATAAGCTACTTTATAGGCAAAAGTCAATTCCAAGAACAAAAATAAAGATTATCTCTCTTCCCTTGAGAGTGGAATTTAAGTAACTTGGTATAAATTTTAAAGAAAGAGAATAGTTTTATCATGAAAGAATTTGGTCTTATTATTAAGCTTGCCGTTGCGATTACGTTAATTGTCTTTTTTGGTGAGTGGATGCCCGAATGGGTTCAGCGGGCCTTCTTTACAGTTAGTATGCTTATGAAGGATACTCTTGTATTTACCATGCCGCTCATTGTGTTTTCCTTGATTTTTGCTTGTCTTGCAGGCTTTCAGAAAAAAGCGCCTCTTTTAATTTTGATGATTTTAGCTGTGGTTGTCTGCTCTAACTTTCTCTTCGTTCAGTTAGGGTTTATCGCAGGAGACTTTTTCTTGCCTCTGCTTGGCTACCACGCCTCCAATGCTGTTGAAAAAGTAGCTTCAAATCTTCCCGAGCTCCAGCCTTACTTCTCAATTCCTTATCCTCATGTAATGGGAACAGACACGGCTCTTCTTATTGGTGTGGCTTTTGGTCTTTATGGAGCTTTCTTTGGAAGTGAAAGGTTGGCTACATGGGGAAATTATTTAAGAGATCTCGTGCAGGCAGGTCTTACACACATATTTATTCCGATGGTGCCTCTCTACGTCATTGGGTTTTTGTTTAAGATTCAACATGACGAGTCTCTTGGAGAGATGTTTGCAGGATACGGCCCTATGATTGGGCTTATTGTTGCAGTTCAATTTCTTTCAACGATTGCATTTTACGTTAAAGCAAATATGGGGAATTTTAGGGACATCAAAAACTCCCTGGGAAATGTTTTTCCTTCTGGCCTTGTCGCTCTTTCCACTATGTCCAGTATGGCGACGCTGCCCCTTACTCTTGAAGCGGCTGAAGATAACACAAAAAACAAGGCTGTAGCTCAAATAATGATTCCTGCGACCACCAACATTCACCATGTGGGGGATTCGGTTGCAATTCCCATTCTTTTGGCTGTGGTGTTGGCAACAAATGGAATTCCAGCCATGGATTATAGTGCTTTCCTTTTCTTTACCCTATTTTACATGGTGGCTAAGTTTGGTGTGCCTTCTGTCCCAGGTGGTGAAGTGGTTGTCTTATGCCCGATTCTTGTTGAGCATTTTGGCTTCTCGCACACCATGGCAGGACTTTTGACTACCCTTTATATTCTGATGGATCCTTTCATTACAACGACAAACGTGCTCTGCAATGGTGCACTGGCTATTCTCATGGATAAGATTTGTGGACGGATGAAAGCTTTTAAAGAGCCCGAGACGGGAGAGGCAATAGCTTCTGTATAAAAAAAAGAAGGAGAAAGTAATGAAAAATACATTTGGCTGGATGCAGATGGGAGCTTCAGACCCTAAAAAAGCGAAGGAGTTTTACGGTCATCTTTTTCATTGGACGATGACAGAGCAGCAAAAAAAGGCTGAGGGTGAAATCTCTTACATCGAAGTTGATGCAGGTGAAGGGCCTTGTGCGGGAGTTTCTCAAAGTGGAGATAAAAATATTTCTCAATGGATTCCCTTTGTTAATGTCAGTGACATTCACGAATATACAGCGAAGGCAGAAAAGCTTGGTGCCAAGATCACTGTTCCCATCACTGATTTAGGAGGAGATAAGGGGTTCTATAGTGTTTTCATAGATCCAACGGGAGCTGTCCTGGGCCTTTACGCGCCGCGGTGACCTTTTCTATTTCTTCTCAAAGGATTGAGATTTTCTAAATCCCTTCCTATATACTCAAGATGGGAAGGGAATTCAGATGATTGAAAATCGTTTAGCTACACTATCGACAAGTATTTCTCCGAAGCTTGTTGGAGCCGGCTTTATGTTGCTATGGGCTCTTAGCTTCAGCACTGCCATGGCCTTTGCGAAATCCCTTTCTCCGGAAGTGGATAGCATCATGGTGCTTTTTATGCGCTATTTCTTTGGTCTTGTTTTCTTCAGCCCTTTTATTCTGCAATCAGGGATTAAGAGCTTTGCCACAACCCGGCCATTTTTGCACTTTTTACGGGTTATAGGTGTCGTGACGGCTATGGGCTGTACTTATTATGCTTACCGCCATTTACCCCTTGCGTTAGCTACTTCCATTGGAATGACAGGGCCTCTTTTTACAACAGTTATTTCCTATATTCTTTTAAAGGACAAGGTATCGCTACCAAAATGGCTTTTAATTCTGCTAGGGTATTTTGGCGTTCTTGTGATGGTGTGTCCTCATGAGATGGACATTAGCTTTGGAGTTTGGGTTGAATTGTTCGCAAACCTTTTTGCTGCTCTGACTATTGTGTGCACCAAAGTCCTCTCGCGAACGGAAAAAACTTTAACTATCATGTTTTATACCAACACAGTGACAACGCTTGTAGTAGGACTTGTGGTATTAAGTTTTTGGAAGACGCCGGCTCTATCTGATATTCTTACCTTAATGGGAATTGGCGCTGTGGGTGTTTTTTCTCAGTTTTGTTCTGTTTCAGCTTTGAAATACGCCAATCCCTCTTTTTTGGCACCTTTTGAATATACGCGCCTATGCTTTGCAATTCCTGTAGGTTATCTTATTTTTCAAGAAACTCCCACGTGGTGGAGCCTGGCAGGAAGTTTTATTATTGTTGGAGCAACCTACGGTCTGACCCGTTTTGAACTTAATTCTTCTCGAGATCAACAATAGGTTGGAAAGAAATTTCAAGAGGGCTCAGCCCATAGGTTTCCTGAGACTTGCCGCTGTTACAGCTGGCTTTGCAGGTAAATAAGCCATCATCACATGAATTAAAAGTGTGAGCCTTTTTGGCATTACAACTTGCTTTAGCCGAATAACAAGAACTATGGCAGGAGGAGAGGCTTTCTGCCTGCAGAGATGAGCTGAGAGTGAGAATTATAGCGAAAAAGGCTAAATTTTTCATGATTTTTTCCTCCTTGTTAAGTGCGTTATAAATTAGAGATAACAGAAAATAGTTAATAAATTCTTGATTCAAAGAGTGACTTCAGGTACAAGGCAAATGATGTCCCCTTCGTCTAGAGGCCTAGGACACCGCCCTCTCACGGCGGCAACACGGGTTCGAATCCCGTAGGGGACGCCATTTAGGAGGGTAATATAAATATGCGCTCGATGGCCCTCAAAATTAATGTTTCTAAAAATGACCAAACGGCTCTTAACAATTTGCTCTTAGAGAGTGGTTATAAACTGCAAAATCGAAAGTTTCATTGTACCCTTGGCTTTATTGGTAAGATGATTCCTGAAGAGGAGTTCACCTCTTTTGGAGATACTATAGTTTGCGAAATGCAAAAGGAAGTTTCAAGGATAAATCCACTTTATGAAGTTGACACGGCCCAGTTTCTTTTTGGCCATATCATTGCTTTTACTCCTTCGGAGACCACAAGCCGCACTTTAAATGAAATGCATAGATGGCTTTCAGGCAAGGTTGGTGAACTCTCAGAAAAAAGGTGGGCGATAGATGAAAAATATGTACCTCACATGACTCTTTGGCGAACGCGTTACCTTGACTCTCGTTTTGAAAAGTTAAAATTATTGGGCATGAAACACCCAAGTTATCATCTGACAGAAACGGCTTTTGTGCCCTTATAAAAATAAGTATAATTTTTGATGAGGAAACTACCATATGATCAAAGAACTCTTTTTAACATTGACTCTATTTTCTCTAGCCTTCAGTCAACCAGCATTCTGTGGCAATCGCCTAGAAAATAAAGTCATTATTGTCACAGGCGGAACCGCTGGTATAGGGAAAGCCACGTGCCTATTGTTTGCTCGAGAAGGGGCCAAGGTTGTCATTACGGGTAAAAATGATGAGGATGGTCATGCGCTTGTTAAGCTTATTACAAAAAATGGAGGAACGGCCAAATTTTGGCATTTGAATACGGCCAATGAAGCTGAGGCTCAAAACGTCATGAAGTCGGTTTATGAGACTTATGGCAAAATTGATGGTCTCGTCAACAATGCGGGCATTGGAGGCGCTCATAAACCTACCCATGAGCTTACGGAAGAAGAATGGGATGCTATCCAATCTGTCAATGTGAAAGGCGTCTTCTTTTGTACCAAACATGCGATCCCTTATATGAAGGCAAATGGGGGAGGAAGTATTGTGAATGTTTCCTCGACGGCAGCTTTAATCGCTTCTCTGCGCATTAATAATGCTTACGGCGCTTCTAAGGGAGCTGTGCGATCCATGTCAAGAACGGATGCAATGCTTTATGTAAAAGACAAAATTCGCGTCAATTCTGTGTACCCAGCTCTGATTTGGACACCCTTGGTTGAAAGGATCGTGGAGGAAGGAGGAATGACTCGTAAGGAGATAGGTGCTTTGATTCCGATGGGGCGTGTGGGTGAGCCAGAAGAAGTGGCTAATGGAATTCTCTTTTTTATCTCTGATGAATCCTCGTTCATAACGGGGAGTGAACTTGTCATCGATGGAGGCTTTACAGCCCTGTAGTGGAAATGTGCGTGAGGTAAAAATTAATGGTAAATGAACAAAGGAATATTCGTTGTTCGTAAAAGAGTCTTTGCACACGAACCCATGAAGAGATAGCTAATTCCCGCATGCCCAAAGGCGCCCATGACAATAAGAGCAGGTTCGATTTCTTCTGAAAGTTTCAAGAGGGCACTGGCAGGCTTTTCTGAAGTTTTCAGTGGGTGTCCCTTGGCTTTAATGCCATGGTTGGCACAAAGTTTAACTGCAATCTCAACAATACTCTTGGCTTCTTTTTCGTTAGAATTGACATGGGCGATGTGAACTTCTTTTCCTTTTAAAATTCCCACCAATATAGCCATATGAAGGGCGCGAGAGGATGCAAAAGTTCCGTCAAAGGCAACAAGAATACTTGAACTCTTTTCATAAGGAATCGTAGGGCTTGTGACAATGACGGGGAGTGGATTATCCCGAATAATTTGTTTTACAGAAACTCCGGTTTCTTCTGTGCTTGTAAAATGAAAAGTGGCGTCTTTACCAATGATCAGAAGATCATGTACTATTGCAAAATATTCGATTTCATAAGAAGGTACACCGGTGGCGTCAATGATGGTGCTGTCAACTTTTTCTGCTTTGCAAAAGGCTGTAAATTCTTTTTCAAGTTTGTGCACGCGGCGCCGTGTATCTTGAAGAAGCTTCTCATCTAATTCGACCTTAAAAGCTGCGCCACCCAAAGGAATCGCTTCAGGAGCTGCAATCCAAGGCTGATCTAAAACCCCAATACCTGTAACAACCGCTTTATGCTCTTTGGCAAGAGCAACACCCAGCTTTTTTGCAGAGATACTGGATTCAGAGTCATCAAGCGTTACAAGAATATTTTTAATCATTGAAATCCCCTATTTTCTTTATTTTATGAGCTTATGGTTTATGATTCCTTATTGGATAAGGGGTGTCAAGGAAAAGAAGGTCTGAAGATAATAAAAATCCCGCAGCCTGTAAGGCTACGGGATGAGATGGTTTAGTGAATTAAACTACGTCCAAAAATACCTTTTACTGGGCGTTTGTTTCCACTGGTACCACAGTCAGGATTTAAATCTCTATAGACAGGATCAAGTGCTTCTACAAGCTCGAAGTAAAACATGTTTTCCATAAGATTAATGTATGTTCTTATGTTTTCCTTAATACAGCTATCTAATACTTTTTCAGATGTAGAGCTTGTTTTTAAAAACTTTTCTGCACTTTCTTTGAAATTACTTTCGGACCGTAATTTCCTAATAATGGGATAATGTGTTTGAGCACTATCTAAAAAGGTTTCAAATTCTTCAGAGGTAATTGCATTGACATTTCCTGAAAGGGTAAGGGCAACGGCAAGAAACAAAACATATTTTTTTATCATAATATACTCCTAATATTAACAACAGGAGGTATATAAAGCTTTATTAAAGAATATGCAAATATTAAAAGTTTAATTAAATTTTACTAAAATTTTAAATATATTTAGGTGAGAAAAGGGAAAAAAGGACTATAAGATTAAACCCTACAGCCCTTTTTCGGACACAAACGCTTTACGTGGTGATGGTTAAAACTTAGTGTGAGCTTCCGCTGCTGCTTTTTGAGCTGCCATCGTTAGCTCCATTGCCCATACTATTGCTTTTATCTTGTGTGCCAGTCGCAGGAGCTGAACCACCATCTGTACTAGATGGTGCTGTCTCAGGGCCGCTAATGGTAGAGCCTAATTCTTGTTGTTGATGTGGCATCATTTCTGAACCAGCTTGACCTGCTGGTGTACCTGAAGTCCCCTTTGATGGGGCTGTCCCCACATCTGAGCTTGAAGTTGCTGACCCGGTATTATTGCCGGCATTTTGTGCAAAAACAACTGTTGGAGCCACATTTAACATGGAAACAGCTGCGAATAGTGCAATAGAGTTAAGTTTCATTTTACGTCTCCTAAATGTAAAATTTTAATTATCCCAATGTTGGAATCGTATGAAAATAACAGGGACAAGTTAAAAAAAGGTTAACAAAAAGGAAGTTATATAAGGAAGCAAAGATAATTTTCGCATTCTATGAAAGAACTTTTTACAAAAAAATTTTTATCCGATCATTTCATGATATTATCCTTTTAAAAATAAGGGAGATTTTACTGATTTTTCAATTCAAACTCATACCATCCTCTCAAATAGCACGCTTTAACCCCCCTTTATGGGATGGCCTTGCTCTGCTTGTTGTGATCACAGGGATTACGCTTTTAGTCTGGGGAAGTCGGCAAATGGCAGTTCCTTTTGTCATTTCAGAGACACTGCCTTTATCTTTAGATCCGCAAAATCTTCCTTACTATGCCTTGCAAACCATTTTACGAATGTTTTTTGCTCTTATCATATCACTCATCTTTAGCTTTGTGTACGCAAGTCTTGCAGCAAAGAGTAAACGAGCAGAGCGCTTTCTTATTCCTATTCTTGATATTCTCCAATCCGTGCCTATTTTAGGTTTTTTATCCATAACTGTGACGGGATTTATGGCTCTTTTCCCGGGAAATCTTCTGGGAGTTGAATGTGCGTCAATTTTTGCGATCTTTACATCTCAAGCTTGGAATATAACTTTTAGTCTTTATCAATCCTTTATTACCATTCCAAAAGAATTGACAGAGGTTGCAACCGTTTATCGTCTTTCTCCTTGGCGAAGGTATTGGAAATTGGAAGTTCCCTATGCAACACCTCACCTTGTATGGAACACAATGATGTCTGTATCAGCGGGTTGGTTCTTCGTTGTGGCCTCTGAAGCCATTACATTATCAGGAGATACCATTCTTTTGCCAGGCATTGGATCATATATTGCACTCGCTTCTAAGCATGAATCTATATCATCAATTATTTATGCCATTTTAACCATGCTTGTTGTCATTCTTTTATATGATCAACTTCTCTTCAGGCCGCTTTTGGCTTGGAGTGATAAATTCAAAGCAGAGCTTACAGCTCATGAGCAAATCCCCTCATCTTGGGTGCTAACAATGCTAAGGAGGGCAAGAGTTTTCCATATTATTAATTGGATATGGCTTGGTTTTTTAGGTTTTTTTGATTCACTGTTACACGTTTTCAGCCTTAAATTAAATAAATTAGAAAATGATAATAAGAAAACATATGGTTTTTTAAGTAATGTAATTTTTTATATTATTATATTAATTTGCGCTTACTATTTTATATATTATGCTGTTGATGCTTATTCTTACATCTTCGCACATATTACTCTTTCAGAGGTTCAGCATGTTTTCTTTTTAACCTTTATCACCCTTATAAGGGTTGTGGTTTTATGTGCAATAGCATCTATCATTTGGGTTCCAATAGGGGTATTGATCGGATTGAATGGACCTCTTGCAGGTCGCTTGCAACCTTGGGTTCAGTTTATGGCGGCGTTTCCAGCAAATTTGTTGTTCCCTGTTTTTGTTGTCCTTATTGTCAAATACCAGCTCACACCTGATATATGGCTCAGTCCACTTATGGTTCTTGGGACACAATGGTACATTTTATTCAATGTGATAGGGGGAGCTCTTAGTATTTCTTTTGATTTTCAAGAGCTTATGAAGAATTTTCATGTTAAAGGGTGGCTTCAATGGAAAAAATTGTACTTACCTGGAATAGCTCCTGCCTATGTGACGGGTCTCATTACGGCAGCTGGAGGATCGTGGAACGCAAGTATTGTTGTTGAATATGTTAGTTGGGGCAATAAAACTATTGAAGCCAATGGAGTAGGAGCTTATATAGCTTCTGCAACTGCTGTAGGTGATCAACCACGTATATTGTTAGGGGTTGTAATGCTTTCCTGCTTTGTGGTTGTTTTAAATCGTATGCTTTGGCACCCCCTTTATCTCTATGTCACAACACGCTATCGTTTGGATTAGGGAGAGTTTATGACAAAAGATCTTTTAACAATTGACGCTATTTCAAAATGGTATGGCGAGGCTCAAAAACCAACCTTTATCCTTTCTCAAATTAATCTTACTGTAAAAGAAAATGAATTTATTGCTATTTTGGGAAAATCGGGGTGTGGAAAATCAACTTTTCTGCGGATTCTCGCCGGTCTTATTCCTCCTAATGAAGGCAAAGTCCTTTATCAAGGACTTCCTTTCACTGCCACCTTTCCACGCATTGCCATGGTTTTTCAATCCCATGCCCTTCTTCCCTGGCTGAATGTTCTAGAAAACGTGGAGCTTGGACTTGAAGCCCTTGGATTCAGTCATTTGGATCGGAAAAAAAGGTCTCTAGAGGCGATCGACTTGATTGGCTTGGATGGGTATGAATCGGCTTATCCGAAAGAGCTTTCGGGTGGCATGCGGCAGCGCGTTGGATTTGCACGAGCCTTGGTTGTGAACCCCGACATTTTGCTTCTTGATGAACCTTTTTCAGCTTTAGATATTTTAACTGCTGAAAATATTCGCAATGACCTGATGGAATTATGGATTGAAAAACGCATCCCAACCAAAGCCATTATCATGGTGTCTCATAGCGTGATTGAAGCGATAGCCCTTGCTAATCGGCTTGTTATCTTTAATCATGATCCAGGGCGCATTGTAAAGGAAATTGAGGTTCCTCTCCGTTATCCCCGGGATGAAACGAGTCTTCATTTTAAAAATCTTATAGATACGGTTTATACAACACTTCTCACAACCAAAGAGTTACCGACTGGTGCGAAAGCAAAGGTTGCTATTGGTATCGGTTATAGGCTCCCGAATATTTCCATTCATAAACTCCAAGGACTTATGGATGCCTTAATCGAAGCTCCTTATCATGGAAAAGCGGATATTTTTGCTTTAGCAGAATCAGAAAATCTTTCTGCAAATGATTCCTTGCCCCTTTTTGAAGCTCTTGAGCTCTTAGGCTTTGCCAAAATTTCCACGGGTGATATTGAACTTACCCCTTCTGGAAAAGTGCTTTGTGAAGCGGATATTCTTGAGAGAAAGAAAGTATTTTCTTACCACTTAATGCGTCATATTCCATTGGCTGCACATATTTATCATACTCTTCAAGATCTGCCTAAACAAAGGTCCCCCAGACAGAAATTTTTAAAAGAGCTGAAGACTTACATGTCAACAGAGGAAGCCATTGAAACTCTTTCCGTCGTCATTAACTGGGGCCGTTATGCTGAGCTTTTTGCCTATGATACAGAGCAGGATCTATTAAGCCTTGAGGATTCTGAGACTGAGGAGTAGGCAGATCAAGGTGCAAACCATAACCAACCTTTCTCCTACTGCAAATAGTGAAGCCAAGCCTCAAAATCCTAACTTCAACTACTCCTTATGCGTCTCTCCAATAAACCTATGGATTCGCGAGCTTGTTCCCTCTTTATGGTCCGTCA
>JAIEPE010000019.1 GCA_019749915.1 Alphaproteobacteria bacterium | reverse complement strand
ATGGCGGAGAGAGAGGGATTCGAACCCTCGATACGGTCTCCCGTATACACGATTTCCAATCGTGCGCCTTCGACCGCTCGGCCACCTCTCCGCATGGAATGGAGGAAAAGTACATGACTTTCCCCCCTTTCTGCAACCCCAAAATTTAGAAACTCATTTGTATTGAGAATAAATCTAAAAAACTTCAAGAGACTTTACAGAAAAGTAGATCCCGCGGTTTGGGCCGCGGGACGTCGAGTGGGGAGTGGTGATATCCCGTGGGATTTTAGAATTGGTTTAGACGCCACACATACACATTGACGCCCCGCGACTTGATCGCGGGGCTACAGTCAAAAAAGCATATTCAGGCATGAAAAATATAAACAAGATTTTCCTTGCACTTCTTAAGGTTTGAATTTTAAAAAGGATTATAGATTTCAACCCAAGAAAGAAGAATCTCATGGCAAAGCTTCATTTTTACTATTCCGCAATGAATGCAGGGAAAACCACAACTCTCTTACAATCCAATTACAACTACCAAGAACGGGGAATGAACACCCTTTTGTTTATTCCCTCCATCGACACGCGCCATGCTTTGGGAATTATTTCTTCTCGCATTGGCCTTCAAAATGAGGCCCATGCTTTTGAAAGAAATTTCGACTTCTTCACCTTTGTTAAAGAGCACACTCAAAAACAAAAAATCAGTTGTATTTTGATTGATGAAGCTCAATTTCTCAGCAAAGACCAAGTCTTTCAACTGACCCACATTGTTGATGAGCTAAAAATTCCCGCCCTCGCCTATGGTTTAAGATCTGATTTTATGGGAGAGCCCTTTGAAGGAAGCAAATATTTATTGGCTCTTGCAGAGGAGATTACAGAAATCAAAACCATCTGCCACTGTGGGCGTAAAGCCACCATGAATGCGCGCATTGATGAAAATGGCTGCGTATTGCGTGAAGGGGAACAGGTGGAAATTGGCGGCAATGATCGTTACATTGCCCTTTGCCGCAAGCATTATATGAACGGCGAAAGTTCACTTTCAGAACAAACTGTCAATAAGGTCGCCCAAAAAGCCCTGTGAGCCCTCTTCTTCAGGGGAAGCAGCTTCTGGGTGAAATGACACATCTCGATAAGGAGCCCCCATCATAAAAAGATGCCACAACCGAGCCGCAGGGCTTCCTGCAGCAGGGTTCAGAGGTGTATTATTATCGTTCCCAGCCCAGGTGCCAGTAATTAATTCAGGCGTAAATCCAATAAGCCACGCATCCCGATAATTTTGAGTTGTGCCCGTTTTGCCTGCAGACGGTCGATTGAGGGCCGATTTTCTCCCTGTCCCATATTCCATCACCCCTTGCATCATTTGAGTCAACGCTTGAGCCACATAAGGATCCACAACCCGATAAGGAGTCATATCTTTATGGGTATAAAGGATATGCCCCCCAACCTCTGCTACCTTTAAAATAGCATAGGGGGAAACGCTCCACCCATGACGTGCAATAACTGCATAGACTGCTGTGAGTTCAAGAAGAGTTGTCTCTCCCGTACCCAAAACTATGGTCAAGTCATCAGGAAGGGGAGATTTTAAACCTATACGTCGAGCCGTCTCTTTCACTCTTTTAATCCCCATCTGATGAGCAAGACGGACGCTGACCGTATTCACCGAATGAGCCATGGCCTCCCGCAGAGGAATCTCTCCACGGGTTTGATATTTATAATTCTTCGGGCGCCATTTTCCAAGTTGAATAGGAACGTCACTCACATAATCCCCTGGATGCATCCCCGATTCCAGAGCCGCCAAATAAAGCACCAGTTTAAAGGAAGACCCTGGCTGGCGTAGAGCTTGGGTTGCCCGGTTAAATTGACTCTTTCGATAATTCGTGCCTCCAATAAGGGCTCTTATAGCGCCATCATGGGTCATGGAAACAAGGCTCATTTGACTGACCTTGGCTTTATCCCCCTTTTCCTCCATCACCTGCTGAACTTTAGCTTCTGCCAAAGATTGCAATTGGGGGTCCAGGGTTGTTGTGACGATCACATCCTTATTGTCCACATCCACAATTGTGGGGAGGATATCCACCACCCAATCCGTAAAATAACGAATGGCAGAGCCGCGAAAGGTTTCTAAAGTTGTTGACGCCATCGCAAGGGAAGCATCCTTCACATCTTCCGTAATAAAGCCTTCGGTTTGCATGTTTTCTAAAACTTGGGCAGCGCGCTGATCTGCTAAATCCGGATTGGTTGAGGGTGAATATTTGGAAGGCGCCTTTAAAAGCCCCATAATCACGGCCGCTTCATAAAGGCTGAGATCTTGGGGCTTCTTTCCAAAATAATGCTGAGAAGCTGCCGCAAGGCCAAAGGTCCCCGAGCCCAGGTATACCCGATTCAAATACATGGTCAGGATTTGATCTTTGGAAAAGTTTCGCTCAAGCCACAGGGCTAAAAGGGCTTCTTGGATTTTTCGCCGCAGTGAACGATCATTAATTCCATAGAGTTTTTCCGATTGAAGGAAATTTTTGGCCAGCTGTTGAGTGATGGTACTTCCCCCCTGTACCACATGGCCTGCCCGATAGTTGACCCATATGGCACGTAAAAGCCCCAACACATCTACCCCAAAGTGAGAATAAAAGCGCCGGTCTTCAATAGAAAGAAGTGCTTGTATTACATAGGGTGGCAACTTTTTAAGGTCCACCATCTGACCATGCAGATCTCCATAGGTGGCCAGCTTTGTGCCATCTTTTGCTAAAACCGTAATGCTGGGACGGCGTTCGGTTTGTTGGAGCTTTGTAATATCTGGCAAATCATAGCTATACCATAAGGTAACGCAGCCTCCTACAAAGAGGCCCCAAATCATCAGGATACAGCTCCATTTCAAAAACCACGGCCATAGCTTTCTTTTATTTTTAGGAGGCCGCGGAGGTTTCGGCGGACGAGCACTTTTCTTTACCTTTTTAGGAGGTTTTTCATCCTCAACGCCAAGACGATCCTCAGGTTTAACAGAAAAACTCACGCAGCACGTCCCTTAGTTAAGAAGAGAACGTCATAATGTTTTAAGATGTATAAACGAAACCAACGTGCATAAGCATTAGGATGACGCAAGACATCCCCTCGAAGGTTTTCTGGACTGATCCACTGGGTCTCCATGACTTCCTCTGGAGCCGGGGTAAAATCGCCTTGATAGAGTCCTTTGAAAACGTGGGTAAATTCTAGCTCCCATAGGTCCTTTTCAAGCTTCAAGGTATAACAAACCTTGGTCATGGGAGTGAGGTCACAGGTAAAGCCCAACTCTTCGTTCAACCTACGTCGTGCCGCCTCTTTTACATCCTCTCCAGGGCGCGGATGACCGCAGCAACTGTTCGCCCAAAGCCCTGGGGAGTGATACTTTCCAAGGGCGCGCCGCTGAATCAGTGTTTCCCCTTGATCGTTAAAAATAAAAACAGAAAAGGCTCGGTGCCGTTGCGGAATCAGGTGCGCTGTCAGCTTTTCCTGGGTTCCGCAGGGAACATCATTTTCATCAACGAGAATCAAGGTTTCTTGCATCATATCTTATCCACAGCTTAAATCTTAAAGGAGTACAGCTTTAATAAGGGATTTTGTCAAGGTTTGGTGGTGGCGTGATATTTTCACGCATGTACCCCGCGGTTAAATCGCAGGGCGTCAAGATGCGAGATGATGTGACGTCCCGCTGCTTGACAGCAGGGTCCAGGAAACTTGAGAAACACATTGAAATGCGAGTTTATGTCTATCCCTCAAAAAGCACAATTTTTGGCTCCCTCTTGGAAATAGTTGCTGCAAATCTTTTCAGGAATGTCTCTCTGTTGCAGCTCAAGAAGTTGCATGTTCATTTCAGCCATAAGAGGACTTCCTTTTTGAACGGCAAATGAATACAAATCTTGCTTTAGGTTAAAATGGCTGGTTACCAAATTACCCTTGCCCTCTTTTTTGAAATAAGCTTGGGCCAAAGAAAAATCCTCAAGAACGGCTATGACTTGTCCTTTCTCAAGAGCTTGAATGCCTTCTTCTAAAGAATTAAACACCTCCATATGAAGCCCTAATTCAAGACCAATTTTATAAGGTTTTGAATATCTTATCCCCCCAATTTTACCCTTCGATAAATCGCTGACATTTTGAACAGGGCTTGCATAATTGGCAAGGGTCACCGTTATAAAAGAGAGGAAGGTTGCATTCATTGAAATGATGATGAAATAGAAAATAGTTTTATGACAAAGGATAAGAAATTTTCCTGGTAAACTTTTAGGAAGTTCTAAATAACGGCCTGTAAAAACATGATGCCAAAAGATATAGGCAATACCTTTCTTATAAGATTTAGGCAAGTTATCGATGTAATGTCTTTCATAATACCATAGCAAATTTATATATATGACAAAAACTACGATAAGAAGCGCAATAATGGCTCCTACAGAAATAAAGAATAATTTCATAAATAAAAAAAGGTTATGCCAATACCCGGGAGCTGTAATAGCAACAACTCTATCGAGAAAAAATGGAAAGGTAAAATCTACTTTTTCATAACGATCCATTGTTATTGAAATTGGTCCTAACAAAACGTCGATGTCTCCCTTTTGAAGGGTATCAAAAGGCTCACATAAATTATGAGTGGGACATTCAACAAATTCGTAAGACCTCTTAAGACCCTGTGCCATCTCATTCCATAAATCAACAGCAAGACCATTATAAGACAGATCATTCTTGATAACAAAGGGGGGCTGTACAATAAGCCCTACCTTTAAAGGACGTTCACAATGCCCTGCTGTGCCGAGAATAACTAAAAAAAATAGAGAACATAAGAGTCTCATGCCCCTCCTCCTGATATTTTTATTTGTTTAACTTTAGCATTTTTTTAAGCTAGAAAACATCCCTCTTGCATCGAGAGAGGATATATTTATATAACTAAATTTATTTGAAAGGATTCATCCACTGACTAAAATATCATCTCCCAAGGCTCTCAGGGATTTTATTGAGCACTTTCTCAACACTAAGAAAGCTGAGGATATCATTACCATTGATTTACACGGAAAGTCTTCCATTGCTGATTATCTTGTTATTGCCACAGGGACCTCCCAGCGACAAGTGAGCTCTATGGCCGAGCTATTAAGAGAAGAGTTGAAAAAGCATGGGGTCAAGAACCTTCATATCGAAGGCCTTCCTCAAGGAGACTGGGTTTTGGTGGATGCAGGGGACGTGATTGTTCATCTCTTCCGCAAAGAAATCCGCACTTTTTACAACCTGGAAAAAATGTGGGGCACGGATATCGTCGAGAATAATCCAAAGGCGTCTCGCTTCTAATGCACATTTCTCTTGCCGCCATCGGAAAGTTAAGAGATCCCGCCTTAAAAGCTCTTTATGAGGAATATCACAAACGATTAGATTGGAAGCTGACCCTTTATGAATATGAAGGAAAGTCTGCTCTCTCTCAACTCTCCCAGTGCGTTGCAAGAGCGCCCTACCTCATTGCTCTTGATGAACACGGCGAAAATTTGAAAAGCGAAGAATTTACCCACCTTCTTGAAAGTATCCAATTGCATCATCAAGGAAAAGCAACCTTTGTTATTGGCGCCGCTGAAGGCTTGCCTCAGGACATCAAAATAAGGGCCCAGAAAACTATTTCTTTTGGAAAGTTAACCTGGCCTCACCTTTTGGTCAGGGTTCTTTTGATGGAGCAACTTTACCGCGCCCAACAGATCTTGAAAGGCCATCCCTATCATCGAGAGTAGGTTTCAGTTTTCTATTATTCATCCTTAGGAAAAGCATTTTCCCTTAAGGATTCATTACGCACTTGAAGATCTGTACGATCTTGCTCCAATTTTTTAAAATCGGCAACGCTTGCTTCTTTTTCATCACCCTCGTGAATCCCCCGAGATTGAATTGCTTCTTGCCGACTTGGAACACTGCGGATATCAGGATAATCTTCACTTAAACGACCTGTATGGCCAGAAATTATTGAACCAATAGTACATCCAGACAAAAAAAGCGGAAGCGCTATAAAAGAGATAGTATTTTTATTCATGGGATGAAGAATAGAAAGCTTTCAGCAAAAACTCAAGTTATTTCCTTTAAGAAAAGTGATTTAACCAAGTTGCTGCCCGTTCCATTTTTGAAAGCCCTTTGTCCAAAAAGGCCATGGTTTTTCCTAAATCAGGGGAATCATCATCAAGCCACGTTCTTAAGGTCAACACATAAAGGGTGATAAGGCCTTGCACCCGTAGGATCCCGGAAATTCCACGTGGATTCAACCCCACAGCCTCAAGCATCCATGCCATTGAAGAATAGCCCTGACAGGCAAGTAAAGGAAACTCATCAGGAGCCAGCAGCCAATCATGCCAAAATCGCTGTAAGACAGATTTATATGGCGTCGCCGCATCAAACCTTTCCATTAAAATCTCAAAAAGCCGATCTTTTGTAGAAAGGTTTTCTGAGGCCACATAGTGCTCCAACACCTCCTTGTCTATCTTTTGAAAAAGGTGAATCATAACATCAGCGGGCGCACTAAAATGCTTCTTAAAAATACTCAAGGGAATGCCCGATTCTTGAGATGCTTTTGCAAAGGTAAAAGATTTCCACCCTTCCCTTTCAACCACCTTCAAACAGGCCTTAAATGTTTTATCCTTCATGAGCCAACTCTTTTGCACGTTTATAGGCCGCCTTCACAGCCTCTTCCATAAGATGATACAGATCTCCTCTTTCTAAAACCTTAATGGCTTCCGCAGTGGTTCCTTGAGGACTTGTCACTTGAGCTCGCAAGCTCTTAGGCGACTGACCCGATTGCTGAACATAGATCGAAGCCCCCTCAAAGGTAGAAATCGCCATCTGCAGAGATATTTCTTTAGAAAAGCCCAGGGCTTCTGCAGCTTGAGCAAAAGATTCGATCATATAAAAAACGTAAGCTGGCCCTGATCCCGTCAGGGCTGTAACCTTATCAAGATCATCATCGGAATTGACCCAAAAGAAAAACCCCATACCACGAAAACAATTTTCAACCATTTGTTTATTCTGAGGATCCAAGGATACTTTTGATAAAAAGGCAATGGTGCCTTGATGAACGCTCAGCGGTGTATTGGGCATGGCCCGCACAAAAACAGAAGACGGAGAAAGATATGTCTCATAAAAAGACAGCGGCTTTCCGGACGCCACAGAGATAAACAAGGTCTCAAAAGTTTTATATTGAGGAAGGATTTCTGCTAGATGATAAGGTTTTACAGCAAAAAGAATAACATCAGGCGTTTGGGAAAGCTGTTCAGGAGAGGAAATCCACCCAATGCGGGGATCCTTTAAAAAAGGCTCCACCTTTTCTCGGTGGGGCACAATCACCCAGAAATTCGCAAAGCGCTCTTTCGTATCTGGTAAAGTTAACCAACCCTTGAGAAGAGCCGATCCCATGGCTCCACATCCCACAAGAGCGATTGAAAGCCCCATTAGGCTTCTCCGCAGGTATCCAACATGGCCGCTTCCATCGCTTCTTCTGGTGATTTTCCACCCCACAAAACAAATTGAAGGGCTGGATACAAACGATCACATTCCGTAATAGCTGCATTAATGATCTCCTCCATTTGCTCGAGAGTTGCACCTGGATTACCCCGCAAAGTCAGCGTATACCGAAAAGCGGGCACTTCATCATCAGGCGAGACTTCAAAATGCCCCAATAAAAGCTTTGGATTTAACATCGAGAGCAATATTTCAATGGCCTCGCGCTTAATGTGTGGGACCTTAAGATCAATGAGGGAACTGAACATAAAGCACTCCACATCTTCTTTCCATAAGGCAAAAAGACGATAAGAACACCAACGTCCCTCAATTTCAGCGGCAATTTCACTCTCCGCAAGTCGTTCATAGTTCCAATCCAATTGGAACAAAAGTTCTTCTAACAAACTAATCGGCGATGAATAGGAATAGTATTGTTCTTGAGATTTAGGTTGCATTATATAAAAGCTCTTTCCTTATTAACTTTTGTTACCATAACCAGAGTAGGTAAAAATTGCATCCTTTTTCTTAAAAATTCAATTCTGCTTGAGGAAAAACACTTATCTTAGCCTCAATTTGATCCAATAACTTGAAATAATTACTTGAAATATTGAAATAACAATAAATTCTTGTTATAATATTATTATGTTCAACATAAAACTTTAGGGAGGTTATGATGAAAGAAAAGAGGAAAGTAATTGATTGTCGCTTGTTTCCAAGCGATAACAAGTGCACTCTTGCTCTATCTGGAACAGAAGAGGAAGTCTTAAAAGCAGCTACTGAACATGCTGTTAGCTCCCATGGAGAAAAAGACACTCCCGAGCTAAAAGAAGAAATTCGCAAGATGATGAAAGAAGAGAGTGATTAGCGGTGAGGATATTATAACTCACCACTTTTATTTTTCATGACATCTTAAGTATGCAATTACAAAACTCTCATCAAGACATGGTCGCGAGAACCATTATTACGCCACTACTCTTTGAGCCCATAGCAAACTTTATTGGCCACGTTTTGCAATGGAGTACAAATGGGATCTCCTGCTCCTGGAAAAGCTGTACAGAGGCATTGCTGACCTGCTTGAGAGCATTCCTTCGGAGTTAGAGCGTGGCCTGTCTCAGCAAAAGATATGATCATGACAAAAAAAAGAATTGATAAAATTATAAACTTCATTTTTGTCTCCTATAAGAGTAATATTTTTTTGATTTCGAAATTTTGAGTTTAAAAATAAACTTTTAAGAAATCGTAAATTTTTTGTTTAATCTATAGCTGAGATAAAAATGACCCAATGCTTAGATGATTACGGAGATCCTACCTACAGACTCGGCGTAGGTATGATGATTTTAAACTCAGAAAACAAGGTATTTGTAGCACAGCGCTTAGATAACAAGGGTCCTGCATGGCAAATGCCTCAGGGAGGCATTTCTCCCCATGAAGATACAGATCAAGCCATGCTTCGCGAATTGGAAGAAGAAATTGGTACACGAAGAGTTGAGATCATCGTTAAATCCAAAACCTGGTATAAATATGATCTTCCTCCCGAGCTGGCGGCTCGCCTTTGGAGGGGAAAATACAAAGGTCAAAGGCAAATTTGGTACCTTCTTCGTTTTAAAGGCTTAGATAAAGATATTAACATTCAAACTTACCATCCTGAATTTAGAGATTGGAAATGGATTGATAAAGATGAGCTGATTGATCTTGTCATTCCTTTTAAACAAAACCTTTATGCCCAGCTTCTTCAAGATCTATGGCCGTATGTATAAAATATAATCAAGGAGTTAATACTTATCCCAAGAAAGATGAATAATTAATAAAATTTTAACTAGTCTTGAATATAATGCAAACGTTAATGACTAGAAAAAAGGAAAAATCAACCATGATTAAAAATTATCTTAAAGGAGCTAAAATTTTTTCCTTCTTATCCATCTGCGCAGTGGGAATTAACATAGGTCCTCTCTCCGCAACTAATCAGTGTTTGGATGCAGATTCAATTCGAAGCGCGTTCAAAACTGACAACAGTGAGTTTGGGTGGAAATATGCTGCTCCTATCCTGTCTTACAGTATGGAGATCAACTCTGAAAACTATGTGAGGGTTATTAATCCTGACGGAATTAGCGTTAAAACAACCCAAAGCGCTGACGGAAAGTGTCATCACGAAGCGACCTTTCATGGCTTGCTTATCGGGAGCTGTCATTTGAATAAATCTGACCTTTATAAGGCATTAGCTAAGAAATATAATTCAACTACTCTTAAAACCTCCCAGGGGAAGATCCTTCAGCAAAACATTACTCCTGACATGGTCATCCTTTCAGAAGCTCGAAAAAGTGATGATCCTGGGTTATGTAGCTACAATCTGTCAATTGTAGGCGTACCACATGATGAACTCTAGGGGGATGAGCTCTTAAATAATAAATCACCTCGCTGCTTGTGGCGAAGTGATTTATTAATAAACTTTGTGTAACTGTTCTTTAATTAATCTTTTATAGAGATTTTTTAAATAATACTCTCAAATCAAGTGAATCTCTTTGTTCTCTCTCTTCTAATTCTTAAAAAAATTTCCTTTTTGTGAGACTTCTCTTGTTTTTAGATAAAATTTGTGCCTAAATATAGGGCATGGAGGCATACAAAAATCTAATAACAAATATTAGCTTATTTGTTCTTATAGGAGCCGTACCATCATTGTGCTGGGCAGCAGGATATTTTTCACCCTTTTCTTTCGCCTCTTTCTTTCTTCTACTCGCTGGCTTTTTTGGAATTTCATATTTCAAAACACGTGCCCAAGCTCGCTTATTTAAAAAATTACTTTTAAATCGGGGAGAAGCTTGGGCCATCTGCGAAGGAACTAGAATTACTGAATCTTCCCCATCCTTTCCAACCACCTCCTTCTCCTCATTAAAGGATTTTTTTGACCCCGCTATGGAGGAAAGTATCGAAAAGACCCTTAATGACCTTATTTTTCACAACACTTCTTTTCATTTGCGCGTATCTTCTGCAAAAAGTGAGGCTATCTATACATTTGAAGGCACACCTTTAGAAGATCGTTTTGTTTTGTGGCTTAAAAATATTACAGATAAAGTGCATCAGGAGAAGACAACAAAGGAATACCTTAAAAGGCGTGAAGAGCAAGTTCACAACATGCAATCTATCCTCGATTCCATACCTATCCTTATCTGGCAAAGAGATGAGTATCAAAAAATTACCTATTGTAATTATGCCTATGCTCATGCTCTTCAAACAACTCCAGAAAAAATTTATGAACAATCTCTTGAACTTACTCAACCTCGCTTTGCAAAAGTTTTAGCGAGGAAGGCCGTTCACACAGGTGAGTTACAGAGTTTTGAAAGTTCAGCCATTATGGAAGGCGAGAAAAGATATTTCCGAATTTACGAAACTCAACATCCTCTAAAAGCAAGCTGCACCGTGGGGCTTGCTTGTGATATTACTGACCTCAATAACATTCGCTTGGAGCTTAAGCGACTTGTGAATGCTCACGATGAAGTTTTGGCTCACTTATCCACGGCAATTTCAGTTCATGATGCTGAAGGCATCCTTCAATATTATAATCAAGCTTACGTAACTCTTTATGACTTTGACGAAGAATTTCTTAAAACAAATCCGCGTCTTGATGAAGTGCTCGAAGAGTTGCGAGGTCGTCGCCAACTTCCTGAATTTGCAGATTTTCTATCTTATAAAAAGAAACGCATGATGCAACTTAAAGAACAAATTGATCCCTTTGAAGAGCTTATGCATTTACCTGACGAGCGGACTTTGCGAACTTTCAGCGCACCTCATCCTATGGGAGGGCTCTTATTTATGAGCGAAGATGTCACAGATTACCTCTCCCTCGAACGCAAGAACAAAAGTTTTTTGAATGCCTATCAAGCCACCCTTGATAATCTATTTGAAGGTGTAATTGTCTTTGGAAGTGACAATCGCCTCAAGATTTTTAACCCTAGCTTTTTAAGGCTCTGGAATTTCAGTCCTAAGGACGTCGCAGTTGATCAACATATCACAACCATCATTGATAAGTTAAAGAACTTCTTTGATTACGATGAAGATTGGGACACGTTTAAAGCTAAATTCTTGGAAAAAATGACAGACCGCGTGCCAAAAACAGAACAGTTAACGCGAAAAGATGGGATGATTATCAATTATAGCTATCTCCCTCTTCCCAACGGAGACCATCTTTTAAGCTATACAGATACAACGGATACCCTTCGTGTTCAAAATATTCATAAGGAAAAAAGAAACGCCCTTGAATCAGCAGAAAAGATCAAATCGGAGTTTATTGCTAATATTTCCTATGAATTGCGGGCTCCCTTAAATACAATCATTTCCTTTACAGAAATCCTTTCCAATGAGTATTTTGGCTCTCTTAACAAACGTCAACTTGATTATGTGGAAGGAATTGTTTCTTCCTCAGAAAAGCTTTTACATCTTGTTAATGATATTCTTGATTTAGCCTCTCTTGAGGCAGGTTATATCAACATGGAATACAATCCTGTAAATATTCCTAATTTATTAAAAGAGATGGTCTCTTTTTTTAGTAAAACAATTGATATGAACAAACAATACCTTGTTATCAAATGCGATAATTTTCTTAAAGACTGGCCAGTAGATGGAAAAAGACTTAAACAAGTTGTCTTAAATTTAATCTCAAATGCAATAAAATTCACCCCTGAGGGCGGCATTATTACTGTTGATGCTAGAGTTACTGAAGATAAACTTGAAATTTCGATTTTAGATACAGGAGCAGGTGGGCTTGTTGAAGAGCAAGAAAAGTTGTTTCAAGTCGATATGGCTCCAGATTCTTCTGACTTGGGCATAGGCCTTAGCTTGTCCTTAGTTAAAAAGTTAGTTCAGCTCCATGGAGGCGAGATCAAGGTAGAATCAAAGCCTAAAAAAGGAACAAAAGTAACATGCCTCTTTCCAAAACCAATAAAAATAGAATCCCTTTCAAACCAATTAGAAGCGTCTTAAATTACCTCCTCAAAGCCTGACCTCTGTGCCATCCCCGCGAAGGCGAGGATCCATCATAATGTTTTCCTGGACCCCGCGATCAAGTCGCGGGGCGTCAATGGTGTGTGCTTCTAAACCAGTTTTGACGTCCCGCGGCCCAGACCGCGGGATCCAGAGAATAACCCTGCCCCCCTCATTCGAGGGGATAATGACATCGTCAGTAATTGGGGTGAAGAATTATAAAAAAACGTCCCCCAAGGAGAACTGACACGCTGAAAAATTCGTTTTGAAGGTATAGCTAAGCAGCGTCTATAATAGAAACAGGAACGCCACTGGTTGTAGAATACTCAAAATGATAAATTTCCCCAGGGTGAACAAAGGCTCTGATGGCATGAGCAGCTTGTGCAGCCTCAGCAAAGCCCGTAAGAATTAATTTCAGTTTATGAGAATAATGCGCAATATCCCCAATGGCAAAGATCCCCGGAATATTTGTTGAACAGTTCTGAGGATCAATTTGAATATGAGTTGTATTGAGTTGAAGTCCCCAATGGGCAATCGGCCCTAAATCCATCGCCAAGCCATAAAAGGGGAGAAGACAGTCGGCTTGAAGTTCTCTCCGCTCTCCGTCCAAAGATTTTACAATAACTTGTTCAAGCTTCCCAGCGCTTCCTGAGAGTCCATCAAGTTGAAAAGGGATCACAAGATCAATGATTCCCTTTTGAGCTAATGCATGAAGCTGAGACTCACTTTCAGGAGCGGCGCGAAACTTGGAGCGGCGATGCACGACTGAAACCTTTTTAGCGATTTCAGAAAGGGAGAGAGCCCAATCCACTGCCGAGTCCCCTCCCCCTGCAATGACGATGTTCTTTCCTCTAAAATCCTCACGATTTTTCACATAATAAAAAATGCTCTTATCTTCAAACTCTTCTAGATTTTCAAGAGGAGGGCGGTTGGGACCAAAAGCTCCTACACCAGCAGCGATAAGAATTGTTTTTGCTTCTAATTTCTCTCCTAGAGAGGTTTCGACTTGCCATAGGCCAGCCTTCTCATTTTTCTTCATTTTTAGGACTTGTTGTCCTAAATAGTAAGAAGGATCAAAGGGCTCTGCCTGCTTTTTTAAATTTTCAATAAGCTCTCCCGCCAAAATTTTGGGGTAGGCTGGAATATCATAAATAGGTTTTTCCGGATAAAGGGCTGTACATTGCCCCCCAACGGCATCCAAAGCATCCACAACGTGGCATTTAAGCCCCATCATGCCGCACTCAAAAATCGCAAAAAGGCCCACGGGACCTGCACCAATAATAATTACATCTCTAGATTGATGTGACATTTTCTTTTTTCTTTCAAAAATACTAAAAAAGAAAATCCCTGACTTTCTCGAAAAAATCAAGAAAAATCAGGGATCAAGAAAAATTAAGCTGCTGCTAAAATATTTTCAACTTTTTGAATCGCCAGGTCTTGATCAATACTTTCAACGGCTGCAATTTCACCTGCAAGACGGGTAAGAGCATTTTGGTATACTTGACGCTCACTATAAGACTGTTCTGGTTGGTTAGCTGTTCGGTAAAGTTCACGAACAACTTCAGCTAAGAAGATAGGATCACCAGAATTTATTTTTGTTTCATATTCCTGAGCACGGCGGCTCCACATTGTGCGGCGGACTCTTGAACGCGCTTTTAGAGCATTAATAGCTTCACCTAATTCTTTTGACGTTGAAACAGGGCGTAAACCAGATGTTTTAGCCTTAGCAACAGGAAGACGTAAAGTCATACGATCTTTCTCAAAAGAGATGACAAACATTTCAAGTGCATGTCCTGCAACTTCATGCGTCTCAATTGATTGAATTTTACCAACACCGTGTGCTGGATAAACAACATGATTTCCACATGAAAAAGAAGTTATTTTAGTCATTTTTAACCCTCCGCTAATTGTTGCATAAAGAGCTTCCTGATCTACCTAACCAACGCAGTAGAAGAAAAACTTTTATAAGTGACGTAAAAATTAACAATTTATTAACTACTTATATATATGTATCATTTTTTTCCTTTCAAGGCTATAGGCATTCAACAAATGGAAAGAACTGAAGTTTTTTTTAGTCAAGAGGAAAAATCTCTTTAAAATTCAGGATTTGCAAAAGTTAAAAAAGAGTTAAAAAAGATTCCTTATTTTTCAAGATGATACTCAAAAGCAATCTGACGTGGTACTGCAGGCGGAATTTTATAGGACTCAAGGTATTGTTTTAAAAGACGATTAAAGGCCCATCTCACTTTATACTGCTGCCCTGGCTTTGTCTTAAGAATCGCTTTAATTTCAAACCCATAGTCACTAATCTCGCTAACGCCATTGATGTCAACCGGCTCTAAAAGGAGGGATTTTATTTTTTTATCTTTACGAAGATCCGCCGAAACTTTTTCAACAATTTCAAAAACATCATCAATATTCGCGTCCAAACCAACTTTAAAGAGTGCAACAACCGCCGAATAATCCCTATTTTGATTGCACAAGGATGTGATACTTCCATAAGGATAGGTAAAGAGCGAACCATCGGTCGCACGCAAACGCACAACACGAACCGTTAAGGATTCAATACGTCCCATCTGCCCATTGATGACAACCAAATCGCCAACGGCAAAGGCATCTTCTAAAAGCATAAAAAAGCCACTCACAAGATCCTTCACTAAAAATTGAATGCCAAAAGAAAGCCCTATGGACAAGATACCCACGGTTGCAAGAATAGGAACAACGTCAACGTCCAGCTCAATAATAATCAAAAGAATTGCAGGAGTCCAAACAGCGATGCGCCATACATTGCGACTCACACTTGAAATAGTCCGAAAGCGGGCTGTCCTTTGTATTTCCGCTTCATCTAAGGATTTTTTCTCTCGGTTAAGATAACGTTTGAGGAGGTCATTCCCAAAGCGGGTAATTAAAAGCGCGATAAAGATAATCATAAAGATACTAAATGACTTTTGAACAATAAGGCGACTTAAAGGAGAAAAGATAAACGTGGCGGGATCCCAGCCCCAAAGATAAAGAACAAAAAGGATTGCTGCTCCATGAAGCAAGAAAAGAAGGGCAAAATCGAGTTGATTGCCGTAATAGCAAATTCGCTCCGCAATGGGGCGAAAATAGTGCTTTAAATGAAGTTCAAAATAAACGATGCGCATTTTACGCAAACAAAATCCCATTAAGCGCAAAACAGGAAAAACAGCCAAAGTAAGGAGAGCTTTCCAAACAACCATTTGGAAAGCATCAAACTCATGGGTTACCCAGCTCACATAGCTAACAACGATAAAAGCAATTAAAGGAAGATAACCATAACTAATGTAGGGCAACATGGCTCTTTTTGTGGGAGATATTTTAAGATTTCTTTCTTCCTTTCTGATCCAAGCCTTTAATTCTTCATGAAGGGAGATCATCATAAAAATAGCCAGGATCATGACAACAAATCCTGATCCCTGCAAAAGCAGGCGTTCTCCGGCAGGGGGAAGATTAATTAAAGATCCCGTTTCAAGAGCAAAGTACCCAAAAAGCGCTACGATCCCCATGCGTCGAATCCACGTATAAATTGTTGAAAGGACTTCTTCCTTAAGAGGAATATGTTGATGGCGCGCACTTATAGGCTTTAAAAAGAGATGGGCAATGTTTAGCAAAATCCATATTGTCACCCAACCTGAACTTATGATGCGTACAACTTCAAGATAAACTCCTTTTTGAGGCGTTATTGACCGAAAAAAGGCATATAGAATAAATCCAAACACCAGTGGCGGCAGAGCCGAAAGCAAGACAGCCCCCATAAGCTTTAACCGTGTGTAGGAAGAAGTCCCTTTTTTCCATTGGAGCAAAAGATTAATCCTGGGACGCACCCATAAGGTCAAAGTACGAGAAATACCTATAGCAACCAGAAAGGCTACAAGCAGGCGGAGGCTAAAAGATTCCAAAATTTCTCGATTTTGCCCCTGTTGAAGGTTTTTAACGAGCCACTCTCCCGTTTCAACGAAGTCCTTAAGAGATATAAATCCTTCAAAAACATGTTCCATGGCGTCTTTTAAAAAGTCATAAACGGTTGAAAAAAGGTTTGCACTAATCTCACTGACTTTTGCAGGCTTTATGGGCGGGGCAGAAGCTACTGCTTCCTTTTGTGCCTCCATCAAGGCGCTGTATTTGCTTGTTCCTCCAAAGCCTTGCAACACCATAAAACTTAAGACCAGGGTTAAAATGCGTTTCATATTCATCTCCTATGGCCTCATACTAACGAAAAAGCGAGAAAAACAAAACGGATTTGTAAAACAAAAACGTTGACTTCCCTC
Source organism: Alphaproteobacteria bacterium (assembly GCA_019749915.1). Lineage (GTDB taxonomy): Bacteria > Pseudomonadota > Alphaproteobacteria > UBA9655 > UBA9655 > UBA9655. The sequence continues at coordinate 89,157 of JAIEPE010000019.1, read as the reverse complement.
ACCTTCTCTCGCTACCCTTTTTAACAACTGATCATTGAGTATTAATAACTGAGAGCTGATGTCCTTTACCCTTATCTCTGATTTTGCCCCTGCGGGGGATCAACCTGTCGCTATTAAAAGCCTGATTCAAGGCATTCATCAAGGTGAGCGAGATCAAGTGCTCCTTGGGGTGACGGGATCGGGAAAAACCTTTACGATGGCTCAAATTATTGCCCATGAAGGTAGACCTGCCCTAATCATGGCGCCCAACAAAACCCTAGCGGCCCAGTTGTATGGGGAAATGAAGGAATTTTTCCCCGAAAATGCGGTGGAGTATTTTGTCTCCTATTACGACTATTATCAGCCGGAAGCTTACGTCCCGCGCACAGATACCTATATCGAAAAAGAAGCCACCATTAACGAGCAAATCGATCGCATGCGCCATTCAGCAACCCAAGCCCTCTTAGAGCGCCGGGATGTAATTATCGTGGCCAGTGTCTCCTGTATTTATGGTATTGGCTCCGTTGAAACCTATAGCAAAATGGTCATTTCTCTGAAAGTTGGCGATCATATTGATCGCAGCGAGCTTTTGCGCCAACTAGTTGCCCTTCAGTACAAACGCAACGATATAGATTTTCACCGAGGCTCCTTCAGAGCTAAAGGTGACGTTATTGAAATTTTTCCTTCCCACTATGAAGACCGGGCTTGGAAGCTTTCCCTCTTTGGGGATGAGATTGAAACGATTACGGAGGTCGATCCTTTAACGGGGGCAAAAACCACCTCCCTTGAGGCTATTAAAGTTTATGCCAATTCTCACTATGTCACCCCTGGCCCCACCATTCAACAAGCTATTGCCGGTATTAAGGAAGAACTAAAAAACCGTCTTGAGGAATTTAGCCGAGAAGGAAAACTTTTAGAAGCACAGCGCCTGGAGCAGCGGACCAAATTTGATTTGGAAATGCTGGCGGCCACCGGCATGTGTGCCGGCATTGAGAATTACTCCCGCTTTTTGACGGGTCGGGCGCCGGGCGAACCACCCCCTACCCTTTTTGAATATCTGCCCAAGGATGCCCTCCTCTTTGTGGATGAGAGCCACGTAGGTGTGCCTCAGCTGGGCGCCATGTACAAGGGCGACTCTTCCCGCAAACGGACCCTGTCTGACTTTGGCTTTCGCCTGCCCTCTTGCCGGGATAACCGACCCCTAAAATTTGAGGAATGGGAAGCTATGCGCCCCCAGACCCTTTTTATTTCAGCAACACCCGGGCCCTGGGAGCTGGAAAAAACCCAAGGAATCTTTGTCGAACAAGTCATCCGGCCCACGGGCTTGATGGATCCAGTTTGCCTCATCCGCCCCGTGGAAACGCAAGTGGAAGGCCTCATCCAGGAATGCTTGGCGGTAGCAAGAAAAGATCAGCGCGTTTTGGTCACCACCTTGACAAAACGCATGGCCGAAGCCCTCACTGAATACCTTAGTGAGGCAGGTCTTAAGGTCCGCTATGTGCACTCTGATGTAGAGACTCTCGAGCGCATTGAAATCATTCGCGATCTGCGCTTAGGAATTTTTGATGTGCTGATTGGCATTAACCTTTTACGCGAAGGCCTCGACATCCCTGAATGCGGCCTGGTGGCTATTCTGGATGCTGATAAGGAGGGCTATTTGCGCTCAAAAACTTCCCTGATTCAAACTATCGGACGCGCTGCCCGTAATGTAGATGGCCGCGCGATTTTATATGCCGATCGCATTACAGGCTCCATCAAGTCAGCCCTTGAGGAAACCAACCGCCGACGAGAAAAACAACAAGCCTATAACGCAGCCCACGGCATCACCCCGCTTAGCATCAAGAAATCCATCCACAAAATCATGGCAAGTGTGTACGAAAAAGATCACACTACCATTCCTCTTGAAGAGGATCCTTACCTGAAAATGAATCCCAAAAAGCAAAAAGCGTATCTTGAAAGCCTGGAGAAGAAAATGTTTGCAGCGGCTGGAAATTTGGAATTCGAGGAAGCCGCTCGCCTGCGCGATGAGTTAAAACGCCTGGAGGAGCTTGAGATCAGCAGTCAGTGATCAAGGATAGAGTGTTTCTGTCTCGTCCTGGCATCCTTCAAAAATTTACTCACCATACAGTTTGGTCGATGAGGGAAAAATTTTTTAGAGTGCTCCTATTGAAATTATAAGAGTCAGGGTATAGTTATTATACTTATATTAAATTAATGTTATAGGCTACTGTTATGAGATATTATGTTTTTCTATTTTGCCTTCTGTCCACTTCATCCTCTATGGCTATGGATCCTGAGGAACGCTCCCATCTCTCTTTGCAGCTTCAGCCATCATCTTCTGCTGGTTCATCCTTGGAAGGCCCTGCGCCTCATTTAACCTCTACAAGAGGCGATACCGCTAAACGCCCGGAGAGACCAAGACAAGAATATGCAGAAAGTAACAAACGAAGCAGAACGAGAGCTCTCTCTATATCCTTTGCTAAACCTATCACAACACATGATTTAAGTATCAGTTCGTCTTCCTCAAACTTCACAACCTCATCAGGCTCTTCATCCTCGTCAGAGTCTTCAAATTCGCTGATGATCCCACAGGAAGAAAGCGAATTTGAATTATTAAAAAAACAAGACAACACAGATGCAGAATTCCGTCTCGGAATGATGTACATGCATAATAGAGTCCCAGGAGGAAAATGCCCAGCAAATGATATGAACGCTGTTTGGTTATTTAGGCAGGCTGCAGACAAAGGGAATGAATTTGCACAAACCCAGCTCGGAGTGATGTATGCGACTGGACGAGCTCCCGGAGGAAAATGCTCAGACAATGATAAAGAAGCCGTTAAGTGGTTAATACCGACCGCAGAAAAAGGGGATGTACTTGCACTAGTCTATCTCGGAGCGATGTATGCGGCTGGACGAGTTCCCGGGAAAACAACCTCAGAAAATGATCTGGAAGCCGTTAAGTGCTACAGGGCGGCGGCAGAAAAAGGGGATGAATTTGCAAAAGTCTGCCTTGGCGTGATGTATGCGACTAGACGAGTTCCCGGGGAATCAAATGATGAGGAAGCTGTTAAGTGGTTGAGTCCCCCCGCAGCAAAAGGGAATGTATCTGCACTAGTCCATCTCGGAGTGATGTATGCGGATGGACGGGTTCTCGGAGAAAAATGCCCAGAAAGTGATGCACACGCCTTTTTGTTATTTAGGCAGGCCGCAGTACAAGGGAATTTATTTGCACAAACCTGTCTCGCAGAGATGTATGCAACTGGACGAGTTCTCGGAGGAAAATGCCCAGAAAGTGATCTGGAAGCCGCTAAGTGGTTGATAGAGCCCGCAGAAGAAGGAGATGCCTTTGCACAAGTTTATCTCGGAGTGATGCACACGGATGGACGAGTTCTTGGAAAAATATGCCAAGAAAGTGATGAGGAAGCCTTCAAGTTATTTTGGCAAGCCGCAGCAAAAGGAGATGTGACTGCACAATACAACCTTGGATTGATGTACGCGGCTGGTCGAGGGATAAAAGGCGGAAGATCAGCAGAAAATACGTCATTAGCTATAGGATGGTTGGAGAAAGCCAAAGCTCAAGGGCATAAGGGTGCGGAAGACGAACTCAATGCCATGCTCGGCTCCCAACCTGGGAGTTCTCAATAAAAGAGACCAGTTCATAATAGCGGCGATATTTATAAAAAATGTCATTCCCATCCTCGCGAAGGCAGGGAACACGGGAATCCAGAAATCAATTAAAATAGATCCCCGCCTCCGCAGGGATTGATGAAGAGGGGAGAAAAGAGGTTCAAGTGCTTTATCGGGAATTTTTAACAGTCGATCTCATACTTTTCGAGCAATAAGACCAACACTTTCTCGACCATCAAGGTACATATCCTCGGGCCACGTCGGTTGTGAAAAATATTCGGCGATTTCTATCGTAAATCCCTGTTTTTCAAAAGCTGCTTTTAAATCATCCGGATGGAAAAAATGCATAAAGCCTGGCAAGTGATCAATCCTTGAGTTGTTTTTAAATATTTTAAGGTCTGCAACATAGCCTGGCCACTTAAGATTATTTTTTCTGTTACTTTCAAATTGAGGAATAAAATCTTGAAACATACGCACATAAGGAGAAGCCGCAATGATAAAAACCTTTCCTCCTGACTGCAGCCACTCAAATGTTTTTTGAGCCGCGTGTTCAATCTCTCCTCCCTTTAAAAAGTGTAAAATATTAGAAAGAAAGATGGCTTTGAAAGATTCAGGCTTATAAATTAAATCCGTTGGAAATCTTCCTGGGGATAGAGTGAGAAGAGGTTTTAAGTTTTCGGGAACGCGTTCCATCAAAATTTCAAGATGCTTCGGCTCGATATCATTAGCAACGACCTTTATCCCCTTGTTGAGAGCTTTTAAAGTTGAAGAACCATAAGCTGTAGCGATATCCAGAACAGGTCCCCCTGATGCCATACTAAATTTAAGAAATTCATCCCCATAAGGGGTAGGAGCATTAAACATGTACCCCATATTATTAAGGGTTGGAACCAAAGGGTCCGTTAATTTTTGTTTAGGTATCATTATCCCCCTATGATCTAAAACTCATTGTCAATTCCTTCTGTTTGTATGTCGTATAGGAACTCACCCCTATATAGAAAAGAGAAACACCCATCAGATAAAAGGCTGGTGAATAGGACAGACTTGTTACTTGTGTTAAATACGCAGAAATCATCGGAGCCGTCCCTCCAAAAAGGGCCAAGCCTATGTTAAAACCAAAAGCAATACCTGAGTATCTTTGTTGAGGAGGAAAAATCTGGATCATAATAGGATAGGCGGGAGAACAAACCCAAGCCGCGAGAGCTGCAAACATCAACAATCCTAAGAGATTGAGGTTTCCCTCAGGAACGCTCATTAAGAGAAACAAAGGAATAGAAAGAATGAATACGCCATAACAGGCGTGGAGCAAAGAATTTTTATATCCAATTTTATCCGCAAGAGCGCCAAACAAAGGAAGAAAAATAATAAATCCACCAATACCACAGGTCGCATAAATGAGGGAAAGAGTTGGGCTCAAACCAACAGTCTTCTGAAAAAAGAGATTCATAAAGGCCAGGATCATATAAGCAAACGTTCCTGCCATACCTCCTAAAGAAACAGAGAGAAAAATTTGTTCCTTATTTTCTGAGAGAACTTTTATAAGAGGAAATTTTAACACTTTGTTTTCTCGTAGAAGAGTTTCAAAAATAGGCGTTTCGGGAATTTGTGTTCTTAAGTAGAACCCCACAAAACCGAGGGTTCCCCCTAAAATAAAAGCATAACGCCAACTTAAACTTTCCGGGAGAAATGAGCTCATTCCTAGCCCTACAAGGGTTGCAAAAAAAGCACCTACAAAATTAGAAGAGGTAATAATTCCTCCAAGGTATCCAGCATTGAGTTTATCATTATGTTCTAAGATAAAAATGGCGGATCCTGCTCCCTCCCCTCCTATGCTAAGCCCCTGAATCAATCGGCACAGTATCAAGAGAAAAGGCGCAACAACGCCCAAAGTCTCATGCCCGGGCATAAAACCAATAGCCAACGTGGGAAGGGCCATACAAGCAATGGACAATGTAAGGGCTTTCTTTCGCCCGACCTTGTCCCCAATATGCCCAAAAAGAACTGCTCCAAGAGGACGCATGAGAAAACCAACAGCAAAAACAGCGAGAGGAAGAAGCATTTTTAAATTGTCATCTTCTGTTGAAAAAAACGTTCGTCCAATTTCTACCGAAAAAACAGCAAAAATTGTAAAGTCATAATATTCTAGGGCATTTCCGATAAGAGAAGAGAGAAGTGTTTTATAACGCATTATTGACTCCCTATTTTCTCTATTACTAATTAAAGCCAATGATAAAGTCAAATAGGAAAAAACGCCTAACTACTCACCCTTCCCTATGGGGAAGTGAGTAGTTATCTTAAATCACCAAGGCTTGATCTCCCTCACCAAACTTTGCGCGTATTGTTAAGGTTTTTGCCTTGAAGGATGTAAAGAGAAATGCTTTGATAATTTTCGTGGAAGGGGATCGAGTTTCATTTTGAAATCCTTTCTTTTTGCAAGGAATTGATTTCAAAAAAAACTAGCTTTTTCTCCTTATTTTTCAATATATTATCGAAAACAACATAGAGTATAGGAATTTAATGATAATTGCTCAAATTACCGATGCCCATATTTTACCTAAAGGGCAAGTATGGCTTGATAAGCCGGAAACAGAAGTTAGCGACCGCTTAAAGCTTGTCGTTGAGCATTTGAATAAACTCGTCCCCAGGCCTGATGTTTTACTTTTTACGGGCGACACTGTTGAAACAGGTTGTAAAAGGGCTTATCAGCATTTAAAGGAAATTTTAGAGCCTCTTACGATTCCAGTTTATATAATCCCTGGAAATCATGATAATCGTAAAGAAATGCAGGCAGCATTCTTGGATAAGGCATACTTACCTCGAGATGGTTTTATTCAATATGTTATAGATGATTATCCTGTCCGTCTCATTGCCTTAGATACCAATGTACCAAATGAAGATTACGGACGTCTCTGTAGTCAGAGACTTCTTTGGCTTGAAGAGAACCTAAAAACTAACTCCTCTAAACCAACTTTGTTGTTTATGCATCACTTTCCCATGAAAGTTGGACAAAAGTGTTTTGATAGTATGGTATGTCAGTTGGAGGGTGAGTTTGAAAAACTAATCCAATCTTCTCCTCATATTTTGGGAATTGTTGCTGGCCATTATCATAAAATGTGTACTGCGCTTTATGGGGGAAAAATATGTTTTGTAGCTCCCAGCACCGCTCCTACTCATTATTTTGCAAGGAATGAAGACAACCATGTTACAGCTATTGATTTAGTCTATCCTTCTTTTACTCTTCATCGATGGATGGGTGGATTCCAAATGGTCTCAGAATGTATTCAAGCAATAAATCCTAGCAACCGTTTGTTGATAAATAATAAGAAAAAGGAATAAAGCTTGCCCTTACGCAAATCTTCTGTAAAAATATCGTTTTCCAGTTTCTGCAATGATGAGATAGGCGCATACCATAGGCACCAATATATAGTAAAAATAAAGGGGGAGCTTCACAAAACTGAAATAGGCGCCGAGAGGGGTGTAGATGATCATAATGGCAATGGCTAACATACCGAGAGATGAAGCTATAAGGATGGGGTTCGGGCGACTTTTAAAGGGAGAGAAGCGCGTTCGAATCACAAAGATGACAAGTATTTGCGTGGCCAAGGATTCAATAAACCATCCTGTTTGAAAAAAGGATTCACCTGCATGCAAAAATGCAAGCATAATATAGAAGATTAAAAAGTCAAAAAGTGAGCTAATAGGACCTAATATAAGCATAAATTTTGTAATAAGGGACATTGACCATTGATGGGGACGTTTTAAAACTTCATGGTCTACATTGTCTAGGGGAATGGGAGTTTCGGAAACATCATAGAGAAGATTATTCAACAAAATCTGTGGAGCAAGCATAGGAAGGAAAGGAATAAAAAGAGAAGCCGCTGCCATACTTATAATGTTACCCAAGTTGGAACTTGTGACCATCATGACGTACTTCATGATGTTGCCAAAGGTTCGTCTCCCTTCAACGACACCATCATTTACAACCTTAAGATCTCGTTTTAAGAGAATAAAATCGGCGGCTTCTTTAGCGACATCCACGGCTGAATCAACAGAGATTGCAACGTGAGCTGTGTGAAGCGAAGGAGCATCATTAATGCCGTCTCCCATGTACCCAACAATATGACCATTTTCTTTTAAGGCCATAATAATTCTTGTTTTTTGAGAAGGAGTCACCCTGCAAAAAAGATTTGTCTTTTTAACAGATCCGAGGAGGGCCTCATGACTCATTTTGCTTATTTCAGGCCCATTCAAGATTCCTTGGATTGGAATCTTAAGCAAACTACAGAGATGAGAAGTTACGAATTCGTTATCTCCTGAGACAATTTTTAAATCGACATTATTTTTTGTCAGAAGCTCAAGAGCCTCAATAGAACTCTTTTTAGGAGGATCAAAAAACGTTGCAAAACCCGCAAATGTTAAACCACTTTCATCGCTTATAACTGCATGGGAGTAATCTTTAGGCATGAACCGGTATGCAATCCCCAGAACGCGAAATCCCTGGCGGCTTTGGTCTTCAAATAAGGCTTCATATTGTTGAAGAGTTTGAGCATCAAGAGGATGCAGATCTTCAACCCTCTTTCCTTCAAAATGAGTACAGGAGTGAAGAATATCTTCAGGGGCACCCTTAACAATTAAAAGACGCTCTATGCCGTTGTCGAGGAGAACGGATATTTTGCGTCTTTCAAAATCAAAGGGGATTTCATCAATTTTCTCCCACCCCTCTGTACTCACAGTTTTTTTGTCAAGAACAGCTTGATCCAAAGTACTCTTAATTCCAGATTCAAAATAACTGTTTAGATAAGAAAGCTGTAAAACATTTTCACTTTCTTCTCCATTTCCATCCAAATGTTTTGCAAGCTCAATGTGTGCTTCCGTAAGCGTGCCTGTTTTATCAGTACATAAAACATCCATACTTCCAAGATCGTGAATCGCAGACAAGCGTTTAACAATAACTTTCTTTCGAGACATGCGTATACTTCCCCTCGCAAGGGTTATAGATACCACCATAGGCAAAAATTCAGGAGTCATTCCCACAGCAAGGGCGAGGGCAAAAAGGACAGTCTCCAAAAAAGGTCGATGAAAGAAGAGATTAACAATCAAGACAAAAAAAGTGAGGAACATCGTGATACGCAGGAGTAAATATCCAAACTGTCGCGTTCCAATCTCAAAAGCGGAAGGAGGTGACGGTTTTTCGAGAACATCGGCAATACCCCCGAGAAAGGTACGAGAGCCTGTCTCACAGACCAACATTTGAGCTTGACCACTAACGAGGGAACTTCCCATAAAGAGGGCATTCGTGGCATGACTTAAGTCATCTTCTTTTTCCGTTAGGTCATTACAGTTTTTTTCAACAGGAAAGCTCTCTCCTGTAAGAAGAGCTTGGTTTGCAAAAACATCATTTGCGAAAAGAAGACGTCCATCAGCGGGAACAAGATTTCCTGCGGAAAGAAAAACAATATCCCCTGGAACAATTTCCGATGAAAAAATTTCACTTTTTTGCCCCTCTCTGAGAACAATGCTCTTGAGAGCCACAGACTTGCGAAGTTTTTCTGCAGCTTTCTCGGCGCGATATTCCTGAAAAAAATCAATCAAAACACTAAACATAACAATGGTAAGGATAATACTTGCATCTTGAATCTGCCCGACAAAGAAAGAAAAAATTGAGGCTAAAACTAATAAAATGACAAGAGGACTTCGAAAACGCGAGACAAACTGGAATAATAGATTCCTCTTCTGATGTTCAGAGATAAGATTCGGACCAACTTGTTTAAAGCGTGCCTTAGCTTCTTTTTCTGTGAGCCCCTCTTTAGAACTGTTAAGATTTTTTTCAAGATTCACGAGAGAATTGAGCCAAAAGCTTTGTTCATCATTCATTGTTACAGCTTTCTTATTATTCGTCTTTTCAAGATACACTTGTAAAGCTTAACTGCCAACATAAGCCTTCTGCCCTTAACTTTTTATTAATGATTATATGGAATCATTTTTTCGTTAAATAATGATAAAAAGGTAATTCATCATGGAAAAATTAGCTTTAGTAACAGGTGGAACTCGCGGCATTGGGGCTGCTATCTCGCAAAAATTAAAGAAGGCCGGCTATACAGTCGTCGCCGTTTATCATGGAAATGAAAAAGTTGCTCAGACTTTCCAAAACAAAACCGGAATTTCAACCTATAAGTGGGATGTCAGTCATTTTGAAGACTGCCGCAAAGGCATTGCGCAAATCCTAAAAGAGCATGGGTCTATTGATATCCTTGTTAACAATGCAGGAATTACACGTGATGGTGTTCTCCATAAAATGGATTATAATAACTGGAGTGACGTTATTCAAACCAATCTCACTTCTTGCTTTAACATGTGCCGTCAAGTCATCGAGCCCATGCGGGAACGAGGATTTGGAAGAATAATAAATATCAGTTCAATTAATGGCCAAAAGGGACAATTTGGTCAAACCAATTATTCCGCCGCAAAGGCCGGTATTATTGGTCTTACCAAAGCTCTTGCACAAGAAAGTGCAGCAAAAGGAATTACAGTTAATGCAATTGCACCAGGATATATTAATACAGAAATGCTACAAAGCATATCTGAGCCTGTTCTTGCACAAATCACCAATCAAATCCCTATGGGCCGCCTTGGTAGTCCGGAGGAAGTTGGACGAGCTGTTGTTTTTCTGGCATCAGATGAGGCTGGCTTCATGACAGGAACAACCCTTACGCTTAACGGGGGACAATATTTTGCTTAAGCAAAAATTAATTTATATAGCCATTAATTGAAACATAAAAAAATGGAGGAGAAGTCATGAGTAAAAATACAAATATACCGCCCTTTGGAGAAGAAATATTTAATGCCTTTAAACAATTTAAAGTTCCAGGAGTCGATATGGAAGCCTTAGCTGCAAGCCATCAAAAAAATATGGAACTCCTGGCATCTACTCAGAGGAAAGCAGTTGAATCCACAAATTCGATCGTTGAACTCCAAAATAAATATCTCAAAAACGCTTTTGATCAATGGAATGAACAACTAAAACACAACTGCACAAAAACTTCTTTTGAAGAGAAAACAGCCTGCCATGCACAAGCCACAAAGGAAATGTCTGATAAGGCCTTAGAGCACATGAAAGAAATCAATACCATCATTGTTAAATCTAATGAAAAAATACTAGATTCCATCCAAAAACACTTTCAAGAGAGCTTTAATGACTCATTAAACCTCGTAAAAAAGAATAAGAACAATCTCTAGTTGTAAAATTGGCAATAGATCTATCTTGTGCGCCCTTACTTGGGCGCACTTTCTTTTAAAAATTTAAGCTTCTGATTTTAATAAAATTTTAAAAGATATCAGGTTCTAATGATCTTTAACTAAAAAAGCATTTATGGAAGGGAGAAAAAATGACCACAGAAACCATTACCTATGAAGCCACAAGCCTTCCAGAAGAAGGGAGCTACATTAAACGCGTTATTCTCTCTTGTATGATTGGAAATGCCCTTGAGTGGTATGACTTTGCTCTTTATGGATATTTTGCAACAACTATTGGCTCTCTCTTCTTTCCAAAATTTAGCACTGTTGCTTCACTTTTAGCTACTTTTGGTATTTTCGCAGCAGGTTTTATCATGCGTCCTCTAGGAGGCGCTATTTTTGGGCATATAGGGGATAAAATTGGCCGTAAAAAGGCTCTCTTATGGTCAATCTATCTGATGGCGATTCCAACAACCCTTATTGGTTTACTACCAACTTATGAACAAATTGGATGGCTTGCGCCTTTACTTTTGACATTTATTCGCTTGGCTCAAGGACTTTCTATGGGGGGTGAGTTTACTGGATCTATGGTTTTTGTTGTTGAAAATGCACAGCAGCACAACCGAGGCCTCTACGGAAGCTGGGTTGTTTTTAGTCTTCTTATTGGGATTCTAGTAGGCTCAGTGATTGCCACATCCACGTGCACCTTCCTCTCTGAAGATCAAATCATGGCTTGGGGATGGAGAATTCCTTTTATTCTAAGTGTGGTCGGAGGTCTTATAGGCTCCATAATGCGCCGAGTTATCCATGAGCCCGAACAATTTAGAATAGCCAAAGAACATCACAAGGCGAAAGGCTCGCCCCTTAAAGAGCTTTTTAGATACCATTCCAAAACCATTGCTTACGTTGTCACAATCGAGTTGACCCTTTCCATTGGTTTTTATCTGATTGTCACCTTTATCAATAATTTTCTCACGGCTTTACTTAATTTTGACATGGCTTCAAGCCTGATCATGACGACCATAAGCATGGTGGCTATGGGAGTGTCGATTCTCTGTTTCGGCTGGGTTTCTGACAAAGTCGGCCGTAAACCTGTATTGATTACAGGAGCTCTTGCCTTCACATTTTTTGCCTATCCTCTTTTTCTCTCTCTTGAGGGGGGGTATATAGAGGCATTGTTGGCACAAATAGCCCTTTCTTTTATCATGGGTGTGTTTTTTGCTCCCATTCCAGCAACCTTGGTTGAGCTCTTTCCTTTAACTGTTCGCTATTCAGGTCTTGCGATCTCACATAGCATCAGCATGGCCGTCTTTGGAGGAACCGCTCCCTTCATTGCAACTGGACTTATTCACCTTACAAACAATAATGCAGCCCCTGCCCTTTATTTAGGCCTTGCGAGCCTCATTTCAGCCATTGCTCTATTTTTTATGAAAGATCGCTATCAGGCAAAAGTGGTGTAGTCTTGAAAAAAGGAGAAGAACCCCTAATATGGATAAGAAAAAACCAGGCCTTACGACAAAAGAAGCTCAAGACCTTTTAGTAAGGTACGGCCCTAATTCTGTTGAAGAAAAAAGAAAAAACAAACTACTTTTACTTCTTCAAAAATTCTGGGGTCCTATTCCTTGGATGCTTGAAATTGCGATTGCCCTCCAATTCGTTCTTGGAAAATATGATGAAGGGATTATCATTACTGCCTTATTGATATTCAACTCAATCCTTAGCTTTTCTCAAGAAGAACGCTCAAATCGTGCCCTTGAAACATTAAAGAAGAACCTTATCATTCAAGCACGCGTTTTAAGAGACTCGGTTTGGCAACTGATTTCTGCTGAGAATCTTGTTCGAAGTGACGTCGTGTACTTACGAATGGGAGATTTTGCACCTGCTGATATCCATCTATTTGATGGAAAAGTTCTTATTGATCAATCTGCTCTTACAGGAGAATCCTTACCTCTTGAAAAACAAGAAGGAGAGCTTATTTATGCAGGATCTATCATAAAAAGAGGAGAAGCGACAGGTCAGGTTACTGCAACGGGAACGCAGACTTACTATGGCAAAACTATTAGTTTACTTCAAACGTCTGAAACCAAAAGCCATACGAAAGAAGTTATTTTTCAAATTGTGAAGTACATTGTTGCCGTTGATATTTTCTTTGTCTTTGTGGTTTTGGGATATGCTTTGATTATTAATCATCCGTTGATCCCCCTCATTCCCTTCATTCTGATTTTATTAGTAGCCTCCATTCCCATCGCCCTTCCTGCAACCTTTATTCTTGCCACAGTTCTTGGAGCTCTTTATCTCACAAAGCGCGGGGTTCTCGTTACCCGTTTATCAGCTATTGAGGAGGCCGCAACCATGGATGTTCTCTGTGCCGATAAGACTGGAACCATTACCCAGAACACTCTTGAGTTAGCTGAATTAAAAGTTTTTCCACCTTATACTGAAGAACAATTGCTAAATTTTGGTGCATTTGCAAGCCATGAAGCCACACAAGACCCCATTGATACGGCTATTTTTAAAGCTGCCCGTAAAAGAAACATCCCCCCTTTAAACATAAAACATATTAAATTTATTCCTTTTGATCCTTCTTTAAGACGAACTGAAGCTTTTATTGAAGTCAATGGAAAGCAGGTTCATCTTTTAAAAGGCGCTCCACTTATTATTTCAAAATTATTGACAAAAAAATCAGATTTTTTGAAAGAAGTCTTTCCTTTGGAAAAAAAGGGATATCGAGTCATAGCAATAGCCGCGGAAAATGAAACTGATAAAATCATAGAACTAGCTGGCCTTCTTGCTTTTTATGATCCTCCACGCAAGGGGGTCAAAAAAATTATTAGTGATCTTAAAAAGTTAGGCCTTCGCCTCCTCATGTTAACAGGAGATAGCGTACAAACAGCTAAAACTATTTCTACTGAAGTGGGGATTGGAAAGCGAGTCTGTTCACCTGATTTTCTCCATCACATAAAAGCCGCAGATATTCTTAAGTGCAATGCCTTTGCTAACATATTCCCTGAAGATAAATTTAACTTAGTTAAAAACTTACAAGAGAATGGTCATATTGTTGGAATGACTGGTGATGGAGTTAATGACGCCCCTGCCCTTAAGCAAGCTGAAGTAGGGATTGCCGTTGCTAATGCCACAGATGTTGCCAAAAGTGCAGCTTCACTCATTTTAATAAGGCCAGGGGGAGAAGGAATTCTTTTTGCAATAAAAACAAGTCGGCGCATTTACCGACGAATGTTAACATATATTCTCAATAAGGTTTTGAAAAGCTTTGAAATTATCGTTTTTTCAAGCCTTGGCTTTATTCTTGCTAACGAGTTAATTATTACCCCTTTTCTCATTGTTCTTCTTCTTTTCACGAATGACTTCGCTACCATGGCTATTGCAACAGACCAGGTTGTTCATTCTCCAAAGCCGGAGCATTGGGAAATAAGTAAACTCATGAAGGCGGGAGGAATCTCAGCTTTTTTAATACTACTTTTTTCTTTTGCCGTATTTCTCTTTGGAAAAGATTTCCTTCATCTTCCCTTAATTAAACTGCAAACACTTGTTTTTTTAACCCTTGTCTTTACAGGGCAAGGTAACATTTACCTTGCCAGAGAACGAAGACATTTTTGGAACTCTAAACCTTCAAATTGGCTGCTCTTCGTCACTTTTATGGTTATTTTGATTGTAAGCCTAATGGCAATCTACGGAATTCTTATTGCCCCCCTTCCCCCCCTTGTAGTATTGGGCCTACTTGGTGCTACAGCCTTTTATCTTTTCCTTATAGATTTCTTAAAAATTCGGATTTTTTCTTACCTAAAATTTTAAAAAGTTTAGCGTATAACTTTTTACATTGTCATGATATTAAATCCAGCATCCACATAAACTGTACTTCCCGTAACGAGAGCCGCTTCATCACTCACTAGAAATTTAGCATAAGCTCCAACGGATTGGATAGTAACGGACTCATGTTCTGGAGATTTTTCACGTGCCAGTTGAAGCAGAGAGTCAAAATTGGGAATGCCGCTCGCCGCACGCGTTAAAATAGGCCCAGGCGAAATAGCATTGACACGAATTTTTTTATCTCCCAAATCAACAGCTAGATATTTAACAGTCCCTTCTAAAGCCGCTTTGACAGGGCCCATGATACCATAATGTTCAACAACTTTTTCACCTCCTAAGTAAGTCATGGTCAGCAAAGCTCCTCCCTCTTTCATAAGAGGTTCAGCCAAGTGAGCAAGACGTATAAAAGAGTAACAGGAAATATCCATTGCCATTAGGAAACCTTTCCTTGAACAATCAGTGACTCTCCCTTGTAAGTCTTCTTTTGGAGCAAAAGCGACTGAATGAAGAAGGAAATCAAGCTTTCCCCACTTTTCCTTTATCACATCAAGTAAAGTATTCATTTGAATATCATTTTGAACATCGAGTGGCATGATAATTGAGGCTCTAACTTCTTCTGCAAGAGGCCTCACATAAGGCTCAGCCTTTTCATTAAGGTAGGTGATGGCAAGCTCAGCTCCAGCATCATGAAAAGCTTTTGCACACCCCCAGGCAATAGATTCTTTGTTGGCAATCCCCACAACCAAACCCTTTTTACCTTGTAGAGTCTTCATCTCTCATCTCCCTTCCAGCAACCTTCTTTGATTTTAAGCTTAAATTAACCACATTGTCATAAAATTATTTAGAACATAAGGAGAATACAAATGGGTCGCCTTTCAGGGAAAGTTGCACTAATTACAGGTGCAGGTATGGGAATGGGTAAAACTGAAGCCATTCTTTTTGCTCAAGAAGGGGCAAAAGTCATTGTCACTGACATTAACGAAGAAGCTGGTCTGGATACGGTAAAAAAAATTGAAAAAGTCGGCCACAAAGCCGAATTTATGAAATTAGACGTTAGAAATGAATTAGAATGGCAGCAAGTAATGAAGTCTACTCTCGAAAAACATGGCAAGCTTGATGTTCTTGTAAATAATGCAGGTATCCTACTTTTAAAACCATTAGAAGAAACATCTGAAGAAGAATGGAAGCATGTTTTTCAGGTGAATGTTATGGGTGTCTTTTTTGGGTGTAAGCATGCCGTTGAAGGGATGAAAAAAGCAGACGGTGGCTCTATCATTAACATAGCCTCAGCTTATGGCATCATTGGCGCGCCAAATGCAGCTGCTTATGAAGCCTCCAAAGGAGCTGTTCGTGCACTCACCAAAGCTGCTGCTTCCGATCTTGCAAAATATAAAATTCGTGTCAACTCAGTACATCCCGGTTTAATTGATACCCCTATGACACAAGACACTATTAAAGATCCCGAGAAAACAAAGGAACTCTTAGCAACTACGATCATGGAGCACCCAGGAAAACCTGAAGAAGTTGCTCTGCCCGTACTTATGCTAGCTTCTGATGAGTCTTCTTACATGACAGGCAGTGAGCTTATTATTGATGGAGGCTACACGGCAAGATAGAGAATGGAATATATTGAAAATAAGACATTTGATGAGATTAAAATTGGTGATTCAGCCGAGATTGTACGCACCCTCACATGGAATGATATCGAATTATTTGCAACCGTGTCAGGAGACGTTAACCCTGCCCATGTTGATAAAACTTTTGCCCACAATAATTATTTTCATAAAATTATTGTTCACGGCATGTGGGGAGGATCCCTTATTTCAACAGTTTTAGGAACGAAACTGCCTGGTCCAGGAACAATATATATTGAGCAAACTTTGAATTTTAAAAAACCAATAGGGATTGGAGATACGGTCACCGTAAAAGTCACGGCTAAGGAAAAACATCCCTTAAAAAAAATTATCACTTTTCTTTGCACAATAACCAATCAAAACAATGAAGAAGTCACAGAGGGAATGGCTGTTGTTCGCGCTCCTACTGAAAAAATTTGTCGCCCACGAGTTGAATTACCTGAGCTTATTCTCCGCAAACCTGGTGAACTTTATGGAGATCTTGTTAAAAAGCTTCATAATGTAGAACCAGTTAAAACCGCTGTAGTGCACCCGGTTGATGACGTCTCCCTCTTAGGGGCTATTGAATCAGCACAGGCCAACCTTATCATTCCTGTCCTCGTTGGCCCTGAATCCAAAATAAGGGCTGTTGCTGAGAAACTCAAAATTGATTTAAGTCCCTATGAGATCATACCAACGCCCCATAGTCATGCTGCCGCCGAAAAAGGAGTTTCTTTAGCGCGAGAAGGTACGGTGGGAGCTTTAATGAAGGGAGCACTCCATACAGATGAATTGATGCATGCTGCCTTAAATAGAGATTCTGGAATTCAAACGGAACGTCGTATGAGCCATGTCTTTGTTATGGATGTTCCCACCTATCCAAGGTTACTCCTCGTCAGCGATGCCGCCATCAATATCTATCCCAATTTAGATGACAAAAAAGATATTGTTCAAAATGCCATTGATCTTGCTCTTGATATCGGCATTGACCTTCCCAAGGTTGCTATTCTTTCAGCCGTTGAAACTGTTTCCTCTAAAATCCAGAGTACACTCGATGCCGCTGCTCTTTGTAAGATGGCTGATCGTGGACAAATTAAAGGCGGTATTTTAGATGGCCCCCTCGCCTTTGATAATATTGTGTCTAAGGAAGCCGCTAAGATCAAAGGAATCGTTTCGCTCGTTGCAGGCAAAGCGGATGTGATTATCACACCAGATTTAGAGTCAGGGAATCTTCTTGTGAAGCAGCTGGAGTATCTCAGCGAGGCTCAAAGTGCAGGAATTGTTTTAGGAGCGAAAGTCCCCATCATTTTAACAAGCCGTTCTGATAAACCCATTACACGTTTAGCCTCAAGTGCTCTTGCCGTTACCGTCGTTTATAAGATGTTTGCTTTAAAAGCAGAAAAAGAAAAAGAGGAGCCATGAGTCAGGCAGTGCTCACCCTCAATTCTGGCTCTTCAAGCATAAAGTTTGCTCTTTATTCAGCTGAGAATACCTCTCATAAGATTTCTCTTCTTTGCCAGGGTGAATTTGAAGGAATTCCCACGACTCTTCATTTTTCAGCCCATGATGCCCATGGCAACCTGGAGGATAAGATGATTGAGGAGAAACCTAATTTCCAAACGGCTCTCAGCTATCTCCTCAAGTGGGTAAATCTAACTTTCCCTCAGTTGACTTTGAGCGCTTTTGGACACCGCATCGTTCATGGTGGAGAGCGCTATACAGAATCGGTTGTCATCAGCGAAGACGTTCTCACCTATTTAGAGACCCTATCTCCTTTGGCTCCCCTTCATCAGCCCCACAACTTGGCAGGAATTCGCACCTTACAAGCCCTTCATCCAACACTTCCTCAAATCGCTTGTTTTGATACTTCTTTTCATCATACTGATCCGCGTTTAGCCACCCTTTTTGCCCTTCCCTCCCCCTTTTGGAAAGAGGGCATTCGCCGTTTTGGTTTTCACGGACTTTCTTATCAATATATATCTGAAACTCTCCCACAATACGTAGGAGATAAGGCCAAGGGCCGTGTCATTGTTGCTCATTTAGGTCATGGCGCGAGCATGTGTGCCATCAAGGGATTAAAGAGTCTTGCCACTACCATGGGATTGACAGCCCTAGATGGACTTCCCATGGGAACCCGATGCGGAAACATAGACCCTGGCGTTCTGCTGTATTTGAGTTCTGAGAAGGGCTATTCGACTCAAGAGCTCTCTGATCTGCTTTATAAAAAGTCGGGTCTTCTTGGTCTTTCTGGTGTTAGTGGCGACATGAAAGAGCTTCTTCAAAGCAAATCACCCCAAGCCACTGAAGCTATCAATTATTTTTGTTACCAAGTCAGGCGACAACTCGCCTCATTGATGGCAGCCCTTGAAGGACTTGATATTATTGTCTTTACAGGAGGCATCGGTGAAAATGCCTGGCAAGTTCGACAAAAGGTGTGCGATGGGTTAAAGTGGCTCAATGTAGAATTGGATGAAGAGCTTAATGCTTCATTTCGTCCTACAGCTGCCGCCCGAATTAGTTCACTAGAAAGCGGAATAGCCGTTTGGGTTATTCCCACCAATGAAGAAATCGTCATAGCTCAGGACGTGTTTAAACTTATAAAAGGAGGAAGAAACAATGGGACTTTTTAATCGAAATGAAATCACAGTTACTGAAAGTGGGGAAGGTAACTTCGCTCAATCTATTCAGATGGGAAAACATGTCATTATTGCTGATGAGCCGGAAGCGATTGGTGGAAACGATAGCGGCCCCAATCCTTATGACCTTCTTTTGGCCAGCCTTGGGGCGTGTACCTCTATTACATTAAGGATGTATGCCTTGCGGAAAAATATTCCTTTAAAAGGCATACGCATCAGCTTAGATCACCAAAGAGTTAACGATGAAGATGTTATTCATTGTATTCTCAATTTAGAGGGCGACCTTACCCCCACACAAAAAGAAGATCTTCACAAGATTGCAGAAAAGTGCCCCGTTCATAAAACACTGGGGCACTCTTCCATAATAAAAACAACATTAGATACGAAAAAGGATTAATCTATACGCTCAACGGCCATAGCGACGGCTTCGCCTCCGCCGATACAAAGAGCAACCACACCCTTTTTCTTCCCATGGGTTTTAAGGGCATAGAGAAGAGTTGTGAGAAGTTTTGCTCCTGTTGCACCAAGGGGGTGCCCTAGGGCGCACGCTCCCCCATGAACGTTTACCTTGTCACGGCTTAGTCCTAAGTCTTTCATTACAGCCATGACAACAACGGCAAAGGCCTCATTGATTTCATAGAAATCAACTTCGTCCTTATCCCACCCCGTCTTTTTGAGGACTTTTTCAATGGCCCCACTAGGAGCCAGAGTAAAGCACTCTGGCTCACGCGAATGTTGGGCATGGGCAACAATTTTAGCAAGAGGCTTTAGATTTCTCTTTCTGGCTTCACTTTCCTTCATCACAACAACTGCAGCTGCGCCATCGCTAATAGAGCTTGAGTTGGCGGGTGTTACTGTCCCCTCTTTGCTAAAGGAGGGTTTGAGGAGAGGAATCTTGTCAAAATTAATTTTTTTAGGAGGTTCATCTTCATCTACAGTCAATGTTTCTTTTTTTTGAATGACTTCAACAGACACGATTTCTTCTTTAAAATACCCTTTTTTCATAGCTTCAAGAGCACGTTTATCTGTTTCAATAGCAAAAGCATCTTGCTCTTCTCGGGTAAAACCATACTTTTCAGCCGTCCTCTCAGCAAAAACCCCCATAGACGTTCCTCCTGTAAAGGAATCCTCTAACCCATCAAGCAGCATATGATCGAGGATTTGAGCCGTCCCCATGCGAAGCCCTGCCCTCGCTCCAGGCAGCAGGTAAGGTGCATTGGTCATGCTTTCCATGCCTCCTGCAATGGCAACGTTGATCGAGCCAGCTTTGATTAAATCGTGGGCCACCATCACTGTTTTTAAGCCCGACCCACAAACCTTGTTAAGGGTCACACTTGCAACTTTCTGAGGGAGTCCTGCATGAAGAGCCGCTTGTCGTGCCGGAGCTTGTCCTAAACCCGCAGGAAGAACACATCCCATTAACGTTTCATCCACATCCTCCCCTGAAATCTTTGCCGCTTCTAAGGCTCCCTTTATAGCTACAGCTCCTAATTGCGTTGAGCTTAGACTTTGGTAGACCCCTTGGAACGACCCTGTGGGGATACGTTTAGCCGCAACAATAACGATTGATTCTTCTGTCATATTTTCCTCCATTTTCATAAGGTTATCGTTTTTGACCGTTTCTGTCTAGAAAACCCTAGTGTTTTCTCACATAAAACCCAGGCGCTTCTCCAAGGGAAATTTTAGGAAGGATGGGATTAATTTTTTCTCCACTCAATGGAGAAGTCCATTCATCCCATTTTGTCCACCAAGATCCCTCATTTCTCGTGGCCATTTTAAGCCATTCATTTACATTTGTAGGAGAATCAGGGTTTGTATAAAAATAATATTTGCTTTGTGAAGGTGGATTAATGACCCCTGCCACATGTCCTGAACCTGCAAGAATAAATTCAACAGGTCCTTTGAAAAGATGAGCTGCGGGGTAAGTGCTCTCCCACGGTGAGATGTGATCTTCTTGGGTTGAAAGAAGAAATGTTGGCGTTGCAATCTCTTGTAAATTGAGGGGTACTTCCTTGATCTGAATCCCACCCGACTTCATAAAAAGGTTTTTTTGAAAGAACTGTCGAAGGACAAAGCGGTGAAGATTTGCTGGAAGTCTTGTTGCATCAGAATTCCAGTAAAGAAAATCAAAAGCTGGTGGCACTTGCCCTAAAAGATAATTTTTTATAAAAAAAGACCACACCAACTCATTAGGTCTCAACATGCTAAAGATAGATTTCATCGTCTCAGCCTCTAAAACCCCTTTTTGTGCCATCATTCCTTCTATACATTGAAGATGATCGTCATCCATAAAAACCTTTAAATCTCCCACCTTTGTGAAATCAATTATGGTCGCAAGAAGAGTCATGGTTTTAAGAGAAAAGTTTGAAGGTACTTTGGCAAGATAAGCGCTAAGAGCCGTAAGAAGGTTACCTCCTACACAATATCCCATCCCATGAATAGAAGGGCTACCAGAAAGGGCAGAAACTTTCTGACATGCCTGATAAGCTCCTTCGAGGAGATAATCTTCAAAAGTTTTAGAAGCAAGTTCAGACTGCGGATTCACCCAGGAAACGATATAGACATTGTAGCCCTTTTCAATCATCCATTTCACAAAAGAGTTCTTAGGGCTTAAATCAAAAATATAATATTTATTGATCCAAGGAGGAATGATGAGAAGAGGCACACTATATTGTTTTTTTGTTCGCGGTGCATAATGAATGAGTTCAAAGAGTTCATTACGAAACACAACTTCTCCTTGGGTAGAAGCAATATTTTTTCCAACTTCAAAAGCGGAGGGGTCGGTCATTTTCATCCATTGCCCCCCTTCCATATCTTTTACTAGAGCTTCAAATCCCTTTTTAAGAGAATCTCCGTTTGAGTTCATAAATTCTTCAAGAACTTCAGGATTTGTTAAGGGAAAGTTTGTTGGAGAAATAGCCTCCGTTAATTGTTTTATATAAAACTGAATCTTATTTGCTGTTTGGGAGTCAAGCCCTTCGAGTTCAGAAACAAGCTTTTGAAGCCAACGAGACGTAATAAGATAATATTCTTTCATAAACAAAAAATAAGGCTGAGTTTCCCATGCATCATGACGAAAGCGCTTATCCGATGAAATTGGAGAAATGTTTTCCTTTTCAGGAGTTAGCATTTTTTTCCACATATCTTGGATCTCTCCCAAAAGTTCTTCTTGAGCATTGAGAAGATGGGAAGGATTCTTGAGAAGAGCTTGAGCCGTCTTAATAAAGACATCCCCCATCACCGTAGGGGGAAAGGGAAGATGTTGTTGCATACTCTTAAAGAATGTTTCTGTCATCCGTTGGTTTTGTTCTTGAAAGGTTTCTAGAAAATCTCCCCAGGATTCATTAAAGTCATTTATATTTTCTTTTGGTAACATCTTTTTTTCTTCTCAAAGCTTATACTATTTGTTGCCATGGTACGGTGAGTTTCTTACCAATTCGTTAAGAAATAAAATTTTTATAAGGGTTCCGGTTATCAAAAATTTAAGACTTTTTCAGCTAAGCTTAAGACGTTAAGTAGGGAGACATGCAACTCGTGACATCTAAAGTTAATCAAGAATTCTCAAATGAAGAAAATAGAGAAGACAATATTCCTTTTTCAAGGAAGGTTTCTCACCATCCAAATCACCTTTTTACAACAAGCTTTGATAGAGAGTTTCATGCGAGGCTCGGAAAATTTTTTGCCCTCTCCCCTGCTTCTGTTTCAGGAGCCTATTTTGATTGGTTTACCCACCTTGCAATGTCTCCTGGCAAACAAATTTCTCTTCTAGAGGGAGCGCTACGAAGAAGCTCAAGTTTATCCGATTATATCTTCTGGGCAACACTTGGAATACCTGCAGAATGTTGTATTCCCTCTCAGCCTTATGATAGGAGATTTGAAGATAAAAGTTGGCAAACTTGGCCTTATAATATCTACCAACAAGCTTTTTTATTAGCCGAGGATTGGTGGAATGAAGCCACAAGCACTGTCAGAGGTGTCTCTCAACATAATTCTGATGTTCTTCCCTTTCTCACGCGCCAATACCTTGATATGTGGAGCCCTCTTAATTTTCCCTTCACAAATCCACAAGTCATCGAAAGAACTGTTAAACTTAAAGGAGTCAACTTAATCAAAGGGGCAAAAAACTTTGAAGAAGATATGGTCCGTCATCTCAAAAAGGAACCTCCCGCAGGAAGTGAAAAGTTCAAAGTCGGGAAAAATCTAGCGGTTACAAAAGGAAAAGTCATTTATCAAAATCGCCTCATTGAACTTATTCAATATTCTCCCTTAACAGAAGATGTCTATGCTGAGCCCATTCTGATTGTACCGGCCTGGATCATGAAGTATTATATCCTGGACCTCTCTTCTCATAATTCACTCGTAAAATACCTTCTCGAACACAACCATACGGTCTTTATGATTTCATGGAAAAATCCAGATAGCAATGACCGGGACCTTGGGTTTGAAGACTACGTTAACTTAGGAGTTATGGACGCATTAGAAGCTATATCGGCCATTACAAAAAAGAAGAAAATCCACTCCGTCGGTTACTGCCTAGGAGGAACTTTACTTTCTATGGCAGCCGCCCTCTTGGCACAAAAAAAAGATGATCGACTTAAAACCATGACTCTCTTTGCTTCACAACTTGACTACGAAGATGCTGGAGAACTTCTTCTGTTTATTGATGAAAGCCAGATCACATTTATCGAAGATGTCATGTGGGAGAAAGGTTACCTCGACTCATCTCGTATGGCAGGAACCTTTGATATGTTGCGCTCTTATGACCTTGTTTGGTCAAAGGGAATAGAAAGATATTTCATGGGAAAAAGACTTCTGTATACCGATCTTATGGCCTGGGATGATGATGCAACGCGCATGCCTTATAAGATGCATTCTGAATACCTTCGCAAGCTCTTTCTTCATAACTTACTGACAGACGGTAAATTTAAGATTGGGGATCAAGTCGTTGCTCTTGATAATATTAAATTACCCATTTTTACAGTTGGAACACAAAAAGATCATATTTCTCCTTGGCGGTCAGTTTATAAGATTCACCTCTTTATCGATAGCACCATAACTTTCTTACTTACAAGTGGTGGACATAACGCAGGCATCGTCAGTGAGCCGGGACATCATCACCGAAGTTACCAAGTCTCAACGCATAAAAAGCCAGATAAATATATTGATCCCGATGAATGGTTTAGGAAAACGCCTTCTCATAAAGGATCATGGTGGCCCGCTTGGGAGCAATGGCTCTCCGAACAATCGACAGAAAAATCCGCGCCTCCTCCTATGGGTAATCCAGCAAAGGGATACCCTATTTTAAGAGAGGCTCCTGGAATTTATGTTCTAGAAAAATAGAAACCTTTTCAAATGGAGAAAAACGATGAAACTAACATTATTCATATTATCCTTGATCTTGATGATGGGAAATATCTCGACAG
The DNA here is from genome assembly GCA_019749915.1 of Alphaproteobacteria bacterium. GTDB lineage: Bacteria > Pseudomonadota > Alphaproteobacteria > UBA9655 > UBA9655 > UBA9655. The sequence continues at coordinate 64,818 of JAIEPE010000019.1, read as the reverse complement.
TGCTCGCACAAAGTTCTCCAGTTAAATTAGAAAAAGTCAGGGGACATCATCATTTTGATGATAGAGCTGATAACTACCAAAAAGAGCATAAAGAACAGGAAGGCGTTAAAATGCCGGGTTTAGGAAGGTAAATTAAGCTTTTTCAAGTCCTGGAATAGATTTATAGAAATTCATAATTTCAGCACATATTTTTACTTGCAATAAGACGAAAAAATATCTATGTAATGAGAAACAATTTAGGAGTACGATTACATGTTAAAATTCTCTATGCCGACTCTTTTAATGCTTTTGCTTTCTAGCTCTGCTGTTTTTGCAGGATTTAAGGAAGATTTAGATTCTCTTTTACAATCACCTGCTAACAATGAAGAGAAAATAAGTGGAATCATTAAGCTTGTAAAAGAAGGCCCAGAACCTTATGCAGAAAAAAGCACCGCACTTTTTATGCGTCTTATGACTCCATCCTGTTTTTCACGAGACGAGGCAGTCCAGCTTATGCAACAAGTGACTCAGCTAGAGCAGCCATCATCGAGCTCTTATGCTTCATCTTCAACGCCTAGTGAGCCGACATTTAATGAGCGTCTGGGAACTCTTGTATATTCATCTGCTGACGCTGAAGAGAAAATAAGCAGAATCATTGAGCTTGTTAGAGAAGATCAAACAATACCTTATGAAGAAAAATTTGAAGCCCTCACTTCTTATTTCTTTCGAGGCGCTACTTTTCCAGATTCAAGAAGGCTCTTTCAAGAAATCACTCTACTCAATCCTAAAGCTCTACTTTCACATTTATCCAGTCCTTCATCTCATTCAAATGCTGGAATGTTAGATGCTGATATTAAAGCTGCTATTTATGAAGAGCTTTTGAATCAGGAACTTAATCTAGAAGAACACTTATCAGTTGTAAAAAAATTAATTTTTTCTTCAAACCCAGAATCTTCGCTTTCAACTTCTGTTCGAGCATTCAATGAATACTTGAATCTTAAGAGACGCTATCAAGCTCCTTTTCTTCCGCAAAGCTTTTACGTGGTGGAGAGCCCTCAAGATTTGATCGCAGAACTTTATGCTTTGTATCTAGCTAAGAATGTCCCTTATATTCTTAATGAAGAAACATTGAACTTAAACCTTAAAGAAAGGCTAGAGTACGCAAATCGATATAAGTATGACGTTTCAAGCGGAAATCGATACGCCTCTTTTGAAATTCCAGAGAGTTTGATTACTTTTTATAAACGCGTAGCTTCCTGTAAAGATGATCAACTCACAAACAGTGAGAAATTTAGCGCCATGGAGCGTTTACTTGAACTTTCAGAAAGTCAAGCTAAACCACTTCTTATAGCTTCTCTTCATGATCCAGAAATTCCTTTTGAATTACGACATCAGTTAGCTCACCTTGCAAAACATGAGTATGATCCAGAACTTCAGGGAGAAGGACACTCATTAATTGATGGAAATATAGAGGCTATCAGAACTGCTGCTCAAACTCATTATGATGGTCTTTCGGTTCATCCAAAAATAGATATTCCACCTCATCTTAAGGAAGCTAAGCTTGGGCAGAATATTGGGGTCGCTGTATGTGACGGTGGTTTTTTTAAAGTTCTTCCAACAAGCCTGTGGCCATCATTTGGTCCCCACCAATTGCACCTCTTAAAGCAGTATGGTGGAGATGATAAATCTTTTTCTTGGAATCTCTTACACGGAGATAGAATAAGTCCTCCCTATGTTTATGACAGTGAGTGGCTATCGGAGGTAAAAAATCATTCGTTCCCCTATCATGGAAGTGAAATAACTGATCTTGTCGCAACAGCTTCTCCAGGCGCGCACATCCAACCCGTTATCGTCGATACAAACTCTTCCGAAAGTTTAAAGGCCGCTTTTGATCGTTTAGCAGAAGATCCTGCTATCCATATCATAAGTTGTAGTTTCGGATTACCAAAAGATCCAAGTGCTTTCCATCTTGTAAGCCCTGACGTTAAGGATAGCATGCTCAAGTGTCTTCGAAACAATAAAATTATTGTCTTAGCGGTTACGAACAATGGAGCTACCATTCCAGAGATGCCTGGGCATCCAGACCATTCCAGTGGTCTCAGTAGCGCTATTTATCGCAGTAGTCTTGCGGATGATTTTTTTGAGTATGAAGTTTCCTATTTACCAAGCCGAATTAGCAGTTTGTTTTTAGAAGAGGATGAAACTTCCCCTCTCCTTTCAAATCTAATTTTGGTTGGATCTTCAAAAGCAGATTCACTCGATCTTCATGAAAGATCCGCTAAACCCGGCAATGGACCTGCCCAAAAACAGTTCGTTTATGCGGATGCTGACAATCTTAAAAACTTTTTTGATGAAGAGCCCACTTGGGGAGGAGCATCAGCAGCAACAGCCATGGTCAGCGGTATGCTGGCAGACCTGTGGAGTCAAGTTAAAACCCCAGATGGCAATACGGCTGCACGTGTTTCGCGGTGCCTTCTTGAAAACACTGATATTGCGCCAGAGATTCCACCAGCCTCAAGAGGTCGTGGAAAAGTTAGCCTGGCAAAAGCATTGGAAAAACTAGATGAATATTAAAAAAGAGGTCATCGTTAATATTACTCACCCCCGCGACCAAGTCGCGGGGTGTCAATTAGGATCTATTTTCTTTTAAGCCTTCTTCTTAGTTTTCTCGGCTAAGTTTATAGATTCATCCACGCTATCTTTAAATCTCTTTTGAAAAGAATCCATTAGTTTTTTATTAGATTCCTCAACGGTGGACTGCAGATCTTGGGCATGTTCAACCATTCGCTCCAGCGCTGCTTTTGAAGCTTCTGTTTGCTCAGTTATTTTATCCGCTGGACTACTCGAGGAGAGAGCATTTGTTACCTGTTCATTCCACTTCTCATAAGCTTCCATAAGGAATTGTTTATGAAGTCCCAAAAGAGATTGAGTACTTTCTGCCATGACTTGTTGAGTGGCATTCATAAACTCGACATTTTTTTGATAACTTTTGAGGAGAGTCTCCATGTCAACGCCTGGAAACTTATGTTTTTTAAAAGCATTAAGACTTTCTTCCATAAAGGGAGGGATATTTGTATTTTTGCTCATTAGAATTTCTCCTTAACATAGGGTTTTAGATTTTTTTTCAGGATATAATTTTATTGTTAAGAATAGGTTAATTTCTGAATAAAATTTTTTTTGTCTTACCCTACTTTAACAAAAGAAATGAGAGAGAAAAATACCAAGAAACAAAAGAAGTCCAACCTGTGTATTTGATTTAAATATCTCAAGACAATTAGTTGCGTTGTCTTTCCTTAAAGTAAAAATTTGCCCTGCAAAATGAAGAATTATAAAACTTAGAAAAAGCCAATATACTCCTCCTAGATGGGCTTCATTTCCTCCCATTCCCCATAGGATAATGGCTACACCATAAAATAAGCTAAGAAAAAACTTAGGAGTTGAGGAAATAGCAATGGCAGAAGACTTTACTCCAATGAGGATATCGTCTTCCAAATCTTGAAAAGCATAAATTGTATCATATCCAATGGTCCAAAAAATTCCTCCCCCATAAAAAAGAAGAGGCGTGAGCGAAAGAGTGGGATATAAGCTTAACCATCCCATGAGAATCCCAATATTAAAGGCTAAACCCAAAAAAAGTTGGGGCCAATAAGTAATCCTCTTCATCCAGGGATAAAGTAAGACAAGAGCAAGGGAAAAAAAACCTACCATAACAACAGGAAGAGGAAGACTAAAAAGAATAAGGGCACTCAGGGCAAGAAGAAAAAAAAGAATGAATAGGGCTTTCTTTGAGGAAACTTCTCCTGTTGCAAGAGGTCGAGTAGCTGTACGTTTGACCTTGGCATCAAAATCCCTGTCAATTATATCATTATAAACACACCCTGCACTACGCATCAGGATGGCTCCACATGTAAAAAGGAGAAGAAGAACAAGAGACGGCCATTTAGGACTTGCCAAGGCAATCCCCCACCAACAAGGAAAAAGTAAAAGCCATATTCCAATAGGACGAGAAAGTCGGGTGAGTCTTAAAAAAGTGTCTAACGTCACAATCTGGTGTCCCCTATGTTGATTCTAAAGAGCTAAGACAAATGAGCTAATTGTATATTTCGACACTGAAAAGATCCTGAGTCACCCTCGTTTTACTCGGGGTCTCAGGATGACAACTCTCTGTATTTAAAAAAAATGTGTCATCCTGAGGAACCCTTAGGGCGAGCTCAGGATCTCTGATTTACATCTAGCACCCTGAATAGATGAATTTCGCAATTACCTCAAATAATAATTATTTTTCGAAAAACTTAGCACATCTATTTATAATAAATCATGAAACACATTATGTTTCTACATCATATTCCGGGTTGCGGCAGGAAGACGCACCACAAGTCCATCGAGCTCAGGACGCATGATGATTTGACAACCCAGACGGGACGTTTGAGTAAGACCAAAGGCCAAATCTAGCATATCTTCTTCATCTTCTGTAGCATCGACCAAAAGTTCATACCATTCAGGCTCAACAATGACATGACATGTCGAACAGGCTAGAGACCCTTCACATGCCCCTTCAAGGAAAAGTTTATCCCCATTCTCATGAGCAATTTCAAGCACTGACAAGCCATTTGGGGCTTCAACTTCAACACGTTCCCCATCAGCTTTAATAAATGTCATCTTTGGCATGCTCATCTCCACTTCATCAATTAGGCGGCCTTTTGCAGGCCAATATCAACCCAACGCCTTCAAAATAGGTTTCGGCCGTTGTTCCACAAAACCAATTTTTATATAGACTACTTCAATTAAAAGTCCAACTTATTTCTTAGCATGCTGTTCATAACGGCACTCAGACGATTTCTACTAGCTTTTCATACTCTTTTCCGCATCCCTCTTTGCAAAAAGAGAGAAGTATGATAATCCAATGCAAAGCCCTTGGGGGATAGTTTAGCGGTAGAACTCCCGGCTCTGGACCGGGCAACCCTGGTTCGAATCCAGGTCTCCCAGCCAATTTATTGACTTCTGATTATTGCTTCTCCGCCCGCAACCGCTTTTCCATATCTTCACGACCATATTTTTGACTTTCAAGCAGAATGTCTGCAAGGGTCTTGTCATCTAGACCCGAGGAAGGACGCACCTCAACATGTTGAGAAAGACCCGTTGTTTTTTCAATGGCGCTCACCGTTAAAAGCCCTTCCACATCCACAGCGAAATCCACACGCACCCGGGCCATACCGGCAGGAAGGGGCGGCAGACCTTTGAGCTCAAAACGCGCAAGGGACCGGCAATCTTGCACAAATTCCCGCTCGCCCTGGACCACATGAATCACCATGCCTCCTTGCCCGTCTTGCTGGGTGGTAAATTCTTGGGATGCTAGCGCTGGAAGGGGCGTATTACGGGGAATAATCTTTTCCACAAGCCCTCCCCTGATCTCAAGCCCTAAAGACAGAGGCGTCACGTCTAACAGAAGAGTATCCGATCCGTTGACAAGGCCATGGGCGGAAAGCGCCGCGCCTAGGGCCACCGCACGATCAGGATCAATGTCACAAAGAGGCGCCTTGCCAAAAAAGGCTTCAGCTTCTTGCCTTACCAAAGGCATACGCGTCATCCCGCCCACTAAGACAACCCCTTGGATGTCCTTGGGATTGAGGGAGGCGTCCTTAAAAACACGCGCTGTAATATCAAGAGTTTTATCTACAAAAGGGCGAGCGATGGCTTCCAGATCCTTGCGGGTGATACCTTCGTAGGTGTCTAGATGAGATAGCTTTTCCTTAATTATGGTGACGTCCCGCGACTTGATCGCGGGATCCATCTTTGCGTATCCCTGGACCCCACGGTCAAGCCGCGGGGCGTCATCTCGTTTTATAGTTTCTAGATATTTAGCTAAGGCCCCGTCAATATCATCCCCACCAAGGGCAAGATCTCCACCCGTTGCAAGCACCTGAAAAACGCCCTTTTGAAGCTTGAGCAGAGACAAGTCAAAGGTCCCCCCACCAAAATCATAGATTGCATAAAGGCCTTCAGCTCCTGTTTCAAGACCGTAAGCCAGAGCTGCGGCCGTGGGCTCATTAATAAGACGTAAGACCTTAATCCTCGCAAGGGCGGCTGCTTGCTTTGTCGCCACGCGCGCCGCTTCATCAAAATAAGCGGGCACCGTAATCACGGCCGCCTCTAAAGGTACACCGAGGTTCTTTTCGACTCGATCGCGGATATGGCTCAAAATGTGACTCGCCACTTCCACAGAGGTTAAAGTATGGGATCCCAATTTTAATTGAATGTTTTGCCCCATAAGGCGCTTGGTTGATGAAAGCCGTTCAGGCGAGGAAATACTTCCTACACAGAGCTCCTCTTTCTCAAGACTCAAGGTTGACGGAACAAGAGAGCCAATGACTTCTGGGGTTTTATCAGGAACATAGGCCACAACCGAATGGGTTGTCCCAAGGTCAATGCCGACCACAACACCTCTTACAGCGTCATGAAGATCAGGAGTTTGCCCCGGCTCGACAAGTTGAATGGGCATTATTTTCTTACCTTTTGAACATAATTTAAGCGATAGAGGGCTTTTGTGGCCCGCTCATCCTGATGATGTTCAAGGGCCTGGGTGAGCTCTTGCAGTAGAGCAACTTCTTCACAAGCTAATTCAGACCTTATATCCTCACCCGCCTCAGTACGCTCATGCCATTCGATCACCTTGGGTAGAAATTCCTGATCATGGGTCAGTAAAGAGACGCCCCTCGCCTCCAGCAAATAGGTCGCTCGATCCAGAGGATTCTTGAGAAGAGCATAGGCTTGATTCACAAGGGATGCTTGGCGAGCAACAGCTTTCTTTTTAGCCTCATCCACAAGGGCAAATCGATCGGGATGGGTGTTACGTTGAGCGGCGAAATAAGCCTGCTCCAGCGCGTTTAAATCGATGTTAAAGGTCTTTTCTAAACCAAGAATCTCATAGGGATCAAACATGAAAGGATTCCCCACATCCACACATGCCCTTAGCATTGGGGTTATTGAAAACAAACCCAGAAGTCAATTTATCCTCCACAAAATCCATTTCTGACCCCATGATAAACATGACCGCCTTAGGATCGATCAACACCTTAATATCGTGAAGATTAATCACCTCATCGTAAGGGCCAACCTCATCAGCAAACTCAAGAGTATAAGAAAGCCCGGAACAGCCCTTTGAGCGGAGGCCAATGCGTATCCCGCAAGACGGTTTTCCACGCCCTGCTAGCAAGGTTTTTACGTGACCCACAGCAGCTTCCGTTAAGGTTAAAATCGGTTTTGTCATTTAAGCACTCGGGTGTTTCTCTTTATAATCGCGAATCGCTGCTCTTATGGCATCTTCTGCCAGCATGGAACAGTGGATCTTCACTGGTGGCAGAGATAAATGCTGAGCAATGGTGGTATTCTTAATTTCAGCTGCTTCTTCCAAACTTTTGCCCTTAATCCATTCGGTCACAAGAGAGCTAGAAGCAATGGCAGACCCACAGCCAAAGGTTTTAAATTTGGCGTCTTCAATAATCCCCTGATCACTCACCTTAATTTGTAGTTTCATCACATCGCCACAAGCCGGCGCGCCAACAAGGCCTGTGCCAACAGCGGCATCTTGAGCATCTAAGGAGCCCACATTGCGGGGGTTTTCATAATGATCAATTACTTTTTGTGAATATGCCATAATGCTCTCCTTTTTTAATGTTCAGCCCATTGGATGGACTTGATATCAATGCCTTGACGGCTCATCTCCCACAAAGGACTCATGTCCCGCAGGCGCCCAACTTCTTTAATAATCATTTCTGCAGCCGTATCCACATCTTCTTCCGTTGTAAAGCGGCCAAAACCAATGCGCAAAGAGGTGTGGGCCATTTCAACTTCGACTCCCAGCGCACGCAAAACATAGGACGGCTCAAGGGAAGCGGAGGTACACGCCGAGCCCGAAGAGAGGGCCAGTTCTTTGATGCCCATCATCAGTCCCTCCCCTTCCACATGGGTAAAGCTGATGTTTAAATTTCCTGGGATACGCTGATTCGCATCACCATTAAGGTAAACCTCTTCAAGGCTGCCTTGAATGGCCTCGTAAAAACGGGCGCTCAGAGCTTTTAAACGGGCCGATTCTGCCCTCATTTCTGTTTGAGCAAGGGCACAAGCTTCCCCCAACCCTACACATAAAGGTGTTGAAAGGGTGCCAGAACGCATCCCCCTCTCCTGCCCACCTCCATTGATAAGGGCCTGCAAGCGCACTCGTGGTTTACGCCGTACATAAAGAGCTCCCACACCTTTAGGACCATAAAGCTTGTGACCGGAAAGGCTAAGAAGATCGATGTTCATAGCATTCACGTCGAGAGGAATTTTTCCAACGGCTTGGGCTGCGTCCGTGTGAAAAAATACGCCCGCATCACGGCAGATTTTTCCAATCTCAGCAAGAGGTTGAATCACGCCGATTTCATTATTTACCGCCATAATAGAGACAAGCACAGTTTGATCCGTAATAGCACCACGCAAGTCATCAAGATCAATAATCCCATTTGATTTAACAGGCAGATAGGTAATTTTAAAGCCTTCCTGCTCCAAATGACGGCAGCTGTCCAAAACACACTTATGCTCCGTAGAGCAGGTGATGATGTGATTTTTCTTGTCCTTATAAAAGTGAGCCACGCCCTTAATAGCCAAGTTATTAGCCTCGGTCGCCCCACTGGTAAAAATCACTTCTCGCGGATCAGCGCTTAGGATAGCTGCTACTTGCTTACGGGCGTAATCCACCGCCTCTTCCGCTTTCCAGCCATAAGCATGGCTGCGGGAATGAGGGTTACCAAATTCTTCTGTAAAATAAGGCAACATCACCTCAAGTACCCTTGGATCGCAAGGCGTTGTCGCTTGATAATCTAAATATATGGGGCGCTTTACCATCAACTGGCCTCCTTCATTTGCTGGGACAGGAAAATCTCATTCCATACCTTTATAAAATTATCGATGTCATCTTCTGATGTTTTCCATCCCATACTCATGCGAATTGCGCATTGGACGTCTTCTGAGGAAAGTCCCATGGCTCTTAAAACGTGTGATTCTTTTGTTTTTCCGGAAGAACAGGCCGAGCCCATACTGATGGCAATGCCTTTAAGATCAAAGGACATCAATTGAAGCTCAGAAGAAACGCCGGGCATCCCCAAACAAAGCACATGGGCCGCACGCGGACTTTCCTTTCCATGGACGCGGGCCATCAGCAGAGCCTCCTCCACTTTTTTCTGCAACTCTCGAAGACGTTTTGTCTGTTCCTCACGCTCTGACAAAGCTTCCAAAGCTGCCGCCGCAAAACCTACAATAAGGGGCGCCGCCAGGGTTCCCGAGCGCATACCAAATTCCTGACCACCTCCCCGAATGAGGGGGAGAAGCTGGAGGTCTTCCTTCAATACCAGAGCACCTATTCCCGTAGGTCCCCCACATTTATGAGAAGAGAGGGTCATCATATCCACTCCTAATTCTTCAAAGGAAAGAGGAATGTGCCCCAAGGCTTGGCTGGCATCCGTGTGAACTTTCCACCCCAGCTTTCGCGCTATCATAACAGCGTCCTGAAGAGGTTGAATGACGCCCGTCTCATTGTTAACGAGCATCAGAGACAGGAGCCCCGGGGTATCAAAAGATGAAAGGAGTTTTTCAAGATACTTGAGATCAACTATTCCTGCCGTTGTGACACGGGCTATACAAGGATTTTCCTGGGCTTTTAAAACGGATTCATGTTCAATGGAAGAGACCACAAGAGGCCTCTCTCCCAAGCCGGACAGGGCCAAAGCATTAGCTTCTGTGCCGCCACTTGTAAACACAAGCCGCTGGCCATGGATTCCTCTGACAAGGGACTTCCTTGCCTCATCAATCAAAGCCCGTACTTTTCGTCCTGAAAAGTGAGGAGAAGAAGGATTGCCCTCAAGATCATAAGTTTCCAGTATGGCTTTTTTAACACATGGCCTTAAGGGAACGGAGGCATTATAATCAAGATAGATCATATAACCCGCCTTTCACACACATCTGCCAAGGAAATCCCTTGCAAATAGTGGTGCATCTGAGCCCCTAAACCTGCCCACAAAGCATGGGTAAGGCATTTTGCATTTGTTCCAAGGCAACCTGTGGAAGATGATTTATCACAGCGGGTGGTTTCAAGAGGCTCACCAATAGCTTCTAAGATCTCCGAAATGCGGATAGTCTCTGCCTCACGGGCAAGAGTATACCCCCCAAGATGACCGCGGGTGCTGGCTACAAAACCTTTCTGACGAAGTTTCAGGAACAGTTGTTCAAGGTAGGAAATGGGCAAAGATTGGCGCTGAGCAATTTCTACCAACGCCAAAGGCTTGCCTTGCCCATAATAGGCAAGATCCACCAAAGCCATCACCGCATAGCGTCCTTTTGTGCCGAGTTTCATACAAAGCGTCCTTGATTCATTTTGTACTTGTAGGATTCCCGACTAAATTAGTCAAGTATGAAAAAATATACTCCTCGAACTTGAAAAGACTTTTTTTAATTTCATTACTGTAATCCTAGATCCCGCTGTCAAGCAGCGGGACGTCAAATGAGTGGAAAAACCTCACTCTACATTGACGCCCCGCGGATTTACCGCGGGGTCCAGACAACAATCCTCTTTAAACCTTAAATTCCCAGAGCCTTGCGTTGCAAGCCCGTGATTTCCTCAATGCCGTGGCGCGCTAAGGCCATCATCTCTAAAAGAGCTTTCTCTTCAAAGGGAGATTCTTCCGCTGTGGTTTGCACCTCAATTATAGCGCCCGCATCAGTGAGAACAAAATTGGCATCCGCTTGGGCAGTACTATCTTCACTGTAATCCAAATCAAGAACAGAAACGCCATTCACGATCCCGCAGGAGACGGCAGCCACCTGATGGGATAAGGGAAGAGTTTCGATTTTCCCTTCTTCAACGAGAGTCTGAAGTGCCCGATAGAGGGCCACGTAAGCTCCGGAAATAGCTGCTGTACGCGTACCACCATCAGCTTGAAGGACATCACAGTCAATGGTAATTTGTCGCTCTCCCAAAGCCTTTAAATCAACGACAGAGCGCAAAGCCCGCCCAATGAGGCGTTGAATTTCCTGAGTGCGGCCAGATTGTTTTCCACGGGCCGCTTCCCGATCCACCCGCGAGTGGGTTGAGCGAGGCAGCATCCCATATTCAGCTGTAATCCAGCCCGTTCCTTTGTTTCTTAAAAAGGGTGGTACTCTTTCTTCAACAGAGGCCGTACACAGTACATGAGTGTCCCCAAACTTTGTCAGGCAAGATCCCTCGGCATGTTTTGAAAAACCTACCTCAAAGGAGATGGGACGAAGTTGATCGGGACGACGGCTGGAATGACGCATAAAAAACCTCCTTCAAGAGATTGACGTAAGCTTATCTCATTACTACATTTCAGATAAGGTGAAAAGAGTTATGACGAAGTTAGAAGAATTAGATAAGAGATCACGCGAAGTTTTCCGCCATATTGTGGATTCTTATGTGGAGACGGGTGAACCCGTGGGATCTAAGTCCCTTTCAGGACGCCTCGATATGTCCCTCTCACCGGCTACAATTCGCAGCGTCATGGCTGATTTAGAAGCCAATGGTCTTTTGTATGCTCCTCATACATCGGCAGGGCGCCTTCCGACGGAAGCTGGACTTCGTCTTTTTGTTCACGGTATTTTAGAAATTGGTGACCTCGCCCCTCAAGAGCAAAAAGAGATTGATCAACTTTGTAAGTCAACGGGCAAGAATCGTGCTGATCTTTTAGAAGACGCCACCAAGGCGCTTTGTGGCCTTAGCCGTTGTGCGGGAATTGTTTTAGCTCCCAAATCCGAATCCATTTTAAAGCATGTTGAATTTGTGAATTTAAGCCCTGGCCGGGTTCTTGTGATTTTAATTACGGAAGATGGCTTGGTTGAAAATCGTATCATTGAAGTCCCCTCCGGCATCCCTCCCTCAAGCCTTATTGAGGCTGGAAATTATCTGAATAGCCGTCTTGCGGGCAAAACCCTTCATGAAGCCAAAACTAAAATTTTGGGGGAACTTGAAGAAAACCGTTCCCAACTGAATCTCCTTTCCGCCGATGTCGTTGAAAAGGGTTTGGCCATTTGGGCCGGCAAGGGAACCGCTACCTCCCTTATTGTCCGCGGCCAATCAAACCTTCTCCAGGACGTGCGTCATGTGGATGAGCTTAATCGCATTCGAACCCTTTTCGATGCCCTTGATACTCAAGAGGAACTTGTGGAATTGCTCGACGCTGCGATTGCAGCCCAAGGAGTTCAGATCTTTATTGGCTCTGAAAACGACCTGTTTTCCCTTTCGGGGTGTTCGCTGATTGTGTCCCCCTATTCAGCAGATCAGGGCCGAGTTGTGGGGGCTATTGGTGTCATAGGACCTGCGCGCTTAAATTATAGTCGCATTATTCCTATGGTTGATTATACTGCAAAATTAATTAGCAAAACGATAGGTTAGAAGATGACAAAACATGAAGAACCTCCTGTGGAAGAAGAAATCCTCCCTCCTGAAGAGAAAGGCAAGGAAGAAATTGACCTCCAAGCTGAAGTCGATAAACTTAAGGATCAGCTTTTAAGAACCGTTGCCGAGCTTGAAAATTATCGCAGGCGGGCTGAAAGAGAACGGGAAGAAACCGCAAAATATGCTATCTCTGGCTTTGCTCGAGAGCTTTTGACCGTTGCTGATAATTTAAGAAGAGCTCTTGAAAGCGTTCCTGAAAAACATGATGAGCCAGAAAAACTTCTGGAAAGTCTTATGGAAGGTGTTGAAATTACGGAAAAAGAGCTGCTCTCTGCTTTTAAAAAGCATGCTATTGAGAAAATTGATCCCCTAGGACAACCTTTTGATCATCACTTGCATCAAGCCATGTTTGAGCAAGAAGATCCAGATCAACCCGTTGGAACCGTAATCCACGTCATGCAAGTGGGATATCAAATTCATGGTCGGCTCCTGCGCCCTGCCCTAGTTGGTGTTGTTAAAGGAAAAAAATCTGAGGCCACATTGACACCGTCTGAGCCTCTTCCTACATAAGAAGAAGAGCCAATTTTACATTAAGATAGAAAGAGGAAAAAAATGAGTAAAGTTATTGGAATTGATCTTGGTACAACCAACTCCTGCGTTGCTATTATGGATGGAAAGGAAGCCCGCGTTATTGAAAACGCAGAAGGTGCGCGCACCACGCCATCAATGGTTGCATTTACGAACACAGGCGAGCGTCTCGTAGGACAAGCTGCAAAACGTCAAGGTGTCACCAACCCTGAAAACACATTGTTTGCCATTAAGCGCCTCATTGGACGTCGTTATGACGATCCCATGACTCAAAAAGATAAAGAACTTGTTCCTTATAAAATTGTTGAGGGCGCAAATGGAGATGCTTGGGTTGAAGCTGAAGGCAAAAAATACAGCCCCAGCGAAGTCAGTGCATTTATCCTTCAAAAAATGAAAGAAACGGCAGAAAATTTCTTAGGTGAAAAAGTGACCCAAGCAGTCATCACCGTCCCTGCTTATTTCAACGACTCCCAACGTCAAGCCACAAAAGATGCAGGTAAAATTGCCGGCCTTGAGGTTCTCCGCATTATTAACGAGCCTACGGCTGCAGCCCTCGCCTATGGTCTTGATAAAAAAGCCGGAGAAACCATAGCCGTCTATGACCTTGGAGGCGGTACCTTTGATATTTCAATCCTTGAAATTGGCGATGGTGTTTTTGAAGTTAAGTCAACGAACGGCGACACTTTCTTAGGAGGTGAAGACTTTGACCAACGCATTATTGAATATCTTGCAGAAGAATTCAAAAAGGAACAAGGCATTGATTTACGTAAGGATAAACTCGCCCTTCAACGGCTCAAAGAAGCGGCGGAAAAGGCAAAGATTGAGCTTTCCAGCGCCATGCAAACGGATGTAAACCTTCCCTTTATTACCGCTGATGCCTCTGGTCCAAAGCACTTAAACGTTAAATTAACCCGAGCCAAACTTGAAAGCTTGGTGGAAGATTTAATCGAACGGACTATTAAACCTTGCACAGCAGCTCTTGAAGATGCGGGCGTAAAGGCTACTCAAATTGACGAAGTTATCTTGGTGGGTGGCATGACCCGTATGCCAAAGATCATTGAAACTGTTAAGAAATTCTTTGGAAAAGAACCGCACCGTGGCGTGAACCCTGATGAAGTTGTGGCTTTAGGTGCAGCTATCCAGGGTGGCGTTTTGCGGGGAGATGTTAAAGACGTTCTTTTGCTCGATGTCACTCCCCTCTCCCTCGGTATTGAGACCTTGGGCGGTGTCTTTACGCGCCTCATTGACCGCAATACCACCATTCCTACCAAGAAGGCCCAGACCTTCTCAACAGCGGAAGATAATCAAACAGCGGTTACTATCCGTGTATTTCAAGGTGAACGGGAAATGGCAGCCGACAACAAACTCCTGGGTCAGTTTGACCTGATGGGACTGCCTGCAGCTCCCCGTGGTATGCCGCAAATCGAAGTTGCCTTCGACATTGACGCGAACGGTATTGTTCACGTCTCAGCTAAGGATAAAGCCACAGGTAAGGAGCAGCAAATTCGCATTGAAGCGTCCGGCGGTCTTTCTGAAGCTGACATTGAAAAGATGGTCAAAGAAGCCGAAGCCCATGCCAGTGAGGATAAGGAACGCCGAGCTCTTGTTGAGCTGCGTAACCATGCGGAAGCCCTCATCCACACCACTGAAAAAACACTTAGTGAGAATGCGGATAAGGTAGGCGCTACGGATCGCGAGAAAATTGAAGAGGCCATCAAGGCGCTGCGTGAATCCTTAGATTCCCCTGAAAAGGCGGTTATCGAAGAGAAAATGAATGTGCTAACGCAAGCTTCTATGTCTCTTGGGGAAGCCCTTTATAAGGCCAGCCAAGAAGGAAGCTCGGAAGATACATCCTCTGAAATTCCCGAATCCGATGTTGTGAATAAGGAAGATATTGTTGACGTTGACTTTGAAGAAGTTGATTCAGATAAAAAAGACGATGATCAAAAGTAATCGACTTTCTCTAGACCCCGCGGCAAACCCGCGGGGTGTTGTGTGGAGAAATGACATCCCGCGACTTGATCGCGGGATCCATCTTTACATTTCTCTTAACCCCATATTTAAATCACAGGGCGTCAATATGGTCGGCCCCTTTCAATTGAGTAGTAAGTAATGGCAAAACAAGATTATTATGACCTTTTAGGTGTCGCACGTACGGCAAAGGCTGATGAGATAAAGAAAGCGTATCGTAAACTTGCAATGAAGCTTCACCCTGATAAAAACCCAGGAGACAAGGAAGCTGAAAAAAAGTTCAAAGAAATTAATGAAGCCTACGATATCCTGAAGGATGAACAAAAACGGGCCGCCTATGATCGCCTGGGCCATGCGGCCTTTGATGGCAGTATGGGTGGCGGCCCCCAAGGGGGTTTTCATCAGGGCGGTTTTGACTTTCAATCCTCCGGTTTCGGCAATATTTTTGATGACATGTTTGGTGAGTTTATGGGCGGCAGAGCAAACCAAGCCGAATCGGCACGTCGAGGCGCGGATCTTCGCTATAACATGGAGATCACCCTTGAAGAGGCCTTTGAGGGTCTTAAGAAGAATATTAAAATTTCAACCAATGCCCAATGTGATACCTGCCATGGTTCAGGGGCGGCTGAAGGCTCTAAGCCCGAAACTTGTCCCACCTGCCATGGCCAAGGAAAAGTCCATGCACGCCAAGGTTTTTTTACGATCGAACGGACCTGCTCCCATTGTCATGGCATGGGGCAAATTATCCGTGTTCCTTGTAAAACCTGCCATGGTTCGGGACGCGTTCGCAAAGAGAAAAACATTTCCGTCACCATTCCTGCTGGAATTGAAGAAGGCGCTCGCATTCGTCTTGCCGGTGAAGGAGAAGCAGGCCTGCGCGGCGGCACCACGGGCGACCTTTATATTTTCCTCCATATCAAACCCCACAAGTTTTTTCACCGGGAAGGAACGAATATTTTCTGCCAAGTACCTATTTCCATGGCAACAGCCACCCTTGGCGGAGAGATTGAAGTCCCCGCGATCGATGGCCACCCTGCCCGCGTAAAAGTTCCCGCTGGCACCCAATCGGGCAAGCAATTCCGCCTCAAGGGAAAAGGCATGTCTGTTATGCGCTCCTCAGGCCGCGGCGATATGTACATTCAAACTCAAGTGGAAACCCCTATCAACCTAAACAAGCGTCAGAAAGAACTTATGCAAGAATTTGCTAGCCTCGAAGAAAAAGCTCATTCCAGCCCTCTTTCGGAAGGCTTCTTTGCCAAAATCCGTGATTTGTGGGAAAAAAGATAGGTTTTGGAGTAAGAAAAGCTTCTCAATATTGAAGTTATTGAAGCTCGACCTCTCCAAATGATATGCCAAGCTCTCTTTTGTCAGCACCAATCCCTAAATCAGAAGGACTTATCGCATTGGGGATTTCAAATTCAATTGTTGCGGGGCCATCTTTAGGCAGAGGGATCTTAAGTGTATGATTATTATTGCCGGGTGTATAAACATAGTGCTTAACTATGCCCCCATTTACCTTCACGATTAGATTTTGTGGGCGACTGCCCGTTATAAAGCCTTTCGTATTCAAGAAAGAAATGCTGGAGGGGCGATGCGCCATCACTTCTAAAGGAAGAGTTATTGTAGCTTTCTTTCCGACAGTCCATCTATGGGAACTCTCAAGAGCAGAAAATCCACTTAATGGGTAAGGACTAACTTTTCCCATATGGAATCTAGGAGTGGAATATGCTTGGAATTCTCTAAATGATATGCCAAGTGCTCTTTTGTCAGCACCAATCCCTAAATCAGAAGGACTTGCCGCATCTGGCATCTCAAATTCAATTGTTGCTGGGCCAGCTTCAGGCAGAGGGATGTCAATTCTTTTATTGTTATCTTCGAGTGTGTAAATATAGCGTTTAACTTCATTCCCATTCACCTTTACAATTAAATGTTGTGGGTGACTACCTGTTACAAGAGCACGAGTGTCAAAAAAAGAAATTTGGGAGGGGAAGCCCATCTCTGCTAAGGGAAGAGTTATTGAAGCTTTCTTTCCGACGCTCCATCTATGAGCACCTTCAGGGGCAGAAAATCCACTTAATGGGTAAGGACTAACTTTTCCCATATGGTACCTGGGAGTGCTTTCTAGCAAAACAGGCTCAACAGCAGGAGCTGAGCTTGATGCTGGAGTTGAACTTGAGCTTGAACTTGAAGATCCAGCACGAGTTGTCCAATTCGAATAAGGAGAAGAACGATCGGATGTTGCTCCATACTTGCTTTGGAAAAGTTGTCCAAGCCAGCTTTGTAACTCTGGAAGAGTATCTACCTTTGCTTCTTCTAATTCCTTAAGATAGGCGTCACTTAGGCTAACATGAAATGTAACAGCCGCTTTTTTTGTGGCTGGAATAACAACCGTTGAGACAAAAAAGCTTGTTTGATCCTCTTCAAATCCAGCAAGTATCGGAAACGTAGGACGAGAAGAGAGAACCTCTTGAGGTCCCTTGAGGTTTTCTCGAGTAACGGAGTTATGACAAATAATCTCTCCTTCTGAAGGGGAAGTAAGCGTGATAACATTATTTGGGGATGATATGGCTACACTAATTTCTGCACTCTTCCAGTAAGGTAATTCTGATGAAAAAGGTGCATCTGGAAAGGCCCAAGAATGAGGGTGCAAAAGGCGTATTTGGTTCTTTTTCCAAGGAGCACTTTGAACAATGTAGAAATAATCAGCCACTCCAGGATCTACTCCCAAACTTATGAGAGTTGCTTGTGCTTCAGAAAGAGCAGGAAATAAGTTAGCATTTAACTCCCCTGCACCCTGGCGAGCAGCATAAGGAAACATAGGGAAGCTCATACCATAAGGATCGAAAACAGGCGCTTGAGGCATATTCATGTTATATTGAAGGGTATTCCCAACTCTAAATCTGTTGCTCCAATATAGATGGCGCAAAGGAGAGATTACCACTTCTTTATGAAATGATAAAAGATCAGATTGCGATGTAAAATCACTAACAATGGATGAACTTATTTCTGGCTCTCCCAACATCATTCTTGTTTCAGCCTCAGCAAATCTTTTGCGTGCCTTCAAGTCCTCCTCAAGACATAATGGGCTTACGTAACCACTGGCATATAATGCGACCTGTGGGGGAAGAGACGCCTCCCCAAATCTAAATTCTTTCCGTAAATTCAAGTAATTTTTTTTGCCATCCGTTGAATAAATATCCAAGTTTAAACCAAAGAACTTACAAGCAAGACCAAAACTACCTATGCTTTTAAAACACTCAACGGGCAAAAAAGCCACTTTACTCTTTCGATCAGAGTAGTTCCATAACATCTCAATAATACTTGCTCTCTCGATCTCTATTCTATGTAATTCTTCCCCAGAAATGTGGGGATCCTTTTTATAAAAGGCAGAGCTTAGCCGAACCATAAACTCATCTTCAGATATCCTTCTATCAGGGAATAACATATTTAATGTGGCTAGAAAGCATCTACCATCTGAAGGAACATCCCCTTTAATGAAACGACGATCATCAAGTAAAAATAGTCTTTCCGGTTCTCTAACCTGAAAGCCACTTCTTATCTTTGTAGCTTTTTTTTCTTCAGGTATTTGTTCAAATTCGAGAGAAGGAGATGTTGATGAAGAGGAGGATGCTGATCCAGAGGCTGATACTCCGCCAGCGGAGAAGATGTTGTGGCCATTTCATCGCGGCCATCGTGCATAGCATAAACACCAGGAATGAATAAAAGCGTCATTGCTGTTGATTTTAAAAGCTTCAAAACATTAATTTTAAAAGGGCTCATATCATTACCTTTAAATATTAAACTATCATTCATTATTTATTATCTTGCCATACAAATTGCAACTTTTTTAATATTTTTCTTAAAGCCTATGAATTGACCAACAGCTAAGGCTTTTCTGAATATTCCTTTATCTCTCAATAGTGAAATTGAACATCTCTAAATGATATGCCAAGAACTCTTTTATCAGCATTAATCCTTAAATCCGAAGGACTTGCCGCAGTGGGAATTTCAAATTTAATTGTTGCTGGGCCAGCTTCAGGCAGACGGATATCAATCGTCTGATTATTATTGCCGGCTGTATAAACATAGTGACCAACTTCCTTCCCATTCACCTTTACGGTTAGTTCTTGGGGATGGCTTGCAGTTATAAGGCCTCTCGTATTCAAAAAAGAGATGCGAGAGGGGCGACGTCCCATCTTTTCAAAAGGAAGTGTTAGCGAAGCTTCCATTCCTTCAGTCCATCTATGGGTCCCCTCATAAGCAGAAAATCCTGTTGTTTGGTAGTCATCACGTTTTCCCATATGGAACGTGGTAGTTCTTGCGGGTAAAACAGACGCATCAGCAGGAGCCAGAGTTGAGCTTGAGCTAGCACCTGAAAACTCAGAAGAACTATCGGAGGTTGCTCCATACTTGCTTTGGAAAAGGTTTGCAAGCCAGCTTTGTAACTCTGTGAGAGTGTTTATCTCTGTTTTTTGCAATAGTTCAAAGTCACTATCATCTAAAATAGTGTGAAATGTAACAGCCGCTTTTTTTGCGACTGGAATAACAACCGTTGAGACAAAAAAGCTTGTTTGATCCTCTTTAAATCCAGCAAGTATCGGAAACGTAGGGCCAGAGGAGACGACCTGTTGCATTCCATTAGGATTTTCTGGAGTAATGAAGTTATGACAAATAACTTCTCCTTCAGAAGGGGAAATAAGCGTGATAGCGTTATTTGGAGAAAATATTGCTACATTAACTTTTCCACTCTTCGAGTAAGGTAATCCTGATGAATAAGGTGCATCTGGAAAAACCCAATGATGAGGTTGCAACATGCGTGGTCGACTTTCACTCCAAGGGGCATTTTGCACAACATAGAAATATTCAGCTGCTTGAGGATCTATTCCTAAACCTAGGAGAGTTGTTTGTGCTTTAGAAAAAGCAGGAAATAAGCTAGGATTTAACTCTCTTACATTCTGGCGAGCCGCGTGAGAAAATAAAGGAAAATCAATCCCTACATTATAAGGATAAATAACAGGAGCTTGAGGTATACAAATCTCTCGGTATTGTTCAGTGTTCCCAACCCTAAGTCTACTACTTAAGTAGGGTTCCTTAGCCGTCAGCGCCTTGGTCAAAGGATCGACGACATAAGGAAGAAACACGACTTCTTTAGAAAACGATCCTTCCATAGCGGGAACAGATGGCCTCCCCATTAAGTGATGATAGTCTCCCCAACCATCATCTTCCATAGCAGAAACACCAGGAACGAACAAAAGCGTCATTGCTGTTGATTTTAAAAGTTTCAAAAAATTAATTTTAAAAGGGCTCATATCATTACCTTTAAATATAAAACTATCATTCATCATTTAGTATCTTGCTATACAAATTACAACCTTTTTGAATATTTTTCCTCACCACCAGACGGATTTTTATATACAAAGGGAAAGCACGTTTTTTCGTCACTGCGAGAAGGGTCGAAGACCCAACGAATCAATCCATCTTTCCAATGAATCCATAGATTGCCGCGCCCACTGCGTGGGCTCGCAATGACGGCGAAAAAAAAATTTGTCCGGTTAAAATATTTTTCTTAAAGCCTATGAATTGACCAATAGTTATGGCTTTTCTGAATATTCCTTTATCTCTCAATAGTGAAATTGAACGTCCCTAAATGATATGCCAAGTTCTCTTTTGTCAGGGTTAATCCCTAATTCAGAAGGACTTGCCGCCTTGGGGATTTCAAATTCAATTGTTGCTAGCGGGACATCTTTAGGCAGAGGAATGTCAATTGTCTGATTATTATTGCCGGGTGTATAAGCATAGTGACCAACTTCCTTCCCATTCATCTTTACGATTAGATCTTGTGAATGACTAGCAGTTACAAGGCCTCTCGTATTGGAAAAAGAAATGCGGGAGGGGAAGGCCATTTCTGCTAAAGGAAGAGTTATTGAAGCTTTCTTTCCGACAGTCCATCTATGGGACCCCTCTAAAACAGAAAATCCACTTGATAGGTAGGGACTAGATTCTCCCATCTGGAACGTAGTCGCTCTTGCATGCAAAACAGACTCATCAACAGGTGCTAGAGTTGAACTTGAGCTTGAACTTGAAGATCCAGCACGAGTTGTCCAATTCGAATAAGGAGAAGAACTATCGGGCGCTACTCCATACTTGTTTTGGAAAAGGTTTCCAAGCCAGTATTGTAACTCTGGAAGAGTGTTTATCTCTATTCTTTGCAATAGATCAAAGTCAGTATCATCTAAGATCGTGTGAAATGTAACAGCCGCTCTTTTTGTGGTTGGAATAACAACCGTTGAGACAAAAAAGCTTGTTTGGTTAGCTTTCAATTCATCAAGCATAGGAAACGCAGGGCCAGAGGAGACAACATTCTCAATTCCATTAGGATTTTCTTTATTAATGCCATTATGAGAAGAAATAGGCCCTTCTGATTGAATCTTCCCTTCTAAATTACGAGAAAGCGTGACAGAATTATTTGGAGACAATATTCCTACTTTAATACCTGCATTCTGTTCGTAAGCTACTTTGGATGAACCAAGTACATCTGGAAACGCCCAATATTGAGGCCTTAAAAGACGCTTTGTTTCTATAAGTTCCTTTGTTTTGGGATTTTGATAAAACCAAGGGCCATCATTCCAAGGGTCATTTTGCACAACATAGAAGTAATCAGCCGTTTCAGGATCCGCTCCTAAACTTCTGAGAGTCGCTTGTGCTTCAGAAAGAGCAGGAAATAAGTTAGGATCTAATTCTCCTGCACTCTGGCGAGCAGCGTAAGGAAAAGAAGGGACACCAAAATTCGTTCTCTCCTGCGGCTCTGCCATCGTATAAGGATGAATGACAGGTGCTTGAGGCAAATGAAGGCCTTCGTATTGAGCGGAGGTCCCAACATTAAGCCTACTGTATGTCTGCCCAAGCCAATCTGGTTCGCTTTTGGTAAATAATATTGATGGAGAAGACGTTGATGCTCTGCCCGCAGAAGAGGATGATGGTCCTTCATCTCCCGTAGAAGAAGGTGACGGCGTCAATAAGTGCCTATGTTCTTCCCAGCCTTCATTGTCATCTACCATAGCAGACACACCAGGAATGAACAAAAGCGCTATTGCTGTTGATTTTAAAAGTTTTGAAAAATTAATTTTAAAAGGATTCATATCACCACCTTTAAATATTAAACTATCATTATTTATTTTAGTATTTTTCAATGTAAATTGCAACTTTTTTAATATTTTTCTTAAACCTTATGAATTGACCAACAGCTAAGGCTTTTCTGAATATTCCTTTATCTCTCAATACTGAAGTTATTGAAGCTTGACCTCTCCAAATGATATGCCAAGTTCTCTTTTGTCAGCACCAATCCCTAAATCAGAAGGACTTGCCGCATCGGGCATCTCAAATTCAATTATTGCTGGGCCATCTTTAGGCAAAGGAATTTCAAGTGTCTGATTATTATTGCCGGGTGTATAAACATAGTGCTTAACTATGCCCCCATTTACCTTCACGATTAGATTTTGTGGGCGACTGCCCGTTATAAAGCCTTTCGTATTCAAGAAAGAAATGCTGGAGGGGCGATGCGCCATCACTTCTAAAGGAAGAGTTATTGTAGCTTTCTTTCCGACAGTCCATCTATGGGAACTCTCAAGAGCAGAAAATCCACTTAATGGGTAAGGACTAACTTTTCCCATATGGAATCTAGGAGTGGAATATGCTTGGAATTCTCTAAATGATATGCCAAGTGCTCTTTTGTCAGCACCAATCCCTAAATCAGAAGGACTTGCCGCATCTGGCATCTCAAATTCAATTGTTGCTGGGCCAGCTTCAGGCAGAGGGATGTCAATTCTTTTATTGTTATCTTCGAGTGTGTAAATATAGCGTTTAACTTCA
Organism: Alphaproteobacteria bacterium; assembly: GCA_019749915.1. GTDB lineage: Bacteria > Pseudomonadota > Alphaproteobacteria > UBA9655 > UBA9655 > UBA9655. The sequence goes on along the minus strand of JAIEPE010000019.1, from coordinate 41,969 downwards.
TTCCCATTCACCTTTACGATTAGATTTTGTGGGTGACTACCTGTTACAAGAGCACGAGTGTCAAAAAAAGAAATTTGGGAGGGGAAGCCCATCTCTGCTAAAGGAAGAGTTATTGAAGCTTTCTTTCCGACGCTCCATCTATGAGCACCTTCAGGGGCAGAAAATCCACTTAATGGGTAAGGACTAACTTTTCCCATATGGTACCTGGGAGTGCTTTCTAGCAAAACAGGCTCAACAGCAGGAGCTGAGCTTGATGCTGGAGTTGAACTTGAGCTTGAACTTGAAGATCCAGCACGAGTTGTCCAATTCGAATAAGGAGAAGAACGATCGGATGTTGCTCCATACTTGTTTTGGAAAAGGTTTGCAAGCCAGTTTTGTAACTCTGGAAGAGTTTCTATTCCTGCTCTTTGCAACAGATCAAGGTCACTATTCCCTAAGATAGTGTGAAATGTAACAGCCGCTCTTTTTGTGGCTGGAATAACAACCGTTGAGACGAAAAAGTTTGTTTGATCCTCTTTAAATCCAGCAAGTATCGGAAACGTAGGGCCAGAAGAGACGACCCTCGAATCTCCATTGGGGGTTTCTCGAGTAACGAAGTTATGAGAAATAATTACCCCTTCTGAAGAAGAAGCAAGTGTGATAGCGTTATTTGGAGATGATATTGCTACGTTGATTTTTGCATCCTTCCAGTAAGGCCCTTCTGATGAATAGGGAGCATCTGGGAAGGCCCAAGATTGAGGTTGCAAAAAACGTGGTCGACTTTCACTCCAAGGGGCATTTTGCGCAACATAGAAATAATCAGCCACTCCAGGATCTACTCCTAAACTTATAAGAGTTGCTTGTGCTTCAGAAAGAGCAGGAAATAAGTTAGGATCTAACTCCCCTGCATTCAGGCGGGCAGCGTAAGGAAATAGAGGGTAATCAATCCCTATATTATAAGGATGAATAATAGGAGCTTGAGGCATATTCATGCTATATTGAAGGGTATTCCCAACCTTAAACCTGTTACTCAAGTAAGGTACATTCAAAGGATTGACCCCTATTTCTTTAAGAAATGATAAAGGATTAGATTGAGAAGCATTTTTTTTGTAAGTCCGAATAGCCACGTCTAGATCATTCCAGGCAAATCTTCTACGTGCCCTTAAATCCTCCTCAAGACATAATGGACTTACGTGATCATGGGCATAGAATACAGCCTTAGGGAGAGACGCCCCCCCAAATCTAAATTCTTGCCGATAATATAAAGAATTTGGCTTATCATGAACCGGTGCATAAATATCCAAGTTTAAACCAAAAAGCTCACAGACAAGGCCAAAACTCCCTTTATTTCCCAAATCTGCAACAGGGAAAGAAAGCATCACATCCGTTTGAGCATAGGCAACTAACATTTCTTTAATAATTTGGTCATTGCTAGCTATACTTTGCATTGTAGCATTAACAATTTCAGGGTCGCCAAAATACTCATTTGGCACATCGTTTAATAAATGTGCAGATAACTCATTAATTTCTTTTCCTTCAAATCCTAAAGCTACCTTTCTTGTTTTGAGTTCGTAAAGTTGGGTATAAAGTTCGGCTGCAAATTCTTTGCGCAATTCTTCCGAAGAAACGCTGGAGGATTCTCCCCGAAAAGCAGCGCTTAGCCGAATTGCAAACTCATCTCTAGATATCCCTTTGTCAGGGAATAACATATTTAACGTGTGTAGGAAACATGTACCGTCGGAAAGAGCTTCTCCTTTAATGAAATAATGAAAATCTCCCCCCTGCTCAAATAAAAATAGTTTATTAGGCTCTCCAAGGTTTAGCTGACTTCTTATTTTTGTAGCCGTCTTTTCTTCAGGTGTTTGTTCGAATTCAATAGAAGAGGATGTTGATGCTCGGCCCCCAGAAGACGATGATTGCACGAATAGGGATGGGTCTTCCCAGCCCTCTACCATAGCAGAAACACCAGGAATGAATAAAAGCGTCATTGCTGTTGATTTTAAAAGCTTCAAAACATTAATTTTAAAAGGGCTCATATCATTACCTTTAAATATTAAACTATCATTCATTATTTATTATCTTGCCATACAAATTGCAACTTTTTTAATATTTTTCCTCACCACCGGACGGATTTTTATATACAAAGGGAAAGCACATTTTTTCGTCATTGCGAGAAGGGTCGAAGACCCGACGAAGCAATCCATCTTTCAAATGCGTGGATTGCCGCGCCCACTGCGTGGGCTCGCAATGACGACGAAAAAAATTTGTCCGGTTAAAATATTTTTCTTAAAGTCTATGAATTGACCAACAGCTAAGGCTTTTCTGAATATTCCTTTATCTCTCAATAGTGAAATTGAACGTCTCTAAACGATATGCCAAGCACTCTTTTATCAGCATTAATCCTTAAATCCGAAGGACTTGCCGCAGTGGGGATTTCAAATTTAATTGTTGCTGGGCCAGCTTCAGGCAGACGGACATCAATTGTCTGATTATTATTGCCGGCTGTATAAACATAGTGACCAACTTCCTTCCCATTCACCTTTACGGTTAGTTCTTGTGGGCGACTAGCAGTTACAAGGCCTCTCGTATTCAAAAAAGAAATGCGAGAGGGGCGACGTCCCATCTTTTCAAAAGGAAGTGTTAGTGAAGCTTCCATTCCTTCGGTCCATCTATGGGTCCCCTCATAAGCAGAAAATCCTGTTGTTTGGTAGGAATTAGGTTCTCCCATCTGGAACTTGGTAGTTCTTGCGGGCAAAACAGACTCATCAACAGGTGCTAGAGTTGAACTCGAGCTTGGAGACGATAAGGTTGAGCTTGAAGACGATGGAGCAAGGCTCGAAGAAACTGTAGATGCAGCCCCAGTTATCCCATTCGAATAGAGAGAAGAAAACGATAAAGGATCAGTTTGCGAAGCAAAATCATCAACGATTGATGAACTTATTTCAGAACCCTGCAGCATCACTCTTATTTCATTCTCGGCAAATCTTTTACGTGTTATAGGGTCTTCCTCAAAACATAATGGACTTACGTGAGCACGGGCATAGAATGCGGCCCGTGGGAGAGACAACTCACGCGCAAATCTATACTCTTTCCGCTTATATAACGAGTTTGACTCATCATCAGTCGGTGCATAAATATCCAGATTTAATTCAAAAAGCTTACAGGCAAGGCCAAAACTCCCTATATTTTCCAAATCTGCAGCAGGCAGAGAAAGCATTGTGTATGTTTGAGCAAAACAAACTAACATTTCTTTAATGATTTTGTCATTCGTAGCTATATCTCGCATTGTCCTGCTAACGTTTTCAGGAAATCCTAAATAGTCATCAGGTGTATTTTTTAACAAATGTTCAGATAATTTATCAATTTCTTCTCCTTTAAACTCTATTGAGGTTCCCCCCATTACTTTGGATTGGTAAAGTTGCGTATAAAGTTCAGCTGCAAATTCTTGGCGCAATTCTTCTGAAGAAACGCTGGTATTTCTTCCAAGAAAAGCAGTGCTTAGCCGAATTGCAAACTCATCTCTAGATATTCCTCTAGTAGGAAATAACATATTTAATGTGTGTAGAAAGCACGTGCCGTCTCCAGGAACTTCTCCTTTAATGAAACGACGGCCCTGAAATAAAAATAGTTTATTTGGCTCTCCAAGATGATAGGAACGTCTTAGTTCTGTAGCCATTTTTTCATCATCTGTTTGTACAAATCCAAGAGCAGAAGGTGTTGATACTCCACCTCCAGAAGAAGATGACGGCTCCCTTAAGAAGTCCCAGTTTTCCCACTCTGCTGAGCCATCTGCCACAGTAGGAGCAAGTGGCGTCAATAAGTGTTGGTAGCTTTCCCAGCCTTCATTGTCATTCACCATAGCAGAAACACCGGGAATGAACAAAAGCGTCATTGCTGTTGATTTTAAAAGCTTCAAAAAATTAATTTTAAAAGTACTCATATCACCATCTTTAAATATTGAACTACTACTATCTATTATAACACATAGTGTTTTATAATTCAAATTACAAGCTTTTTTTAAGTTTTTTTCACGCTTTCATTGGTTTTCAAGACTATTTTTCAAGAGAATTTTCGCACAACAACTTTACGATTAACCTCTAGTCAACATTCTTAAAGCGCTGTACCATGTTGATAATTATAAACGGCAATATGGTGAAAGTATATGACGAAGCCTCACATTATCGTTCTTGGAAATGAAAAAGGCGGCACAGGAAAATCAACGGTGAGCATGCATTTAATTGCAAGCCTGACCCGTATGGGGTACCTCGTAGGCAGCATTGATGTGGATGCCCGGCAGGGAACCTTAACCCGTTATATTGAAAATCGGAAAGTGACTTCGGATAAGATGGAAAAACCTCTTCCCCAATCCACTCACATCCCCCTTCTTCTCAGTACAAATTCTATCAAAGAAGAAGCTGTCAAAGAAGACCAAGCCAATCTGGATACTGCTGTTGAAAAACTTTCTTCAAATGCTTTTATTTTAATTGATACACCTGGCAGCGACTCTTCTCTATCTCGCGCGGCCCATGCCATGGCAGATACCTTGATCACTCCTTTAAATGACAGTTTTATTGATTTGGATATGCTTGTACGCCTTAAGGACGAAACCTTAGATATTTTGCGTCCCAGCACCTATGCAGAAATGGTGTGGGAACAGAAAAAAAGACGAGCAATTCGCGATCAAGGTTCCATCGAATGGTTTGTCCTTCGGAACCGCCTCAGCAGTTTGAATGCAAAAAACAAAGCCCAAATGGAAGATGTCATCAGAATTCTAGCGAAACGTATCGGTTTTAATTACATTCCAGGCTTTGGAGAACGCGTGATCTTTCGTGAACTTTTCCTAACTGGTTTAACAGTTTTAGATATGGAAGATTGCAATATGCAGGTGACGCTATCTCACGTATCTGCCAAGCAAGAATTACGCAACTTGATTCAATTGATTCAACTTCCAGGCGTGGAAAAATTAGCAGCCTAAGGACAAATTATGGCCGAGCTTTTTCTTATTCTCCTCGGACTGGTTATCCTGATTCTTATTTTGCAAAACCTCGAGCGCGCAGAAACAAAGCTTGTTGTTGCAACGCTTAAATGGACCCTTGTAGGCATTTTGCTTTTTGCAGGCTTTTACCTGATCCTCGTGGGACGCCTTCTTCAAGTGGCTACTATCGCCATCCTTCTTGTGCTCCTCTTAAAACGAGATGTTCACCAATGGTTCACAAAAAAAGCACCGCCCCCTTCCCTTCCCCATCCTCTTACAAAAAAGGAAGCGGCAGCTCTTTTAAAGGTGGATCCAAAAGCCTCATCTGAAGAAATTCTAAAAGCTTTTGAAGACGCTAAGCCTAAGGATTCTACAGAGCTCGATCGCCTTGAACAAGCGCGTGACCTTCTTTTAGGGCGAAAAAGATAAAGTAAACTTTATCTGAATAAACAAACACAAGAAATATTTATTTTTGAATATCGAAAACAAATCACTTGACTTAAAAATAAAAATAACCAAATAAGAATTATTACATATAGAAATTATTTGTTTTTTACTTTAGGAGAATAACTATGAGTGTTTTTAATAGATCTAAATCTAAAGCTTTCAAAACAGCGATGACTCTTGCCCTTATTGCTCTATCCCCGTTTTCTGCGTTTGGGATGGCATTTGACGCGGAGGTTGACATCCTTATTGTTGGGGGAGGTATGTCCGGATTAACAGCTGCCCATGCCCTAAAGAAATCTGGTGTCAACGCAGCCCTTTTTGAAGGAAGAGATCGCCTTGGGGGACGCACCCATACTCATTATTTTAATGATGGTAAAACACAATTTTTTGAAGAAGGTGGAACCTTCATTGATAATGATCATCATACTGTGATCAATTTAGCAAAAGAAATGGGTGTAAATCTTATTCATCGAGGTTATGGAACAAGAAACTTCACAACTACATATCAAGGAAATCTTCAAGATACGCAAAAACTTCTTGAAGAAATTACGAAAATACAGGAAACGCTATCTCAACTAGTGAATAGTATCGATTGGAATGAGCCGCAAAAATATGACCCACATACGCAAAAATGCCCTGAAAGGCCCTTGTATCCACATTTATCTCAGCTATCCGATTTTGGAAGATCTTTCATTCAAACCTATTACGAAGATGAAACGGGGATGAGTATTAATAAAGCGTCTATATATCAATTAAAAAGTCTTTTAAAAAAGATAAAGGAGTATAGAGAACTTTTAATTTATAAAAATAATCCCCAAGTTCCAAAAGAAATCATCGATGAACGCGCCTTTGATTATACAGTGGAGGGAGGAATGTCGACTCTTGTCAACAGTGTTGCAAGTAAGTTAGATCCTGAAAATATCCACTTGGGTCATCAATTGACGCATGTGCGGAAAGATGGAAAATATATACTTACCTTCCAAGCAGAAAATGGAACAAAAACGATAAGTGCAAACGACGTTATCATGACCATTCCTTTTAGCACACTGCGCCATGTCATGATCGATGAATCGGTTCCCCTAAGAGATGATCAGAGACAAGCTATTCAAACCCTTAGCTATGGCACAAACTCAAAGATTGGAATTCCTATAGAATCTCCCTCAAATCTTTATAATGAGCTGGCATACTATTTCAATTTTGACACATTGCGTTGTGGTTGGCCTGGACATAATGCCTTCACACTGATGGTGAATGCGGAAGAGGGTGAAAATCTTGATCAAGATAGCGCTTCACACATATGGAGTCAGGAACGGCCATCACTCCAACAGGCCTACCCACTTATTAATTCTTTTGGTGAATTCGTAATTAAAAATTGGTCGCAAGATCCCTTTGCCTTGGGAAGTTATTCTGCATCAACGATGGAGGATAGTCCTTTGCTTCTGCTTCCTTCTCAGATTACAGAATTTGAAGGCATAAGCCAATTTGCTGAGCCAACAAAGGACGGTCACTTCTTGTTTGCGGGTGAGCACACAAGATCAGACAATTCTGTCTGTCATATTGAAGGCGCTGTGCGTTCTGGTTATAAAGCGGCTGAGCTACTTATGAATAGTCGCTCTAGAATGAAGTAACTTTATCTAAAAAACATGACGCCCCGTGGTTAAACCACGGGGCTCAATACTCTACTAAAAAGCTAATCAGACTGATCGTACTGACCCGACAGATCTACAGGCCCCTCATGATACTGCGCCCATCTTCTGTTAGGAAGAGGGGAAGTTGGAGAGGAGGAAGTAGGAGGCACCATCTTCCGAACTGGAGTTGAAATAGAACGTGAACGCGGAGGACGCGTCGGAGCGGATGAGGAAGGTGGCGATACAGAAAAGGAAGATGAAGGGGTTTTTCCAGATGGAGGCACTGGAAGCGGTCTAGGAGATGATGTCCCTTCTTGTTGTAGAGGTAACAATGAAGGAGCAGATGCGGAAGATTCATTCCTAGAAAGTCCCGGAGGCGCTGGAGGAGGAGAAGATGGAAAACTTCTGTTACCCCGTGGTGAAAGAGGAGGTGGGGTAGGGATAGAAGACAAAGAAGATCCTCTGGATAATGTATATCCTTCTATTCCATCTACCTCTGAATCAGCCTCTCCTACTATTTGATGTGCTTCTTCTGCTGCCTTGCGCGCTGCTGCTGCTTCTTTTATGATAGGGGCAGTAGCCATTCTTATTAGATGGAAACGACGTGTCGTGTCCACAACAGTAATATTGTGAAGATCATTGTAAAGATTTTCAATAGTAGAGCAATATTCGGGATTAATGTATTCTTGGTATATCTTTTCTACATCTTTAAAAGAAGAAAGGAGTTGATAAAATTCTTCCTGTCTCTCTCTCGGCAAGATCATATAGTCCACAGTTTTAAATTTATTAGAAAATTCACGAAGGCAATTTGGAAGCTCTTCTTGGTAATTCTCAACAGATGTACTTGTCATGTTGTTGGGAGATGGACTTGAAATTTCAAGGGTATTTTTTCTTCTTCTACTTTTTATAGATTTCCTTTTTTCTCGAGGACTTGTTGGGGAGCTTACAGATTGTCTTTTTGTTTGAGGACTTGTTAGGGGACTTTCTAAAAAAGTCTTTAGAGCAGAACCAACTGGAGCTAAGCGTCCTGCAATATCATTAAGTTTATCCTTATGAATAGAGCTTGTTTTTAGTGTTGGCGGTGAAGAAGATGATGTAGCTATCTCTTCTTCAGAATCATTTAAAGTATCTGTATTCGGCACTGACGAAGATGGCATTGCACTCTCTCCTTCAGAACTCTTTAAGGCTAAGTGCGCAGAAAGCTCATCAACTACACACTGGAGTAACGGAGAAGAGGATGATGCAAGCTCATTAGAACCCCCAGACAGAAGCTTTACTACTGGTAATCCTTTAGGCAACTTCTCCTTCTCTTCATCAGTCATCGCATAAGCATTATGAGAGGCTAATATAAAGCCAGACGAAAAAAGAGCTAATTTTATTTTTCTGAAAATACTCATCATTTACACCATAAATTTATATAAAAACATTATATTAATAATATTTATAAGGATATCAAGTTTTTTGCAACCTTGACTTTGCTCACATAATCTCACATAGATATCCTGTGAGAAAATTCGATGACTTGGCAAGACTTTCGACTCTATATGAGACTATATAATTTGTGAGAACAATCCACTAAAATCCCGTCATTGCGAGGCCCTGAAAGGGCCGCGGCAATCCATCGCTTAATCAAAATGGATCACCACGCCCACTGCGTGGGCTCGTGATGACGATAAAGTTGTCAGTTCGTCAGTGCCTCTCGTCGAGGAAACAACCCCTGGGGCTCTGTTAAAGGAGTTCCTGACTTAAGAGGCGTCTGCAAGCCCTCAAAGGTACGTTCTGTTTGGCCCAATTGATCCAAGATTTTTGAGGCAGAGTCAGGCATCAGGGGCTGTACATAAATGGCTACATGACGAATGACCTCAGCTAGCACATAAAGTACCGTTCCCATGCGGGCGATATCTTTGGGATCTTCTGATTTTTTCAACGACCAGGGCCTTTGAGCATCTACATAACGATTGGCTTCCCCAATGACTTCCCAAATATGTTGGCAATAGGCCTGAAGAGCTTGGTTGTCCATATCTTCTCGCAGTACCTCATGAAGAGTGGCGGCTTTTGCAAGAATTTCGCGATCTTCTCCTAAAAGCTCGCCTGCTTCTGGAATTTTGGCACCTGCATTCTTATAAATAAAAGACAAAACGCGCTGCACCAAATTCCCTAAATCATTAGCCAAATCACTGTTGAGGCGTTGAGTCATGGCCGCATCCGAGTAATTTCCATCTTGTCCAAAGGGAATCTCTCGCATAAGAAAATAGCGCACAGGATCAAGGCCAAAGGTGTCAATCAACTCAAAGGGATTGACAACATTGCCTAAGGATTTTGACATCTTCTCCCCGTCATAGGTCCACCAGCCATGGGCAAAAATTCGATGGGGTGGGGTAAGGCCCGCTGCCATCAAAAAAGCAGGCCAATAGACAGCATGAAAGCGCAGAATGTCTTTTCCAAGCAAATGAATGGATTCAGGCCAAAAGGCTTGAAACTCTTCTCCTTCGACATTGGGATAGCCAAGGGCCGTAATATAGTTGGTCAGGGCATCAATCCATACGTACATGACATGTTCTGGATCAGACGGGACAGCAATGCCCCAGGAAAACTTTGTGCGAGAGATAGACAAATCCCTGAGACCACTCTTAATAAAACTTAAGACCTCATTGCGGCGTCCTATAGGGGCAATCGCGCGGGGATTGGCTTCATAATAATCAAGAAGGGGGCGCTCCCAAGCGGAGAGTTTGAAGAAGTAAGAGGCTTCCTCCATCCACTCCACAGGCGCCCCTGTAGGGGCTTTACCATCAACAATTTCCGACTCTTCATAGTAGGCCTCATCACGAACCGCATACCAGCCCTTGTAAGAGCTTTTGTAGATTTGCCCTGTTTCCTCCAAGCGCTTCCACAAAGCTTTTACAGCTTCATGATGACGAGTTTCTGTGGTGCGAATAAACACATCTTCCGAAGCATTAATCTTTCGACACATTTCAAAGAATCTCTTGGAAAGTTTGTCTGTGTAGTCTTTAGGGCTTTCACCAGCCGCAGCTGCCGCTTGAACGACCTTTTGCCCATGTTCATCAGTTCCAGTCAAGAACTTTACTTTCGCGCCTGCAAGGCGCCAATAGCGCGCCAGAACGTCGGCAGCAACGGTTGTATAAACATGGCCTAAATGAGGTTCTGCGTTAAGGTAATAGATGGGCGAGGTAATGTAACGTGTTGTCATGTTATTATGCTATCTTCAAATGGGTTAAAATGCAATTCAAGGTTACTTTCTTATCTAACTGAGCTCGCCGGCACTGATCAAATAAATGAGTAACCTTATTGTGAAGGTCTAATGCTTCCTCCAAAGACAAAGAATCAAAGAAGGAAGGACGGCCCTCCACTTTTTCCAACAGGTGAGCATGCAGATGGTTTCGCAAGAGGTCTTCGATAATATCAAAGGAAGCCTCATCCCCCCCATGAGCTTGGATAAAGGTTGCGGCAGGAGCTCCCTCTAATATCTTGGTAAGATCTTGGAAGATGTGCTCCCCCTTCCCTTCCATCAAGCGTATCAAACGTCCTGGACTTCCTTGAGCCACATGGAAAAAAGAGGGCACATCAAATTTTTGCGACTGAAGAACACTTTTCACATGCGCCTCTTCTAGGGGAAGAAGAGGCAGAATTTGACAGCGCGAGCGAATAGTGGGGAAAAGCGCGCTGAGACTTGCGGTGACGAGGAAAAAAACAGTCTTTGCAGGCGGCTCCTCCAAACTTTTCAAAAGGGCATTGGCCGCATTTCGATTAAGCTTTTCAACCCCATCAATAATAACAACGCGCCACCCCCCTTCAAAAGTGGTTTGGCTCAAAAAAGAGGTCAGCTGACGGATGGGTTCAATGCCGATTTCCCCTCCCTCGCCGCTCCCCACTGTCCATAAATCCCCATGACTTTGCGCCCGGATGCGGCAGTAAAGAGGATTATCTTGGGTAAAGGCAGTATTGCGATCCTCACGGTTTGATAAGATATAGCGCGCCATGTGATAAGCAAATGTGGCCTTTCCGACTCCAAAGGGACCTGAGAGAATCCAACCATGAGGAAAACGCTGAGAATGTACCGCATTTAAGAAATGTTCTTTTGCTTCAAGGTGGCCAAAAAGATGTAAATTTTCGCGGGGCGTAAGCATGTTATTCTAAAAAACCTAAACTTTATCTGGTGTTGTGACTTCCTTTAAAGTGTTACAACATTCTATCTTTAAGAGCTATTACAAAAAAAGGGTTGAGAGAAATTTAGTGTTGCTGGTCGACTATTCACCACGCTACTGCAGAAAAGTCAGAATTTTAGATTTTACAAAATTAAATTAATAGAGGTAGCTAAAGCTCTTCCTTAAAAAAGCCAGCTCACATTTGAGGCTAGCAGGTATTTGTTTTTAGTTTGATTCCCAAACAAATGTTGAGCAACCGGCAAACCAACACCAAATTGAAGGGTTACTTGCTTTGAAGAAATCCAGAAGGAAGGCGTGACAACAATGAGATTCCCTCCCGAATTTGGATCGGAGTATCCTTTGATATGCGTTTTTTCCGTGTACCGACCATTTGCTTCAACTAACCAAGCAAAAATCCATTCAGAATCAATGGTGCAAATATTTCTGCCAATGCCTGCCTGGTAAAGATATTCATTGCCCACCCTTTGCCCATCATGAGATGTGGTTAAAATGACTCCCGGTGATGTAAAAACAAACCAATTCACATAGGTTCGATTAAATGTACTCCCTAAGAAAAAACTTGAAGAACCATCCCCTGTAGGAGGTCGTTTTGTTGCTGAGCCCGTTGGAAAAGAAACATTGGTGACGAGGGTGGCTTGCTCTCCATACTGGGACGTATTTTCATTATAAAAAGCGTATTCTAATTGTAAAAACATATCAGAAAGCCCTGAGGAATGCCTTTTTTTCTGTTTATAGCTTGCAGCAATAGGGGTAGCCAGGAGAACAGAGAAATTATCCGTAAGTCCATATACTCCATATGGAATGATATCAATCGAATGATCTCGAGAACCAAAAAAAACGTCTGAAAATAAGAATGTTTTTTTTTGACTTTCCTTAATAATATTTTGCCCAAAACTTATTAAAGGCCCCGGTTGCTGAGAAGCGGGAAGCACATAATTGCCAATTTTTGGAGGTGAGTCTCTCTTAACTTCTTCTGGAGGGCAATGAGTTGTGGCATAGCTTTGCAATGGTTCAAAAAGAATACAAAGGAAAAATAAGCAAGGGGTTACTCTTAACATCAATTGATTTTGCCATCTCTTTTTGATTGCAAAGATACGTTATTGGAAATTTGGGAGCAAGGTACAAATTTTAGATAGTCTAGCTCAAATTGGCAGGCGAAAAATTATTTTAAGTTTATCTTCTGCTTTTTTTAATCCTTTATCACTTGCTTGCTTATACAACTTTGTAGCCTTCATACTATTGTCTATTGACCGTCCGCCTTCAACACGCCCTTCGTAATACATTTCCCCAAGGTAAAATAGTGCTTCTACAACATTGTTCTCAGAAGCCTTGTTAAACAAATCAAGAGCTATCAAATCATTCTCTGGTAATTTTCCACCAGCGATTCGTCCTTCCCAATACATTCTTCCCAGGGAAAATTGTGCTTCCCTTAGTCCTTGTGAGGCAGCCTTATCCAATAAATCAAATGCTATGAGATCATGTTCTTCTTGTGGTTGCTCATCTTGAACTCGACCATTCATATACATCCACCCAAGAGCAAATTGCATTGTTGGAAGTTGCCAGAATTGCTTTCCAAACCGAGGAATTGCATGTTCTGAAATAACCTCTTGAAGCCACTCGATTGCTTTTTGATCATTTTCACGTGAGGGTTCTCCAACTCCTTGGGGATGCCTATGAATAAACCAGATATAAAACAATGGATCAATCTCATCAAAAAACCACTTTTTTGCCTCTTTAGTTTCAACTTTTTGCTCATATAAACGCATAAGAGCAACCTTGAATTTTGCCTCAACCACGCTTCCCTCTGCAGCTCGCTGAAACCATCTCCAAGCTTCATTCATCCTTTCTGACCTTGATATTCCTGAAGGAAGACCTTGATTTTCATAGTATAAATCTCCAAGAGGAAGATAAGCTTCCATAAAGTTTCTTCCCGCGGCGAGTGTAAGCAATCTAAATGCCTCTTGAGTTCTTTCTTCTTGCGATATTTGACCAGTATATTGAATTCTTGGGTCCTTATAGATCATGGCAAGGTTATATTGGGCACCAAGATGTCCTTTATCTGCGGCCCTCTGCAACCATAGAACGGCTTGGCTCATATTTTTTTTAGCATACATCCATCCAAGGTAAGTTTGCGCTTTCGTATGACCTTGCTCTGCAGCCAATCTAAAGAATCTAAAAGCTTCAGCTTCATTCCTTTTTTTCACTAAAACAGGCTCAGAAATTTGTTCCTTTAGGTAATATTCTGCAAGGCGAAATTGTGCTTTTCTATGACCTTGTGCTGCAGCCACTCTAAATAATTCAAAAGCTCCTTCTCTCCATCCTTTAATCCTCGGGGTACCTGCTTCAGAGTTCGCTTTAGTGAGATAGTATCGACCAAGGTTATATTGTGCCCCTGCATTACCTTCGGCCTGCTTATACCAGAGAAGAGCATTCGTTTCGTTCTCTCCTTTTATTTCCTCTGGAATCATCTGATGATTCTCATAAATCTGCCCAAGAATATATTGAGCAGCTTGCAGCCCGTCACTTGCTTTTATTCTAATGACTTGGAGAGCTTCCTCGTTTCCTTGTAATAACTGAAGAATAGTTTCAGTGGATAAATCAATAGCATCTTGTTTGCTTAAGGTAAGGTATCTGTGTCTAACGTGCATTAACATAGGCTTACTTGAATCAGAACTTTTTTTGCTCAAGTGAACGTTGAAATAAAGATATTTTAAAGAGGATAGATTTTCTAGAATTTGATTGAGAAGGGTTACTGTTGGAATAAAATCAATTTTTAAATGTTGAATTGAGCTCGATAAAACACCGTTAAAATCTTCTTCAGACTTGATTGTGAAGTCTGCTTTATCGTCACCTGAATCGGAAAAATATGTTGGGGAAGAGCCTGATGAGGAAGAAGATGCAGGAGTAGATAATTCATTTTTGAATTTTACGGGCTCCAATTTTTCCCAGGGAGAAAGGAGAAGAACTTCACTCTTGTCGCGCCAATATTCAGGAAGTACGGTTTCAAGCCGAGGAAGATAGCGCTGACTTAGATAGCACTGGCTTTGCAAAGAACTAGGGCTTAGTGGATAATTCTGAGAGTGAGGGCTAAGAGGTGGAAGGGAGCTACAAGACCACGAATTGGGACGAGGGCTTAGAGGTGAGTGTGGAGCAGCAGAAGGATAAGGGAGAGAGAAAGTACGAGGGCTAGTGATATAGTTAGCAGAATCTTGTTTGTTTAGAAGCAGTAGTGGAGGAACGACAGGTCTTGCTATAGTGTCAGAGCTTATTTGGTCATCTTTCTCATTCATAGCCATAGCTGATGAGCTGGACAAAGCACAAAGTAGAAATAAATAAAATTTCAATGCAAAAACCTTACTTTGATTTTAAATAATCTTTAATTATTAAATGATTGAGATTAAAATCTGGTTAATTTTTGTTTTTATCTAAAGAAAGTTTGTGAAATCAGTATACCTATTGGAGGTAATAGTAAAAATTAAAGCCACCTCACCCGCTTACCATAGAGGGACGAGTGAGGTGGATTAACAAGAAAACGGTAACTATACTCAATCTCGAATCACCTAAAGCATAGTTGCCTGATTTAAAATCTCTTTCGAAAGGGAGAGATTTAAATGCTTAACTGTTTTAGAGTTAATATAAACATTCAGATTTTGAGCTGTAGCAACAGGGATATCTCCTGGATTTTTCCCCTTTAAAACACTTACAATCATTTCACCAGCCGCATAACCCGTATCAAAATGGCTATAGCCTAGAGACGCAAGCGCCCCCTGCCCCACGGAATCCTTATCACTTGAAAAAACTGGAACCTTGTTTTGGTTCGCAATTTTTAAAACCGATTCCATGGCTGCCAACACTGTATTATCAAGAGGCACAAAGATGGCATCAACCCCTTTGCCAACAAGATTCTGAGCCGCTACGGACACATCAGAGGTTTTAAAAGCCGTCACTTCAACCAACGTAATACCAAGTTTTTTTGCCATCTCTCGTGCCTGTTTCAAAGGCGTTGCAGAGCTATTATCACCAGGATTATAAATAACTCCTAAAGTGTGTAATTGAGGAAGAACTTTCTTAAAAAGCTTGAATTGTTCCTCAATGGGCGCTGCATCTGTAACCCCTGTAATATAGCCTCCCGGATGAGCAAGAGAGGTCACAACCCCTGCAGCAATGGGATCAGTGACGGCAGCAAAAACCATGGGAAGACCGTGGGTTAAATCGGCTTTTACCATCGTTTGAGTCGACGTTGTGGTAATGGGAACAAGAACAGAAGGTTTCGCGGCCACAAATTTTTGCGCAATTTGTGCAGCAGTCACAGGATTTCCTTGGGCATTTTCATAAATAATTTTATACTGAGAACCTTCTTCAATCCCATGATCTTTTAAGGCTTTAAGAATACCTTCACGCACCGCATTAGCAGAAGGGTGATCTGCGATCTGCGTTATAGCGATGGTTTGAAGAGGGGGAGTTGCGGCAAAAAGAAAAGATGAGAAAAAGGTTGTGACGACGATGAAACTTACGATTTTGAAGGGTGTTTTGATATCCATTGTTTATAATCCTTATACATAACTTGTGAAAAATAGTGTCGTTTTAATTCCAAGCTCGTAAGTCGAAGTCGTAATATGTTAATCATAGCAAATCTCCTTTTATAAAAAGTTAACGCCTCTTTCCGAGACGCTTTAAGCAAAGCATAGGAATTTTAGAAGGTCAAGGAATAAGAATGGAGCCGTTATTTTCTATCGTTAAGGCCTTTTCGTTTTCTCAAGAAAAAACAACTTGCACCTCTTTTTTTAGGAGGCATTTTAAGCGCAGTAGGTTTTCCAGTATTTTTTTCTTTAATAACACTAATTTTAATCACTTGTTTTGGTACAACGTACAAAACACCAACATATGGTCCTTCTTCTACACTATCTTCAATACAAGACGACTCATCATTATTAGCTGAAAAAACGGGATCCACTTTTATTAAAGCGAATGTAAAAATAAAAATACAATAACTTTTTCTTACCATTAACATCTTCCATGTTTTAGCTAAGAACTGATGCAATCAACGGCGCTATATCAATTCCATTTGATGGATGAGGAATGGAGTTGCAGGTCACAATCTTTAAAACACCTGAGGCTTGCAGTTTTTCGTAAGAATCATTTGCAAAGATAGGATGAATGGCCACAATCACAGGAGACTTTAATCCCAAAGCTTTAGCTTGCTCTATGGCCAAAAGCATGGTGCCTCCAGAAGAAATAATATCATCCACAAAAACGGGGGTTTTGCCCTCTGCCCCCTCAAAGGAGGGCCAAGTAATAGCGACATGACCCTGAGAATTACGCTCCTTCTGAAGCACAATAAAAGGAAGATCGCCTGCTACTTCTTGAACCCATTGGCGACTTTCCTCATCAGGCCCAATCAGAAAAGGATGCTTAACGTTTTCAAGAATCCACTTTGAAATAAGAGGAGCTGACCGCAATACAGTTGTAGATAGGGTATAAATCTCACTCAAACAATGGTAACGATGGAGGTGAGGATCGACTGTTATCAAAGCATCAAAATAAGCTGAAAGTAGATGGGAAAAGGTTTTTGAAGTTAATGCTTCCCCGTCTTGAAAGACTTTATCTTGGCGCATATACGAAAGATACGGTGCAATGAGTTTGATGTTTTTTGCTCCTAAAGTCCGAAGGGTATCCACCAAAAAGAGAAGATCCAAAATCCAAGGATTAGGTTGAAACAGAGTTGCATTAATAAGAACTTCCCTTCCCTTGACATCACTTTCGATGCGAAGATAGCTCTCCCCATCAGGAAAAGGATGCAAAATAAAGTGTCCTTCCTCTGCATTTAATTTTTCTTGAAGATGCTGTCCAATAGATGAAGCTTTTGGAAAATTAAAGAGAATTGGCTGGTTCACATATTTATCCAATCAAAATAATGTCGTGGTGCGAATGAAGATAGTGCAGAGCATAGCTTAATTCACCAGGAGATTCAGCATAGATCGTAAATAGAGGCTGCTCTTTATGTACAAACACGTTTAAAGAAACATGGAGATCTACCCCGGCTTTGGGAGAATCAGGAGCACCGGCAAGCTTGGCGATGCGCGCCAAACGGCGATTATCTATAGACAAAACGGTCCCCTCTTCTGTCGCAAAAATCTCATGCTTGAAGGATCCAAGAATCGGCTCATGATATCCTCCCTGAGCGTTGCAAATGGCTTGAAACTTTTTAAGGGCCCTCCCATCTTCCAAAATACGTTGGGCCTCTACACCCCCCTGCTCTGAAGGCACCCCACCACAAAGCTCTAAAAGCTTTCCTGCAAGAAACAAAGCTCGATCTCTTAAATCTTGGGGTGCCTCTTTTTCACATTTTAAAACTGATAAAACATCCCGTGCTTCAAGGGTTGGACCAATACCGCGGCCAATCGGCTGCGTACCATCTGTTTGAACAACTTCAAGAGCTAAACCAATTTCTTTACCCACGGCCATGAAAAGAGTTTGAAGTATATCTGCTTCATCTTTTGAACGTATTTTAGCAGTGGGTCCCACAGGAATATCAATTAAAACATGGGTTGAGCCTGCCGCCATCTTTTTGGAAAGAACTGAGGCAATAAGTTGACTATGACTGTCCAAATCTAGAGCTCTTTCAATTTGAACAAGTTCATCATCCACAGGACTCAAATCTACGGCCCCTCCTAAAATAACACACCCTCCCTCCTTATCAACGACCGTCCTCATTTGTTCTAATGTCAGAGCAACAGGCGCAAAAACTTCCATAGTATCTGCCGTCCCTGCAGGTGAGGTAATGGCTCGAGAGGAGGTTTTGGGAATAGTCAACCCAAAGGCCGCTATAATAGGGACAAGGATCATCGTTGTCCGATTCCCTGGCAATCCACCAACACAATGTTTATCAACGATAGGAAAGCGAGACCATTTTAAAACGCGACCAGAAGCCGTCATCGCTTTTGTAAGATAAGTAGTTTCTTTTTGATTTAAATCTGCTGATGCCGCAACAAAAGCCGACATTTGAATGTCCGAATACTTTCCCTGGCTCATATCTTGAATAATGGCATTCAATTCAATTTCTGTCAGCGTTTTCCCATGCAATTTAGCCCGCACGGAGGCAAAAGAATCAAGAGCTTCAGCTAAGGTGACAACTAAATTTTGCCCTTCCTTAGGTTTTAATTTTTCCCACGCACTATCAGAAAGGCCAATTTCACCGGGTTTCAGCCAAGAGGCGGAAGTCACGTAGAGGGTAGCAATAATGGGCGCTCCCCCATTTTCGATGTGAATTCGTGCTTCCGAGCGAAAACCTGCCGACTTACAGATGCTACACTCTCCACTAATAAAGGCCACCAAGTGATTGCGTGTATCAATTCCCAACTTCTTCACCTGCAGGTTCAAGGATGTCACAGAAGTAAGGGGTGTATTTTTGTTTTTTTTCATTTCAAGTCAACCCGTTCCAGATATTGAGGAATGCGGCATTTCCATTTAAATTTATCTGTTATTTTTGATCGAAGAGCTTCAGCTTGGGAAGGCTCTCCATGGGTTAAGAAAACTTCTTTAGGCGCGTGTTTGAAATTTTTAAGCCATGCCATAATCTCTTCCGAATCTGCATGAGCTGAAAGGGAGTCTAGTTTCACAATTTCAGCATGCACAGGGAACATTTCTCCATGCATTTTGATACGCTCCACACCGTTCACCATGGCCTCCCCTCGCGTTCCTGCCGCCTGATATCCCACAAAAAGCACTGTGTTTCTTAGATCAAAAACAAAAGCCTTCAAATGATGAACAACCCGTCCACCGGTAGCCATGCCACTTGCTGTCACAATAATTTTTGGAATTTGTTTTTCATCAAGAGCCTTAGATTCATCTTGGGTATTGATAACCTTGGCCACACGACACATTAAGGTACATTCCTTTGTTGATAAACGGTGCTCATCGCCAAAAGCACAATAAAGATCAGTAGCATCTCGAGCCATGGGGCTATCTAAATAAACGGGAATATCCGGAATTTTCTTTTCATGTTTAAGCTGATCAACAATGTATAAAACGGCCTGAGCTCTTCCTACAGCAAAAGAAGGAATAATGGTAACCCCTCCCCTCGCGGCTGTTCGGTTAATAACTTTTGCAATTTCATCTTTAGGATCTTCAGCCCCATGGATCCGATCTCCATAGGTTGATTCCAAAACAAGATAATCCGTTTTCTCAACAGTCCTCGGGGGCTTCATGATCAAATCATTGGGCCGTCCTAAATCTCCTGTAAAAAGGAGGGTTCGCTCTTTATCTTTCACTTGAATCATGGATGCTCCAAGGATATGTCCTGCAGGAAACAGGGTAAAGCTAAGATCCTTCCCTAATTCGTAAGGCGCATCAAAATCCAAGGGGTGGAAGTATTTTAGCGATTCTTCCGCCTCCTTAAGTGTATACAAAGGTAGGGCGGGTTTATGTTTCGAAAACCCATGGCGATTAGCAAAGTTAGCATCTTCTTCTTGTAAATAACCACTGTCAGGCAAAAGAATCTTGCAAAGTTCTAGCGTGCCATGGCTACAATATATTTTTCCCCTGAATCCATTCTTAACAAGAAGAGGGACATAGCCCGTATGATCAATGTGGGCATGGGTGAGGAAAACACACTTTATTTCTGCGGGATTCAAGGGGAGTGAAGCCCAATTGCGGAGCCTAAGTTCCTTCAATCCCTGGAAGAGACCACAATCCACAAGGATTTTCTGTCCTTCGGCGTTAAGTAAATATTTGGACCCCGTAACCGTCCCCGTCGCCCCAATGAATTGGATATTCATATTTGTCTCCCATTTTAGGAAGCGATGGTAGCATAAATTATTGTTTTAATGGAAGAAGGAGTTACTTTTCAAGTTTGGATTGAATTCTTGTAGCATGAGGAGAATTTTCCGGAAAGCGAGTTTTGACGATTTGTAGCGCTTGTTTTAAATAATTAACAGCCTTTTTTTCAAAAAATTGAGACTCTTGCTTATTTCCTATTTGTTTAGATTTTTTCATATACACTTCAGATAAATCTTCTAAAATTGCGTACATATGAGGATGGTTTTTCTTCTGATACATGTCCAAAGCTTTTTTAAGCAATTTTTCAGAGGTTTCTAAATTATTTTCAAGAAGGTAAACTTCTCCTAAACTGAACAACACGGCACCCACTTCAATACTATTTTTACCATAATTATCTTCATAGGCTATTAGACAATCTTTTAAAATTTCTTTGGCTTTTTCTGTGGCTCCCATTTTTTTATAGATTTTTCCTATCTCAAAGAGAATCCACTTTATTTTTATATTATCGCTTCCAAGATGACTTTTAAATATCTCCAAACTTTTTCTTAGAAGATTTAGTGCTTTCTCAAGATTGTTCAAATCACCATATGATTCGCCCAAATTACGCAAAGCCCAACCTACATTCAATGAATCTTCAGGAAAATGCTTTTTATAAATCGTAAGCGTTTTTTCAAGAAGATCCTTAGCTGCTTCAAAATCTCCACAGTCTGAATAAACCCATCCTAACATTGCTTGAGCCCATCCAGCATCATTGTGATCATGAACAGAATTCTCTTCGTAAATAGAAAGGCTTTTTTCAAAAAAGCTTTTAGCTTTTTTATAATTTCCTAATTTTCTTTGTATGTTTCCGAGTTGTGCTAATGTAAAAGCGCATCCCATCCCATTTTCGAAATTATGACTTTTATAAAGACTAAGGCTCTGCTCAAATAAGTTTTTTGCTTTTTCTTGATCACCTTTATCTGAATAAAGGATCCCCAGATATGTTAGTACTCTACTAACTTTATTAAAATCTTTTTCAGAATATTTTTTGTAAATTCTAAGACTTTCTTTTAGTAAACCTTCTGATTTTTCAAAATCGCCTCTACCCCAATAGCAAATTCCTAAATATGATAATATCCTAGCCATAAAGTGAGTATGTATAAGGTCAGTTTTTTTTAAATTAATAATCGTATTTTCAAGTAAAGGAATGGGATCTCTTTTAGATAAGAAATAATAAATATACCCTAATTCTCCGCTTATAATTATTTTAGTAGTTTCATCTAATAAATTCTTATGCCTTAAAAAAGTTTCGCAGTGACCAACAAAAAGTTTTATTTTCATAAAATCATACTGTTCGATCGCTTGATCGATATACTTTTCCAAACTTATAATTATTAAGTTAAGGAGTTGCTTATTTTTTACTAAGTTTAATTCTCTTATGAGACATGCGAGAATAATTTCCTGAGTACTACGATGGATAGAAAAGGTAGAGATTGCAGAAGGAGAGGACTCATGTGTAATAAGAGAATACCTTTTTAAATGGTGAATAAAATTGTCTACGGTTGTTTGATCTTTATAGGTGTTTAATAAATCCCTAGGAATATTTTGAGAATCAATAAGGCTTATAAAAAGCAAAAGATCTTTGAAATCTTTATGTGATGCTATTAACTGCTGCAAAGATAAAGTAATAATATTATAGCGGGTTTTTATATAATCTCCGGCTTCTTTTAAAATGTCTTTCTGGAAATTTTCAAAATTCTTATTGTACTTAGCTAAATTTTTTAAATATTGGTCGTAAGAAATATTAGAAGTTTTCAAATAATACGCTGCGATAGAAACATCCAAGGGAAAAGAAGGAATGTTTTCTAAAAACGTTTTTGTTTCTTCCGTTTGTTGAGGGGTAAAGAAAGACGTACTTCCATTGCTCATAATATAAGTAAAAAGATCCAATTTTTGTGCCGGATTAAGTTCCCCAACGGAAAGACTAAAGTTAACATGTTTATTGTTTTGAATATGGCTATTGCGAGTTGTAATAATGATCTTCCCTTGGCCCCACGTTGCTACATCTTGGGGAAAATGATTTTGAATGTCCGTAAAATGCTCAACGTTATCATAGAGAAGAAACCAATTTGAAAGACTTTTAAGTCGCTCTTTAACAAACAAAACCACTCTCTCTTCTCTTTCTATAGAGTCCTTTAATCCCTGCAGTTCTCTTAACTTTTTTTGATCTTCTTCCGTCTTTGCAAGAGCTTGCGCTAAATGATTAAATGATTCTTGAAGGCTTTCATAGGTTTCAGCATTAATTTCCCAAACAACGTTTGCTTTTTGCTGATGAACATAGTGACGCGCAAGAGTCGTTTTTCCTGCTCCCCCCATCCCTATAAGAGCTATCGTTTGAATCCCAGAATCACCCTTTAACCTATCATCTATCTGACCCATAAGCTCAGATCGCTTTAACAGGACTCTCTCACTGGGAAGATTAAGATCAGAACGAACTATGTCTTCTCGTGATATTTCAGGGTGTTGGTCGTTAGCTTCTATGAGCTCTTTCTCTTTTTGCAAACCTTGATTAACAAGAACTCCACCACAAACAAGCAACAGAGCAACTAGAAACCATTTTCCTTGTTTTAGATATTTCATCAAATGAGAAACAATGGATCCCTTTTGAAGAGTTGATGGACGTAAAGGAGAGGTTACTTCAGATGAATGAGTCATAAGCTGATGTTTTTTCTTAAATTCCTCTATAAGAGGATCAAAGTTTCTCTGAGGAAACAGCCTCTTCAAAACGGTAAAAATAGAAAAATAATAGTTTTCTTTCCCTGCAAAATTTATATATCTATCTCCCTCTATGGAGGGGGAGAGATAACTTAGTGTTTCTTTATCCATGACAAGGAAAAGAATATGAGATGAGGGAGAAGTTAATTTTTTAAAAAAGGAGAGGAGTTTTTCTTTTCCCCTTGCCCACTCCTTAGAAAGAGCATAGAGGGTACAATAGGATGATCGTTTTTTAGAGGTTAAATCTAACGAAGATTCTCCATTTTCTCTAACCTCAAAAGAAGTTTTAACGCCTGCTAATTCTAAATGAGCTCTTATCTGCGAAAGAAGAGCAATCGTCTCCTCTTTTTTCCAACAAATAATTACACAACTCTTTTCTTCATGGCTACCTAACTTGGAAATATTTTTCAGACTTTGCTCGAAGGCTAGATGACTCAATAATCTGAGATAATATCTCTTCAAAAGAAGTAGCTTATCCGACTTTTCAGCGAGGGAGATAAGGCTTTCCCGTGAAGAACAACTTAATTTCTTCATCACGTTATAAGTGTGAACTTCTACTGTTTTAGGAGCAATAGATAAAAGATGAGCAATCCCTTTAGCAGAGCGTCCATTAAGAATACAGGAGATAATATCTACCTCTCTTTTAGAGAGTTTAATACCATTGAGAGATGTCAAGTGCGCAAAATAAATTTCTTGAGGAAAAGTAAGACCATTTTCTTGCATAAGTTTTTTCTTCTTTTCCCATCTTTAAATTCTTCACTCACAGATAGCTAAGCATTGTTACCTAGGTATGTCACTCAGGTCAACTTTATGGATATCTCAAAAAATTCTTTTCAAGGAGATTCGTTATTTAGGAGAGTCTTAAAATTTTTATTTTTTGTTAAGATTTTTAAGCTTATCGTGAATCCTGATTATGTGAGGAGAATTCTCTGGAAAGTAAGTGTTAGCAACTTTTAGACTTTGTTTTAAGTAAAGGAGAGCTTTCTTTTTAAAATTTTGAAATTGTTTTATATCTTCTTTATTTTCCACTTGTATAGATTTTTTATAATATAAATCTGATAAAATTTCTAAACACTTATAACTTTCAAGATGGTTACTCCGCTGAAGTATGCTTAAAGCTTTATTAATCAAGTCTTCTGCAGTGTCCACTTGGCCTTCTAAAAGATAAACTTGACCTAAATCTCTTAAAACCTGCATAGTTTTAACATTATCTTTGCCATAGTTATTTTCATGAATCATTAAGCTTCGTTGCAAAAGATGCTTAGCTCTTTCATAATTTCCTAAATTAGCGTAAATATTTCCTAAATCAATTAAAATCCAGGCAATATTAGGACTATTCTCGGAAAATTGCTTCTCATAACCTCCTAGACTGTACTCTACTATTTTTCTAGCTTTTTCGTACTCTCCTAGTTCTTTATAAATATTTCCTAAATAAACTAAATTCCACAGAGAGTTTGGATGAGTTGCCCCAAATTGTTTTTTGTAAATAATGAAGCTCTCCTCAAAAAGACGCTTAGCTTTTTCATAATTACCTAAAGTACTATAAACTATTCCTAAGTGTGTTGAAGCCTGAGCGATATTGAATTGATTTATAGGAAAATATTTCCTATTCACGACAAGGCTTTTTTCAAGCAACTCCTTAGCTTTATTGTAATTGCCTACCCTTCCATGAATCATTCCTAACTTTATCAGAGCCCAAGCAGCTTTATCATAACTTTCAGGTAATTTTTCTTGATAAATAACGAGGCTTTTCTCCAACAGTTCTCTAGCTATCATATGATTACCTAAGAATCCATGCACACTTCCAAGATACGCCATAAATCGAGCAATTCGACCATAGGACTGTTTATCATATTTATTTAAAGCTATAAGACTCTCTTCAAGAAGCTGCTTTGCCTTTAGGTCTTTACCCAAATTATAATTAATAGCCCCTAGTTCGCCTGTAATAGCCCCTTTAATAGAATTAGGCAATATGTGGCTATGGCTTAAAAATTTTTCACAATGACTTACTAAAAGCTCCATGACTGAGTATTCATCTCTATCAATAGCATTAGATATATAACTCTCGAGGGTTTTAGAAAGCAATTGAATAGAAGTGGTATCTTTCTCTAAATTTAGAAGGTTTACTAGGTAAGAAAGACAAATTTTTTGAGTACTCCTATGGATAAAAATATTAGAGTCATTATTATGGTCTATTATTAGAGAATGTTTTTTCAAATGATAAATGAAACTATCAACGATAACGCTATTTTTATAATCTTCTAGGAGTTTTCTTGGAATATTTTGAGAATCCAAAATACTTATAAATAAAAGAAGGTCCTTAAAATTTTCGTCTGTATTTATAAGATGCTGCAAGGATAAAGTAATAATACCATAACGTGTTTTTGGGTAATCACCCACTTCTTTTAAAAGATTTTCCTGAACGTCAGAAAAATCCTTATTGTATTCAGCTAAGTTTTTAAGATAGGCACCATAGGGAATATTTGTTGCCTTTATATAATAAGCAGCGGTAGATACATCTAAAGGAAAAGAAGGAATATGATCTAAGTATGCTTTTATTTCTTTTAATTGAGAGGATATTAAAGGGGTATTTCTTCCGTGATTCATAATTTTCGCAAAAAGGATCTGCTTTTGATCAGAACTTAATTCTCCAATATGAACAACATTATTAACATGTGTATGATTCCGAATATTGTCATCACGAGTTGTAATAATGATCTTCCCTTGGCCCCACGTTGCTACATCTTGGGGAAAATGATTTTGAATGTCCGTAAAATGCTCAACGTTATCATAGAGAAGAAACCAATTTGAAAGACTTTTAAGTCGCTCTTTAACAAACAAAACCACTCTCTCTTCTCTTTCTATAGAGTCCTTTAATCCCTGCAGTTCTCTTAACTTTTTTTGATCTTCTTCCGTCTTTGCAAGAGCTTGCGCTAAATGATTAAATGATTCTTGAAGGCTTTCATAGGTTTCAGCATTAATTTCCCAAACAACGTTTGCTTTTTGCTGATGAACATAGTGACGCGCAAGAGTCGTTTTTCCTGCTCCCCCCATCCCTATAAGAGCTATCGTTTGAATCCCAGAATCACCCTTTAACCTATCATCTATCTGACCCATAAGCTCAGATCGCTTTAACAGGACTCTCTCACTGGGAAGATTAAGATCAGAACGAACTATGTCTTCTCGTGATATTTCAGGGTGTTGGTCGTTAGCTTCTATGAGCTCTTTCTCTTTTTGCAAACCTTGATTAACAAGAACTCCACCACAAACAAGCAACAGAGCAACTAGAAACCATTTTCCTTGTTTTAGATATTTCATCAAATGAGAAACAATGGATCCCTTTTGAAGAGTTGATGGACGTAAAGGAGAGGTTACTTCAGATGAATGAGTCATAAGCTGATGTTTTTTCTTAAATTCCTCTATAAGAGGATCAAAGTTTCTCTGAGGAAACAGCCTCTTCAAAACGGTAAAAATAGAAAAATAATAGTTTTCTTTCCCTGCAAAATTTATATATCTATCTCCCTCTATGGAGGGGGAGAGATAACTTAGTGTTTCTTTATCCATGACAAGGAAAAGAATATGAGATGAGGGAGAAGTTAATTTTTTAAAAAAGGAGAGGAGTTTTTCTTTTCCCCTTGCCCACTCCTTAGAAAGAGCATAGAGGGTACAATAGGATGATCGTTTTTTAGAGGTTAAATCTAACGAAGATTCTCCATTTTCTCTAACCTCAAAAGAAGTTTTAACGCCTGCTAATTCTAAATGAGCTCTTATCTGCGAAAGAAGAGCAATCGTCTCCTCTTTTTTCCAACAAATAATTACACAACTCTTTTCTTCATGGCTACCTAACTTGGAAATATTTTTCAGACTTTGCTCGAAGGCTAGATGACTCAATAATCTGAGATAATATCTCTTCAAAAGAAGTAGCTTATCCGACTTTTCAGCGAGGGAGATAAGACCTTCCCGTGAAGAACAACTTAATTTCTTCATCACATTATAAGTATGAACTTCTACTGTTTTAGGAGCTATGGATAAAAGATGAGCAATCCCTTTAGCAGAGCGTCCATTAAGAATACAGGAGATAATATCTATCTCTCTTTTAGAGAGCTTAATACCATTGAGAGATGTCAATTGCGCAAAATAAATTTCTTGAGGAAAAGTAAGACCATTTTCTTGCATACAATTTTTCTGATTACCCTTTTTGAAAGGCTATCTGCTTTTTAATTCATTTTTCTACTCTTAAGCTAGGGCATTTTTACCTTCAGTTAAAGACCTAAGGATATTTTAAGTTATGATTGTGAGGTCACACCTTATTTTCTTTAATTGACTTACGGGGTTTTTTAGAAAGATTTTCTTCGATCATACTGAGAAAAATCATCATAGCCAGATGGTTCTGACGACTTCCTTGTCTCACTTATTTGTTTATCAAATGTTGGTGAGACTTTTTCCAGCCAGTTTCAATGGCTTGCATTAGATTGAAATAGGAGCAATAGTTATACTCCTCTTGTTTGATTAATAGAAGATTAATTGAGAAAAGCGAACACTTATAAAGATGGAGTCGGATATACAATCTAAAAGAATTCTCGAACCAGACGCGCATGCCGCTAACCGCCGGACCAACTATGGCATGATCTCTACCCAATTGACCTTGCTAAGCGATCAACGTCTCTCGGAGCTTCTGGAAAAAGCAACTCCTTTGCATAAGGGAATTGGTGGAATATCCGCGCTTCTGGAGATTTGTGATACTCCCATTTTTGTCAAGAAAATCCGCCTCACGGATTTGGAAAGACGACCAGAAAATATTATGTCGACTGCAAACTTATTTGAGCTGCCCCTCTATTATCAGTATGGCGTTGGTTCAGCTGGTTTTGGAGCGTGGCGCGAGCTAGCAACCCACACCATGACGACCAACTGGGCGCTGACAGACGAGTGCCTAAACTTTCCTTTAATGTATCACTGGCGTGTCTTACCAACCACCTCGCCAGAGCCTATGAGTGCTGAAGAATTAAAAGCCTTAGAGGAAGAGGTTCAGTATTAGGAAGGATCAGCGGCCGTCCGAACACGGCTTGAGGCCATCCATAATGCGTCCGCTGAAATTATTGTGTTCATGGAATACTTTTCTGAAAATCTTTATAAGTGGTTTGGTAGCCAGATTTCCAAAGGAGGGGACGCTGCTGATTCAGCTGTCACAATGGTAGAGCATGATCTTAAAGCAACTACTTCTTTTATGAATGAGCGTGGTCTGCTGCATTTTGATGCACACTTTTCCAACATCGTAACCGATGGCCATCATCTCTACTTTGCCGACTTTGGGTTGGCTCTTTCTTCCAGGTTTGAGCTTTCGCAAGCCGAATGTAAATTTCTTGAACAGCATCAAAACTATGACAAATGCTTCATAGTAACTTATTTTCTTCATGCCTTGATAGTTGCTTTATTTGGTAAGGATCATTGGGAAAAAATCTTGAAGGAATATGCTGTTGGACAAAGTATGGAAACCTTAACACCTTCGATGGCAAAGATTATAACCCGTGATGCTCCAATTGCCATTGTCATGCGTGACTTTCATCACAAGCTCAGGACACAAAGCAAAACAACACCCTATCCCGCCCAAGAACTTGAGCATCTTTGTGCTATTGCGAGGTTATGACTTGATATAATCTAAGGTTTTTTGAAATTCAAAAACTCTAGTGTTTCCTTGGCGCGCCCGAGAAGATTCGAACTCCTAACCTTCTGATCCGTAGTCTTAGATTCAGTGGTTTTGTTGGATCTTTTTCATTCTATAAAAGTCTATTTTTCCCTTGTTTTTACTAGCTTTTTGAATTTTCTTGTTCTTTTTCGTATTGCCAAAATCTTTTTAAGTTGCTACCTATTTGCTACCTAGAATGAAGAACAGAGGCTGCTGATTATGCAAAAACTGACTAAGAAAATTGTTGAATCCACCCTCCCCCAAAATAAGGATCTTATCCTATGGGATTCTGAGGTGAGTGGTTTTATGTGTAAAATCACGCCCGCGGGAAAGAAGAGCTATTTTCTATATTATCGCACACAAGATCGAAGACAACGCCGTCCAAAAATTGGAGATCATGGCGTAATCACTTGTGAACAAGCCAGGAATATGGCTCAGCGGTGGCTTTTGGAAGTCAGCCAAGGAAATGATCCTTCTGGAGAAAAACAAGAGGTGCGCCAAAATCCGACCCTCAAGGAACTTTCTGAAAAGTATATGAAAGAACATGCTCCCCACAAAAAACTATCAAGTTGCAAAGAAGATCAAAGGTTGTGGAATCAATTTATCCTCCCCACCATGGGGTCATTAAAAGTTTCATCTATCGAGAGGAGTGATATCGCCAAACTTCACCATTCGTTACAGCATCTTCCGACGACAGCTAACCGCGTGCGGAGCGTTTTATCCAAAGCCTTAAACTTGGCGGAGCTCTGGGGATATCGACCAAACCACTCCAATCCCTGTCTTCATATTAAAAAATATGGTGAAACAAAACGAGAGCGGTTTTTAAGCCACGACGAAATTGCCAGATTGATGGACGCTCTAACAGATGAGGAGAAAGGAAACACAAATCCGTGGCCTCTTCATGCCATCCGTCTATTATTGATCACAGGGTGCCGACTTAATGAGATTCTTACCCTCAAATGGGAGGAGGTAGATATGGAAAACCAATGCCTTCGTCTTCGCGATAGTAAGACGGGTAAAAAGGTTATTTATCTTTCAACAGCTGCCATTGAGCTTTTAAAAAACATCCCTCAAGAAGTTGGAAATCCTTTTGTGATTTGTGGGGGCAAGGAAGGGACTCACCTCATTAATCTGCAGAAACCCTGGAGGCGGATTCGTGTAAAGGTTGGATTAGATGATGTTCGTATTCATGATTTACGTCATACCTTTGCTTCTATTGCTGCCAGCAATGGCCTCTCTCTTCCTATCATCGGCGCTTTGTTAGGCCATAAGCAAACCCAAACCACCGCCCGCTATGCTCACCTTATTGGACAACCTCTAATTGAAGCGAGCGAAAAAATTGGAGGAAAGATTATGGGAGGAAAATAAACATTAGCTTTTTTGTAAAAAACCCCAAATTATCTCTTTCTTGAGATCAGCAACTCGCGCTTTTCAACACTTCTTTTTTGTCATAAAGTATTCCCAAATAAATAAGACAGGGAAAATCTAAAATATGAACTCCACTTTGCATTTAGGAGATGGGTTGAGGGACGATCTCATTCGCGTTTTTTGTTATGTTGGTTTGCCTTTTGTTGTCTACTTTCTCTATGTAGACTGGACCTATAATCGCTATCTTGAAGATTACAGAAATACCCAAAAACAAGAAGTACAAACGGCTAATGAAAAAATCACCTCAACTCTTATTGAGCTGAGGACTTTAACTGAGGCACTAAGAATGAAAATTCTTACCACTCTTGAAGATTTTCTTAGCATTCAAACTACTTTAAAAGCGGGACAATTGCTCTCCGAGCGTTATGCAATCCCAACGATTCAGAATATTTCTTATTATAAGCTCTCACATCCTCAAGCTGTGATTACCCCTATCCTGATTGCGCCATTGAACAAACTACCTCAGGCTTTTCATAAGCCCACAAAAGCTTTGGAAACCTTGACCTATCAAAACAATGCATTGGTGGGAACACTTCCTGTTTTAGACAAGAACAATCGCCTCAAAGGAGTTGTGGAAGTCAAAGTACCGTCTTTAGATATCCAAAAGATTATTGGAGCTGATCGCTTTGAAACTCTTGAGTTTCCTCAGCTGTTTGAAGCGGATGGAACAAAATTAATTCAAAACAAGCCCTTGGAGTTCACCTATAAAAGCCCCCTCTCCTACCTTGCCTATTTGAACTCCTATGCGTCCCATTTTTGGGTCTTGGCTTTTGCTGTTTTGATTGGCGGACCTTTAGTGTTCTTTTCAGGTCGTGTTGCAAAGAAGCGGGTTGGCTTTGCCTACGGCTCTCAAATTAGTCAATTGAACGTCGAGCTTGAAAGCTTAAACACTCATCGGTCTTCCCTGGAGGTTGATAACTCTTTTCTGCGTCATATAATCCAGCGATCTAAGGAATTAGCAGGCGTCATTCATAAAGTCGTGACCCATATTGAGCCATCTTATGGTAGATCGAATAAAGTCTTGATGAGTGAGGTAGAAAAATTGGCAGAAGCGCTTTCAAGTGGGTTATGGCCAAATCTTCAAAGAAAACCCCTTATCTTAGGAGGTATTCTTGATGAGGTTAAGATGCATTTTGCAAATCAAATCCAAAAACTTAACCTGAAGTGGAACGTTACGGGACTTCAAGACTTAACGATCGTGGGAGACCCTCTTTTTGCGAAGATCGTTCTCCTCAATGCTATCGGCGTTCCACTCTGCAGCACACCAAAAAATGGGGCCCTTTTAATTTCTGTCATGAGCAAAAATGGATTTGCTCATATTGAAGTCCGAGACAATCGATATTCTCTCACGAATGCAGGGAAACAATATTTGAAGATTCCCTTAGAGTTTTTTGTCGAGGCGAAGCAATTAAGACAGCTGTGCATTCAAAACGGAGTAGGCTACGAATCTTATGAAACAAAAGGAGGCGAGTTCATAACCAAAGTCTCTTTTGCCCTGGAGCCTGATGAAATCGCGAAAGGGAATGTTATTTCTTTACCAAGGTAAGTAGTGCTCAGAGAAAATGTCGAGTAAAGAACTGGCGCGGCACCTTGATGGCCCGTTTCCAGTCCCTCCTCATAGGAAGTGTGCATGAGGTTTTCCTTCACACAGCTCACTCAATAGGCTTCATTTGAAGGGTTATGGGTCTTCTTGGTTGATAGCCGCTTTCACGATAGGCTTCTGGTGTCTTAAGGGTATCGAGTTTCCAATCCCAATAAAGTCCAAGAACTCCATAGATGTATTCGCTACTCCACCTCTTTCCAACCAATGCTTGTCTTCCTCCTTCGCTTTCTTCGCGTAAGAAGAGTTCGATATCTTCATCTCAGCGTAATCGCGAATTTCACTAAATGAGCGATTTGAATTGCCCACACGAAAGTAGCTAACCCATCCTGATAGTTTGGCATTGATCGTTTCAACAAGATCTTTCATAGAGGTTAAACCGCTATGTTTAATCAAGCTATCTCCCTCAACGCCTAACAGTTGTAAATGAAACAGTTGTAAATGAAACACTTGCACGTCTCATAATAATTGAGTATAATTAATTCAGCTTATATCAAACCAATAAATATAACGAGCTCATATGATTGTTTTCATGAAATTAATAAAAAATATATTTTTTAAATTCTTTTTATTAATTCTAACACTAAATTTTATCTTTCTCCCCTGCTCTGGAATGCATTTAGATGATAAAGAGAAGAGGCAATCTACTTTCAAAATTAGCCCTTTTGCTCAATCAATTCGCGACAACAATAGTTATGGCCATGCTTTTTACTACGAGGCTACAGAACAAGCTATAAAAGAGGAAGAAAAAGAGCAATGGAAAAGAAAAATAGGATACAAAGATGATATCAAATATATGTCACAGTCAGGCGAAACAAAAGAGGAATTTTATAGAGAACAAGATTTTGTTATAAGTGCAGTAAATGGAAATTTAGAAAGATGTAAATCATTTCTTGAGAGAGGTATAGATATAAATGCAAATAATGCTCGCGGTAATGCTCTTGGAGGTGCAGCGAGAAATAATCACATTGAGCTATGTAATTTTTTAATTAGCCACGGAGCGACGATAGACTTGTTTAATATTCATGGTGAGACGCCACTAATGTTAGCTGCGGAAGCAGGTAATATAGAGACTTGTGAAGTGTTAATTCATCTTGGTGCTAATGTTAATGTGAGAAACCCAGAAAACAATCAAACATTAAGAGATTATGCTAATAAATATTATTATAATAAAAATAAAAAAATTGAAATAATTAATTTGCTAGAAAAACATGGACTACAAAAACCAGAAATTAAAGAAAATAAAACTCTAAATGGTGATGTTTCCTCAGTTAGTCAAGAGTTTAATCAATCTTTCTATATTGGCAACACTACCTCTTCATGGTGTGCTATTTTGTAAGAACCAGCTACTAATAACTTTTAAGCCCCTCCCATTTTAGTAAGGTTTAATAAGGACAAGCTGAGTGAGCGGCTGTTTTGACGTTAAAATTTCAAAAAATTTCAAAGAAACTTCTAAAAGTAGCCATTAGAAGCTCTCTTCCATAGAAAACGCATTGGACAGTGTTTAAAAGATTAGGCATTTAGAGGGCTCCCCATTCTAAGAACTTCCAAGAGATATTTATGATTCCAGCTAGCAGTTTTGGGTTTACAAGCAATACCTTTTTAGCGCTGCCATTTTGGCAACCACTATTTCGTAGTTGATAAATTTTCAAATTAATCTTCTAAGAGGGTCTCTTCAAATGAAGATATATGGTAATTTTTTCTCTATACAATTTGCTAAAATAAGGAGAAAGCAAATGGAGAAGAGATAAAGATATCCCGATGATTTAACAGATCAAGAATGGGAACGGGCAATTCGCCTTGAAATCACAGACAATCGTTATTCTCTTACTGAAGCAGGAAAGAAGTATGTCAAAACGAAAAGCATAAGCTCCAGCAAATTTATCTTCACAACCGCATTGGTTATAACCTCTCCAAATCAGAAAAGGGAGACTTCACAACGAAAGTTTCCTTTCTTCTTGATTTGGATCGAATGACTTTCCTTTATCAGGAGAGCTTCAATCCATTAGATCAATAAACCACTCGGCAAATTCTTTGTTTACTTTTTGAGGGGTCTTTTGAAGGGAGTGAATATAAACCTCTCTGACACAGGTAAGAAACTGAACATTTGTCAAAGTCTTGCGTGTTTTTTTCAAAGTATCTTCAATAGTTGACACACACTCTTGCATCAAAGAGGAATTAACATGCTTGGCTTCAAGAAGCTCTTCTAAAGAAGGCTGCGTTTCTTCTTCCTGTAAGACGGTTGGAGCTGTCAGAAGATCTTTAACACTGCACCCCAGCACATCCGCAATGGCTTGCAAATTAACAGCGCTCGGGTTTTTTGATTTCCCTGTGAGGATATTCCGCACCGCATGAGGCTTAACGCCCGCTTTTGCTTCAAGGCTCATAATGGATAGATCTTTAGCCTTCATTCGAACGTCAATTTGTTGGGCAATGGCAGTCATAAATATCTCCTCTTCAATAGATCTATCTTATTCATACAAACTAAGACACAAAGTTAGACGAATCTTATTGTGTCTTTTTCTCCTTATTTCACGATATTCATACTTATACCAACAATGTTTACAAATTGATAGATAAAAATGAATGTCTCTTCTGAAAATAATTTGACATTTATAAAATTTGTGATAAATTATACAAAAAGTAAATCTATACAACTTTCGACACAAAGGAGAAATCACATCTTGAAAGACCATAAAAACAAAATCCTCCTCTCTCCATCTGAGTTAGCTGAAAGATGGAAGGTCACCCTCTGCACCTTGAGTCAGTGGCGGTGGAACGGAAACGGTCCGAATTACATCAAAGTGGGAAAGAGCATTCTCTATGATCTTTCGGTTATTGAAGATTATGAAAATAAGAGAGTTCGGCACAACACTTCACAAAAAGAATCTTATGAACCTCGAACTTAAAATAACGCACAAAGGACTCAACAAGTTTTGACCTGCAACACTGCGTCAATCTTCACAGGTCAAAAACCTGGGATATTGTGCCTCTTTACCCCAGGTGACGCGACGTCTCTAAAAGTAGCCTTGGAGGGTCTCTCCTCCAAGGTTATTTGGGAGATCTTCTTAACAAAAGTCAACACCTAACAAAAAGGATACCGCCTATGACACTAAATGACTTAAAACAACATGAATTTGAAAACGATATTCAGCGCTTTATGCAGATTCGAGAGCAGGTTCATGAGGAAATAAAAAAAATAAGTACCTATGCAACCACCTTAGATCAAACAAATAAGCGGCTTGTCGCTCATTTTGATGTCTTTGAAAAACTCTCGGAGGAAACTCAAGAGCACATGAAAGTCGTGATCAAAGAAGCCGCGAGGGAAATGGCGAGAGAATCGGCACAGCAATTTTCTCAGCTTATCAAGGATTCCATCACCCATAGACTCTTGGAGCTCGATGGATCCATCCAAAATGCCCAAAGTGTGCTAGATGAGACCATGAGAGATAAATACAAAAAATTAGTACTCTTTTGTTTTATAGGTGTTGTCTTCTCTGGCCTTATCGGACTTGGGGGTGGGTATTTCTATGCCAAACAAAATACCTATGCTTTGCCAGAAAACTTTATCAGAACTTATGCCCGCGGTCTTAATGCACCCCTAATAACTGAAAAACAACATGTGGAAAAACAAGCAAGGAAAAAATGAGACTAAAAATAAAGTAAGTGAGATAAGACCTACCCTTCTTAAGTGGTAGGTCTTATTTTTTGACAGACCATTTTATGGTTTTGGTTAAATAAGCAAAAAGAAATTAATTAGAAGATTGTTGAGAATGGCCCCGAGAAAATGTTGATCTTCAAATTTACTTCAGTTATTTTTTTGTCTATCATATTTAAACAGAATAGAGGAGAAATCTTATGTCAGAATACGTGTTTCAAGCTGAAGTCAGTAAGCTTTTACAACTGGTCACGCATCATCTTTATTCAAATAAAGAAATCTTCTTAAGAGAGCTTATTTCTAATGCTTCTGATGCTTGTGATAAACTGCGGCACCTTCAATTAACAACCCCAGATCTTACTGAAAAAAATATCGAGTATAAAATAATCCTCTCCACTGATGACCAGAATAAAACTCTAACGATTGAGGATAATGGCATCGGCATGTCCCGCCAAGAACTTGTCGACAATCTTGGAACAATTGCAAAATCAGGAACTT
This sequence comes from Alphaproteobacteria bacterium, assembly GCA_019749915.1. Taxonomy (GTDB): domain Bacteria; phylum Pseudomonadota; class Alphaproteobacteria; order UBA9655; family UBA9655; genus UBA9655. The sequence goes on along the minus strand of JAIEPE010000019.1, from coordinate 6,357 downwards.
CACAATTTCTGAAGAAGTTAACAGGAGATGCTAAAAAAGATAGCAACCTTATTGGCCAATATGGCATTGGCTTCTATACCTGTTTTATGGTTGCCTCAGAGGTTGAAGTTACAAGTCGAAAGGCTGGAAAAAAAGAAGCTTACAAGTGGACATCCAATGGCGTTGATTCTTTTACCGTTGAAAAAGCTGAGTTACCCCTTCCTGGAACAAAAATTGTTCTCCATCTTAAGGAGGAAGCAAAAGACTATCTCGTCCCTTTGCGATTAAAGACATTAGTTGAAAAATATTCTGAAAACATTGATTTCCCAATCGTTCTCAAAAAGACAGATGCCGAAGAGGTGTTAAACGAAGATCGAGCGCTGTGGTTAAAGCCTAAAAACAAAATTACTCCCGAGCAGTATAAATCTTTTTATCAACATATCAGCCATGCCTTTGATGATCCTTGGTGCACACTTCATACAAAAGCTGAAGGAATTATCGAGTATACAGCTCTTCTTTTTATTCCTTCCACTAGATCTTATGATTTAATGAGTGCCGATCGAAAAAATAGACTGAAGCTTTATATTAAGCGCGTTTTTATCACGGACGATTGCGAACACCTTCTTCCTTCCTACTTAAGATTTGTAAAAGGTATTGTGGATACAGAGGATCTTCCTCTGAATATAAGTCGTGAAACTCTGCAGTTTGATCCTCGTATCTCAAAGATTAAGAGCACATTAGCAAAGAAGATTTTGGAAACCTTAGCTAAAAAGGCTAAAGATGAGCCTGAAGAATATCTAAAGTTCTGGCAGAACTTTGGAGCCATAATAAAGGAAGGCTTTTATGAAGAGCCTGCAAAGCAGGATGAGCTTCTCTCTCTGATCCGTGTCAAGACAACCCTAAAAGAAAAACCCATTTCTCTTGAAGAGTATGTTGCTCATATGAATGAGGGTCAGAAGGAGATCTATTACTTAGTCGGAGAAGATAACGCAAAGATGCTCAAAAGCCCTCAACTAGAAGGCTTTCAGAATCGTAAGCTCGATGTCCTATTATTAACCGATCCCATAGACCAACTTTGGGTTTCTCGCGTTAGATCTTATAAAGACCATCCTCTTAAATCGATTACAGAAGCAGATCTCAATTTTGATACTGAGGAGTCTGATGATACACATTTAGATACACTTGTTGAATTTTTAGAAAAGCAATATCAAGGAAAAGTAAAGAAAGTAAGGGTCTCCACGCGCCTTAAAGAAAGCCCTGTTTGCTTTGTAACATCAAATCAAGACATAAGCCCTCACCTTTCAGGAATGTTTCAAGGGCATCAAAGTCCAGCATCACAGATTTTTGAAATTAACCCCAATCACTCCCTAATTCAGAACTTATCTTCACTTGTTGACCAGAAAGATAAGAAAGAAAAACTGGAAGAAATGGCTGCCCTTTTGTATGACCAAGCTCTTATCCTTGAAGGAGCACCTGTGTCAGATTCTCAACTTTTTACCCATCGCCTTACAACACTCATGAATACTCAACTTAAAGTAGGTTCTTAACACACACAAATTTTAGATAAGCATATGAAATTCTATCATTGAAAAAACTGTTTTCTAGCAAACGTTAACATGTTACACTTCTTTTAACGCTGCACATGGGCGCTTGAAACACCCATGTACAGCTAACCACAATAACCCCTTGAATCAGAAGGAGTACATTATGGCTAGAGCCAATCTACATGCATCACCCGATTTTTTCAAGCAGTTGTCCCTTGAATTTCAGCAACTCAAACTCACAGTTCAAATCCTAGAGACCTTTATATTTCGTGCATCGGTCCGTGGGTATGAGCTAGGAGACAAGCGATTGCTGCTCATTCTCGACCAGTTGGAAATCTTTGTCTCAAAGGCTAAACACCTCCTGGAGAGGCTTGAAAAACTCTTATGTGGCAGCAGTATGGATTAAGCCTGGATTGTGGTTTTGAGGGTTTCTGAGAATTGATTTCAAAGAACCCTCATTTTTTCTACATCTCCATGCCCCGAATTTTGATGTGCTGTTGCTGCTCTTGAAAGATCTTTTGAGCTTCTTTGATGAGCTCTTTGTTCTGATCTTTAAGGTCCTGAAAAAACCTGTCGTTCTTTTGCAAAGTTGCTAGATAATTTCTCAGCTCATCTTTGGCCTCATGGGCAAGGGACGTGCCTTCATAAGCCTTGATATCTCTCATCTTCGATTGGATATAGTCGGAGATGACCTCTATTGATTGAGTTGCACTTGCTGAATGAGAGACTGTACTTCTAGACGGTTCAGTAATTGGCTGTTTTCCATTGTTAATGGTTTGAGCCTCTATCTTTTGTTGGACCTTTATTTGCTTTTCAGGATCGAGGTAAGATTTTAGATAGGCCCTAACACCTTGTACATTATTCTTTTTAAGCACATCATTAAAATCATCTCCTGGATGGAAGGGCTTTATAATCAGTACAGACTTACCTTGAGTCTCAAAATTCTCTTTTGTGGCTTCAAGGATGCTGTGGGTTTTAGAATGTTCTTTATGATCATCATTATCTCCACAAAGGATGATTTCTTTTTGAGGACCTTTGTAATTGGCAATATTATGAATGCCCAGGCTTGCCACGATCGTGCCCTTGAGGCCAGCTTCCTTAAGGGAGAGAGCTGTTTCAACTCCTTCGGCAATAAAGACGCGGGTATTGCTTTTGTCTTCTTGCAGAGTCACAAAAGATCCCTTGGCCACCCCATACTGAATCTTGGTAAGCTTTTCTCCCTCAGAGGTGCGGGCGCGGTTTCCTTGATCATCTAATTTTGTGAGTTGAACAGAACTCAAAGATCCAGTTTCCATACGTCCAAAGGCCACCAGACAATCATGGGCTAATGTTTTGCGCTCTCCTTGGTAGATGAAAGTGCTTCCCTTGGGCAGATAACGCAGATCAGAGGAAAGTTCGCCTTGGATTCCTCGTTCCTTGCGCAAATAGGTTTCTGCAAGAGTTCCCTGAATTTGCTTTGACTTCATCTGAAGTTCAGAAACTGAGTTCAGGCGAGATGCTCTTTCCTTGGCGTCTTCAATAGAAGGAATTTGCTGCACAGCTTGCTGGACAGCTCGCTGTCGAGTTTTCTCTAGAGGCGCCTTAGGCGAAGGCTTTAGTATTGTCTCAGGCGTTACCTTTAATCGATCCCCCAAATAACTCAGAGAATCTTTAAAGCTAAAATTTTTCTCTCTCTGAACGAGCTGGATAAGGTTGCCGCCCTCTCCTGATTCAAAGTCCTTCCAGAATCCCTCATGAGTACCCGAAACGTTTACAACGAGGGAGCCCTTTTTTCCAAACCGTAGTGTTGTCTTGTTGGACAGGTGTCGATTGGCCTCTCCCAAGAGCTCTGAGGCAATGGAGAGGGTTTGTCCCTTGCTCGCTTGCAGAACGTGCTCAATGGAATACCAAGACTTTGTAAAGTCTTTAGGTTTCCACGGGATTTTCTCCCCAAGTTGAGGAACCGTATCTCTCTGAGACCAATTGGCTTGCTTGACTATTCGCGCAGAAAGATCTGGCCTCATACTTGAGATAACGGACAGGGCCACAGGGTTAGCTACAAGTCGAGATGCATTTTCGTTCCGAATTTGAAAGATCTCCTCCCATTGCTTTTGAAGAGAAAGATCTTGAATTTTGCTGCTCAACACTTTCCACAGTTGGGCCGATTCTTGAGAAGCTTTCAAATAGCTCTGGATGGGCTTATAGACATCCTCGGGATGAAGAGTCTTGGGGATTTCTCCAGCTTTGAGTTTGTCATAAAAGGCAATATCAAAGGTGAGACGGTTTGCGTCGATCCCTCCTTCTTTCAGAAAACGGTAATCTTTAGAGGTGGCGAGAATTCTTTTAAGCTCAATGGCTTGTTGAAAGCGTTTCTCAGGGTTTGTCTCATTGCCATAGAGGGCTATTTTCTCTCGCAATTCTCCCGCAACCGCATGAGTTAATAGCTTGTCTTCCTTGATGTTTAGGGTGTTAAAGAAAGGCTGATATTGCTTAGGAGAGTCCACAATCTTAAGGGCCAATTCATCACGCCTCTTTTGAAGGTCATGAAACCTCTCAAGAGTGAAAGTTGGCTGAGGAGAACTCTCCTGAATAGAATTATCTTTTTGTTTTTGTATATGACTGTAAACAGCTGCCGCCTCATTCCGTGTCTGCACATACTCTTTCAACACATCAAAGTGAGGCTTTTGATCGTCAGGAATTCGTTCATAGGTGAGTCTTTCCTTTTGGGATTTAAAATGGGCTTCTGCATGAGATTTAACCCCCGTCCAGTACACTCGAGAGTCATTGGTGATAACGTCACCCCAGAAATCTTTTATCTCTCCATCATTCCTCGATGGGACTCGAGAACAAGCCTTGGTAACCCTAAAGAAGGGCGCATAAAGACGTTGGTTTTCCTGGAACACGAATGCCAGGGAATCCCGCTCTGTTTTAAGGATTTTATAGTCCTCATAGCAATGGTGAGATGCACTCAAAGCGCCTGAATGAGTTTGACATATTTCCTTCCAAAGCGTTCTGGTTTTAAGAGCAATATCCATATACCCCTGAACTTGAATAGAAGCCCGATATTCAAGGTCAGAGAGAAGACGAGGACGAAAGCCAGCTTCCACTTCAAGCACATCTTTCCGAAGGCCTGCAAGGCGTGTGTAGGACGCATGAGACTTCCAGTCCTCCAGGATGGTGCTCGCCACCCTCTTCTTCTCCTCAAAGCACATTTGATACGCAGGGTAGGAGGGATGCTTATAAAGGGGCGTCTTTTGATCAAGGGCTCCTTCAATCTCTTCCCGTAGATTTACGCCTTCAACGAGCAGATCCTTGTATTGTTGAACGCGATCAAAGTAAGGTTTCTGGTCTTCGGCAATCTGATAATCCTGAATCGTTTCCTTCAGAAAGACGCGTCCAATCTGATCTACAACGTCTTTGAAGTCAATAAACTGCTCCCGGTTAATATAGATCTGAATATCCTGGCGATGACGGGTCATGGAAACAAGAAAGGTATGGGGATCGAGAAGAGGATCGAGCGATAAAAAGCTCTTGTCAAAAGTTCCGCCTTCTGACTTATGAACTCCCATGGCATATCCATGAGTGATGGTCGTGTACTCATCTGCATTAAAACAGACGCGTCTGTTACAGACGAGTCTGTTGTTCTCGAGCCTTACGGTAAGAGTTGCAGATCTTTCGTCATAAGATTCAATGGTCCCAAAGGTTCCGTTCTTGACGCCCTTGGATGTATCTTCCCTCTGGAGATTTTGTACAAACTGTCCATGGTTGTCATTTTGGGTAAAGCGAATCCTGTCCCCAATGGCGTACTCTTGTCCATGAAGTTGGAAGGTCTCCTGAAGCTGACCATGCTCTTGAAGAACATGACGGATCGCTTGGTTAAGGTCATGAACTTCCGTATTCCGATAAGCAAGGGCAATACGGGTTTGATCGGGGTTTTCTAGCTGGTCTTTGACATAAGATGTAGCAAGAGCATGGGTGACTTGCTCCCTGTTATTAAACCAGGTCAAATGGCCCTTATCATAATAAGGTTTAAGACCATCCAAGACCTCATGGTCGTTGAGGTATTTTGAGCACTCCCGCTGCCACCCCACTCTCTGACGCACGACTTCCGTTGTTTCAGCAAAACCATATCGTTCTGCAAAAAGGCGGCCATAATCCCCCGGATCTCGAGACTTAATCTGGGCAGGGTCTTGCACAATAAGGACCTTGGCACCTTTCTCCACAGCTTCTTTTAAGAAAGGCTCCCAGAGTCCCCCTCCAATCATGTTGGCTTCGTCAACAATGATCACATTTTTCTCGGTGAACCGAGATTTCTCTGTTTCCTTCATTCTATTAAAGGCATAGATGTAAGGCCGTCCCCAAAGCTTGCCACTTTCAACTAACTCCTTTTGTGTCTTGTGCTTATTCCAGGCATAGATAAAGCTGTCGAGAGTTCGACAAGGAATGCCAATTTCTTGCTCCATGATATCAACAACTTTTCCTTGAAAAGAGGTGCCCAAGACCTCATAGCCAGCTTCTCCATAGGCTTCAGCGACAGCCTTCAGGAGAGTTGTTTTACCAGTGCCGGCTTTACCATTGAGAATGCAAATATCAGGGCCAGAACAGAGATGGGAGATGGCCCCTCTTTGTTCCTCAGACAAAGCAAAACCAAGCTCTTCTTCGCGATGTTCAATGGCCTTTAAAACCAGCTCTTCTGAAACAGTTTTTGTCTGCCGTTGAGACAAATTTTCCCCAAGATGAAGCAGTTGTTCTTCCTGTTGTTGATAAGAAGCGGACGCAAAAATCTTCTCGCGGTCAATGTTCTCACCAACAGCAGCGATCATGTCCGTATTTTCCAGCAAGCCCTCCGTAAACT